>DATKPQ010000037.1:0-17265 GCA_035523995.1 Acetobacteraceae bacterium | reverse complement strand
CCAGGCGGGATCAACCAGGTTTGCGCAAGTCTGGGCCGTTCGCTATAGGGACCTGCCGCTGATCCCGGATAGCTCAGTCGGTAGAGCAAGCGGCTGTTAACCGCTGGGTCGTAGGTTCGAGTCCTACTCCGGGAGCCAGCGTCCCATTCCGCGCAGATGTCCGACGGAAATCTGGCGGCGGCCAGACCACGCTGGTTCAGCCCCCGTCGCAGCAACCGCAGGCGTGATAGCCATGTGCGCAACCCGACGCCAGGCGACCAGCCGGCGCGGCTGGAAGTCAAGTCGTGGCCGATCTTGGTACGGACTATTTGCTGATCTACAATGACCAGAGCCTGATGCTGATCCATTGCCAACCGCCTGCCAAACACAGCGACCGCACCGCATAGTGTCGCGCACTGGAAAGCAGACGAAATGCGACATATAATAAGTTGAGTAGTGAAAGTTCCAGTGACAAAGCCAGTTGGAAGACCGCGGCAGAGCGTCTGGTTAGTCGTCACGAGGCTGCAGTGCTCTGCCGCGTGAGTGAGGTGTCTCAGAAATATGCGCCGAATGCGTCTCGCGGGTAGTGCACCCTGCGGGAGTCCTCCACTGGGTTCACGATCAAAGAGAGCCACGGTTGATCCGGATTGTGGCAGCTCCACATTCCGCCAGGGAATTTGTCTTGCTGCTGTTGTGATGGCGAACCATGCGAAATTCTGATATTACGCATTTTATGACGCGCTATCGAGTGCCAGGACATGCCGGGGCCGCCCCCAATCGCCGGCGGCCGTGATGCATCGTTCCACGTCCTCCTGCAGCATCAGGCCTTGCATTGCGAGCTCCCGTGCCGCCCCCGCAATGGCGGCAACATAGGCCTGTTGGTCGCCGTAGCGTTCAAGGACGGAAGGCCGCGGGTCGCCAGTCGCCCCCCTTTCCGCCGGATCCTCCGGAAACGGAATGTAGCTTCCTTCAAAACGAAGCTGCATGCCGTGGCCAAAACCGCGCGCCCGCGGATTCCATCCCGTGTAAGTACCAAGCGGTGCCGCCACCATCGGCACGCGCACGCCGGCCATGTCGTTCCCGTCGCTGTCGACAAGCGGCACCAGCACGGTGTAGGTCTTTCCCGGTGCACCCGGGGTATTGCCGCCCGGCACCAGCACCGGCGGCTCGCGCAGGATACCCCGTTCTGCATCCGGCCCGAAATCGAGCAATGGCAGCGGATTGGGAGTACGCGGCGTGGCGACGCCCGGAATTGCCGGGAAGCTGTTGCGCCATTCGGCGATCTCCACCAGCGTGCCGTCGGCGCGCGTCGGGATGCGGCTGGCCGGTGGAGGCGTGCCATCGGTCGCCCAACGGTCCATCGCATCGAGCATCGCGCGAAACAGCATGGACGTTGCGACAACGTTGGGCAGGTTCTGGCCGATGCCGCGCACCGGCACCTTGGATTGCGGATCGGCGAAATGCTGCGAGCTGGCCCAGAGGTAGACGCGAACGGTACTGGGCTGCGGCAGGTCGTTGCCCTGGGTATCGGTGTGTACCAATGAGCCCCGGCGCGCCCAATATTCGGTTGCGGTTTGCGTGTGGATCACCAGCGGATCGGTAGCCGGGCGCCGGAGGATCGCATCCTCGCGCCCAGTGAGATGGTCGCGCGACGAGGCGTAGGAGAACGGGAAACTGTCCGCGATGTTGAAATGGTCCTCATATTGCTGCCCGCCGGAGACGATGGGGCTGGCGAAACGGTGGTTCAGCCATTTGCGTCCGGCGCCGGCAACGTGTGGCATCACGCCGTCGAACACACGGCGTCCTTGCGCGTCGGCGTTGAAACCGCGATAGACGAAATCGCGTAGGCATCGGCCGGTCTGCGATCGGCCCCAGGCGTAGGCTTTTTCTATCCCGCACAATGGGTTGATGTCGCTGCGGTCATATTTCAGGAAGCTGATGGAGTCGCGCACGATGACGTGGCCCAGGCCCATCACTTTCGGGTCCCGTGCGGTATAGAGCAATTCGTAGATCCAGCCAGGCTGGAAACCTGACGGCAGATAGATATGGCGATCCGACGGCACCACCGCTTGCTCCGGGGTGCCGGTCTCGCCGCCCAGACCAAATTCTGCTGCGGCGAACTGCCACTGATCGGGCTGGATGATTTCCGGCGTGTCGTAGGGATATCGGCGACGCGTCAGTTTCGCGCGGGTGGTGTCGCGTGACACCGTGGGATAGCTGTGCGCGGCGATCCGCCCGCTGAGCGGGAAGCAGGTGATGCCAGGTGCATCCGCAATATATTCGACTCGCACTGTGCCGGTGATGGATGAACCATCGTCGTTGCGCGCCACAGGCACATCAAACAGCATGCGGCCGCCGCCTGGCAGCAGGTCGCCTTCCCACGCGACCCACACGATGGAAAAGCCGCGGCGCATCATGAAGCCATTGCCGGCGTGCGCCGCGGTGAGCGGATCGTTGCTATGCTGCGCGTCATTGAAAAACTGCAGGGCGCGTTTGTGGCCGCGATTGCCGTAGTCAAAGAACAGACGCCTGTTGCCGCGCGCGAGATCCACCGGCTTGAGGATCATGCAATCGGCTTCGCAATGCACGAATCCATCGGTGTCGCGCGTCGCCTTGTCGAGATCGACCACGTCGCGCTGCGCCAGTGCGGGTGGATCGAGCGCCAGATGAACCCGGCCGCGAAGGCGTTCATAGGGGCCCGTATCGCCAAAGGATGCGCCATCCGCGAGGGGGCGGCGATCGGTGATATGGAACCCGATCCGGTCGGTCATTGGAACTTCTCTCTGCTCGGCTGTATGACGGGAGGGAGTGTGCGGTGCGAACGTGGGTTTGGCAATTTGTTCATCATTTCCAGGCATGTTGGCGCACATACCTGATGGAGCCGCGGCATGCCCGATCTGCCTGTTGAATGCGCCACTCCCGGCCGCTATCCTGCCGATATGGAAAGCTGCGTCGTCGTGCTGGAGCAGATTGCCCGGGAGACAACTGCCTCGTTCGGACGTATCGAGCGCAGGCTTGCTGGCCGGCTTTACAACATTGCCCGGCGCCATAGGGGCCAATCCCGACGTGATGGCGCATAGCTTCCACCGGCTCTGACCACACGGCATCGAACGGACTGAGCATTCATGGACTGGGAAGCGCCCGCTATCGTGCTGGATGCGCGGCCCTACGGCGAGGGCGACGCCATCGTCGCCGTGATGACGGAAGAGCATGGGCTGCATCGCGGTCTCGCCCGTGGTGGTGCGTCGCGCACGCAGGCGGCGTTGTGGCAGCCCGGAAATCTCGCGCAGGTGCGGTGGGTCGCGCGGCTTGCCGACCAGCTTGGCAGTTTCAGCGCCGAGATGATCCATGCGGGCGCCGCTGCCGTGATCGACGACGGCCTGGCGTTAGCGATGCTGTCCTCAGCCTGCGCCGTGGCGGAGGGTGCGCTACCCGAACGAGAGCAACACCCGCGCGTGTTCCATCGGCTGGTGCGGCTGGTGGCGACTCTGCCGCGCGGCGCGGACATGCTGAGCGATCTGGTGCATTGGGAGCTGATGCTGCTGTCCGACCTGGGCTATGGCCTGGATCTGACCGTCTGCGCCGTTACCGGCGAAACAGTCGGACTAGCTTTCGTCTCGCCGCGCACCGGCCGTGCCGTCACCGAAGCTGCCGCTGGCATTTGGAAAGAACGCCTGCTGCGCTTGCCTCCCTTCTTGCTCGGCGCTGCCCCCGCTACGCCCGCCGACTGGCGCGATGGCCTGGCCCTGACCGGGCAATTCCTTGCGCGCGATGCATTCGGCGCACACCACCGCCCGCTGCCGCAGGCGCGGCAGATGCTATACGACAGGGTCGCCGCGCTGGCGGCCGAATCGGAGACGACGGAGGGCAGGAATGCCGGATGACACCATCGGCCACATCGAGGACGCGCATCTGAAGGATGCGTTGTCCGAACGCTATCTGGCCTATGCGCTGTCCACCATCATGGCGCGTTCGCTGCCGGATGTGCGCGACGGGCTGAAGCCTGTACACCGACGGTTGATCTACGCGATGCAGCTTCTGCGTCTCGATCCCGGCACCGGTTTCAAGAAATGCGCGCGCGTTGTCGGCGATGTGATGGGCAAGTTCCATCCGCATGGCGATCTCGCGATTTACGACGCGCTCGTGCGGTTGGCGCAGGAATTCGCCTCGCGCTATCCCCTGATCGAAGGCCAGGGCAATTTTGGCAACGTGGACGGCGATAACCCCGCCGCCATGCGTTACACCGAAGCGCGCATGACCGATGTTGCCAAGGCAATGCTCGCCGGCATCGATGAGGATGCGGTCGATTTTCGCCCTACCTATGACGGTGAAGAGTCCGAACCCATCGTGCTGCCGGGGGCATTTCCCAATCTGCTGGCCAATGGTGCGGCGGGTATCGCGGTGGGCATGGCAACTTCGATTCCGCCGCACAATGCCGGCGAGATCTGCGCCGCGGCGACCCACCTGGTACGGCATCCGAAAGCTACCACCGCCGATTTGCTGCGCCTGATGCCGGGCCCGGATTTTCCCACCGGCGGCGTGCTGGCCGAGGATCCAGCCGCCATCCTCACCGCCTACGAGACCGGCCGCGGCGGCTTCCGGCTGCGCGCAAAATGGGAGGTGGAACGCGGCAAGCACGGCACCTGGCAGATCGTCGTAACCGAAATTCCATATCAGGTGCAAAAGTCCAAACTGATTGAACACTTCGCCCAGCTTCTGGAAGAAAAGAAGCTGCCCCTGCTCGCTGACGCGCGCGATGAAAGCGCCGATACGATCCGCGTGGTACTGGAACCGCGCAACCGCGGCGTAGAGCCGGAAGTGCTGATGGAAACAGTTTTCCGAGCCACGCAGTTGGAAACCCGCTTCCCGCTCAACATGAACGTGCTGGACAAAACACGCACACCGCGTGTGATGTCGCTGCCGGAGGTGCTGCGCGCCTGGCTGGATCATCGGCACGAGGTGCTGGTCCGCCGCAGCACACACCGACTCGCCGCGATCGACCATCGCATCGAGGTGCTGGACGGCTACCTGCTGGTTTATCTGAATCTCGACGAGGTCATCCGGATCATTCGCAGCGAGGACGAGCCGAAGCCCGCGCTGATGGCACGTTTCAAGCTGACGGATACCCAGGCTGACGCAATCCTGAACATGCGATTGCGGGCATTGCGGCGGCTCGAGGAAATGGAGATCAAGAAAGAACACCGCACTCTGACGAAGGAACGCAAGGAGATTGCCGCGTTGCTGAAGGACGAATCGCTGCGCTGGAACTGCATTGTCGAGGAACTGGAAGCGACGCGGGAGAAATTCGGTTCGGGGCCGCTGGGTGATCGCCGCACTGAACTGGGCGCCGCACCGGTCGCGGTGGAGGTGGCCAGCGAGGCATTGGTGGAACGCGAAGCCATCACTGTCATCCTCTCAGAAAAGGGATGGATCCGGGCGGTACGCGGCGTCGTTGCCGATCCGGACGAGCTGCGCTTCAAGGAAGGCGACCGGCTGAAGCGCTTGCTACCCTGCTTCACCACTGATCGCCTGACATTGTTCGCGACCAACGGCCGCGCCTACACGCTCAAGGCCGCCGACCTGCCGCGCGGACGCGGCGACGGCCAGCCTGTGCGCTTGCTTGCCGAGCTCACCAACGAAGATGACGTCGTGGCATTGTTCGTGGCGACCGAGGGCGGAAAATACCTGGTCGCGTCCAGTTCGGGGCGCGGCTTCATCGTCGCGGGCGTCGAGCTGGGGGCAGAAAAGCGCACCGGCAAACAAATTCTAAATGTGAAACCTGGCGAGGAAGCGACAATTTGCGTGCTGGCCGACGGCGACCACCTCGCAGTGATCGGCAGCAACCGCAAACTGCTGGTGTTCCCGCTGGACCAGATACCGGAGATGGCGCGCGGGGCGGGCGTGATCCTGCAACGCTACACCGAAGGCGGCCTGGCGGACGCGAAAGTGTTCCGCCTGTCCGAAGGCCTGAGCTGGAAACTTGGCGATAAGGTCCGCACCGAATTCAATCTGCGCGACTGGCTCGGAGCGCGCGCGCAGGCCGGGCGCCTGCCGCCGAACGGCTTCCCGCGCTCCGGCAAGTTCGGCTGAAGCAAAGCAGCCACGACCGCGAGCGGCATCCTTCATTCGAGATCGCATGACGATGGACATCGTACTCGACAGTCTGCTGGAAGGCGCCCGACGTGCTACCGGCGCCGTTGCGGTTATCGACGTGCTGCGTGCATTCACGACCGCGGCCGTCGCCTTGGCGAACGGTGCGGAGCGCATCATCATGGTTACGGGAGCTGACGAAGCTCTGTCGCTGCGCGACCGCGGCGTGGGCGACATTTGCATGGGAGAAGTAGACGGCCGCCCTCCACCGGGCTTCGACTTCGGCAATTCTCCGTACGAGCTATCGCGTGCCGATTTGCACGGCAAGACCGTCATCCAGCGCAGCAGTGCCGGGACACAGGGCATGGTCGCCACTGCTCTTGCTTCGCAACGTTATGCCGCCTCGTTGGTGACTGCAACGGCGACGGCTTGCGCCCTGCGGGCGGCATCGTCGCAGCGGATCTCCTTGGTGGCGATGGGCAAGGACGCTGACTCAAGAACCGACGAAGACGAGCTGTGCGCAATGCATATACGCAATGTGTTGCAGGGGCGTCCCGGCGATTTGGAATCGATACGACGCCTGATCCTCGCCGGCGGCGAAGCACCGCGCTTCGGCGATCCCAAACGCCCCTGGTTGCATCGCGAGGATCTCGATATTGCCCTTGATATTGACCGTTATGATTTCGCCATCAGGGTGGACATCCAGAATGGTCGTCCGGTCGCTTCCCGCCAGCAGCCGGTGGCCGGCTGAGAAGCAGCGCTAAGCCGGGAGGAGACGAAGTGCTTCGCCCGGCAGCGCAGGACAGCCGGCTGGTCTCGGCCGAAGCAGGGGATGACGTACCCCGTCTGACGCCGCGCGCGCCCGTGCCGCCGTATTCGCGGCAGAACCCGGGAAAATCTGCATTTTGGCAAGTCCGTAGACCGGCGACGTGATGTACGCCAAAATCGGCGATGCGTAATAAACGCGCTCACGTTCCGGAGGTTAAGTCCATGGATTTGTCTCGCCGTCAGATGCTCGGCGGTGCCGCCGCGTCGACCGCCGTACCGGTCATCCGCGCCCGCGCCCAGTCTAAACCCGTTATCAAGCTCGGTGTGCTGACCGACCTCAGCGGCACTTACCGCGATAACACCGGCCCCACCACCGTTGCCTGTACCAAGCAGGCGATAGAGGAGTTCAATCCGTCGGGGCATGGCTTCGAAGTCGACCTCCGCGAGGCAGACCATCAGAACAAGCCGGACGTCGCCGCTTCCATCGCCCGTCAGTGGTACGACGAAGGCGTGCTGGCAGCGATCGATGTGCCCACGTCGTCCGTCGCACTGGCGGTAGCACAGGTGGCGCGGGAAAAAGACAAGATCATGCTCAACGCGTCGGCCACCACGACCGACCTGACCGACGGGCAGTGCAGCCCCAACACCATCGTGTGGAGCTTCGATACGTATGAAAACGCCGCGTCGACCGGCGGCGCGATGGTGCGGGCTGGGAACAAGTCCTGGTTCTTCATCACCGCGGACTATGTGTTCGGCCATATCCTCGAAGCGCAGAACATGGCGCTGGTGAAAAAGGCCGGCGGCGAGGTGAAGGGTGCGGTGCGCTATCCGTTCCCGGATACCACCGACTTCTCATCCTATCTCACCCAGGCTATGGCGAGCGGCGCCAAGACGCTCGGGTTGGCGAACGCAGGATTGGACACGCAGAACTGCGTGAAGCAGGCGCACGAGTTCGGCCTCGACAAGCAGATGAAGATCGTGCCGCTACTGTTGTTCATCACCGACGTGCATGCGGTGGGGCTTGATCTGGCCGCTGGTCTGGTTACCACCGAAACGTTCTACTGGGACCTGAATCCGCGCACGCGCGCCTTTACCAAGCGTGTGCTGCCACGCACCCCTAACAACTATCCGAATCAGGCGCATGCCAGCGCCTATGCGGCAACGCTGCACTACCTGAAGACCGTCGCGGCGATGGGGCCGGCCGATGCGATGAAGAGCGGCCGTACGACCGTAGCCAGGATGAAGTCGATTCCCACCGATGACGACGCGTTCGGTAAGGGCAGCATTCGTGCCGATGGGCGCGGTGTATTTTCGGCGTACCTGTTTGAAGTGAAGACGGCGTCGGAAAGCAAATACCCGTGGGATTATTACAAGCTGCTGCACACCTCGCCGCCCAGCGCGGTGCTGCATCCGCTAAACGACAAGTGCAAGTTCCCGATCTGATTTTGGCGCCGAAGGGTGGTGTGTACCACCCGACCACCCTCACCTCTCCCACGCGCAGCGTGGGAGAGGAGCTCATCCCGCGCTATTCTGCGGCGAGCAAATGCGGAACGGGACGATGATGCTCGGCCGCGCCGTATTTTTCCACCCATTCACGCCCCAGGCGCGCCGCTTCCTGCGGCGTCAGCCAGGACCAATCGGCACCGCGGGCGCGAATCGCCACCCAGACAGTGTCGCCATGCACGTGTTCCTCAACCGAGAACGAGCCACTCTGCGGCATCGACATATCCACTTCCATAACGAGATGCATCGGTCACGCGTGACGGCAACCATTCCGCCCCGCCAACGCGATCGCTTCACCTGCCCTCTGCCCTCGCCGAGTCGTGAAGCGCGTGCACGCGATAATTTGCTGCGCCGACCCGGCTACCGCAACTATAAAATCGGCAACGCGCCGCAAAAAAGCCAGAATCGACGGTGCCGTGCCGGGACGTGTGCTTTTGGCCACAACCTGAAGAACGGCGTTGCACGTTCAACAACATTTTCGGACGTTTCCGTTGCGCGGAAAGAGCAAACGCCAGCTTGCTCACGCACTGGCGTCTGTATGCGCGTCGACCGGCCCAAACATGCCCAGCCGATCCTCGCGAACGCGGCGCGTATCGCCGGAACGCGCCGTTACCCCGACTCGATCGAAAAATTCCAGGATTTGGATCGCCACTTTGCGGCCATTGTCCAGCCGATCCCGGAACGTGGCGGCCGTGAGTTCGCCTGACGGATCGGCGCGGGCCGCCTCCGCGGCGATCGACGCCATTTCCGCGACGGTCTCGCGCAAGAAGAAATGATCAGGCGCCAGCTCCAGCAAATGCCCCACGCGTTGCAGCCGCTTCAGGACGGCGCGCATGACGGGTTCCGGCAGGGCCAACGTCTTCGCGAGGTCCCGCGCGCGCGGCGGCCGGAAGCGTTCGGCGGCAAGCTGCACGCGGATGCTGGGCCACAGCCTCTCGTCTGCCGCTGACAACCGGATCTGGTGCGTACTGAGCCGCAGCCACGGCCCGTCCTGCCGCACCGTCCCGCGCCGCAGCAGCCCGTCGAGTATGGCGCGGAACGCGGACACCGGGGGCCGCAGAGTCAGTTGCTGCCGCAACCGTTCCGGCTGCAATCCCGGCTGATCCGGCGCACCGGCATGCCAAGCCGCCAGCGTCTGCAACAGCTCCTGGTGCAACGCATCGCGCGTGGCCGGTGCCATCAGCAGGTCCGCCACGGTCACAGCGGGGGCTGCCGCCAGCACGGGTTCAGCGGCGTTCGCGGGCAGGTTCCGCGCGCACAGGAAACGCGCCCGGTCGGTCCAGCCTGGCGGCAATGCAAGCAACTGCCGCAACGCGTTATCTGCCGCCGCGGGCTGCAACGCCAAGAGCTGCGCGAGACGCGCTGGTGTGCGGCGCCCGCGGGTCGGCGGAAAAGGATCGATGACGCTACCACCGCCGATGGTCCGTGTGGCACCGGCATCGCGCAGCACCAGCCGGTCTCCCGCCAGCGCTCCGATCGGCCGATCAAGCGCCAGCCGGACGAAGGCATCCTCGCCGGGCGGGACGCGGTCGCGGTCCAGTGGGTGCACCCGCGCCATGACGTGCGCCGCACCCAGATGCAGGTGCACCGGCGTGTCGGCGCGCAACGCCGCCGGCTCGTCCCCCAGCACGCGCAACCGGGCGTCCAGCGAGGCTGTCGGCGTGTGGATATCCGGATGCAGCACCCAGTCGCCACGCGTCACCGCATCCTTGGAAAGCCGTGGCCCGGCGATGTTCAGCGCCACGCGCTGGCCCGCCTCCGCGACTGTTGCGGCACGGTTCTGCGCGTGCAGGCCGCGCACGCGCAGTTCTAACCCAGGTGGCGACAGCATCAGCCGGTCGTCCAACGCCATGCGCCCTGCCACCAGCGTGCCCGTAACGATCAGGCCGGCACCGGCGAGCGTGAAGGCGCGGTCCACGGCCAGCCGAGGATGCCCGCTGGCGTCGCGCTGCTTTGGCCCCAGCGTATCCAGGGCGGCGACCAGTGCCGCGATGCCCTCGCCGCTGACGGCGCTTACCGGCAGGATGGCGGCGTCATGCAGCGCGGTCGCGGCCAGCAGCGTGCGCACCTCGGCTTCGACCATCGATAGGTTGTCACCGGCGATGTCCGCCTTGGTCAGCGCGACGATCCCGCGATCGATCCCGAGCAAGTCCAGAATCGCCGCATGCTCGCGCGTCTGCGGCATGACGCCGTCATTCAGCGCCACCACCAGCAACGCCGCGTCGATGCCGGTGGCGCCGGCAAGCATGGTGTGCACGAACCGCTCATGACCCGGCACATCGACGAAGCCGAACGTGCCCCGGCTGGTATCCGTATAAGCGAAGCCAAGATCGATGGTGATGCCGCGGCGTTTTTCTTCCGCCAGGCGATCGGCGTCGATGCCGGTGAGCGCCTTCACCAGCGCGGTCTTGCCATGATCGATGTGGCCCGCGGTGCCGATGATCATGCAGCAAAGAAAGCCGCGCGCAAGGGAAACACAAGTGCGACCCCGTGATGCTGCGACCCCGTTGCTCCCCTCCCGGCCGGGAGGGGAGTTCAGCCTGTCCTATCGGAGCCTACGCAGCCTCGGCTGTGGCCATGCTCAGGTTCAGCCGATAGCCGCCTTGCTCGGTCACCAGCAGTGCCGGGTTCGCCGGATTGCTCTCAAGCTTCTGGCGCAGGCGATAGATATGGGTTTCAAGAGTATGCGTGGTGACCGCGGGGTTATAACCCCAGACCTCATGCAGCAGGATCTCGCGTCCTACCGGCCGCGCGTCGGAGCGGTACAGGAATTTCAGAATCGCCGATTCCTTGTCGGTCAGACGAATGCGGCGGTTCTTCGCAGGATCTTGCAGGAGCTTCTTGGCCGGACGGAAAGTATACGGCCCGACCGAGAACACGGCCTCCTCGCTGCCATCGAAGGAGCGCAGTTGCGTCCGCAGGCGCGCCAGCAATTCGTTGGCGCGGAACGGCTTGGCGATGTAGTCGTTGGCGCCGGAATCCAACCCACGCACGACATCCGCCTCGGCGTCCGAGCCTGTCAGCATGATGACAGGCATCTTGTGTCCCTGCCGCCGCAGCCGGACGCAATAGTCGCGCCCGTCGCCATCCGGCAGGCCGATGTCCAGGATGATCGCGTCGAAGCGGGAATCACTGGCGTTGATGGCCTTGTCGGCCTCCTCCAATGTTCCTGCTGACGTGACGACGAAGCCATGGCCGTCGGTCAAGTGCTCGGCCAGGATCTCGCACAAGGCCTGGTCGTCTTCGACGATCAGGATGGGACGCTGTGCCGCCATGATGGTACTCCCCCTTTCGGATCGAACTTCTGCCAGATGATTGCGCTTACGTGACCCTGACATTCAATGTGAATCATGGCCAAAATGGGCCGTTTGGTAATCGATTTATCGTGAGCTTGCTCGAATAGTGCGTGCTTGCGGTTCGCTTGCGTCGCGCGCACACGGGTTGGTGTACGCAGGTGCCTTTCAATGCCGCGCCAGGCAGCGTCTTGCCGGCTGACCGTCCGCCACTAAAGTGCACCATACCGTGAAGGGGAGGATCTCGCCTATGTCGTCATCGGTCGTTTCTGAACTTGCGCCGCACGGCGTGCTGCGTGCCGCCATCAATATGAGCAACTTCCTGCTGGTGACGGGGCGCTCACCATCGGGTGATCCCGCCGGCGTTTCCCCCGATATGGCCGCCGCCATCGCCGAGCGCCTGGGCGTGCCGGTGAAGTACGTGCCATATCCGAAGCCGGGCGAACTCGCCGATGCGGCAGGAACAGATGCGTGGGATATCGGGCTGATCGGCGCCGAACCGGCTCGGGCGGAGAAGATCGCCTTCACCCCGGCGTATGTGGAGATCGAGGCCACCTATCTGGTGCCCGCGAGCTCGGCCTTGCAGTCGATCGCCGAAGTGGACCGCCCGGGTATTCGCATCGCCGTGACTGCGCGCAGTGCCTACGATCTTTGGCTGGAACGCAATATCAAGCAGGCAACGCTGGTGCGTTCCGATCCGCAGAATTCTGCACTGGACTTGTTCCTGCGCGACAAGCTGGAGGCGATGGCGGGCTTGCGGCCTGGGCTGCTGGGGGATGTGCAGAAAGTTCCGGGGGCACGGATTCTCGATGGCCAGTTCACTGCGGTGCAACAGGCGATCGGTACGCAGCGCAGAAATGCCGCAGGGGCTGCTTTCCTGCGGGAGTTCGTGGAGGACGCGAAGCGTTCCGGCCTCGTCGCACGGCTGATCGAAAAGCACGGTGTTGCGGGTAGGCTGTCGGTGGCGCCGCCGGGATAGGACCCGGGATCGCAACGTAATTTCGCTAGCGGGGTTACGGTACGCCGGTGGGCGTTCGAATTCGCAACCACAGATGAACGCAGATGAGAGCGTGAAGGAGAATCCATCTGCGTTTATCGGCGTTCATCTGCGGTTCAATTCTTACTTTTTAGTTTCGCACACCCTTGGCTGTCACTCAGCCCGCGCGCTTCAACGTGCGATAGTACCGGATCAGCGCATTGGTGGAGCTATCATGTTCCAATCCGGGCTCGGCGACGCTGGTCAGCTCCGGGATAATGCGCTGGGCAAGTTGCTTGCCGAGCTCGACACCCCATTGGTCGAATGAATTGATCTGCCAGATCGTGCCCTGCACGAACACGCTATGCTCATACAGCGCCACCAGCTTGCCAAGCGCGGCAGGGGTCAGCCGATCCAGCAACAGTGTGTTGGACGGGCGATTGCCTTCAAACAGCCGGTGTGGGATCAGCCAGTCTGGCGTTCCCTCTGCGCGCACTTCCTTTTCTGTCTTGCCAAAAGCCAGCGCCTCACCTTGCGCGAAGACATTGGCCAGCAGCATGTCATGGTGCGCGCCCAGCGGATTCAGCGTTTGACCAAATCCGATGAAGTCGCAGGGAATCAGCCGCGTGCCTTGGTGAATGAGCTGATAGAAGGAGTGCTGGCCGTTGGTCCCGGGTTCTCCCCAGTAGATCGGCCCGGTGTTGGCCTGCACCGGCTTGCCGTCCAGCATGACATGCTTGCCGTTGCTTTCCATGGTGAGCTGCTGGAGATACGCGGGGAAGCGCTTGAGGTATTGCTCGTACGGCAGCACCGCCACCGTCTCGGCGCCGAAGAAATCGTTGTACCAGACAGAGAGCATACCCATCAGCACCGGCAGGTTGCGGGCAAACGGCGCAGTGCGGAAATGCTCGTCCACGGCGTGCGAGCCGGAGAGCATGTCGCGGAAATTGCCGGGTCCGATGGCGATCATGGTGGACAGACCGATCGCCGATTCCATGGAATAGCGCCCGCCGACCCAGTCCCAGAAGCCGAACATGTTGGCCGTGTCGATGCCGAATTTCGTTACCTCGGCGGCGTTGGTGGAGACCGCGACGAAGTGGCGAGCGATCGCGCTTTCCTTGCCATGCAGGCCGGCCAACAGCCAATCGCGCGCGCTGTGCGCGTTGGTCATGGTTTCCAGTGTGGTGAACGTTTTCGAAGAAATTATGAACAACGTCTCGGCCGGATCGAGATCGTGCACTGCTTCAGCGAAATCCGTGCCATCGACGTTCGAGACGAATCGGAATGTCATGCTGCGGTCGCTGTAGTGTCGCAGCGCCTCGTACGCCATCACCGGCCCCAGATCCGATCCGCCGATGCCGATGTTGATCACGTTGCAGATACGCTTGCCGGTTTCCCCCAGCCACGATCCATCACGCACGCGCGTGGCGAAGTCCGCCATGCGGTCCAGCACGGCGTGCACGTCTGTCACCACGTTGCGGCCGTCCTGCATTATCACGGCATCGCGCGGCGCTCGCAGCGCGACGTGCAATACCGCACGATGCTCTGTCACATTGATGGTCTCGCCGCCGAACATCGCGTCGATGTGCGCGCGCAGCCCGGACTCCTCAGCGAGCTGCAGCAGCAGCCCCATCGTCTCCTCGGTACATCTGTTCTTGGAAAAGTCCAGGTAGATTCCGGCGGCCTCCGCTGTCAGCCGCTCGCCGCGCCGCGGATCCTGCGAGAACAGATCCCGCAGATGAAGGGACTTGATCTGGTCGTAATGGCGCTGAATCGATGTCCAGGCAGGACGTTGACGCAGGGACAGCAGGGTCATGGCGCGTGACTCCTCGGTTCCGGATAGCGCAGCGGTGGATAGATGGAAGATCCTCGCGGCGTATAGGACGATTTCACGGTAGACGATAGCCGAACCGCGACGGCCGCACGACGACCACCGCCGCTTCGCTGTCAGGCTCGGGCGTAGCGGTGGCCGACCGTTGTGGGCGGATCGAAGCTTTTATCGAAACGTTTCGCACCGATGAACCCCGGCGTCGGCGCAGCCTTCTTCAACGTATCGCTTTCATCGTTGGCCTCAGGCGCAACGGCGCACGCTGCGCCATCAGGGCCAGTTGCCGGCTGAACCGTGGCGCGATTTCCTGCCGTTCACGACAAACCCGCAAGGAATTTCGCGCTATCGCTTATTGCGCCAAACACGCCGCCCTGCATCTTGACCATCTTCACTGCAGCGGCGTGGTTGCCGGCATCTGTCGCACCGCAGCAGTCCTCCAGCAATACGCATTCGAAGCCGCGATCATTAGCTTCGCGCATGGTAGTATGAACGCAGACATCCGTGGTTATGCCAGTCAGCACGATGTTGACGATGCCGCGCGTGCGCAGGATCAGTTCGAGGTCGGTCGCGCAGAAGCTGCCTTTACCCGGTTTGTCGATGACGATCTCGCCGGGATGCGGCGTCAATTCGGGGATGATCTCCCAGCCCGGCGCGCCGCGCACAAGGATGCGGCCACAGGGACCATCATCGCCGATGCCGGCGCCGATGCGGCGTGATCGCCAACGCTTGTTCTCCGGCAGGTCGGACAGATCGGGACGATGGCCCTCGCGGGTATGGATGATGTGGTAGCCATGCTTGCGCATGGCGGCCAGCACGCGCGCAATCGGGCCAATCGGGGCACGAGTCAGCGATAGGTCGTAGCCCATCTTGTCTACATAACCGCCGATACCGCAGAAATCCGTCTGCATATCGATGACGATCAGTGTCGTGTTGTGCGGCGCCAGCGAAGCGTCAAAGGGCCAGGGATAGGGTTCAGCATCGATGGTCGGCATTGGCTCATTGCCCCCAGTAGCGCGCGCATTCAGTCTGCTTCCTGCGCCGCGTGCACCGGCGCGGCAATCGGGTGGAATTCCGCATATTTTGCCAGCACGAACAGAATGCCGGCGACACCGAGATACGATGCCGCGACGGGTAGCGAACTGCCGATCCCGATTGCCTCGCCGTGGATGAAGCCGAAGAACGTGAGGATCGTGCCGGCCAGCGCGAAGGCGGACGCTTTTTCGAACTCGCGGTCGATGATGAAGACCGTGATCGCGCCAAGGATGATGCCGGCCAGGGTTGCGCCGCCGCCCAACGTTTCCAGGCCCTTGTACAACACCCCAACTTGCGCCAGCTTCGCATCGCCGATCGCCGCCGCATTGGTACCGGCGGCGCCCAAGGCGTTGTCGATCTGCGTCTTGCCCCAGGCCGCCAACTGCGGCAGCAGTGCCAGCACGATCGCCGGTGCATGACGGTGCGGCGATTCCTGGAACGCCTGCGAACCGATCAGCATGCCGATGTAGAGCAGGATCGGCAGGATCGCGACGACGGGGATCACCGCCATCAGCACCGAGATGATGCCGAACCAGGTCAGCACCAGCACGACGATGCCGGTCACCATGGAATAGCCCATCCGCCCGCCCATCGCTTTCCAGCCGGGATGGCCGATATAGACCGCATTGATGAACGGATTGCCGAGGCAGCAGCCGATCAGGCTGATCACGCCGTCGGCCGTCAGGACACGCGTGGTCGGGAACGAGTCGCCCGCCGCGGCAGCGCTTTCGACGTTGTCGAGCGCCTCGATGAGGTCGTAGATGCCAAACGGGATGGCGGTGACCAGGATGATCCAGAAATATTTGAACCCGTTGAACACATGAGCGAGCGCGGGAATCGGAAAAGAAAAACCGAAATTCGAGACTGAGCCCAACATCTTGGCGACCGTGAGGCCGCCGTAGTCGAGGCCGAACAGGTTCGATCCCCAGGCGATGATGGTCCCGACGGCAATCGCCACCAGGCCGCCCGGCACGCCGCCGAAATACTTCACCCCACCGAACCAGCTCGCCAGGATGACCGCGAAACACACCACCCCGATCACCGGCGTCGAGAATACCTGTGCCGCCGGGCTCATCGAGATGAAGGTGATCGAGATGCCGGCCAACGATCCCAGCAATGCGGCGCGCGGGGTGATCCTGCGCACATAGGGGCCGATGAAGCCGCCCGCCATCAGCACGAAGCTCTGCACGAACACCCAGGTCAGGCCGGCTTCCCAGGCCTCGACCGGATCGTGCGTCCTGATCAGGATCGGCAGCATCACCACGAAGGTGACGACGAACATGTGCGGCACGCTGATGCCGGAGGGCAGGGCGCAGACATCGGTGCGGCCGGTCTGCTTGGCCAGGCGGTATGCCAGGAATGCGTAATAGCAGGTGCTCAGGCACAGCATCAGGCCGAGCGCGGGCAGGATGCGGCCGAACACCAGTGCGTCCGGCATCTTCAGCACGAAGCGCAGCAATCCCGTCAGCACCAGCACGTTGACCAGGATGTTGGTGCCGAAGCCGAACAGCGCATTCCAGTCGCCCGGAACCCAGATCTTGGGCTTGCTCAGCGTCGTTGCGCTCATGGCTTGGCTCCTTCGCGGGTGTTATGTTTTCTCGAGAGCGGCGATGACGTCCTGGCTGCTGCTGACCCAGCCGAAGATGCCGCCCTGGGCCTTGATCATTTTCAGGCCGGCGGCCTGGAACTCGGGGAAATACGAGCCGACGCAATCCTCCGGCACCAGGCAGTCGTAGCCGCGGTCGTTCGCTTCACGAACCGTGGTGTTGACGCACACTTCGGTGGTGACGCCGGTC
>DATKPQ010000036.1:0-26756 GCA_035523995.1 Acetobacteraceae bacterium | reverse complement strand
CATCTGAAGTCGCCCGCCGAGGTGGTCGTCGGCACGCTGCGCTTGGTCGGCGGCTATGAGCTGCCGAAGCCGGGATACGGCGAGCTGTCGATGAACCCGTCCTACATGGGCCAGGATCTGCTCAACCCGCCGTCGGTCGAGGGCTGGCACACCGGCAAGGAGTGGATCAACAGCGGCTCCTTGATGTCGCGCATCAACTTCGTCGCCGCGCAGATCGGCAATCCCGACCTGCCGGGCGTGAAGGCGCTCATCGAGCGGCTCAAGAAGCACGGCAAGCAGACCCCGGAGCAATTGGTCACCAACTGCCTGGATTTGCTCGGGCCGGTCGAAGTCGGCGCCGACACCAAGAAGGAACTCACCGACACCGCGAAGCAGTGGGGCGAGATCAAGTGGGACGGCGCCAACGCGCAGAACGCCACGCAGCACGCGGCGGAAATGCTGCAGCTCATCGTGGCGACGCGCGAGTTCCAGTTCGGTTGAACACCACAAGATATCGACAAGGAGGACGCTCATAATGTCTGCGACACAGACGGCAAACAAGGACCCGGTGATAGTCGTGCTGCAGCTCACCGGCGGCAACGACTACCTGAACACCGTGATCCCGTACAACAACGGGCTCTATCGCGATAACCGCAAGGCCGTCGGCATTGCGGAATCCGACATGATCCAGCTGGACCAGGCGCACGCCATTCCGCAATACATGGCGCCGCTGAAGAAGTTCTGGGACGACGACAAGCTCGCGATCATGCACGGCGTCGGCTACCTCGATTCACCGCGCTCGCACTTCCGCTCCATGGACATCTGGCACACCTGCGAGGCCGACAAGGTCGGCACCGAAGGCTGGCTGGGCCGCGTGGTGCGCGAGTTCGATCCGAACAAGGAAAACGTCGTCACCGCCGTCAGCTTCGGCCCCTGCTTGTTCCGCGCGCTGGCGGTGCCTGGCGTTCCAGTGGCCTGCGTCGCCGGCCCGCTGGAGCAATACGGCTTCCTGCCGTCCATCCGCGACCAGGCCCAGCGGCTGAAGGTGCTGGAAACCTTCTCGCACATGTATCAGCCGATCGAGGGCAGCGGCGTGATGGAGTATCTCGGCACGACCGGCCTTGATGGCTTGAAGGGCGCCGACATCCTGAAGGTGGCGCCGGGCCACTACAGCTCCACCGTCACGTACCCGAACACGACGATCGCGCAGAAGCTGCGCGGCATCGCCCAGGTGCATCTCGCGGGCCTCGGCACGCGGGTGTTCTACTGCGACCACGGCAGCTTCGACTCCCATGCCGGCCAGTCGCCGCTGCATGCGGGCCTGTGGACTGCGGTCACCGAGGGCCTCGACGCCTTCATGACCGACCTGCGCGAGCACAACGCCGCCGATAACGTCATCGTCCTGATGTTCTCGGAATTCGGCCGTCGCGTGCGCGACAACGGCTCCGGCACCGATCATGGCGCCGCCGGCGCCACCTTCGTGCTGGGCGAGAAGGTCAAGGGCGGGCACTACGGCGAATACCCGTCGCTCGAAGCCAGCAAGCTGGTGCAAGGCGACCTGTCGCCGAGCATGGACTTCCGCAGCATCTACTCGACCATTCTCGACAAGTGGCTGGGCGTGAACCCGGCGCCGATCGTGAACGGCACGTACGAGAAGCCGGCCTTCCTGCACTAAGGGCTCGGAGGCATTGCCGGCCGCCTTCGTTCCCCGGACGCGATGTCCGTGGGAACGAAGGCCAGCCTCGGCATGGAGCATGTGAGGAGCTGTAGGTAACGGGAGGGAATTATGGCGCTTACGACAGTGGTCCGCGGCAGGGCTTATGATTGGAGCCATGCCATCGGACGCGGCGCGGCAACGGGCACGGGTTTCAACTACGTGCAGACGATGTGCCTGGGCAACGACAGCGATCTCTATACCGCCAATCGCGGCAACGAGAACAATTTCGGCATGCGGGTGAACCGCATCCGGCTCGGCGGTCCCGGCGATGAGGAACTGGCCGCGGAGTTCTTCCAGCACGGCGAGGGCGACGGCAAGGCGACCTGGCCGTTCGGCGTCGCGGTCGGCCGCGACGGCCGCGTGTTTTGCTCTGACGAATGGACCAACACCATCTCGGTGTTCGACCAGAACGGCAAGTTCCAGTTCAAGTGGGGCAAGAGCGGCAGCGGCGACGGCGAGCTGATGCGCCCCGCCGGTCTGGCGGTCGAGAAGAACGGCAACGTCATTGTCGTGGACAGCGGCAATAACCGCCTGCAAGTGTTCTCGCCGGAAGGCAAGCTGGTTGCCACCTGCGGCAAGGCCGGAACCGGTCCTGGCGAGTTCAACCAGCCCTGGGGCATCACGCTCGACCAAAAGGGCGACATCTTCGTCGCCGACTGGAAGAACCATCGGGTGCAGAAGCTGTCCCCGCAGGGGCATCATCTGATGAGCATCGGCCAGTATGGCGCGGTCCCGGCGCCGGAAGACGCCTTTGCCGTGACTTATCTGGGTCCGTTCGTGTCCAGCCTGCAGCCGGAAGGCTATCCCAAGGCCGGCATGCTGAACCATCCGACCGACGTGGCGGTGGATCCCGACGGCGACATCTACATCACCGATTGGGGCAACCACCGCGTCTGCATCTTCGAGGCGGATGGCACGCCGCTGACCAACCTGTACGGCGATTCGCAGGTGATGTCCAAGTGGGGCAAGCAGAGCGTCGATGCCAATCCGGACATGATGAAGGCCTATCGCCGGGTGCGGAACCTGGAGCCGCTGTGGCGCTTCTGCTTCCCGACCGCGATCGATTTCAATCCGGCGACGGATGAGATCATCGTGGCCGACAGCCAGCGCAACCGGCTGCAGGTCTATCGCAAGGTTCGCGACTACATGGATTTCCAGGCGAACCTATAGAGCCCGGGGCCGGGCACATGGCGGAGAGACACGTCATGTGCCCGGTCCGCCTTTGAAGGCGGGGGCGCGATCGCCGGAGGCGGTCATTGCCCGCACGATACCAACCAAAGCTGTTCTCGTCGTTTCCCGACATAAATATCCGTTTGCCTGCCGCCCGCCGCTTGTCCATTTCCAAGCCGTGCCGCATGAGCTCGGCGAGCAGCCCCTTGCTGGAACATCCAAGGGCGGCACACGATAGACATACTGGCCATTGCGCCTCCGGGTTTCACGGCTCGTCGCAAGGATCGACAGCCGCGACATTGGCGGATGAGCGCTTCCGCAAGTTCCGCCACCCATGGCGAGCCCAACGGCGTGCTTTGGCTGCTACGTGCGGTTTCCCTGTTTGCGTATGCTGCTACCGCCCCATGCTCGCCAACCCCGCAGCGGCCCGGGTATAAAAAGCCATGCGTCTTCTGATCTTCGGCCTCGGCTATTGCGGGACAGCCATTGCCAATGCGGCGCGCGAGGCCGGCTTCGCCGCGACCGCCGTCGCACGCCAGCCCCCCGGCCCTGATACGGTCCCGTTCGATGCCGCTACCACCGTCGTCGCCGCCGCCACGCATCTGCTTTCCACAGTCCCGCCGAATGCCCACTCCGACCCCGTGCTGGCACGCTATGCTGATGCGATCGCAACGGCGCCGCATCTGCGCTGGATCGGATATCTCTCCAGCACCGTTGTCTATGGCGATCGCGATGGCGGCTGGGTGGACGAGGATACGCCACCGGAACCAAGCCAGGAGCGCGGACATCGCCGTCTCGCTGCAGAAACGGCCTGGAGCATGCTTTCCGCCGCACATGCGGTGGACGTCTTCCGCCTCGCCGGCATCTATGGTCCGGGTCGTTCGGCATTCGACGACCTGTACTCCGGCCGCGCACGGCGCATTATCAAGCCGGGACATGCGTTCGGTCGCATCCACCGCGACGATATTGCCGGCGCGGTCCTGGCCGCGACGCGCCAGTCCGTCGCCCCCGGGCGGCGGACTTTCAATCTCAACGACGACGAACCGGCGGAAAGCGCCCGGGTGCTGGAGGAAGCGGCGCGATTGCTCCACAAACCGGCGCCGCCGGCTATCGCCTTCGCCGACGCGGAACCGATGATGAGTCCGATGGCGCGCAGCTTCTGGGCGGAAAACCGCAAGGTCGCCAGCCACAAGACGCAAGCGGCGCTAGGGTATGCTTGGCGTCATCCGACCTACCGCGAGGGCCTGCGTGCCATCCTGCGCCAGCAGATCGCCGATCACCCGCCGTAGCAGCGCCAGGTCCTGTGGGCGGGACAGGCGATGGTCGCCGTCCTTCACCAGCGTCACCTGCACATCGGTGCTCGCCACTTGCCCGGCAATGCGCAGCGCCGTCTCCCACGGCACGTCCGGATCGGCCTGCCCGTGCAGCAGCCGCACCGGGCAGCGCAGCGGGATGGGGGCGGAGAGGAGCAGATGATTGCGACCATCCTCGATCAGGGCGCGGGTGATCGGGGTGGGATCACCATAGCGGCTGGGGACATGGATCATGCCATGTTCCATGAGCCGGCCGCATTGCTCTGAATCCATCGCCTGCCACATCAGCTCTTCCGTGAAGTCCGGCGCGGCGGCGATGCCGACCAGCGCGGCGATGCGGTCCTGCCGCGCACGGGCACATAACAGGGCGATCCAGCCGCCCATGGAGGAGCCGATCAGGATCAGCGGGCCGTCGGTCAGGCGGTCGATCGCAGTCAGTGCGTCCGCGGTCCAAATTCCGATGGTGCCGTCCTCGAACCGACCGCTACTGCTGCCGTGGCCGGAATAATCGAAGCGCAGCATGGCGTGACCTCGCGCGGCACAGAACGCCGCCAGGGCACTCGCCTTGTCGCCGGTCATATCGCTGCGGTAACCAGGCAGGAAGACGATGGTGGGGACGCGCCCAGCCGTTTTGGCCCAGGCCAATTCCACACCGTCGCCGCGATCCAATCGCCCGCTGCCCGCCATGACGCTCGTCCCGATGGCTTGCACCGAATTTATCTATCGGTGGACGCGCGACAACCCGCTGCAAAACGGCAATTCATGATCGACAATCGTCACGCCGCAGCCGCCGGCCACCAGTTTATCAGGCCTGGAGAGGAGGCTGGTAGCCGACTGCCGCCCGACGTATCAGGCACTCGCGGCGGTCCGGCGTCCGTTTTCCCGGGCAGGTGCCGCGGCGGGCTTGCGTGAGCCGTTTCCGCCGCTGGCTGCTTCGCTCATGATGGTGCGCAGATCGCGCAGGAACGCGGCACCCTTCATGGTACGCTGCACCAGCACGCTGCGGCGGTCCAACGGATCAACCTTGCGGCGGGCCAGGTCGAGTTCGCCCAACCGGTCGAGCGCGCGGGTGATGGCCGGCTTTGAAACATTCAGTTCGGCGGCCAGGCCGCGGACCGTGTGGCCGCCGTCGCGCAGATAGCAGGTCAGGAACACGCCGAGCTGACGTGCTGAAAGGTCAGGGCCGTCGCGCCGTACCAGTGCTACGACCGTATCCCGGAGTATACCGACCAGTTGATCGGCCGACTGACTAGTCGCCATGGGTTGGTTCCCTTCGTGAGCCCAACGAGCCGGAATTGACTCGTTTCCCCACCCGACACGAAATACTATCGGACGGTCCGTTGTCAACTTTATTGCAGAAAAGAAATTCGTACGCGGGCGGCGCTCGCGCCGATGTGAGAAATTTCCGCTCATGCGTCGATTGTTCGGCTTCGGCTGGGCGATCGGTAGCCGGCAGTGGAAGGCGTACAGTGCATGAGATTTTTCGGTAATTGGCCAGCGAAACGACTCCGCGCAAATGTCAAACTTAATGCCGGGCCGAGGCGTTCCGTGCGTGGAAAAGTACCGTAAAAGTTGCAATGGGCCACTTCAAGGCTCGAATCCCGTACTGCTCTCTTGCTTGCCCGCGCTTTTCTGAAGCCGGGTGCGTTTGGGAAAAGCGCTGATAATGGCAGGAAGCTTCCCGTGCGGGATGCGGCTTGCCAGTGCGGTCTCGCTGCCCTCGACTGGCGCCGGGCAATTCCTGTACAGGGACAAATCGTGGACCGGGACGAAGGGTGTTCGTGACCCCGCGGTTCGCTTTGCCTCGCACCAAAACCGCGCGGCTCAAGTTGCGATCGGGTTGGACATTGAAAACGCAGGATTCCGGCTTCAAGTCGTTTCGGTGCCGACCGGGCACCGAAGTCGCCGTTAGATCCGAGCCGCTACCTTCGACTCCCTTCGCAAACAGGGACGGCATTGGGATTTTGCACGCTTTTCGTAATTGTTTCGTCTCAATCAGCGCTCCTTTTGCCCGCACCGTCCGAATGCTGGTAGTCATGTACCGAAACGGACAATCTGTTTCCAGTTATGAGACGAATCGGCGCATGGTCCGCGGCTGCGCCGGTCCCCGATGCGTTGATTGCTCTGCCCAAACATGATCGAACCGGCGCGTTCGATTCGCCACACCGGATTGCTCTGCAGTATTCTTGTGTGGACATCGAAACAGAATTCAAGAATTATGGCATTCTTTGCACATGAAACGGTCCGCCTCGGTGTCAGGTCTTGACGCCAGCCGCAAGGACCTTTGAAGTTTCATGGCCGGCCGGACCGCGCTGCGAGTCCGCCAGTGCTCTGCCGTGCGACCGGCGCTACCAGGCCAACGCAGCGACCCCAGGCAGTGTCTTGCCTTCGAGCCATTCCAGGAACGCGCCTCCCGCGGTGGAAACGTAGCTCAATTGGTCCAGCACACCGGCATGGCGTAGAGCCGAAACGGTATCGCCGCCGCCGGCCACGCTGCGCAGGATGCCGGATTGCGTCGCGGCCGCCACTGCGCGCGCCAACGCTGTGGTGCCGGCATCGAAGGGCGGCGTCTCGAACGCGCCGAGCGGTCCGTTCCAGACCAGCGTCTTCATCGAACCAAGCCGCGCGGTCAGCTCCGCCACCGTCGCCGGCCCGACGTCCAGGATCATGGCATCGCCCGGAACCTCGCGGATGGATACGGTGCGGGCGGAAACGTTCGGCGCCAATGCCGCCGCGACCACCGCATCGACCGGCAGCACGACCTGGCAGCCGCCCATCTTGGTTGGCTCAAGGATGCGGCGCGCGGTGTCGTGCATCTCGGCTTCCTGCAGCGACTTGCCGACATCCACGCCCTGCGCTGCCAGGAAGGTATTGGCCATGGCACCGCCAATCACCAGCACGTCCACTCTAGAGATCAGGTTGCCGAGCAATTCCAGCTTGGTGGAGACCTTGGCGCCGCCAACCACAGCCATCACCGGACGCACCGGGTTGCCGAGTGCGGCATCCAACGCCTCCAGTTCGGCCTGCATCAGGCGGCCGGCATAGGCGGGCAGCTTGTGGGCAACGCCCTCAGTGCTCGCATGCGCGCGGTGGGCGGCGGAGAACGCATCGTTCACAAAAAGATCGGCCAGCTTTGCCAACGCGGCGGCGAAGACCGGATCGTTTTTTTCTTCCTCGGCGTGATAGCGGGTGTTCTCCAGCACCACCACGTCGCCGCGGGCCATGCGCTCCACCGCTTGCTCCGCAGGCAGCCCGATGCAGTCCTCGGCGAAACGGACGCGCTGGCCCAGAACCTCGCCCAACGCCGCGGCCATCGGGCCGAGCGACATTTCGGGCACGCGTTTGCCCTTGGGCCGGTCAAAATGACTACAGACGATGACCTTGGCGCCCTCGCCCGCAAGCTCGCGGATGGTGGGACAAAGGCGCTCGATCCGGGTCAGGTCGGTGATCTTGCCGTCACGGACGGGCACGTTGAGGTCGGCGCGGAGCAAGACGCGCTGGCCGGCGACGTCCACGTTGTCGAGGGTGCGAAAAGGCATGACGACTCCTGTTTAACCTCGCCCGCGCAGAGGGAGAGGTCGAGGTGCGCAGTACCCTAGGGTGAGGGTGATCGGGAGGGTACGTAGAACAATGTACCGACCCGATCGTTCTCACCCTCGACGCTTCGGCTGGTCCGCTTCGCGGCCCTGGCGAACTCTCCCGCGCGAACCGCGGGAGAGGTATTTTTACAGCGATCCGAACAATGCCGCCGTGTCCGACATGCGGTTGGAGAAGCCCCACTCATTGTCGTACCAGCCCATCACCCGCGCCAATGCGCCATCCACCACCGTGGTCTGCGTCGCATCGAAGGTGCAGGACGCGGGGGAGTGGTTGAAGTCGATGCTGACCAGCGGCGCCGTGTTGTAGTCCAGGATACCCTTCAGCTCGCCCTTCGAGGCATCCTGCATCGCCGCGTTGATCTCATCCTTCGTCGCCTGCTTTGACAGATTCACGTCCAGCGACACCAGCGACACGTTCGGTGTCGGAATACGGATCGCGGTCCCGTCCAGCTTGCCCTTCAGGTCCGGCAGCACCAGGCCCACCGCGCGCGCGGCGCCGGTCGAGGTCGGGATCGCCGACACCGCTGCCGCCCGCGCGCGGTGCAGGTCCTTATGCAGGGTATCGACCGTGTTCTGGTCGCCGGTATAGGCGTGGATGGTCACCATGTAGCCGCGCAATATGCCGAACTTCTCGTGCAGCACCTTGGCCATCGGCGCCAGGCAGTTGGTGGTGCAGGACGCGTTGGACACCACCGTCATGGCCGGCGTCAGTGTCTTGTGGTTCACGCCATAGACGATCGTGGCATCCACATGATCCGCCGGCGCGGAGATCAGGATCTTGCGCGCGCCCGCGGCAATCAGCGGCGCCGCCTTCTCCTTCGACGTGAAGATGCCGGTGCATTCCAGTGCGACATCGACGCCCGAATACGGCACCTTGGATGGATCGCGCTCCGCCGCCACCTTGATCGGGCCATAGACCTTGCCGTTATGGCGGATGGTGATCGTGTCGCCGGAGATTTCGAGCTGGCCCGGGAAGCGGCCGTGCACGCTGTCGAAGGCGAACAAATGGGCGTTGGCCTCGACGCTGCCGAGGTCATTGATGGCGATGGGCACCACGTCCTGCCGTCCGCTCTCGACGATGGCGCGCAGCACCAGACGCCCGATCCGTCCAAATCCGTTGATGGCGACCTTCACTGCCATGGGAGTGCCCTTTCCTGTCCGGTTTCAGGTGTTTCCTGCCCGAAGACTCATTAACCAATCATTGATACGGATCAACCGCGGCGAAATCGTGATCGCGGTCCGGCGGCGGCGGCAAGCCGGCGCCTCGCTCCGGTGTGGCCGCGGGCGGTTGGCGCCGCGCCATGCCCGTCTCCGCGGCAAGAGCACCCCCTCCATGCGGCGCACTTTCCGGCAAGACGGCTACACGAACGAGAGCGTTGCCGACACTCTGGAAGACCCGCAGCCTCGCTCAGCCTGGTGTGCCGCCGTTTCAAGCAGCGAGAGTGCGCAGGGGTTGCCGAATGGCCCCAGTTCCAGGTCCAGCCGCAACTCAAGGCTCTCGCGGTCAAGCACGCATAGCCGGGTTGGTGAGGTGGCGCGGTCTGCATGCTCTGCCGACCAGGAGCCGTATCCCACGACAAGTCTGTCCGCCATGACAATAAGCCCGCGCGGGTAGGGTTTGGTTCCTTGCTCGGAAAGTTGCGCTCGCCCGGCAGAATGGCCGCGTGCGATCAGCGCGCCGCCCTCGCCGTCAAGGACGAACAACGTTCCGCGATCGAAGACGATGTCGTGCGATGCATGGCCAAGGTTGCGATGGATCGTGTGCAGCACCGGGACCGGAAGCTGACCCAGGGCAGCGTCGCAATGCAGCTCAAGCGCGAAACTGCCCTCCTGCCAATTATGTGCCAGGACGAGCAGCCGCCCGCCGGCCGACGAAATCGAATTGAAATGATACGGATCGGCGGGACGATCAGTCCGGCGCAGATCGGGTGGCAACACGGATTGCAGATCGAAGCACGCGGCTAATTGCCGTGTCGCAATGTCGAATACCGCGAGCCGAGACCCCCGCCCGATCACGACAAAAGGCCAGTTCCCGACGGCATGGATCTGATGCAGGTCGAACAATACGGGATGTGCGATGTATGGCTCCGGCGTTTTCGAACCATGCGGCAGAAGCCAGATCGCGTTGCGTGGCAGCCCGGGCGTCACGACGCGGAAATCCAGGCCGACATTCCGCGCGGCAATCAGCGTGCCGCCGGCACAGGCGGTCAGGCCGAAATAGACCGGGCATGCATCGTGCAGGACAGTGACATCGGCTTTGCCGGCCGCGATATCCAGCACGGTGTGCAACAACGCAACATGCGTGGAGACCAGCAGATTCAGCGTGGTTCCGGCCAAGCGCTGCGCTTTCCCGACTGCCCCGAGACGGCAGGGCTATTTAGTGATCCTGACGGCGGTGCCGCCCGACTTGTCACTGCTAAGCGAAGCGAAGCAATCCCCAGCGGGCGAGCGCACGATCTCCCGGCGGAGATCGCTACGCTTCGCTCGCCATGACAGCAGGCGCGATCCGTCAGCGTCGCAGCACGAGCGCGGTCTGCCCATCGTCCCGAACTGACCGCCAGCCTTCCTATCCCAGCCGTTTGCGCACGGAAGCTGCAATAGCATCCGGCGTCAGGCCGAAGTAATTGTACAAATCGGTATAGTTTGCCGACGCGCCGAAGCCGTGCATGCCGATGAACGTCCCGTCGGGGCCAAGCCAGCGATCCCAGCCGAAATCGCAGGCCGCCTCGATACCGATCCGCGGCGCGCCGCCAAGTGTCTGGGCGCGGTAGCTCTCATCCTGCGCCGAGAACAATTCCCAGCAGGGCAGGGACACCACGGCGACGTGGATGCCGTCGGCGGCCAGTTTCTCGCGCGCGCTCATGGCGATCGGCACCTCGGAGCCGGTAGCGATCAGCGTCGCCTGGCGCGGGCCATCGGCTTCCGCCATCACATAGCCGCCGCGGGCACAGCAATTCTCCACCGCACTGCTGCGCAGCAAGGGCAGCGGCTGGCGGGTCAGCACCAGCAGGCTGGGACCGTCGGTGCGGCGCAGCGCCAATTCCCAGCATTCCGCGGTCTCGAGCGCATCGCATGGCCGGTACACATGCAGGTTCGGCATGGCGCGCAGGCTGGCCAGGTGCTCTACCGGCTGGTGCGTCGGGCCGTCCTCGCCGAGTCCGATGGAATCATGCGTCAGCACGTGGATCACCCGCTGGCGCATGATCGCGCCCATGCGGATCGCGGGCCGCATGTAGTCGCTGAACACGAAGAACGTGCCGGTATAGGGGATCAGCCCGCCATGCAGCGCCATGCCGTTGGCCGCCGCGCCCATGCCATGCTCGCGCACACCGAAATGGATGTAGCGCCCGCCATAGCTGCCCGGCGCGACGCTGCCCATGTTCTTCACCAACGTCAGGTTGGATCCGGTCAGGTCGGCCGATCCGCCCACCAGGTCGGGCGTTGCGGGCACCAGCATCTCCAGGCACCGCTGGCTCGCCTGTCGCGTGGCGATCTTTGGCTTGCTGTCAAGAATCCCTTGTTTCAGTGCCGATACGGCTTCATGCCAGGTCTCCGGCAGGCGGCCGGCAATGGCGCGTTCGAAGTCGCCGCGCATGGAGTTGTGCGCGACCCGCTTCAACCAGGCGCGCCGGGCGCCGGCGCCGCGCGTGCCGACCGCGTTCCATTGCTCCAGCAGATCCTGCGGTACGGTGAACGGTTGTTCATGCCAGCCCAGGGCCGCCTTGGCACCCGCGGCCTCGTCCTTGCCCAGTGCCGAGCCGTGCACCGCCGACGTGCCGGCCTTGTGCGGCGCACCCAGGCCGATGATCGTATTGCAGACGATCATCGTTGGCTTCTTGGAGCGGACAGCGAAGGACAGTGCTGCGGCCACCTGCTGCGGATCATGACCATCGACCTGCTTTGTCGCCCAGCCATAGGCGGCATAACGCTTGGCCACATCGTCGGACATCGACAGCGCCGTGTCGCCGTCGATCGAGACATGATTGTTGTCGTAGAGAACCGTCAGTTTCGACAGGCACAGATGCCCCGCGAGCGCGCCCGCCTCGTGGTTGATGCCCTCCATCATGTCGCCATCCGACGCGATCACCCAGGTGCGATGATCCACCAGCGAACGGCCGAACCGCGCTGCCATCATGCGCTCGGCCAGCGCCATGCCGACCGCGGTGGCGATACCCTGGCCCAACGGGCCGGTGGTGGTTTCGATCGCCGGATGTTCGCCATGCTCTGGATGACCCGCCGCGGGCGAATGCAACTGACGAAAATTGCGAATATCCTCGATCGTCATGCCGGCATGGCCGGTGAGATAGATCAGCGCATACAGCAACATGGAACCGTGGCCGGCTGACAGCACGAAGCGATCGCGGTCCGGCCAATGCGGATCGGCGGCATCAAATTTATGAAAGCGCGTCCACAGCGTGGTGGCGGCATCCGCCATGCCCATCGGCAGGCCCGGGTGGCCCGAATTCGCCGCTTCCGTCGCGTCGATCGCCAGCGCACGGATGGCATCGGCCATGCGCCGCTCCGGCGTCATGGGCCGTGCCAATATGGCTGCCTGGCGGGCGAGTATGGGGTTCTCGGTCGTGACGAGTTCGGCTGTGGCTGCCATGGTCCCTCCTCGAGGCGCGGGCGCTATATGAGGAGGCGCACTAGGGGGCAAGTCGGCGGGGCGCGCAACCTCAACCGGCCAATCCAACCAGTTCAATGTCATCGCGGGTTGACCACCGGCCGCCAGGCCGGTGGTCAACTCACAATGATGCGGAGCGCAATGACATCGGCCAAGGAACGCGAGCGCTACGCCGCGGCCAGCGCTTGCTCCACTTCGGCAAGCAACTCGGCTTCATCGACCGGCTTGCGTAGAATCGGCCCCAGCGCCTCGCGCTCGGCCCCGGGAATGTTGAACCCGGTCATGTAGATCACCTTCAGCCCCTGCCGCCGCAGCCGCGCCATGCGCGATAGCGCCAGACCATTGACACTGCCCGGCATGACGATGTCCACCACCAGCAGGTCCAGTGGTTGGTCTGCTTCGAGCGTGTCCAGGGCCAGCCGGAAGTCACCCGCCGCCGTGACGTCGTAGCCCGCGCGCCGCAACATCCGGCTATAAGCGGCGCTGGCCGCCTCGTCGTCTTCCACCAGCAGGATATGACGTTTTCGCGGCGTCTCGACCGAAGGGTTACAGGAAGCGCTCATCGCCCGCGCCTTCAACCTTATGCTCATGCGACAGTCCCTATGCCCAAATCCTGATGAGCGCAAGATTTCTTGAAGTCCACTGTCGCTGTACTGGACTTGGACCGGACCGGCACGCTGTCCGGCTGTGCGCCCCGCCGCGCCAGCCATCGCCGTGAGACGCCGGCACAATGGGCCGGCACAATGGACAGTCATCCCCCCCGTGACCGGCGCAATACACGATAGCAACGACCGGCGCACTTGCTGCCAACCGCCCTGCGGCGTAATCGGTGTGGTAAGAAGCCGCAACAACCATACCTGGGACATGCATGGCTGAGACTCAGAGCCTTATCCTGACGCTGATCGACAGGCACCAGTCCACAGTGCTCGATGATTGGCTCGATTGCATGGCGCGCAGTTCGCCCTCCGGCGCTGCGCTGCGGCGCGATGGCGAGACGCCGGAACAGGCGAAGCGGTTCCTGGAGCAATTGCGCCGCAGCGCCCGCAACGATCAATACGCGGACATCAACGCCGCGGATTGGGCGCCGATGCGGGAATTGTTGGAAGAGATCTCCCGCGCCCGCGTCGTGCAAGGCTTCACGCCGAGCGAAACCGCAACGTTTGTCTTTTCCCTGAAAGAACCATTGTTCCAATTGCTGCGCCGCGAAATCACCAGCGCGGACAAATTGGCCGACGAGATCTGGACCGCCACGCGGTTGCTGGATTCGCTCGGTCTTTACACCACCGAATGCTACGCCAAGGCCCGCGAGGAGCTGATCAGCCGCCAGCAGCAGGAGCTGCTGGAACTGTCCACCCCGGTGGTGGCGCTTTGGGACGGCATCCTCGCGCTGCCCCTGATCGGCACGCTGGACAGCGCCCGCACTCAGATCGTGATGGAAAGCCTCCTGGAACGCATCGTCGCCTCCGGTGCCGAGATTGCCATCATCGACATAACCGGCGTGCCGACGGTCGATACGCTGGTGGCCCAGCATCTGATCAAGACGATTTCCGCTGCCCGCTTGATGGGCGCCGACTGCATCCTCAGCGGCATCCGGCCGCAGATCGCGCAGACGATCGTGCATCTGGGCCTGGAACTGAACGTGGTATCGAAGGCGACGATGGCGGATGCGCTGGGTCTGGCGCTGCGCCGCAGCGGCAAGGCGATCCAGGACCGCGCCGCCGCGAAACCGCGGCAGCACGACTAGCCCGATGATCGGAGAAACGTGCTTCATGCCCCCCATGTCATTGCGAGGAGCGAAGCGACGAAGCAACCCCGGTGGTGCGGGCGGAGGCACGATCCAGGCATTGCCCCGAACCAGGTCGCTTCATCGCTTCGCTCCTGGCAACACAGCGGCGTGGCCGGTGCCGCGTTGTTCGGATTTCGGATCCTAGCCCGATGGCGGAAATCCCGATCCTGAAAATCGGCGACTGCCTGCTCGTGTCGATCCAGGTGGATATGCACGACCGGCTGGCGATGGCGCTGCAGGACGACCTGACGCAACGCATCGTGGAAGATCGCGCCCGCGGCGTGATGATCGACATCTCGGCGCTGGAGATCGTCGATTCCTTCATCGGCCGCATGCTCAACAATATCGCCGCCATGTCCCGCGTGCTGGACGCGGTCACCGTGGTGGTCGGCATGCGGCCGGCGGTGGCGATCACCCTGGTCGAACTGGGGCTGACACTCACCGGCGTGCGCACCGCGCTGAACGTTGACAAGGGCCTGGCCATGATCCGGACCATCATCGACCGCGGTGAGCAAGAAGATGATCGTCGAGGCGGATGAAACCATGCCGGTCCGCAACTCCGACGACGTGGTGCGGGCGCGGCAGGTGGTGCGGGCGAAGGCCGTGGCGGCGGGTTTCAGCCTGGTGGACCAGACCAAGATCATCACCGCTGCCAGTGAGATCGCGCGCAACACGGTGGATTACGGCGGCGGCGGCACCATGCGCATCGAGGTGCTGCGCAACGGCCAGCGCCGCGGCGTGCGGTTGACCTTCACGGATCAGGGGCCCGGGATCCCTGATATTTCACGGGCCATGCAGGATGGCTACACGTCCGGCCAGGGGCTTGGGCTTGGGCTGAGCGGCGCCAAGCGACTGGTGAACGAATTCGCGATCACGTCCGCGCCGGGACAAGGGACTGAAATAATCCTGGCGCGTTGGAAATGACATGATCACTGCCGTCGCCGATCCCAGCCAGGTTGCGGAAGCTCGCCGGCTGGTGGCCGGCTTCGCACGACGTCATGGTATGCCTGACCAATCTGTGGCGCAGCTTTCGCTGGCGGTGACGGAACTGGCCACCAACCTGCTGAAGCATGGCAGCGGCGGCCACATCCTGGCCGGCATGTTCTTTGACCAGGACGGCTCCGGCATTGAAGTGCTGGCGCTGGACCGCGGCCCGGGCATGGCCGATGTCGAACGTTGCATCGCAGACGGGTATTCGACCGCCGGCAGTCCTGGCAACGGTCTGGGCGCGATCATCCGGCAATCGGACCACGTGCGCATCTACTCGCGCCCCGGGCTCGGCACCGCGATCACGGTCCGTTTCGTGATGGAGACAACAAAATCGCCGCCGCCCATGCGGATCGGCGCCGCCATCGCACCCTATCCCGGCGAACTCGTCTGCGGCGACAACTGGGCCGTTGGCGAGGCGCACGACGGCCGCACCGTGTTGTCCGTGGATGGTTCGGGCCATGGCGTGGAAGCCGAGCGCGCCGCCGATATTGCGGTGCGCATCTTTCACGATCATGTGAACGATCCGTGCGAGCGCCTGGCGGAGCGGGTGCATCGGGCCCTGATCCCGACGCGAGGCGCGGCGATCGCCATCGCGCGCGTCGATGCTGCCGCGCGTCTCGTGCGCTATGTCGGCATCGGCAATATCACCGGCGTGCTGGTTGTGAACGGCACCGCCCGGCATATGATCTCCTACAATGGCACCGCCGGGCACATCGCGCCGCGCATCCGCGAAATGACATATCCGTTCAGTGCGGCGCCGACGGTGATCCTGCATTCCGACGGACTGACGCCGCGCTGGGACCTCGCCGCGTATCCGGGCCTCGCGGCGCAGCATCCGTCATTGATCGCTGGCGTATTGCTGCGCGACTTCCGCCGTGGCCGGGACGACGCGTCGGTGGTCGCGATGCACGTGCTGCTGTAAATTAGGGCAATGAACGTCCGACTGCTACTGGTAGCGATCGCGAATGAAACCGACATCGTGCTGGTGCGCAAACGCACGCGCCGACTGGCCGAGCAAGTTGGGTTCGAAGCGCAGGATCTGACGCGCATCACCACGGCGGTATCCGAGATTGCCCGGAATGCCTTCGAATATGCCGGCGGCGGCCAGGTCGAATTTCGTTTGGAAGGCACCGGCGGCGCACAAGAGTTCGTGATCATTGTCAGCGATAACGGCGCAGGCATTGCCAACCTGCCCGACGTCCTGGCCGGCCTGCACAAATCCGCCAACGGCATGGGGCTTGGTATTCTTGGTGCGCAGCGGCTGATGGATGCGATGACGGTGGCATCCAGGCCCGGTGCCGGCACGACGGTGCGGCTGGTGAAACGGCTGCCGCCCCGCGCAGCGCAGGTAACGCCGGCCGGTCTGCGGCGCATCGCCGCGGCACTCGCCGCCGATGGGCCGGCTGACGCGATGGAGGAGATCCGTCAGCAGAACGCGCAGATCCTGTCGCAGATGGAGCAACTCCGCGCGCGGCAGGAGGATCTGGAGCGGCTGAACAAGGAGCTGCAGGACACCAACCGCGGTGTCGTCGCGCTGTATGCCGAGCTCGATGAGCGCGCCGACCATCTGCGCCGCGCCGACGAGCTGAAGTCGCGATTCCTCTCGCATATGAGCCACGAGTTCCGCACGCCGCTGAATTCGATTCTTGCCCTGTCGCGGCTGTTACTGTCGCGCAGCGATGGCGACCTGACGCCGGAGCAAGAGACGCAGGTCCTTTTCATCCGCAAGGCAGCGGAGAATTTGACCGAGCTGGTGGACGATCTGCTGGATCTGGCCAAGGTCGAAGCCGGCAAGACCGTTGTCACGCCCTCGGAATTCACCGCCGTTTCGATGTTCGGTGCATTGCGCGGCATGTTACGGCCGCTGCTGGTCGGCGATGCCGTTGCCTTGGTGTTCCAGGACCCGGTCGATGTGCCGCCGCTGGATACCGACGAAGGCAAGGTCTCGCAGATTCTGCGGAATTTCATCTCCAACGCCATCAAATTCACAGAGCGTGGCGAGGTGCGCGTCGCGGCGACCGCCGACCAGATAGCCGATACCGTCACCTTCAGCGTGCGCGATACCGGGATCGGCATCGCCAAGAGCGACCTGGAGCTGATCTTCCAGGAGTTCGGCCAGGTCGCACATCGGCTGCAACGGCGTGTCAAAGGTACCGGTTTGGGCCTGCCGCTGTCGAAGAAACTGGCCGAGCTGCTGGGCGGCCGGATCACGGTGGAGAGTACACTGGGCGAGGGATCGACATTCGCGGTCACATTGCCGCGCGTCTATTACGCTGCTGGCGAGTCAATTGATATCTCCGAGGACTGGACCGTCGAAGCCGGAAGAGCCCCTGTCATGGTACTGGAAGACGATGCCGCCGATGCCTTCGCGATCGAGCGGATTCTTGCCGGCTCGCCGTACCAGATGTTGCGCGTCCATACTGTGCGCCAGGCGCAGCACGTGCTGCGGCACGTGAAGCCCGCCGCGGCATTGCTCGACATCGTCTTGCTCGGCGACGAGAGCTGGCGCCTGCTGATGGAAGTGCGCGGCAACGAGGTCAGCGCCGACATCCCGCTGGTTGTCATGTCGTCCTCCGGCGAGCAACGCAAAGCCGTCCATCTCGGTGCCGACGAATATCTGCCGAAGCCGATTGATGGACCCTGTTTGCTGGAATTGCTCGACCGCCTGACCGGCCGCCAATCGGTGACCAACATCTTGCTCGTCGACGATGAGGAGGTGACGCGGTATCTGGTGCGGCAATTGCTGCCGCGCAGCCGCTACAATCTGCGCACCGCCGACAACGGCAGCGACGGGTTGGCGCGGCTGGCCGAGATGCCGGCCGATGTCGTCTTGCTCGACATCAACATGCCACAAATGAACGGCTACGAATTCCTGACGCGCATTTCCGCCGACCCGGCACTGGCGGACATCCCGGCGATCGTGCTGACCTCGGCAATTCTCGATCCGTACGCGCGCGGCCTGTTGCAGCACGCCGCAATGGTGATGTCGAAATCGAATCTCTCGTCCGCCATGCTGATCGACGCCATTCAGGGCGTGTTGCAGTCGGGCGAGGCTGCGTTGACCGTATGAACGACGTCCGCAAACGGATTCTGGTTGTCGATGACGACGACGGCGGCCGTTATTTGAAGGCGCATATCCTTCGCAAGCACGGCTACGTCGTCGAGGAAGCCGGCAGCGGCGCGGAGGCTTTGGCACGCTGCGGGACTGCCAGGCCGGACCTGGTATTGCTGGACGTCATCCTGCCGGACATGAGCGGCGTTGATCTGTCCCGGCAGATCAGGACGGATTTTCCCGCGGTTGCCGTGTTGCAGACCTCGGCCGCGATTACCACCGCACGCGATCGCGCGCTGTCGCTGGCCGGCGGCGCCGACGCCTTCCTGGTGGAACCGATCGAACCGGAGGAATTGCTCGCCACCGTCAATGCCCTGTTGCGCATGCACGCAGCGGAGCAAGCGCTGCGGCGGATGAACGAAACGCTGGAGGACGCCGTCGCCGAACGCACGCGCGAGCTGACCGAGGCGTATCGCCGGCTGGAAGCCGAGGCCGACGAGCGCCGCAAGGCCGAGCAAGTACTGTGGCACACACAGAAGCTGGATGCGGTGGGCCAGTTGACCGGCGGGATCGCCCACGATTTCAACAACCTCCTGGCGGTGATCGTCGGCAGCCTGGAGATGATTCGGTCCTCGCTGGACACATCCGCGGAATTTCCCCGCGCCAAGGTGCAGCGCCTGCTAAGGGCTGCCGAGGCTGCGACCGATCGCGGCACGAAGCTGACGCGGCAATTGATGACGTTCGCCCGCCGCAGCACGTTGCAGCCTGAGACCGTGAAGGTCGATGCGGTGCTCCACGCCTGCGAACCATTCCTGCGCCGCGCCCTGGGCGAGGCGATCACGTTCCGCCTGGACTTCGATCCGGCCTTGTGGCCGTGCCGGATCGATCCGGTGCAATTCGAAGCGGCGATCCTCAATCTGGTGGTGAATGCGCGCGATGCGATGCCGAATGGCGGCATGCTGGAAATCGCCGCGGTCAACGTAACGGTCGCAACGCCATTGCTCGAGCCATCGGGCGCGTTGGACCCAGGCGATTATGTCTGCATCCGCGTCACGGATACCGGCGTCGGCATGGGCCCGGATATCGCCGCGCGTGCCTTCGAGCCGTTCTTCACCACCAAGGAAGTCGGCCGCGGCACCGGCCTGGGCCTGAGCCAGGTCTATGGCTTCATGAAGCAGTCGGAAGGTCATGTCGCGCTGGAGTCGGAACCAGGCCGCGGCACCAGTTTCCGCCTTTATCTGCCGCGCAGTGCGCCGGTACGCGCCTCCGCCGCCGCCATCACGCCGCAGCCGTGTGGCGAGCTGCCCACCGGAAGCGAAACGGTGCTGGTGGTGGAGGACAATCCGCAAGTGCGCGAGCTGGCGACTGAAACGATCAGCGGCCTCGGCTATCGCGTGCTGGAAGCATCCACCGGCCAGGACGCGCTGGATATCCTGCAACGCAACGGCACCGTTGACCTGTTGTTCAGCGACATCGTGCTGCCGGATGGCATGAACGGCTTCGAACTGGTGCGCAAGGCGCGCGCCCTGCACACCGGCCTGCGTGCGCTGATGACATCCGGCTATGCCAACGCAAATCGCCCGGTCAGCGAACGGCCGGACGTGCCGGTGCTGCTGAAGCCCTATCACCGCAACGAACTGGCCGAGCGCATCCGCCTGGCGCTGGACCAGGCGTAACCAGCACTGTTTTACTGCCCGGAATCTGTGCAGGGCACGGCATAGCGCCACATGTCATCGCGGGGAGCGAAGCGATGAAGCCATCGCTTTCGTACTGATCAAAGAACGGTACCGGTGCCGGCACGAACCGGGTTCCTCGTCGCTTCGTTCCCCGCAATGACATATGGATGCGACGCGGACCCACTCACAACGGCAGGAACCGGGCATGACCTTACGCGTCGGCATCGATATCGGCGGGACCTTCACCGATCTGGTTGCGATCGATCGCGACGGCCGGATGCGCACGCACAAGATTGCCTCCACACCGCATGACTATGGCGAGGGCATCGTCGATGGCCTGCGCGCCCTGCTGTCCGACGGTGCGACGGTGAGCGAAGTGCTGCACGGTACCACCGTCGGCTCCAACACCATCCTGGAGGGCAGGGGCGCCCGTACCGCCCTGATCACCACGCGAGGGTTCCGCGACATTCTGGAAATTCGCGACCTGCGCATGCCGGTGCTGTACGACCTGCACTGGAGCAAGCCGCGTGCATTGGTGGAACGCCGGCTGCGTCTTGAAGTCACGGAGAAGCTGCGGCCGGACGGCTCGGTTTCCGTGCCGCTGGACATAACCAGCGTCGCCGCCGCGATTGCCATGCTGCGTGCCGAGAACGTGCAGAGCGTCGCGATCTGCCTGCTGCATTCCTACGCGAACCCGGCGCACGAACGCGCCGTGGCAGAGCATGTGCGCACGGCGCTCCCGGACATCGCGATTTCGATCAGCCATGAGATCCTGCCGGAGATCAAGGAATATCCGCGCACCAGCACGACGGTGATCAATGCCTATGTCCAGCCGGTGGTGCGCGCCTACATCACCGCGCTGGACGCACGCCTGCGCGCACTCGGTATCGCGGCCGGCCTGCAACTGATGCAGTCGAATGGCGGGCTGGCATCGGCGGACTTCGCTGCCGCCGCGCCGGCGCATATCATCGAAAGCGGTCCCGCGGCCGGCGTGGTGGGCGGCGCCGTACTGGCGCGACATTTGGCAGAGCATCGGCTGATCACCTTCGACATGGGCGGCACCACCGCGAAGGCCGGTCTGGTCGAGAACGGCGAGGTCTTGCGCAGCGAAGCATTGGAAGTCGGCGGCGGCGTGATGGCCGGATCGCGCTTGCTCGTCGGCGCCGGCTACATGCTGAAACTGCCGGCGATCGATCTGGCGGAAGTCGGTGCGGGTGGCGGTTCGATCTGCCGGCTGGACGCGGCCGGCGCGCCGAAAGTGGGGCCGGACAGTGCCGGCGCCGATCCCGGGCCGGTTTGTTACGGCCGCGGCGGCACCGCGCCCACCATCACGGATTGCAATCTGGTGCTGGGCTATCTCGATCCGGATGGCCTGGTCGGCGGCGCCATGCGGGTCGATGCCGCAGCCGCGCGCGCGGCGATCGCGCGCGACCTCGCGGCGCCGATGCAGTGCTCTGTGGAGGAAGCTGCGTTCGGCATGCTGCGCCTGGCGACCGCGACGATGATGCGTGCGATCCGCGCCGTGTCGGTCGAACGTGGGCGCGACCCCCGATTGTTCTCCTTGCTGGCGTTTGGCGGCAACGGGCCATTGTTCGCCGCAGGCATTGCGGCCGAACTGGGCATCGCCCGCGTGATCGTGCCGCCGATGCCAGGCTTGTTCAGCGCCTTCGGTCTTTTGGTCGCCGACACCGAGCATCACGCCACACAAAGCCTGCGCCTGCGAACAGGTAATGCCGATCCGGCGCTGATCGCGCGCGTGCTGGAGTCATTGATCGAGGCGGGGGCACAACGCCTGACGCGCGATGGCTTCCCGTCGACACAACAGAATTTCCGCCGTGCCGCAGCGGCCCGTTATGTGGGGCAGTCGAGCGAGATCGAAGTGCCGTTGCCCGATGGGCTGGATGCGGCGGCACTGGTTGCACGACTGCCGTCATTGTTCGCGGCAGAGCATGAACGCACGTACGGATTCCGCGCGCCGGATGATGAGGCGGTGGAGTTGATCGGCTTGTCGGTCATAGCGCGCGGCATTCCGGCAACTCCGCGCCTGCCGAAGCGCATTCCACCGCCGGCGGGATCCGTGCTGCCGCAGCGTCGCGCGTGGTTTCCCGATGCGGGGTGGATCGAAACGCCCGTCGTGACGCGTGCCGGTTTGTCCGATGCGCAACCGGGGCCTTTGATCATTCAGGAATACGACGCGACATGCCTGGTGCCGCGCGGTGCGACAGCGGCGCCCGACGAATTCGGTAATGTCATCGTGTCGTTGCAGGGTAGCTAGAACTCACCTTCCTGCGAACCTGCCCCGTACGTGCGCCCGCTTGCCAATCCGGTTGCCAATGTTGTGCACCTGACGGATCGAGCCCCGCTTGTCATTGCGAGCGAAGCGAAGCAATCCCCAACCAGCGGTCGCAAGTCCTCGCGGCCAGGATTGCCTCGCTCTGCTCACAATGACATATGCGAGCACCCGCCATCTGTCAGCATCCCAACACCAGCGTTGCTGCGCTGCTCTGCCCCGCTTCTCGCAATGGCACGACGGGACACGCACTCTGTTGACTCTATTCTAACGGCCTTTCATCATCCTGAATGCCGTTCTCTCCTTCGGACCCTAGACGAACCATGAGCCCGTCGAACGCGGATTGGCAAAGGTTGATCTCCGCAATGCATGCGTCCGGCCGCAAGGCTGCGCTTGTGATCACCGGAGGCGGCAGCGGCGCGATCGGCGAGTTGCTTCGTATTCCCGGCGGCTCCCGGCTGCTGATCGAGGCGCAGGTTCCTTACGACGCCCAGGCGCTCACCACGTTTCTCGGCTTCGCACCGGCACAGGCCTGCACCACCGAAACCGCGATTGCCATGGCCCAAACCGCACGTGCACGCGCAGCCACGCTGGCGCCGGCGGGCAGCGATGTCGTCGGCCTCGGGGCAACGGCGGCGCTGGTAAGCGACCGCCCGCGCAGGGGCGAACATCGATTCCACATCGCGTATGCCGACGCGACCGGCATCGCACACTGCACGTGCGTGCTGGCCAAAGGTCGGCGCGACCGCGCTGCCGAAGAAGACCTGGTTTCCCGCGCGATCATCCTTTGGTTATCCCGCGCATGCGGAATTGCCGCCCCGTCGCCGCACAGCTTGCTCGACCCGGATGAACATTTTGCGGAAACCGCCGTCGCGACCGAAGACACCATCAACCGCCTCCTGACCGGCATGCTCCACCGCGTCACCGTGCAGCCCGATGGCCAAATGGCACTATCAGCGCCGCGCCCGTCGGTATTGTTCCCCGGTTCGTTCAACCCGATGCATGTGGGGCACGTCTCCCTGGCACGGGTCGCCGAAAACCTCATGCAGCAGCCGGTGGCATTCGAAATCTCCGTCACCAACGTCGACAAGCCGCCGCTGGCGGACGAAACGGTGCGGCAGCGCCTGAAGCAATTCGCCTGGAAGGCCCCGGTCGAACTCACGCGGGCGCCGACCTTCTTGGAAAAGGTGCGCCTGTTTCCGGGAACGACGTTCGTGATCGGCGCGGATACGGCGGAACGGCTGGTGGCGCTGAGATATTATGGCAACGACGAAAGCCGCATGCACACCGCGCTGGCGGAAATCGCCTCCTCCAGGGCCAACTTCCTGGTGGCCGTACGCATCGACGCGTCAGGGCGCGTGCGCACGTTGAAGGACATTCGTGTACCGCAGCGTTACGCCGATCTCTTCACCGAAATCCCCGAACACCATTTCCGCCATGATACCTCCTCGTCCGAGATTCGCGCGCGGTCGCGTGCAGCCGCCAATTCATAGCGGTCAGTGCCGGAGGCGATCGATGATCTGCCGCCGGTGGTCCACGCCCTGGCAGAACACAGCGAGGATCCCGACATCAGCCAGTTCCTCAGCTCTCTCGAAATAAAAGATGCAACTCCTGCCTGTCACCGTGCGGATACCTGGACGGATATCCGGGTATTCTGCGCCACGATGCGGATGGCGCCCGAGCGTCCGCCTGGATGCGATCGTATCGCCAATGCGGACTGCCCCGCGGTCCATCGCTTCCCCAACACGTCCGTGCAATCCGCCATCCTTGCCCACTCCTGTTGCCGGCGCATACTCGTCCCGAAGCCGCACCCCACGGAGGAAAGCGTCATGCCCTTGACCAAGGATCTCGGCCAGTTCGTCGCCGATCTTTCGCCCAACCGCCTCCCAGAAGAGGCCGTGCGCGTCGCCCGCATGGGCATAACAGACGTGATCGGCACGATGATCGCCGGCCGCAAGGAAGACTGCGTGCGCATCATGCGCGAGGTGTTCTCCCCCGGTGACGGCCCCGCCACCATCACCTTCGGCCCGGACAAAGGTCCCGCCCCCGAAGTCGCCTGGATCAACGGCACCGCCGCGCACGCGCTCGATTACGACGATGTCGGCCTGCGCGGCCATCCCAGCACCGTGCTGGTGCCGGCGATCCTCGCGGAAGCCGAGACGCTCGGTTCATCCGGCGCCGATGTGATCGTCGCCTATGTTGCCGGCTACGAGACCTGGGCCGAGTTGTTCCGCCGCGACAACGGGCTGCTGCACAAGAAGGGCTGGCACCCGACCGGGCTTTATGGTGCGGTCGGCGCCGCCGCTGCCTGTGCCTCGCTGCGCCGGTTGGATGCCGACAAGGCCGCGCAGGCGATCGCGCTCGGCGCATCGCAGGCGGGCGGGCTGATGGCCAATTTCGGCACCATGACGAAGCCATTCCACGCCGGGAAAGCCGCGCATGCCGGCATCATGGCCGCGCGCCTCGCCGAGGCCGGCTTCACCGCCAGTACAGACGCGCTAGAGCACCCGCAGGGTTTTCTCAGTGCGATCTCGGTGGAAGGCAATCCGGATCGCGCCAGCGAGACAAAGGCCGGCAAGGAGTGGGCGATCCTGTCGCAGGGCATCGGCATCAAGAAATACCCCACCTGCTATTGCACGCACCGCGCCATCGACTGTGTGCTGGATCTGGTCGCCGACAGCCCGATCAAGGCGGACGAGGTCAAGAAGGTCACCGTCAACATCAGCGACTATTTCGCGACGATCCTGCGCAACCACCAGCCGCAGACCGGGCTCGCGGCAAAATTCTCGATGGAATTCGCGATGGCCAGCGGCATCATCGCCAGGCGGGTCGGTCTGCGCGAGCTGACGGATACGTTCGTGCAACGCCCGGACGTGCAGGCCCTGATGCGGAAGGTCGAGATCGTCACGACGACGCAATACGACCCGGAGCTTGCCGGGGGCGCGCCGGCTGATTCGGTGGCGGTGGAACTGGCGTCCGGCAAGACGGTTGCCGGCGAGCCGGTCGCGCGCGCCACGGGCCACGCATCAAGGCCGCTCAGCGAGGCGCAGCTCTATGAAAAATTCGCCGATTGCCTGGAAGTCGGCGCATCCGACATCCCGGCGGATATTTTGTTCCGCCGCTTGCAGTCGCTTCAGTCGATCGGCGCGCGAGAACTCACTCTGCAATAACCTCGCCCGCGGCCACGAAGCCTCTCCCACGCAGTGGCAGAGGTCGAGGTGCCTCAAGGAGTGAGGGTGATAGGAAGAGGGCAGGGCAGGGCAGGGCGCATGCCACGAGCCCTCCCGACCACCCTCGCCGTCGCCGCCCCCCGGCATCTCGACCCCTCCCGCCCGCGCCGTGGGAGAGGTAACGTGCGCGCATGACCTCCTCCCCATTCGACGGCAAAATCCTGGGCGTGCTCGGCGGCATGGGCCCCCTCGCCAGCGCCCAGTTCATGCTGCGCCTCACCTTGCTCACCCCTGCCAGCCGCGACCAGGACCACATCCCCACCGTCCTCTGGTCCGATCCGCGCGTCCCCGACCGCACGCGCGGCAAACGCGCCGGCGGCGAGGACCCGCTGCCCTGGCTGTTGCACGGCATCGCCGGCCTGAAGCAGGCCGGCTGCGGCGCCATCGCCATCCCCTGCAACACCGCGCACGGCTGGTACGACACGATGCAGGAAGCGGCCGGCGTGCCGATCCTGCATATTGTGGACGCCGCGGCGCAGGATCTGCGCCGCGCCGGCATCGGCCCCGGCACCATTGGCGTGATGGGCACACAAGGGACACTGGATATGCGTCTCTACCAGGACCGTCTCCACCGTCTCGGCTGGCAGTGCATAATCCCCGCCCGAGACGAAATGGACCGCCTGGTCACCCCCGCCATCGCCATGGTGAAGGCGAACCGGGTCGCCGACGCCTATCCGCCGCTGGTCGAAGTCGCCAACACCCTCGCCGTGCGCGGCGCCACGGCGGTGATACTGGGCTGCACGGAGATCCCGCTCGGCATCCAGGCCGGGCCGCAGGACGCGTTGCGTGTGCCCACGATCGATACCATCGACGCCCTTGCCCGCGCGGCCATCGCCTGGGCACGGCCCGGGTAACACCGGCCGGCCCAAAAATTGGCCGGTGCCCCCATGCCGAGGAGTCACGGCACCCTGAAGGCCGGCCGTGAAGCTGGCGGACTCCGAAGCTTGCGGCGACTTGCGCTTCTCGTCATCGCCAGCACCGGCGAAATCGTTCAGGCCCGCATCGGCCGCGGCGAATTTCCGCTGGACTTCGTCTAACAATCCGGTTATCATACCAAACGAAACCCGAAAGGAGACCAAACATCACCGCCGTCACCGCCACGTCAGACGCCATCCCGGACCGCAACGCCCAGGCCATGCCCGAGCGCATCGCGGATATGCTCTGCAGCCTGACCATCATCGCCGAATATGGCCGCCGCTTGCTCGACATCATCGACCGGCGGGCGCTCACGCGCGGCTTCTCCACCATCGCGCAATTCTTCGGCACAGCCAGGACATCGGTGATTCTCGCCCATATTTCCCGCGGCATCATGCGCGCGGTCGCATTGGAA
>DATKPQ010000035.1:0-80888 GCA_035523995.1 Acetobacteraceae bacterium | reverse complement strand
CGAGGCAGGCCGCCAATACCCAGCGCCAGGTCCAGGCCCAATGAGCCGGAGGGAATGACGTCAACGGGTTGATTGTCGGGACGCGCTCCCATTCGCATGATTGAGCCCTTGCCGAAAGCCCGTTCGATCTGAGCGACGGCGGCGTCGAGCGCCTTTGATTTTTCCATGGGCGTTGACTTTCTGGTCTGGGAGTGGGGCCGGCGTGTGGTTGGACCGATATTACACGCAATGCGTGTATGAGAAAACGATTAATCGCGTTGGAGGGGTGATTGCTTGCGACTCGGTTGCGATGACGGAGGTTTGTTTATCATATGTTCCGGTCGATTCCCAACAGAGGCGATAGGTGGAAGTCGCGATTGCGGGCCGCGCCTCCGCAACGGCGAGGCTGATTGCCAATGCGGCCTGGGATCTTTGTCGTCGCGCAGTTGGCGACCGGCGGTCAAACGGGGCGGCCCTGCCGCACCCGCGAACGATTACGGCAGGAACGGACTGTCGCGGATCTGATCAGTGGTTCAGAGGCAAGTGTCTTGCGGCGCCGGGATCCAGGCCTGGACAGGGGCACGGTCGCGCAGCGCCCATTCAACTGAAATTCACCAGCGCTTCTGGTGGAGGGGGTTGGATTTGAACCAACGTAGGCGCTAGCCAACGGATTTACAGTCCGTCCCCTTTAGCCACTCGGGCACCCCTCCGGACCGGGGCTTGCGCTGTATGGCCAAAGCCCGTCGCTGTCAACGAACGGCGGTCCGGCGCTGCTTCTGCTCCGCGTCGCCCCTGTTTCTGCCCCATGCTATGCCACGCGAACTGCAAAGCTGCCCGGCGAAGGAGACGCGTTATGGCCCCACCTCCCGTCATTTGCCTGCACCCCGAGGATGGCGTGGCAATCGCCCGCGCAACTCTAACGCCGGGCGCGCCGGTGGCCGACGGCGTGGTCGCGGCCACGCGGATCCCGGCGGGCCACAAGGTCGCGGTACGGCCGATCGCCACGGGGGAGCCCGTGCGCCGTTATGGCCAGATCATCGGCTTTGCCTCCGAGCCAATTGTGCCCGGCGAGCACGTCCATACCCACAACTGCGAAATGGGGGACTTCGCCAAGGACTATGCCTGGGGCGTGGATGCGCGCCCCACTGCGCCGGCTAACACGCCGGCAAGCTTCATGGGCATCCGCCGCCCGGACGGCCACGTGGCGACGCGCAACTACATCGGCATCCTCACCAGCGTGAACTGCAGTGCCCACGTCGCGAGCGTCGTAGCAGATATGTTTCGCCGCAATCCGATGACCGGCGACGACCCTCTCGCCGAGTATCCCAACGTCGATGGCGTGGTCGCACTGACCCACAAGACTGGCTGCGGCATGAGCGAGGGCGACGGCCTGCGCCTGCTCCGCCGCACGCTGGGCGGTTACGCCCGGCACCCGAATTTCTCCCACGTCATCGTGCTGGGGCTGGGTTGCGAGGTGAACCAGATCGGCGGCCTGATGGAGGAGCAACGCCTTGCCGGACGGCTGAAGGCGATGGACATCCAATCGACAGGCGGGTCGCGCAAGACCGTCGCCGCGGGCGTGGCCTTCGTGAAGGAAGTTCTCGCGGAAGCCAACCAGGTGCACCGCGAGCCGGTGCCCGCCAGTGAACTGACCGTGGCGCTGCAATGCGGCGGCTCCGACGGCTATTCCGGCGTCTCCGCCAACCCGGCGCTGGGCGCGGCGAGCGACCTGCTGGTGCGCCACGGCGGCACGGTGATCCTGTCGGAAACGCCGGAGACGTACGGCGCGGAGCACTTGCTGACCCGCCGCGCGGTGTCGCGGGAAGTGGGGGAGAAGCTGGTCGCGCTGATGCGCTGGTGGGAGGAGTACACCGCGCGAGAAGGTGCCGAAATGAACGCCAACCCATCCCCCGGCAACAAGGCGGGCGGGTTGACCACGATCCTGGAGAAGTCGCTGGGTGCGATGGCGAAGGCGGGATCGACGAATTTGGTCGATGTGGTGGGCTATGCAGAGCCGGTGAGGGCTAAGGGCTTCGTGTTCATGGACACGCCCGGCTACGACCCGGTGTCGGCGACGGGCCAAGTGGCGGGCGGCGCCAATCTGGTGTGCTTCACCACCGGCCGCGGGAGCGTGTTCGGCTGCAAGCCGGCACCGAGCATCAAGCTGGCGACCAACACGCCGATGTACAAACACATCGAAGACGACATGGACGTGAACTGCGGCACCATCCTGGACGGCGACGAGACGGTGCAGGAGTGCGGGCAGCGGATTTTCGAACTCATGCTGCGGGTAGCGGGAGGGGAACGGACGAAGAGCGAGGCGTTCGATTTTGGCGCCGCGGAGTTCGCGCCGTGGGTGATCGGGGCAACGATGTGACCCAAGAAGACGCGCGCCGCAATAGACCTGCCGCGTCCGTCCCGAACCTCCGTCGCACAATTTCGAACGACGTGCGCGATGTGCGCAGTCGACCCCACCATCCCACCCGTCCGGGTTGTGCCCCCGGAAAGGAGGTGCCATCTGGTCCGCCCAGCACCGCACCACACCTCCGCATGCCCGACACTCTCCCGCCCCACCCTCTGACCGACGACGATACCGTTGCCCAGGCCGTCACCCGCGCCCGCGACGCGCTCGCGCGCCGCCAGCACCCGGACGGCCACTGGTTGTTCGAGTTGGAAGCCGACGCCACCATCCCCGCCGAATACGTCTTGCTCGAGCATTTCCTGAACCGCATCGACGACCCCCTCCAGCAGAAGATCGCCACCTATCTCCGCGCCATCCAAAGCCCCACCCACCACGGCTGGCCCCTGTTCCACGACGGCGCGTTCGACCTCTCCGCCAGCGTGAAGGCCTACTACGCCCTGAAGGCCATCGGCGACGCCCCCGACGCGCCCCACATGGCCCGTGCCCGCGCCGCCATCCTCGCCGCCGGCGGGGCGGAGCGCACCAACGTCTTTACCCGCGCCCAGCTCGCGTTGTTCGGCCAGGTGCCCTGGCAGGCGGTCCCGGTCATGCCGCTGGAAATCATGCACCTGCCGCTGTGGTTCCCGTTCCACCTGTCGAAAGTGTCGTACTGGTCCCGCACCGTCATCGTCCCCCTCCTGGTCCTGATGGCGCTCCAGCCCAAGGCCCGCAACCCTCGCCACGTCCACGTCCAGGAGCTGTTCCGCACCCCACCGGAGCAAATCAGCGACTGGGTCCGAGGCCCCTACCGCTCCGCCTGGGGCCGCTTCTTTAAGGCCGTCGACACGGCCTTGCGCGCCTCCCAGCCCGTCTTCCCCCGCCGCACCCGCGACAGCGCCATCCGCAAGGCTGTCGCCTTTGTCACCGAGCGCCTCAACGGCGACGATGGCCTCGGCGGCATCTACCCCGCCATCGCCAACAGCGTGATGATGTTCGACACGCTCGCCTACGATCCGGACCACCCCGACGCCGCCATCGCCTGGCGCGCTGTGCGCAAGCTGCTGGTGATCGAGCCCGGCCGCGCCTACTGCCAGCCCTGCCTGTCGCCGATTTGGGACACCGGCCTTGCAGGCCACGCCATGGCAGAAGCTGGCGTCGCCACCGACCCCGCCTGCACCTGGCTGGCCGAGCGGCAGGAGTTGGACGTGGTGGGCGATTGGTCGGTGCGCCGTCCTGGCCTGCGGCCCGGTGGCTGGGCATTCCAATACGCCAACCCGCATTATCCCGATGTGGACGACACCGCCGTCGTCGCCATGCTGCTGCATCGCAACGGTGATCCCGCCCATGCGCAGGCGATTGACCGGGCGCGCGAGTGGATCGTCGGCATGCAGTCCTCCGACGGCGGCTGGGGCGCGTTCGAACCGGAGAACACGCATCTCTACCTCAACTATATCCCGTTCGCCGACCACGGCGCCTTGCTCGATCCGCCCACATCGGATGTCACAGCGCGCTGCGTCTCGTTCCTGGCGCAGATCGGGATGCGGGCGACGGACGACGTAATGGTGCGTGCCCTGGCGTTTCTCAGGCGCGAGCAGGAGGCGGAGGGAAGCTGGTACGGACGGTGGGGGACGAATTACATCTACGGCACCTGGTCGGTGCTGTGCGCCTTGAACGCCGCCGGTGTGCCGTCCGACGATGCGGCTGTGCTGCGTGCGGTGGACTGGCTGGTATCAGGGCAGCGCGAAGACGGTGGCTGGGGCGAGGATGAGGACAGCTACGGCACCGCCCCTCACGGCCGTTACAAGGAGAGCACGCCAAGCCAGACCGCCTGGGCGGTGCTGGGTCTGATGGCCGTGGGTGCGGTGGATCATCCGGCGGTGGCGCGCGGCATCACGTATCTGGCGCGGACGCAGCGGCCAGATGGCGAATGGACGGAACTGCCCTATACGGCAGTCGGCTTCCCACGCGTGTTCTATCTGCGTTACCACGGCTATCGGCTGTATTTCCCATTGCTGGCGCTGGCACGCTACCGCAATTTGCGGCAAAGCAACGATCGGCGCGTTGCGTTCGGATTTTGAAACCTGCAGCTTGTGGCGGCCTGCAACCGGCGAGATGCGGAGAAAGCCGGTCGCTCCGTAAAGCCTTTTTTCACCTGTTCGGCCCATTCTGACTCCGACCTGTAGGCCGGACTCCGTGAATGCATTTGCGTCGCGTGCCCTTTCTGTCGCCCGGATCCGGCACGTCGGCCTTTTCGCCCGCGGATCAGAGTCCCTCACCGTTGCACGCCGACACCGCGCGTACTGTAATTGTGCTCGCCGTCTCCGCTCCGTTGCTTTTATGGCCGGCACTGTGGAACGGCTATCCGATCGTCTTTGATGACACGGGCACCTATCTGTCCCAGGCAATTCATCGCTATCTCGGCTGGGACCGGCCGATCTTCTACAGTTTGTTCCTGTTTCCGCTGCATCTTACAGTTACGACCTGGCCCGATATCGTGGCGCAGGCCGGCCTCGGCGTTTTCACCCTGCGTCTCGTGCAACGGGTACTGCTTCCATTCGTTTCGCCATGGTGGCTTGTCGGTCTGATCATTGCGCTGTCCACAACCACGGCACTGCCATGGTTTGCCTCGCAGCTCATGCCGGATCTCTTCACCGCGCTACTGGTTCTTGCGCTGTCTCTGGCGATATTCGCCCCGGACAGGCTGTCGCGGAGCGAACGGTTTTACCTCGTTCTGCTATCGGCTTTCGCGACAGCGGCGCAGCAGTCCAGTGTTGCTCTCTCCTTTGCGTTATTGCTTTTCTTGACACCGCTTCGCCGCCGACTCGGCGCCGCCGCACCGCTGCGCCGCGGCGGATTGGCAGCCCTCGCGACTCCGCCGCTTGTGGCGCTTGCGGCGCTTGTCTCGGTCAATCTCGCAGGCTTCCATCGCGCCTCGCCATTTCCGTACAGTAACGTATTTCTTCTGGCCCGGGTGATTTACGACGGGCCAGGCATGGACGTGCTCCGCCGCGACTGCCCGCGCCCGGGCTGGAACCTGTGCCAGTTCCTGAACGAATTCCCGTCCACCTCGGACGAGTTCCTGTGGCAGCCGGACAGTCCGGTGGTCCGCGCCGGGGGCCACAAGCGGGTCTCGGATGAGGCGGGCGCAATTATTGCCGCAGCGCTACGGGCGGAATTCGGCACGGAGTTGCTCGCCGTGCTTCGAAACGGCCTGACCCAGCTTACCATGTTCGACAGCGGCGACGAACTCCACCCCTGCCCGGTCACCGTCACGCCGTGGATCGATCGCGACTTTCCTTCGTGGGAACGCGCCGCCTATGCCGAGGCGCGCCAGACCAACGGGCGCCTTGCGGTACCCGATTGGGTTCAAGCCGTGCACCGGACCACCGAGTTGATCGGGCTGGCTGGGTGCGCGGTCGTGTTGGGGGTGGGCGTCCGCCGCCGCCATCCTGCCGCCGGTTTCGCGGCGGCCGTGTTGCTGGCGGTACTGGCAAACGCTTTCATCGCTGGTGGTCTCTCCTCGCCGCATCACCGCTACGGCAGCCGCGTCATGCTGCTGGCCCCGGCTGTGGCGTTGCTGGGTGGTGCGGCGCTGCGACGCGGGGACATTCCATGTGCCAGTCGCCACGCCCTGGTCAGCGGCGACCGGGGCACAACCGATGCCCGTCCGCGCGAGCATGAAAACGCCACCACGGTTATTGCCCATGCTCGTCCGGGCGATCCATGACGCCGGCAGCCAAATGCAACGTCTTTTGGTCCGGGATCGAAGCGGCGGTCGCCGGTGGATTGTCGTTCGCCTCCGCCTTCGTGGTCGCCCGACTGGTGGGGCCCAGCGAGTTCGGCATCGGCACCGCTGCGGTGGCCCTGCATGTCATGCTCTGGGTCAGCGTGAATGCGTTGTTCGCCGACGCCTTGGTGCAGCGTATGGCGCTGGACGACGCGGTGACGGCGAGTGCTTTCTGGGCCTCCGTCGGCGTCGGCGCTGCGTGTGCCCTGATCCAGGCCGGCGCCGGTCCGCTGCTCGCCAGAAGCCTGGTCGATGCCCGTCTTGTCCCGATGTGTCTCTTGCTCGCCCTGCCGCTGCCGCTGGTGGGCGCGGGCGGGGTCGGCCAAGGGGTGTTGACGCGCCGCCGTGCTTATCGGGCACTCGCCGGGCGAGCGATCGTGGGTCAAGGTCTCGGCACATTGGCCGGCATTGGGGCAGCGTTGGATCATGCCGGTGCCTGGTCGCCGGTTGTGCAGCAGTTTGTCACATCCACCGCCGGGGCAGCGACACTGGTGGCTCGCATGGGTTGGCGGCCGGCGTTGCGCTGCCATTGGCCATCCATCCGAGGCTTGTTGCACGTTGCTCTGCCGTTGACCGCCAACACCCTTATGCTTACTGCGCGGTATCGATTGTTCGCCTTGATGTTAGGCGGCACGGCGGGCGCCACCGCGCTGGGCGAGACACACATGGCGTTCCGTCTGGTCGATACGGTACGCGAGCTGTGCTCTACCGCGCTCTGGCGGCTGATGCTGCCGGTTCTGGCGGGGCTACAGCATGACGAGGCGGCCCTGCGCGCTGCCGTGGACCGGCTGGTACGCCAAAGCACTGCGGCGACGTTGCCTTTGTGCGGCGGCATGGCGCTGTGCCTGCCGCCGCTGGTCAGACACGTGCTGGGGCCGTCCTGGACCGCTGCCAGCCAGGCAACGGAGCCGCTGATCGCTTTAATGGCGGTATTGTTCATGATGTTTCCGGCCGGCGTCGCGGTGGTGGCTCGCGGTCAGACCGCTCGCGCACTGGCCGGCCATGTCGCTTGCCTGGTTCTCACGCTGGCCGGTGTGACATTGCTGCGACCCGAGACCGCATCCCAGGCGGTACTGGTGTGGTGTGGTGCTCAGGCTTTGGCAGCGCCCTATCTGCTGTGGGTCAACGGACGCGCGATCGGCACCGGTCCGCTACGGCCGCTGCGTGGCGGCATCGCGATCGCCGTCGTTACGCTGGTGGCAATGGGGGCAGCAGTCCTGACGCCGGTGGATCTCGGATTCGGAGCGCGCTCGCTGCTGCAATTTGCGCTGCGGACAGCCGTGCCGTGATCACACCAGCAGCGGCATAGCGCCTCCAAATGCAAGGAATGCCGCGACGAACGACCACTCACCCGGTCCGACCTTGTCGCGGGCGTGCCGCATTCGCCAGATCGTGGCGCCGCTGTACCACCCGCCGCTCGTAACTTGCCCGGTTCGGCGCCTCCCGGTGGCTTGGCCAGACTGTCTCACCAGAAACGATCGGTCGTGGTCCGGCATCTGCGCACGACCAAATTGTTTGGACCGCGACGGCGCGCGATCGCCATGGGAAGATGGCCGGCTCAAGGCCGGCCATGACGCGACAAAGTGGTGCCCGCGCCGCTGTGCCCGGCGGCCGCCATTGAAATCGCCATCACGGCGCCGGCGGGGCTGGTCGGCACCCCTACCGGCCGACGCGTTGCCGACCGGCGTGCTACTGCTTCGGCGCGCCGGCTGGAGCGGGAGCGGCGGGAACGCCAGCGGCTGGAGCGGGAGCGGTGGGAGCGCCAGCGGCTGGAGCAGGGGCGGCGGGCGCAGGGGCGGCGGGCGCACCTGCGGCCGGGGTCTTGCCGGCGCCGGGGGTCTGCGGTGTCACAGCGGCGCCGCCGCCGGTCGGCGAGGTTGCGGCGGGCGTCGCCTTGGCGGCCGGCTCGGGCGCGGGCAGCGCCTCGGGATGCGGTGAGAGCGTGCGCAGATAGGCGATCACGTCGGCCCGTTGCTGATTGTTCTTGATGCCGGTGAAGGTCATGCGGGTGCCGGGCGCATAAGTCTGCGGGTCGTCCAGCCAGTGGTTCAGAGCGTCATAGGTCCAGGGCTGGCCTTTGAACTTTTCCAGCGCGGGGGAGTACTCGAATCCAGCCTCGTGGTCATGCGGGGCGCCGAGGATGTTGTAGAGGTTCGGTCCGACGATCGGCTTGCCGCCCTGGTTGAAGGAATGGCACGCGGTGCAGACGGTGTGCACGAACTTGTCGCCGGCTCCGACGTCGGCCTTCGCCAGCAGCGGGGCAACCGGCGGCAACTCGACCGGCTTCGGGGCGGCGGTGCCGGATGACTCGGCGGGAACGCCCTTGATGTCCAGTACCGACTTTGTCAGCTCATGCTCGGACACCAGGTTGTCGGCGACCAGACCGGTGAGAAAGAAGATGATGCCGGCGACCAGGACTGCGGCAATCCCCTTGTTGACTTCCATGCTATCCATGCGGCCCGGATTCCCCCCTCGATCGGCGACGCGACGCAAAAGGACCCGCCGGCCGCCGTTGCGTGGGACCGATCTCGTCCATAAGCTGCGGTCACCATAGGGAAACGACCCTGCCCCTTCAACCCGCCTTGATCTCTTGAACCCTATTGTCGTCATCCCGGCACGGCTCGCCTCGACCCGTCTGCCGAACAAGCCGCTGGCCGCTATAAACGGCCGGCCGATGATCGTGCATATGCTGGAGCTGGGGCGGGCGGCGGACCTCGGTCCCGTTGCGGTCGCTTGCGGCGATGCGGCGATCGCCGAAGCGGTCCGTGCGGCCGGCGGACGTGCCGTGCTGACCGACCCGGCGCTGCCTTCGGGGTCCGACCGCGTGTTTGCCGCACTGGCCGAGCTGGATCCTGAGGGCCGGCATGACGTGGTGGTCAACTTGCAGGGGGATTTCCCGACGCTTTCCGCGGAGCAATTGCGGATGGCCGTGGCGCCATTGGCCGATCCTGGAATCGATATCGGCACGCTGGTGGTGCCCATCGTGTCGGAGGCGGAGGCCAACACCGCATCTTTCGTGAAGGCGGCCTGCGCTTTTGGCGAGGGGCAGATGGTGGCGCCGGCGCTGTATTTCTCGCGGCAGCCGATTCCCTGGGGGGAGGGGCCGCGCTGGCATCATGTCGGCATCTATGCGTATCGCCACGCGGCGCTGACCCGGTATGTCGCGCTGCCGCCGTCCCCGCTGGAGCTGCGGGAGAACCTTGAGCAATTGCGGGCATTGGAGGCAGGCATGCGCATCGGCTGCGCGCGGATCGACCACGGACCCTTCGGGGTGGATACGCCGGAGGATCTGGAACGGGCGCGTCGCCTGCTGGCTCCGGCGGGGCGGGCATGAGTGGGGTGATCGCGTTCCAGGGCCAGCCGGGCGCCTATTCCGACCTGGCCTGCCGCACGGCCTATCCGGATTTGAAAACGCTGCCCTGCGAGTCGTTCGAGACGGCGATGGAGGCGGTGCGCGACGGTACCGCCGATTTGGGCATGTTACCATGTGAGAACAGTTTGGCCGGGCGGGTGCCTGATATCCATCACCTGCTGCCCGGATCGGGATTGTTCGTGATCGGCGAGCATTTCCAGCGGGTGGAGCATTGCTTGCTGGCGGTGCGGGGCGCGACGTTGCCGGATCTGAAGCGGGCGCATTCGCACACCGTGGCGCTGGGGCAGGTGCGGCATAGCCTGCGCTCTCTGGGGCTGACGCCGGTGGTGCAGGCGGATACCGCCGGCGCGGCCCAACTTGTCGCTGAATGGGGACGCAAGGAGGAGGCGGCGATTGCGTCGTCGCTGGCGGCCGAGATTTATGGCCTGCAGGTCCTGCGGGAGAACATCGAGGACGCGGCGCACAACACGACCCGCTTCTATGTGATGGCGCGCAAGCCGGTGGGGCGCGATCCGGCGGCGTCACACCTGATGACGACGTTCGTGTTCCGGGTGAGGAACGTGCCGGCGGCGCTGTACAAGGCGCTGGGCGGGTTCGCCACCAACGGCGTGAACATGACGAAGTTGGAAAGTTATATGATCGGCGGCGAGTTCGTCGCGACGCAGTTCCTGTGCGATGCCGATGGTCATCCGGAGCAACCGGCGCTGCGGCGGGCATTGGAGGAACTGACGTTCTTTTCTTCGGAAGTGCGGGTGCTGGGGGTGTATCCGGCCGCGCCGTTCCGGCTGGCGCAGCGCGGGGCGGAGTAGGGCGGGTCTGGATTTGGCGGGACCCCGTGTGCCGGCCTGGCCGGTGCCGGTGGGGGAGTCTCGTGCGCGTCTCAGTTCGCGTGCGATGAGACGGGGTTTGTGCGGTTACGTGGCGTGTCGGTGGGGGTGAGCGTCGGGACATGCCGCACATGCGGTGCGGGTGGTGGGGAAGACAGGGATTCAGCCGCGGATGCACGCCGATGAACGCAGATAGGGTGGCGGCCGGCATGTTCGGCTGGGGCACCGTCTGCCGGTCTGTCGTGCGTTGCTGTGGTCGGGCGGCATCCCTGGCTATCTGCATGCGTCTACTGGCCATTTGCGCGAGGCGCTCTTGCTGGTCCGCGCACTGCGAGGCGGGGGAGACGGGTGCTGCTGGTGATACGGTCTGCCGCGGCGCAATGGCGGCGGCACGAATCAGGACGGCGGGACTGGCAGTGCTCCGGTCCCGGGCGGTTAGTCGGTCTGATTGGGGTCGTCAGGCGGCGCGTTGCAACGCCGCTGCGCGTTGGGGTGGGCCTGTGGCCGCGGGCGTAACGGCAGCATGTCTGTGCAGTGGCGGAACATGTATGCGCGGTCGCGCTGACGCAGGCCCGGGGCGGAACAACGCGATTCGCGGCTTGCCGCTGTTGCGTCCCGGTGCCGGGCGCGGGTACGGAATTGGACTGCGATTTATTGGTTCCGGATGTGGGTCTTCCTCGGCTTGCTGGGGCGGCGGCTCCGGCTCGGGCAGCGTGGCGTCGAGGGTCTCCGCCGCCGCGCCGTCCTGATAGGAGGCGATGGCGTCCACCATCGTGTCCCAGAACTCGTTGGTGCACATGATGGCGACAATGCCGAGATCGCGGCGGATGTCCGCAATGGTGCGGCCGATCGGACGGGCGCGGACTTCGGCCTCGATTTGCTCTGCCGTGACCAGGTTGTTCGGATCGACTGAGGTGTCGTACTGGGTGCGCTCGGCGGTCAGGCGCGCGACCTGGGCGGGGAATGGTTCATCGCAGGGGTGGGGGTTGGCGTGCGCGGCGGGAGCGGGGTGCGTGGCGGGCGGTGTTGCCGCCACGTCGTGGCCAGTCGCGGCGCGCCCGAGCAATAGCGATTCGAGTGCGGCGGCGCGCAGGACCCCGCGGTGGATGTGAGCAAGGATAACGGGCAGCTTGCTGGTCGCGAACACGGCAGAGAAGAGCCGGAAATCGCGCGCGGCCGCGGAACGCTCGATGATGGCAGGGAAACGGCGGCCACAGTCGAGCAGGAGGCGAAAGATATAAAGCAGGCGCGCGAGATTTTCGGGCATGGCGGGGCCGACCCGATCTGCATCGGGAGCGCAGGCGCCGGCCGGAGCGGAGAGCGTGTTGCTGATCATGGCGGTGCGGTTGCTGTCGTAGCCTTTCGTCTGGGCGTTGCAAAAACGGCGGGGAGGATACGGCGGCCGGATTGGGATGTCAATGAAAAAAACATCGTTTGGTAAGAATGATTGACTGTCCGTGCGGCGGCGGCCGGGACAGGCGGAAGCGGCTGGCTGCGGCGGAGGCGGCGGGACTTCGGAGATCGACTATTGGGGCAAGGACGAGCGGTACTGATTGCTCGCCGGGTGGGGGCGGTGACCAATAGCCACTAACTTGCCGTACTGCCTGATAAAGCCTTCGCATTCGGTGTGAATATCAGGCAGTCAAATCACCGACTTACCGCGGCGGCTGCCATGGTGTCATTGCGGGGTGCGCAGCGACGAAGCAATCGCCCTTGCTGGCGAACCGCTCTATCGCGGCTCACTGTGTTGGAGATTGCTTCGTCGCTGCGCGCCCCGCAATGACATGTTGAGGTGGCGCGCCGCTTGACCGAGGTTGCTTCGTCGCTGCGCGCCTTGCAATGACATATAAGCGCCGGGTTATTCCCCCGATAGCTCCCGGCGCCTGCGGTCCAGTTCCTCGCTGTAGCGCCGCAGCGCGTATTGCTCTGTGAGAAGGCCGATCACCTGCTTCGTCTCGGGACCGTCCACCACGGCGAGCACGTCGCTTTCGGCGTTTTCGAACATCGCCACCGCTTCCTTGATCGTCATCTGCGGCAGCAGCATTGCATCCGTGTGGTGCGTGATGTCGCCGACCGTGTGCTCGTCCTGCGCGTCCGCGTGCGCCTCGGGCGGGAACGCGATACCGGTGTAACGATCGGCATTGTCCAGCACCACCACGCGTTGCGTGGAGCCCAGCGGGAAATCGCGCTTGAACGCCGGCAGCGGCGTGGCGGCGCGCACCGTGCGCACCTCGCGGCGCATCATTCGCCCGACGGTCAGGTTGCGCATCCAGCCGATATCCACGGCACTGCGGATCACCTCGCCGCGCAGGTGGAAACGCCAGGTCGCGAAGGAGTAGCCGAAGGTGCGCCGCACGGTCAGCGACGAGACGATGCAGGCGGCCAGCACCGCAATGGTGAGTGGCAGGCTGCCGGTGCTTTCCAGTGTCAGGAACCCCATCGTCAGCGGCCCGCCGATGATGGCCACGGCCAAACCGCTCATGCCGACCAGAGAGCACAGGACCGAAGGCACGGCGTGTGCCGTGCTGACGATCGCCAGCACGCCGCCGAATGTCTTGCCCAGCACTGCGCCCAGGAACAAGGACGCAAAGAACAAGCCGCCGCGGAAGCCGGAACCGATGGAGATGGCCGACGCGGCGGACTTCAGCACCACCAGCATTGCGACGAAGGTCAGCGGATAGGGTGTCTCGATGACGGCCCGCAGGTCGCCGTGGCCTGACGACAATACTGCCGGGGTGACCAACCCGAGCGAGCCGACTGCGAGGCCGCCGACCGCCGGGCGCAGCCAGATCGGTACGCCACTGCGGCGGAACAACTCCTCGGTGAGGGTGACGCCGCGCATGATGGCGATGCCCACCAGTGCGCAAATCATCCCCAGCGCCAGGATAGGGATGTAGTCGAGAGCCTCCACCGCTCTGGGCGCCTGGACGGATAATTCGAAAATGTGGCTGCCCAGCGCGTGCACGACCGACACCGCGACGATGGCGGAGACCGCGACCGGGGCGAATGTCGCCAGCGTGTAGGTGCCGATGACGAGTTCGAAGCCGTAGAACGCGCCGGTCAGCGGTGCGTTGAAGGCGCCGGCGATGGCGCCCGCGGCACCGCAGCCGACCAGCAGGCGCATGTCGCTGCGCCGCACGCGGAACATGCGGCCGAGGCGGGAGGCGATGGCAGATCCCATCTGGGTGTAGCCGGCCTCCAGCCCGATGGAAGCGCCGACGCCGTTGGACATGATGGTCTGCAGCATCACGACCACGCTGTCGGTGAGCGACATGCGGCCACCGTACAGCGCGTTGGCCTCGATCGGGTCCACGGCGCGGCGCTGGCGGTACAGGGCGATTCCCAGGCCGAACAAGCCCAGCACGAGTCCGCCGAAAGAAGGCACCAGCACCGTGCGGTAGGCGTCCAGCGATGGCATGGCGCTGAGCCGCATATTGTATGGGATGCCGAACAGGAACTGGTGGCAGAGTTGCGCTGCCTCGGTCATGCCGCAGTCGATCAGGCCGGCGCCGCAGCCCACGAAGGCGGACAGGGCGACCAGCCAGATTTCATCGGCGCGCACGAGTGCGCGCAGGGTTTGCGGCGCGTGCAGTACCGCTTCACCCAAGTGCCGCCGCGGGCGGTGGGCCGGGACGTGGGGTATGTCGCGTCGAGCGGACGCACCACTCTCGGCGAGCGGGCGATCGGATGTGCCCGCAATAGTTGAATCGCCTGAGAGAGCAGACATACGCGTCGTCCGGAAACAGAATTTAAAGTCGGTAATCTTTTGGAACGGCGCAATACAGCATTCAACCGAAACTTTGCTGATTTCCCCCTGGCCGGGATAAAAAGTCAATTCTGGCCCGTGGAAGCCTGAGGCGCGTGAACCGGCGTTACGGTGCGATGCCGCGTTCGGCCTTGGTGGCGGCGAGGTCGTCCTCGATGAAGGCGCGCACCACATCGGCAAGCGGCTCGTGGGCACTGAAACCGAGGGTACGGGCGCGCAGCGGCTCGAAGGCGGGTGGCCAGGTGCCGACGATGGCAGCGATGGCTGGGTCCTCGATGCGGCGTATCAGCGCGGAAGCGCCCGGCTGCACCTGGTCCAGCGCCTGCAGGAGGTGGGCGATTGTGGTGCTGATGCCGGGCGGGTTGACGCTGCGGTCCAGCCTCATCGGTGAGGTGTCCAGCACGGCGGCGTGCAGCAGCCAGTCGATGGCGCGGCGCGGGCTGGCGACCCAGGCGGCGAAGTCGTCGGGCACGGGCAGGTCGGTTTCCAGCCCGAGCAGGGGCTCGCGGACAATGGCGGAGAAAAATGAGGACGCGGCGCGGTTGGGGCGGCCTGGGCGGACGATGATGGTGGGTAGCCGTAGCGTGACGGCGTCGAGGAAGCCGCGACGGGAGGCGTCGGCGAGGATCAGCTCGGCGGCGGCCTTCTGGGCGCCGTAGCTATTGCCGGGGAGCTGGCGGGCGTCATCGGACAGCACGGAGTTCTGGGTGCCGCTGAAGCTGGCGACGGAACTGGTGAAAACCACGCGCGGCGGCTTGCCGCCGGCGGCGGTGAGACGGCGGCAGGCGTCCACCACCGCGTCGGTGCCGCGCAGGTTGACGCGGCGGCCGAGGTCGTAGTCGGCCTCGGCCTGGGCGCTGACCACCGCAGCCAGGTGGCACACCACGTCGGTGCCCGGTGGGATGGCTTGCTCCGGCAGGTCAACGATGTCGCCGCCCAGTGCTGTGATGGGGAAGCGGGCGCTTGCCGGCTTCGGCGGGGCGGCGAGGTCGAACAAGGTGAGCTTGGTGATTGGGTCGGCGCCCAGGTTGCCGTCGGCGGCGAGACGGGCGGCGAGCTTGCGGCCGAGAAAACCGCCGCCGCCCAGGATGGTGATGTGCATCGGGCCTGATCCTCCGGATGGATCGCGGGAACATGGCTCGGCGAAGCACCGTGACCAAGGCCGGGCTTGCTGGCCTGTCCGTGCCGGCGGCAGGCGTGGCGGGACCGGCCCGCGGTGCGAATTGCAGAAGCGCAACATGTCATTGCGCGTTGCCACCGGCCGGACGGGCCGACGCGCGGCTGCATGAAAATGCGGCGCGCCACAGGTTTTTCGTCATGGCCGGGCTTGACCCGGCCATCGACGCCGTATCGATCGGGACGCATTCGGACGGTCCGGAGGCTTGCCGGAACGAGGTTGCTTCGTTGCTACGTTCCTCGCGATGACACGGGGCTCACAATGACACCGGGAACGTGACCAGCGCTTACGAGGCGGTGGCCACCTCAGCCACGTACTGCGCCAGGGCCAGCGATGCAGTCAGCCCCGGCGATTCGATTCCGAACAAATTGATCAGGCCGGGGACGCCGTGCTGCTGCGGGCCCTGCACGACGAAATCCTGCGCCGGTGCCCCGCGTGGCACGATCTTGGGGCGGATGCCGGCATAGCCCGGCTGCAAGGCGCCATCCTGCAACGCGGGCCAGTATTTGCGCACAGCCGCATAGAAACTGTCGGCGCGCGCGGGGTCGACGGTGTAGTCGATATCGTCGATCCACTGTACGTCGGGACCGAAGCGCGCCTGGCCGCCGAGATCGATTGTCAGATGCACGCCCAGTCCGCCCGGCACAGGCACCGGATAGATCAGCCGCGAAAATGGCGAGCGGCCGGAGAGGGTGAAGTAGTTGCCTTTGGCATAATACGCCGCCGGCACGTGATGTGGCGGCAAGCCTTCGATTTTGCTTGCCAGGAACGGCGCATGCAGGCCGGCGGAATTCACCAGCAAACGGCAGCGTAGACGCATCGGTTCGCTGCCGCCGACGGATAGCTCGATTCCGCCTTGCACGATTTGTGCACCGGTTACCGGGCTCAGGAACACGCAGGTCGCGCCGGCATTTTCCGCGTCACCTTGCAACGCGAGCATGTAGGCGTGGCTGTCGATGATGCCGGTGGCGGGGGAATGCAGCGCGCTGGTGCAGCGTAGGTTGGGTTCCATGGCGATCGCCTCGGCGGCGGTCAGCACGCGCATGCCTTCGACGCCGTTCGCCTCGGCGCGACGCTGGATGCCAGCGAGCAATGCGTCTTCCTCGGCGTTGGTGGCGGCGATCAGTTTGCCGCAGTTGCGGTGCGGCACGCCTGTCTCGCGGCAATACGCGTACAGCATGCGGCGCCCGGTGACGCAGAACCGTGCCATCAGGCTGTTGGCGGGATAGTAGATGCCGGCGTGAATCACCTCGCTGTTGCGCGAGGACGTTTCGGTGCCGATGCCGCTGGCGGCGTCCAGCACGATCACCTCGCGCCCGGCCAGCGCCAAGGTGCGCGCCACCGCAAGACCGATGACGCCGGCGCCCACCACGATGCATTCGACTTCGTCCACGTCGGTTTCCTTCGTTGCGGGCAGATAATATACGAGGCGGGCGGCGAGGGCACCAGTGATGCCGGGCATTCTACCAAGGTTACCACATTGGTGGCTGTTGGTTAACTTCTGCAGCGGCGATGAATGTCGTCGAGCCTGCGGCTCATGGCGGTTGACGTGCTTTGCACAGCGAAGCAGATTGCCGGACAGACGGCTGCGGTGCAGCGAAAAACAGGTTACACTTTAAGGAACGTTCATGTCGACCAGTGTAGACGGCGTCATCTCGGTTACCGTTTCCCGCAAGCGCTTTCTCATTTATTTCCTGCTTTTCACGATGACGCTGATCAACTATTTCGATCGCACGGTCCTGTCGATTGCGATGCCGATCCTGCGACATGTTTTCGTACTCACGCCGGTCGCCACCGGCTACCTGCTCTCGGCTTTCATATGGACCTACGCGCCGATGCAATTGCCGGCAGGGATGATCCTGGACCGCTGGGGAACACGCAAGACCGCCGCCATCTGTCTCACGTTCTGGTCTGCCGCGACCGCCTTGACCGCCGGTGCTTTCAGCTATGCGTTTTTGTTCATAACTCGCCTGATGTTGGGTGTCGGGGAATCGCCGACATTCCCGTTGGGTGCGCGTGCGGTGCGCGAATGGGCGCCGGTCAAGGAACGCGCTTACGCGATGTCGATCTTCGCGTCCGGGCCGGCGTTCGGCACTGCGGTTTGCTCCGTCATCATCGCGTGGTTGCTCGGCGTGGTCGGCTGGCGCATGGCATTCGTGCTGTCGGGGGCCATGGGTGGCGTTTGGGTGCTGGTGTGGCTTGCGTTCTTTCGTGATCCAGACCAGGCAAAATGGCTGCCGGAGCAGGAACGTCAGTTGATCTTGCGGGAACGCAGCCCGGGCGGCGCCACGTACACCCACGGCATGAAGCTGCGCGAATTGCTTAGCTACCAGACGATGTGGGGTCTGTTCTTGACACAGGGCTGCGTCAACTACACCCAGTATTTGTTCCTGACCTGGTTGCCGTCCTACCTGGTGCAAAGCCGCGGCATGAACATCCTGCATTCCGGTCTCGATACCGGCATCTGCTATTTTGGCGCGGCGCTGCTGACCATCATGTTCGGGCGCATCTGCGATGCAGTGCTGACACCGGAAGCGGTGAAGGCCGGCAAGCGTCGCTATGCGGTGGTGATCCTGGCGCTCGGCGCGGCGGTGATGTCGTTCGCCCCCTTCACGGAATCGCAGACGCTGCTGCTGATCCTGATCATGATCTCGCTGGCCTGCGTACAGAGTGTGTTTGTGAACACCTATTCACTGACCAACGACCTGCTGCATGCCGGCCGCAGCATCGGTACCGCGGTGGGCTGGGTGCAGCTGGGTGGCAACATCTTCGGCCTGGCCGCACCGATCTGCACCGGTTACATCGTCGCTGCCACAGGCAGCTTCAGCAGTGCATTCCTGCTGGCCGGCGTGCTGCTGGTCGCCGGAGCACTGATCATGCTGACCATGACACGGCGTCCGATCGGCGCTCTGGCGCAGGCTTAGCCAACGGCTTGCCGCGGGAGCCCGTACGCGGGTTCTGCGAAGCATTGTAGCGAGCTTTCATCCCGGCTGCTGCAAGTGCGATTTGCCGGGACGCAACATGCGCTCGACCGGGACATGCGGCACGGCTAGCATGATCGCGTCGAACCGGCGTTATCGGAACAAAGGTGTACCCGTGAGCGAAATCGCCACGCTTGAACCAACCGGCCAGGCTGCGGACCACGTCGATGTGCTGATCGTCGGCGCAGGGATTTCGGGCATCGGTGCGGCGTATCATCTCACCAAACAGTGTCCCGGCACAAGTTTCGTGATCCTTGAGTCGCAGGACCATTTCGGCGGTACCTGGTGGACGCACCGCTACCCCGGCATCCGGTCCGATAGCGACCTTTTCACGTTCGGCTACAGGTTCAAGCCATGGACCGGGGCGCCGATCGCGACCGGGCAGGAAATCCTCACCTATATGGGCGAGGTCATCGAAGAAAACGATCTCACGCGTCATATTCGCTACCATCACAAGATCACCGGCGCGCGCTGGTCGGGCGCCGACGCGCGATGGACGATCGAGGGCATCCGCACCGATACCAACCAGGCGGTCGTGATTTCGGCGAATTTCCTGCTGATGTGCCAGGGCTATTATCGGCATTCCGAGGGCTACACGCCGGATTGGGACGGTATGTCGGAGTACCGGGGCATCATCGTGCATCCGCAGACATGGCCCGAGGACCTGGATTACAAGGGCAAGACTGTCCTGCTGATCGGCTCCGGCGCCACCGCGGCGACGCTGATCCCGGCGATTGCGGCGGATTGCGGCCACATCACGATGCTGCAGCGTTCACCGACCTATTTCCGGATTGGCCGCAATGCGATCGAGCTGGCGGATGAACTGCGGCGATTGCAGATCGATCCGGCGTGGATTCACGAGATCGTCCGCAAGAAGATCCTGTTCGAGCAAGATGCGTTCACGCGGCGCACGTTCACCGAGCCGGAGACGGTGAAGCAGGAACTGATCGGTGCGGTGCAGGCCTTGCTGGGTCCCGGCTTCGACGTGGCGAGGCATTTCACGCCGCGCTATCGCCCGTGGCAGCAGCGTCTGGCCTACGTGCCCGATGCCGATCTGTTCCATGCGATCAGGTCGGGAAAGGCGTCGGTTGCTACAGGGGAAATCGAGAGGTTCACGGCAAAGGGCGTGCTGTTGAAGTCCGGCGAGACGTTGGAGGCCGACATCATCATCACCGCCACGGGATTCAATTTGAACGTGCTGGGCGACATCGCGTTCAGCATCGACGGCAAGACGCTGAATTTTGCCGATACGGTAACCTATCGCGGCATGATGTTCACCGGCGTTCCCAATATGGCGTGGGTGTTCGGCTATTTCCGGGCGAGCTGGACGCTGCGCGCGGATCTGGTGGCGGACTTCGTCTGCCGGCTGCTGAACCATATGAAGGCAAAGGGCGTGCGCAGTGTTGTGCCTGCGCTGCGTCCCGAGGATGCCGACATGAAACTGCTGGAGTGGATCGATCCGGAAAATTTCAATCCCGGCTACATGATACGCGGCATGCACCTGCTGCCGAAGCGCGGCGACAAGCCGGAGTGGCAGCATACACAGGATTACTGGTCCGAGAAAGACGTGCTGCCGGCGATCAACCTGGACGAGGCGGCGCTGGTGTACGCCTGACGCCCGTTATGTCAAAGCGAAGCGCAGCACCGATAGCGCGGCGATGACCCACGCCGCGGCGGCAATCTCGCGCCTCCGTCCAGCCGCCAGCTTCACGACGACATAGACGATGAAGCCAAGACCGATCCCGGTCGCGATAGAGAAAGTGAACGGGGTCGCCAGCGCGATGATCACCGCCGGCACCGTTTCGGTGGCATCAGCCCAGGCGATGTCGCGCAGTGCGCGCGCCATCAGGCAGGCGACGAATACCAATGCGGGCGCGGTGGCGTAGCCGGGGATCGCGGTCGCGACCGGCGCGAACAGCAGCGTGGCGAGGAAGAGCGCTGCGACCGTCAACGCGGTGAGGCCAGTGCGTCCGCCGGCTTCGATTCCCGCGGCGCTCTCGATGTAGCTGGTGGCGGTGCTGGTGCCGAGCATGGCGCCGATGATCGCGCCGCCGCTGTCGGCGAGAAGTGCTTCGCGAAGTTGCGACACGGTGCCGTCCGGGCGCATCAGGCCGGCGCGGTGCGTGGTGGCGATCAATGTGCCGGCGTTATCGAGCACGTCGACCAGGAAGAATGTTAGTACGACCTCCGGGATGCCGAGCGACAGGGCGCCACGGAGGTTCAGCTTCAGGAACGTGGGTGCAAGCGAGGGCGGCAGCGATACAATGCCGTGTAATTGCGTCAGGCCGAAGGGAATGCCAAGCACGGCGGTGATGATGATGCCGAGCAGGATGGCCGCGCGGATGCCGCGGGCGGACAGGCCTGCGATGAGGAGAAAGCCGAGGCAGGATAACAGGGTTGCGGGTTTATCGATGGGACCGAACTGGACCAGCGTGGCGGGGTCGCCAACCACCAGGCCCATTTCGTGCAGGCCGATCAGGCCCAGGAACAAGCCGATGCCGGCGCCGATTCCAAGTTTCAGCGACAGCGGGATGGCGTTGATCAGCCACTCGCGCACGCGCAGGATGCTGACGATCAGGAACAAGACGCCGGAGATGAAGACGGCACCGAGGGCGGTTTCCCAGGGTACGCCCATGCCTTTCACAACGGTGAAAGTGAAATAGGCGTTGAGACCCATGCCGGGGGCGAGGGCCAGCGGGAGGTTGGCCAGCAGGCCCATGGCGGCGGAACCGATTGCCGCGGCGATGCAGGTCGCGACGAAGGCGGCGCCATGGTCGATGCCCGCGGATGCGAGAATGCTGGGGTTCACGACGACGATGTAGGCCATTGTCAGGTAGGTGGTTAGGCCGGCGAGCAATTCGGTTCTGACGGACGTTCGGTTATCACGGAGACGGAACATGGGCGATCCGTGGTTGCGAACAGCGCGGGGCCATCGCTGTCATGATTGTTGTTGTGCGGAGCGCAGACTCACATGCCATGTGAGGAGCGAAAGCGACGAAGCAATCCGATCATGAGGACGCAGCTTTGACCGAGGTTGCTTCGTCGTTGCGCTGCTCGCAATGACATGTTTGACGCGTGTGCCGTGGGGCCTAACCCCCTGGCGCGCCTTGCGTGTTTACATACAGCCCGTACAAACCGTGGCTGGCTGCCATGAACAATCGGTTGCGCCAGCGTCCGCCGAAGCAGAGATTGGCGCAGCGTTCCGGCAACCCGATATGGCCGATTGGCGCGCCTGCGTCGTTGAAGATGCGCACGCCGTCGAGTTCGGCTTCTCCCATGCCCCAGCCGCACCAGAGATTGCCGTGGATGTCGACGCGGAATCCATCCGGCGTGCCCGGGCCGGCGTCGATGAACACGCGTGGATTGGCCAGGTGCGTGCCGCCGATCACATCGTAGGCGAGGATCTTGCGCGTTGGCTGGGCGCGGGATGCGACGATGTACAGAATTGATTCGTCGGGGGAGAAGGCGAGACCGTTCGGTCCTTCGATATCGTCGGCAACAATGGTGGTTTCGCCGGTCTGACCGTCGATGCGGTAGACCGAGGGCGGGAGTTCCGGGTCGGCTCTCTCGCCTTCGTAGTAGCCGAGGATGCCGAAGATCGGATCGGTGAACCAGATGGAACCGTCGGACTTCACCACCACGTCGTTCGGCGAGTTCAGGCGGTGACCCTGGAAGTGGTTCATCAGGACGGTCAGCGAGCCGTCATACTCGGTGCGGACGACGCGGCGGCCGCGATGCTCGCAGGTGACCAGACGGCCCTGGCGATCGCGCGTGTTGCCGTTGGCGTTGTTCGAGGTCTTGCGGAAGACGCTGACGGCGCCGGTTTCTTCTTCCCATTTCAGGATGCGGTCGTTGGGGATGTCGCTCCACAGCAGGTAGCGGCCATCAGCAACGTAAACGGGGCCTTCCGACCAGCGGCAGCCGGTTGCCAATTGCTCTACCGAGGCGAGCGGCAGGCGATATTGGTTGAAGGCGGCGTCCAGCACATGGACGGACGGATCGGGATAACGTTGGCTGGGTTCCCACATGGTGCGTTTTCTCCCCTTGGCGGCGGGATGCTAAGAGCGGGCTGCCGCGGCCTCAAGGCAACCGGAGGCCGCGGCATTAGCGAGCCGGCGTCGTCTGAGCCTGTCCTGGAGGGGACGGCGGGGTCTGGACTGCCTTGACATGCTCCAGGAGGCCGCCTGCCAGTTCGGCAGATAGACTGCTAGTAACAACAGCACGGTGATCGCCAACGTGATGATCCAGGCCGCCAGGTTAATACCAATGGCGGTCCAAAAGCTGGTGCGGCGGTTGATAGTATCAGTCAGCTCAATCCTGGCGGCGTCTATGGCAATACCAACGCCCCGAGCGATGATCTCGGGAGTAGCCTCTTCTGTCGCGGCGGCGGCAAAGTTCTGAAGGCGGCGCTCCGCATCACCCCGGTAGGCCGCACGCTCCGTGGGCGCAGGGTGACGTTGAGCCGGCGGGAGCGGAGTTCGCCCACTGGCGACCGACTCGCGCACGGTTTGCTTATACAGAGCGTACGCAAGCAGGCCCACGAGATCGTCGGGATCTTCTACGAGTATGTCAAATGCGCGGCTATATTGCGTGGGTTGCGGTGCAAGCGGTGGCGCCTGCTCGCTCAATGGGAACCTCGGTGACTGCTGGCAGCAAGCGCTGCCTGGAACGCGTCCTCTCGCATGGTTCTGATGCGCCGTCCATTCGGCAACGTTAGTGTACCAAATACCTTAGGGCGATCCTTCCCCGTCTCCCAAAGATAGATGCTGTCGGCGCTGACGCCAGTGCGCTCCGCAACTTCTTCAACGGGCATCCCGCGGCGAATTCGAGCGTCACGAAGATGACGTGATAGAGACGGCTTCCAGGCCAATTGAAGGCCCCTTCGCTGCGGTGAATAACGACTGGAATTTAAGAGCATTGTCACCGTGGTGCAAGCACGCGGCCGGCACGGGGCGCACCCGGCCCCGGTTGTCGAGACCCGCCTGGAGTCGCCCGTTCAGGCCAACGGTACCTCATGGTTCCGGTGGCATACCAGAGCATTCACTACCACCGTCCCCCGTCCACAACCCACAACTGGCCGCTGCACATGCGGCTGTCGTCGGATGCCAGCCACAGCACCATCCGTGCCACGTCAGCGGGCATTACCTTTTGCTTTAGCGTTTGTGCCTGCATCAGATTTTCTTCCGCCTCGGGCGTGAGCCACAGCGTGATTTGCCGCTCGGTCATGATCCAGCCGGGGATGACCGTGTTCACCCGGATGCCGTCGGCACCGAGATCGCGTGCCATGCCGCGAGTCAGACCCTCAACGCCCGCCTTCGCAGTGGTGTAGGCCGGCATGCCGCCCTGCATGTTATGCCAACTCACCGAGCCGAAATTGATGATCGAGCCGCCACCGGCCTGCTTCATCATCGGCGCCGCCGCCTGGATCGCGAAGAACTGGTGCCGCAGGTTGGTGGCCATGCGTTCGTCCCAGAACTCCGGCGTCACATCCTGCCAATTGTGGCGCTGATCGTTCGCGGCATTGTTCACCAGTACGGTGATCGGCCCAAGCTGGCGTGCGGCTTCCGCGATCGCCGCACGCAGCGCGGCAATGTCCTTCAGGTCGCAGTGCTGAAACAGCGGTGCCGGATGGCCCGCCTCGCGCAGCCTTGTCGCCAGCGTTTGCGAGGGTTCCTTCGCAATGTCGACGAACGCTACTTTCGCGCCTTGGGCTGCGAAGTGCGAAACCTCCTCGGCGCCGATGCCGCTGCCGCCGCCGGTGATGAACACGACGCGGTTGCGCAGGCTGGGGTAAACGGCGAACTGGTCGCTCATGGCATTGACCTTCCAGTATCTCGGGCAGACGGCCGGCCATGACGGGGACGGCCATGACGGGGACGGCCGCTCGTGCCGCCCTTGCCTGGGTCGCCCGTGCTTCGGGCGCCCTTGCTTGGGTCGCCCTTGCCTGGGTCGCCCTTGCTTGGGTCGCCCTTGCTTGGGTCGCCCTGTCTCGTTGCGCACATTCCTTCAGCCGCCCTGGCTCATGCCGCGCGTTCCTTCAATTGCCGCACCACTTCGTCCGCGATTGCATCGGGCGGGGGTGCGATCGAGACGGTGAGCGGATGTTCGTCAGGTCCCGGCTCCTCCAGCGTGGCGAACTGGCTGTCCAGCAGCGCGACCGGCATGAAATGGCCTTTCCGCGCCGCCATCCGCGCCGCGATCAGGTCCTTGTCGCCTTGTAGATACACCAGCACCACGTCGGAGCGGTCTCCGATCAGGATGTTGCGATAGGCGCGCTTCAGCGCAGAGCATGCGACCACGGCGGATTCGCCTCGGGCGCGCACGGCATCGATCGCGTCGGCGATCGCGTGCAGCCAGGGCAAGCGATCCTCATCAGTCAGCGGAATGCCGTGGCTCATCTTCTCGACGTTGGCGGGCGGATGGAACTTGTCGCCTTCCAGCAGCGGCCAGCCCTCGCGCTGGCTGATGCCCTCTGCGATGGTGGTCTTGCCGCTGCCGGAGACGCCCATCACCACTGCGACGGTCATTTCTTTTCCAACGCCCCCTCGACGTGGCCGCCGAAGCCGAAACGCATGGCGGACAGGATTTTCTCGCCGAACGTATGATCCTGGCGCGAACGGAAGCGGGTGAACAAGGCTGCCGCGAGGACGTTCGCCGGGACCGCTTCCTCCACCGCCGCATCGACGGTCCAGCGGCCCTCGCCGGAATCATCGACGAAACCCGAGAATTTTTCCAAATCTTCATCGGGCGCCAACGCGCTGGCGGTGAGATCGAGCAACCATGACGACACCACCGAGCCACGGCGCCATACTTCGGCGATGTCGCCGATGTTGAGTTCGAAACGCTCGTCGGGCGGCAGGTTTTCGGAACGCCGGCAGCGCAGGATGTCGAAGCCTTCGGCGAAGGCCTGCATCATGCCGTATTCTATGCCGTTATGGACCATTTTCACGAAATGTCCGGCGCCGACCGGTCCAGCATGCAGGTAGCCATGTTCCGGACGCGTGTCGCGGCCTTCGCGGTCTGGCGTGCGCTCGATCGAGCCTAGCCCCGGTGCAAGGGCGGAGAAGATGGGGTCGAGATGATCCACGGCGTCCTTTTCGCCGCCGATCATCAGGCAGTAGCCGCGTTCCAGGCCCCACACGCCGCCCGACGTGCCGCAATCGACGTAGCGAATGCCCTTCGCCTTCAGCGCCTTGCCGCGGCGGACGTCGTCCTTCCAGTTGGTGTTGCCGCCGTCGATGATGATGTCTCCCTCACCCATCAGGCTGGCGAGGTGCTCTATGGTTTGCTCGGTGATTTTTCCCGAGGGCAGCATCACCCAGACGGCGCGCGGCTTGCCGGTGAGTGCCTTCACAACGTCGGCAAGTCCGCCGACGCCCTGCGCGCCTTCCTTGCCCAGCGACTGCACGGTGGCGGCATTGGCGTCCCACACCACGCAGGAATGTCCCGCGTGCATCAGCCGCCGCGAGATGTTGGCGCCCATCCGGCCCAGGCCTACCACACCGATCTGCATCGATTTTCCTCCGTTTGCTGCGCTCACCTGGCCGCGAGGCGATACCCCGCCGCAGGCCGCAACCTGCCACACCGCATGGAAGAGGCAAGCGGGCAGGGCAGGCTTGCCGGCTATTCAGCCAGCAGTCGATCGACCCATGTCAACCATTCCCGTGCCGTCATGTTCCAGCCAGACGGCGCAATATCCGGCGCGAAGGTTTGTTGAAACGCCGCGTCGGCGTCGCCTTCGGCATGCGACAGGAACGTTTGAATCTCGCTTCGTATGGCGTCGATTTCGCCAGGTTGTGCAACCTGGCGAAACTTGGCGGCCACATCCGGCACGTCGCCATCAAGGTCGAAGTCCTGATGGAACCAGGCACCCAGAAATTGTTCCAAATGCGGAAAACCGCTCATCGCACGGGATACGCTGTCAATACGAAATAGAGCCGATCGCCGATCTCGACCTTCTGCAGCACGATGAGCAATCGATTCACATTCTGCAGCGCTGATGCACCGCGCGAAAGGCTGTAACCGACCGTCTCTCCCATGTCACAGACAATTCTATACCGAGCTCCGACCGGCGCGCCACGCGCCCACGATTGAACATTCGCGAACTCTTGCTCCAGCGCGCGGCTGATGAACGTCTCTGCCTCGTCTAATGTTCGGAAGGAGCTGGCGGCCGGAATTCGTGGTTGCGTCGCCAGGCGATCAGCGAGCTGGGCCTCCGTTTGCTCGACATGCAGTGCAATGGTGTGCCCACCCGCCGCCTCTTCTGCCGCGAGGTCGATCATGCCGGCGCGCACCGAGAGTACGCGCGCCGCGCCGATTCCGGCTGCGGCCAGCAGCGGCACAACGGTATCAACGACTGTCCCGACCATGCGCGCCTGACCGGTGCTGGCACCGAAGTCGCGCGCCAGCATGGTCACGGCAGTTGCGGTCATCGTGCTCTGGGGTTCGCCGGTCCAGATCTGGCGCAGTCCGGTCGAGGTGGTGTCCGCGCCATGCACCAAAAGCACCCAACCGCCAGCCTTGGTAGCCATGGTCGGATCTGGCGCCAGGAGCAAGACTGCCGAACCGGCGAGTTCCAAAGCACCGCCCAGCAGAATGGCGCTGCCGATCAGCCTTTCCTTGACCTCCTCATGAGGTTTGATCGTTGCCCGTTGCAGTATGGCGGCCAATTGCACGGGGGATAGGATGATCTGCAGCCCCGGCTCCGGAGAGGCGGTACTGGCTTCGGACATCGGTTCAGGCTGCTTCCGCCAATTGCCGCGGGCGATAGATTGCGATGTGCGTCGCCCGCGCGATCGGCGTCTTTTCGTTGGCCAGCACCAGGGCGTCGATTTCCACCCATTTGTGGCCCTTGTGCTCGTAGTTCTTCGTCACCTGTGCGCGCACGGCCAGCGCGTCGCCGACACGCGCGACGCCGAGATTCTGCACCGTGCTGCCCATGTGCATCCACGCCGGCAGCACCACGTTGTGCGACAGCGCCCAGTTGCAGCAACGCAGGATCGTGCCGGGATGCACGATGGCTTCGGCGGCGTAGATCGGGTCTGTTTCGCGGGTGTCCGACAGGTCCTGCGCCTGGTACTCCGGCGTGATCGTCAGCGGGTTCATGCCCAGCCATTTGCCCACGGTCAGCGAGCGTTCATCGGCGGGGGGGCGCGAGTCATGGGCCGGCGGCGTGGCGGCGGTGAAGTCGCTTATGGCGAGGGATGGGGCAGCGGAAGGCAGCGCAGCGTGGCCTGTCGCGCACAGCACGCCTGCGCTGACGACCTGCAAGGTCAGGCCGTCGGTGTCTTCCGTGGCGGTCATTTCCGCCATGTCGCCTTCATAGACCGGTTTGGCGAAGCGTGCCTCGCCGGTGCCGCGTTCCAGCCAGGCGCGGCCCCAGCGCAACACCGGCAGGTGCGTCATGTAGGCGTAAACATGCACGCCGCCCACCAGGCCACCGCGAAACCCGAAGCGCTTTGCCGTGGCATCGTCGTGGATCTTGTTTTCCGACGCTTTGGCGGTGTTATAGGCGGAGACGCGGTACGGCGGCAGGGACATGGCGGTCTTCCTGGAATTAGAAGGAAGCGCGGGCAATACGGTATTGCTCGCGGCACCCTCATCTCCCGGCGCGGCGCGCCGGGTCCCTCCTCTCCCGCCTCACCGGAGAGGCATTCGGTTTTCCCGCGCAGCGGGAGACGCTTCGTTCTGCTGTTGCGAGCCTGACGGATGGTGGCCGGCCCACATGTCATTGCGAGCGAAGCGAAGCAATCCCCAACGGGCAATCTTGCGTTCTCTCGGGGAGATTGCTTCGGTTCGCTCGCAACGACAGCAGACACGATCCGTCAGAGGCACAACACTAGTTGGGCAGGGCCCATAGGCCCACTTCGTATCCGGGCACGAAGTTGCGGTTGTTTATGTCCGGGTTGCGGTTGACGTACACCCGATTGAACATCGGATGCCGCATGCTGCGCGTCTCATGCTCGATCTGGAACAATGGCTTGTTGGTGTCCACATCGACGATATCGACAAAGCGGTACTGATGCTGGTCGCTTTCCTCGGTGATCAGCCCGCGCTCCTTCAGCTTCTTGTGGGGGCCGGAGAAGTCGGCGAGCGTGATCTGGATGTGATGCCCGTCGTAGGCCGGCAGCGGCTTGTCGGTCTCGCGGTAGGTTACCTTGCTTTCCGATGACACGCTGGCCCAGGCGTAGCAGCCGCGCTCATCCTTCGCGACGCCCGCGATGCCGCCGAGAATCTCGGTGTAGAACCGCGCGATGCCCCACAGCGAGGTGCCCTCCGGCACGTCGAATTCGACATACGGCATGCCGACGCGCATCTGGCCGAACCGCGCCGGGTCGGGCGTGTGGACGCGGATGCGGTTGCCCCAGGGGCAGACCGTCTCGACGCCGTCATTGGCTTCGCAGAAATCGAATTTTGTGCCTTCCAGGTATTTCCGCACGTTGGACAGCCGGCGCAGCAGAGCCTCGCGGTCCGGCAGCACCAGCGCCGTGGTGCCGCGGACCACCTGCGCCTCGCGCGTCGGCAGATGGAACTGACCGCGGCCGACATTCACCCACATATTGTCGAGGCCCGCCATCAGGTACGGGTCGCGGGTCAGGCCCAGGCCCATGAAATAGAACGCCGTTGCCTTCTGCTGGTCAGGGACGGTGACATTCACGTGGCCCAGTTCGACGATGTTGCCCAGGTCCTCGACCCGTCGGTCGAACTGCGGCATCGCCATCGCATCATTCATCGGTCGTTCTCCCCTCTGCCGGAACTGTATCCAATAGGGCATGTTAGCGCCCGAAGCCGGCCGCGGTCCATGCCCCCTCCCGACCGGGCCGCGCCGGCGCGAGGAAACGTCACATGACGGTAGCATCCGGCCCGCCACGCGGCCGGGACGACGATATGCGGCAGGTCGCGGCAGCCGGACCGGCATCGCCGCTCGCCGGGGCGACGCCCGAGGCCGCAACAACCAGTGCGTCGCAGCATCCCATGATCGGCGGCCGCGCCGCGCTGCGCGCATTGCTCGCGTCGCGGTCGTTCCTGCGGCTATGGGCGATCGGCGGCTGCGTCAACGCCATGCGCTGGTTCGAAGTTCTCGCTGCGGCCTTGTTCACTCTTGACGCCACCGGCTCCGACTTCGCCGTCGCCGTGGTCTCCGCCGCGCGCACCATGCCGATGTTGCTCTTTGGTGCTTTCGCCGGCGTGGTCGCGGAATCGGTGGATCGCAAGCGCGTCGTTGTCATCGGCCAGTGCCTTGCTGCCGCGTCATCGGCCTGCGTCGCGCTACTGGCGGTGCTGGGCCTGGCGCGGCCATCACACGTGGCGTTGGCTGCTTTGGTCTCCGGCACGGTCTGGTCCACCGAGATGTCCACCCGCCGCCGGATGGTTGGCGAATCCGTGCCGCCGGCGCTGGTGCCGCGCGCGCTGGCGCTCGACACCATGACCAACTCCGGCACGCGCATCATCGGCCCGATGCTGGCCGGCGCCTTGTACGAACTTGCCGGGCTGGCCGGCGCCTTCGCTGTCTCCGCCAGCATCTATCTTATCGCGGCCTTGCTCGCGGCTGGATTGCAGCACCGGCAAACGATCCGCCGCCTGGTGTTGAGCAAGGTGCCGCGCGATCTGGCAGAAGGCATTGTGTTTGCGCGCAGCCATGCGGTGGTCTCCGGTGTGTTGCTTGTCACCATCGCGATGAATTTGCTGGCCTTCCCATACGCCGCGTTGATCGCGCCGATCGGCCAACTGTCTTTCGGGGTATCGCCGGCGTTGGTCGGCGTCATGGCGGCATCGGAATCGATCGGTGCGTTCCTGGGCGGATTGTGGCTCGCGGGTGGCGATCCGCCCGGCAGCGGCCGCTTGCTGATGGTCGGCGGATCACTGCTTTATGTGTGCTGTGTCGCGCTGATGCCGCTGGCGCCATTGTTTGCCCTCGCATGCGGCCTGCTGATCGTGGGCGGTTTCGGATCGGCGGCATTTGCCAACATGCAGACTTCGCTGATCATTATCCATGCACCGCCACATGTCAGGTCCCGGCTCATGGGCCTGTTGACGGTCTGCATCGGCTGCGGTCCCGTGGGTATCCTGCTGGTCGGCATGCTCGCCGCCTTGCTTGGACCGCTGCATGCGGTTGACGCGGTCGAACTGGTGGGATTGGCGGCCGTGATCGCGGCCGGGCTGGTCTGGCGGCGCAAAGAACGAGCCTGGCCGGCGGCGTTGGTCCACGAGGCATGGGGAGAAGAACGATGAACCCGACTGTGGAGATCGCCAGCGGCAAACTGCGAGGCGCCATCGTGGAGGGTGTCGCGGCATTCCGCGGCGTGCCGTACGGTGCGTCGACCGCGGGCGCGAACCGCTTTATGCCGCCGCGGCCGGTCGCGCCGTGGGCCGGCGTTCGCGATGCGTCGGACTATGCGGGCCAGGCGCCGCAGGCGCGCCTCGGGCCGGCGCCGCGTGCGGAAATGGTGAATTTCTCCGGCCCCCCCGACACATCACCGGAAACCGAGGACTGCCTGACGCTGAATGTCTGGAGCGCCGCGCTGGATCGCGCCGCGCGGCGGCCCGTGATGGTGTGGCTGCATGGCGGGGCGTTTTCTTATGGTTCCTCGAACACGATGCGGCTGCAAGGGATGCGGCTGTGTTCGAAGGGCAATGTGGTGCTGGTGACGGTGAATCAGCGGCTGAACATTTTCGGCCACCTCGATCTGTCGCGGTTCGGCGGCGCCGAGTACGCGGCCTCCGGCAATGCCGGCACCCTCGATATGATCGCGGCGCTGCACTGGGTGCGCGACAACATCGCCGCGTTCGGCGGCGATCCAGGCAATGTCACGATCTTTGGCGAGTCCGGCGGCGGCGGCAAAGTCAGCACATTGCTCGCGATGCCGTCCGCCCGCGGCTTGTTCCACCGCGCGATTGTGCAAAGCGGGGCGGCGGTGCGCCTACGCACGCGCGACCGTGCCGAGGCATTGACCGATGCGGTGCTGCGCGAGCTTGGCCTGGCGCGGGCGTCGTTCATGGAACTGCATTCGGTGCCGGCGCGCCGGCTTCTGGCTGCGATCGGACCGGCACAGCAGGCGATCGGTGCGTCGCCATTTCCGTTGCTGGATCGCTATCCCTTCGGCCCGGTGGTGGATGGCACGCTGCTGCCGCGGCAGCCGTTCGATCCCGACGCGACACCGGTTTCCACCGACATCCCGCTGATCATTGGCGATTGCACGCACGAGGCGTCATTGTTCCTCGCGCATGACGACAAGGTGTGGCACCGCACGCTGACTGAGATGGAATTGGAGGCTCGTGTTGCTGCGATTGCCGGCGACGTGCATGCGGATCGCGTCATGGAAACGTATCGGCGGCTGGATCCAACCGCGAGCCCGGCTGATCGGCTGATTGCGACGTTGACCGATTGCAATTTCCGCATCCGATCGGCGTTGCTGGCAGAGCGCAAGGTGGCGCAAGGTGGCGCGCCGGTGTGGATATATTCGTTTGCCTGGCAGACGCCATTGTTCGACGGGCGATTGGGCGCGCCACATGCGATCGACGTACCGTTCACCTTCGACACGCTGGAGTTCAGCAACGCCACCGATCGCAGCGCAGGGGCGTACGGGCTGGCGGCCGCGATGTCCGGAGCATGGGCGGCGTTCGCGCATGATGGGGTGCCGCGGCATGCGGCGATGCCAGCGTGGCCGGCCTATACGCCCGGAGAGCATGCAACCATGGTGCTGGATACGAAATGCCGCGTGGAGCGCGATCCGGGGCAGGAAGGCCGTGCATTGTGGCGGGAGGTCATTGGATGAGCGATTGGGATGCGTGGCGCAGGCCGGCGAAACGGTGCTGATCGTTTGGGCAGGCGCCATGCCATCCGTCCTCGTGATGGCTGGGCTTGACCCGGCCATCGACTCACCGGCGATCGGGCCGCGCGGCCAGCACACGCGCATGACTTGCTCGAGTAGATGGCCGGGTGAAGCCCGGCCATGACGAAGGGGCGGGGCGGGCTCCCGTCCGTACTCTCGGCATCCATGCTTCCAGGATCCATGCTCTCGCCATCCGAGCTTCCTATTCAGCCGCGCACCCGGAAGGTCCTCATTACGCGCCCGGAACCCGGCGCCAGCGACACCGCCACGCGCGTCGCGGCGTTGGGATTCGAGCCCGTGCTGTCGCCCGCACTGCAGGTTCAGGCGATAACCGCCAGTCTCCCGCCGGTTTCGACGGTGACAGCGGCTCTCGTTACCAGCGGCAACGCGGTTGATGCGCTGCCGCGGGAATGGCACGCCACGCCATTGCTCACCGTTGGCGACGCCACCGCGGCGCGGGCGCAAGCAGCGGGGTTTCCCGACGTGCGCAGCGCGTCCGGAGACGCCGATGCCCTGGCGGCGCTTGCCGCCCGCGAGATTCCGGCCGGGGCAGGTGCTTTGCTGCTGGCGTCGGGGCGTGGCCAGGGGCAGGCGCTTGCGGCGACGTTGCGCCGATCGGGTCATCGGGTCATTCGCCGCGTCGTTTACGCCGCGCTGCCCGCCCGCGAACTGACTCCTGACGCCATTGCAGCATTGCGCGCGGGCCAGGTGCATGCCGTACTGTTCTTTTCCGCCGAAACCGCTCGGCAGTTCATCCGGCTGGCGCGCCGCGCCGGATTGGTGCCGTTCCTTGGTTCGGTGGACGCGATCTCTATCGGCCAACCGGTCGCCGTGGCATTAGAGGCGGTATCCTGGCGCGACATCCGCGTCGCCGCCCGGCCCAACCAGAACGAGATGCTCGCATTACTGCGATGACCGAACCCGACGCCCCGGCACAGGCCGATCCGACGGCCGCCACCCCCGAACCGATCCAGGCGGCGCCCGAGCCGCCGGCTGCCCCACCGTCCGTCCCGGCACCCAGGCCAGCCGCGCGCGACGTTCTCCCTTGGCTTTGTGCCATCGGATTCATCGTTTTGGCCGGCGCCATCGCTTACGTCGGGCTTGCTTCCGTGCAGCGGCAAAGCCAACCATCGACCGAGGTGCAGGCGCTCGCCAAACGGGTCGCGCAACTGGAACAACAGTCGCCGCCGCCCCAGGCGGCTGATCTCGGGCCGCTGGAGGCGCGTGTCGCTGCGCTGGAGAAGCGGCCAGTGCCCGAACTCGGGCCGCTCGAGGCTCGGGTGGCGGCACTGGAGCAGCAGCCGGTTCCCGCCGTCGAACGGTTGCGCGCACGCGTCGTCGCCTTGCAGCAGCAGGCCGCCAATGCCAGCCAGATTGCGGCGCGGGTAGACGCGCTCTCGGCCCAGGTTGCTGCATCGGCGGGTCAGGACCGCAGTGCGGAGGGGGACCTCGCCCACCGGGTGGACGCCGTCGAGGCTCGCCTTGCCGCATTGCAGCAATCGACGGCCGCGACGGCGGCTCGGCTGGATGAGGCCGGGCGGCTGGCACGGATTGCCGTGGCGCAGGCGGGGTTGGCGGCCGGCCAACCGCTGGGGGAACTGCCCGGCGCACCTGCGGCGGTGATGCGTTTTGCGACGGACAAGCCGCCGACCATGGCCGCCCTGCGACTGTCCTTCGACCACGCGGCGCAAGCTGCGCTGGAAGCGGCACAGGCGGATGCAGGGGATAAGCCGTTCCTTGCCGGGATGCTGAACCGCGCAGAGGATCTTATTACCGTGCGCCAGGGCGACCGCGTGTTGGTCGGTAATCCGGTGGCGGGTGTGCTGGCGCATGCACGAACCGACCTTGATGCGGGCGATCTGGCCGGCGCGGTTGCAGCGATCGCGCAGCTTTCCGGTCCGCCGGCAGCGGCCATGGCGAACTGGCTCGCCGATGCGCGCGCCTTGCTGGCCGCCCGCACCGCGCTCGCCGACATGGCCGTACAGCGCTGATGCGGCGCGTTCTCGTCGTCCTTGCTGCCTGTGTCGTCGCGCTCGCAATCGCCTGGTTGGTGGCCGGGTTGCCGGGGCATGTCACGGTGCAATTGGGCGCCACGACCGTGGAGATGGCGATCTCCGTCGCCGCGCTGGGCCTGCTGATCGCCTTCATCCTGCTGTATTTGTTGTTCCGGGGGATCGGGTTGTTGCTGCGCCTGCCTCATGTCGCCGCGCGCTGGGATGCGGCGCGCGATCGGCGGCGTGGCGACCTGGCTGTTACCCGCGCATTGCTGGCGCTGGCCGCCGGCGACAAGGGCGGTGCGCGGCGGGAGGCGAGCCGCGCCCGCCAATGGATGGGCGATACGCCGCAGACTCTGTTGCTGGCCGCCGAGGCTGGACGTCTGGCCGGGCGCGACGACGAGGCCGAAGCTGCCTTCCGCCGCCTGACAGAGCGCTCTGATGCGGCGTTCCTTGGCTATCGCGGCCTGCTGCGGCAGGCGCTCACGCGGCAGGATTGGACCGAGGCCGGAGTTCTGGCGGGCCAGGCCGAGGCTGCATATCCCGGCGCCGAATGGCTGCGTCATCAGCGCGCGGAACTGGCGCTGCGGTCGGGTAACTGGGCCGAGGCGCTGAAGCTGGCGGAAACCGATAGCACGCGGGGTGCGCTTGGTGCCGCCGCCGCCAACGCGGAGCGTGATCCGGTGCGCGCAACGAAGCTTGCGCGGCAGGCCTGGAAGGCGGATGCCAGCCTGGCACCCGCCGCCCTGGCCTATGCGACGCGGCTGCGCGCCGAGGGCCGCGAAGCCCGCGCGCAGGCTGTGATCCGCCATACCTGGACCCTGGAGCCGCATCCCGATCTGGCGGAATTCGCATTGGCGCCGGTGAGCGATCCGTTGTCGCGTGCCAAGGCCGCGCAACGTCTGGCGGAAGCCAACCCAGCGCATGTGGAAAGCCGGCTGCTGCTGGCTCGGACGGCACTGGCCGCCGGGCTGACCGGCGAGGCGCGTCACCAGGCCATGCTGGCGCGAGACAGCGGCGTGAATCAGCGCCGGCTCTGGCTGCTGCTGGCGGAGATCGAGGAAGCCGAGGGTGGCGGAACCGAGGCGGGCCGCGTGGCCCAGCGCGATGCGCTGCGTCGTGCCGCCACTGCTGACCCCGATCCGGAGTGGCGCTGCACCGAGTGCCACGCGATGGCGCCCGTCTGGTCGGCTGCCTGCCCGTCCTGCGGCGCGGCAGGCGGCTTGCGGTGGGAACGGGCTCGGACGGGGTCCTATCAAGTACCTGCGGTGGTGTCCTGATCGGCCACCGTCGTGGTAATAATGCGGATCGCCTTCTGCCCCTCGCGCCGTCCGACACCCAAACCCCCTCCTACAAGGGGAGGGGAAAATCAGCGTCCGGCGGCGCTCGGACGCTCATTGGGGCACCGGCCGGGGCGACGTCTTCGATTGACCGGTACCGCCGCGCTTTCTAGGGTTTCTGCGATGGATAACCCCGGCAAACCGCCGCCAGGCACCCCGCCGCGCGCTATGGGGCGCGGTGGTAGTGCGACGCAGCTTCCGCCCGGCCTGGATGCCCGCTCGGCTGCCGTGCTGCGCGAGATCGTGGAGCAATACGTCGAGACCGGCGAACCGGTTGGCAGCCGCACGCTGTCGCGCCTGCTGCCGATGAACCTGTCGCCCGCCACCATCCGCAACGTGATGGCGGACCTGACGGAAGCCGGCCTGCTGTTTGCCCCCCACACGTCGGCCGGCCGCCTGCCTACCGATCTGGGGTTGCGCTTGTTCGTGGACGGCCTGCTGCAATTCGGCGAACTGTCGGACGAGGAGCGGGATACGATCGGGGCTGCTCTCACCGCCTCCGGCCGCAGCCTGGAGGACACGCTGGCGGAAGCCAGCGCGATGCTTTCCGGCCTGTCTGCCGCTGCCGGACTGGTGCTGGCGCCGAAATCCGAGGGTGCGTTGCGGCATATCGAATTCGTGCCCTTGGGATCCGGCCGCGCCCTGGTGATCCTGGTCAGCGCCGAAGGCCAGGTGGAAAACCGCGTGATCGATATTCCGCCCGGCACGCCCCCCTCCGCCTTGCAGCAGGCCAGCAATTACCTGAACGCTCGCCTGTCGGGCCGGCCGCTCTCGGAATTGCGCCGCCTGGTGGCGGAGGAACTGGCGGTCGATCGGTCGGAACTGGATGCGCTTAGCTCACAGGTGGTCGGCGCCGGCCTCGCCACGTGGACCGGAGACGGCCCGCGTGGCGCGAGCCTGATCATCCGCGGCCAGGGGCGCCTGCTGTCCGACGTCACGCAGATCGAGAGATTATCCGCCATCCAGGCCTTGTTCGAGCGGCTGGAAGCGCAGGAAACCATGCTGCGCTTGCTCGAACTGGCCGAGAAATCCGAAGGCGTGCGGATTTTCATCGGCGCGGAAAGCGGATTGTTCGGCAATGCCGGTCTCTCGATGGTGGTGGCCCCGGCCCGCAGCGACCGCGGCCGTATTGTGGGCGCGATCGGCGTGATCGGCCCGACGCGTATCAATTATGGGCGGATCATCCCGGTGGTGGACTATACGGCACGGGTGATCGGGCGACTGCTGGGGTAGCTCTGTTATCTCCGCGCGGAGGTTTCGGAGGTTGGAGGACGGGGCGATCGCGACTGTCCGTCCGCTGGCTTGTGGCTCCGCGGAGGGCGGCCGGTCCCGACCCACGCCGGCCCGCAGCGGGCCGGTCGGACGGTCTCGAATGTGGACACCGACCTCGGTGCCGTTTCGGCGGCTTTGCGCCTAAAAAGAGCGTTGCGGGCTATCCCAGCCGCCACGCCATTGCAGACATTTTCGCACGCGGGCGCGGTTGCTGCACGTAGGCCTGCGGCGGAGAGAAGCGCCAACTGGCAATAAGGCCGATTGCCGCCACCGGCAGCGTGAGAGCTTGGCCAGACCTCCGGATATGCTGCAAAGCTAGCTGGTCAGGCAGGCTTTTGCCACTGATAGTCTGAGCGAACTCGATCGGGAATTGGGTCAATGACAGTCGAAATGCGCCGGTCCTGCCTGCGCTAACGGTTAGGGACATTATCGTTACTTTACTTTCATCTGTTGCCGTACGAAGCTACGCGCAGCGCGGCGCATTTGAGGAGTTCTGCCGATGTCGGACACCGTTGTTGTCGCCAACGATGACCCCACCGCCATCGAGAGCGGCAACTCGTGGAACGGGCTGGACACCGCAGGCGCGCCCGTCATCGTCACCTTCTCCTTCCCGACCTCGCTGCCCGCTTACGACGAGTCGATTGGCGGGTTCACGCCCGCGACGATCGCCAGCTTCACCTCGTTCACTTCGGCCGAGCAAGCGGAGGCGCTCGCGGCACTTGGGCAATGGGCTGCCGCGTCCGGCATCGTCTTCATCGAGGTGCCGCCGGGTGAGGGCGACATCACGTTCGCCAACGTCGATTTCAGTACCACAACCACGGCTTCGTCGAACGGCGACTATCAGAGCGCCGGCGGCATCGGTTTCTATCCGTTCGGCGATTGGAGTTATCTCACCGGCAACGCCAGCTCGGGTTACGGCTTCACCAGCGACCTGAGTCCTGCCGGCGCGGTGTTCATGAACGAGGATTACATCAACAACGGCACGGTGGATCTCGGCACCCTGCTGCACGAAATCGGCCATGCCATTGGCATGAAGCACCCCGATCAGCAGGTCTACACCGCTGACGGCGTCGACCACAACCATGTGCTCGACCCGATGGAGAACAGTGCCACTCTGACTATCATGTCGGAGACCGGAGACGCCAAAAACGAGACCAATTCCAGCCTCTTCACGCTCGATAAGCTCGCGGCCGCCGACCTCTATGGCCCCGCCGGCACCGGCGGCGTTGAACCCGTGTCCGCCTCCGGCGTCAATTCGGTGTCAAGCTGGACCTGGGACGCCACCACCGACACCCTCACTCAGACAGCCGTATCCGCCGACGAAACCATCCATGGCACCTCGGTCAACGACATCATCTACGGCTACGATTACGGCGGCACCGTCGCCACCAGCGGCACCATCAGCTTGTTCGGTCTGGACGGCAACAACACACTGTATGCCGGCTCCGGCACCACGAATCTGTACGGCGGTCCCGGCACCAATATTCTCATAGGGGGCGCGGGCAACGACAGCTTCTATGTCTACAGCGATCAGACCAGCGTCGAGGACGCCTACACCACGGGCAATAACGCGCTCTATGCCACCGGGGTAAGTTTTACGCTGCCGAAAAACGTCGATACGCTGCAACTCTACGGCAGCGGCCTCACCGGGACCGGCAACGACCAGAATGACAGCATATTCGGCGACGGCGTTGATTCGAACACTCTGATCGCCGGCTCGGGCAACGACTACATCGTTGGCGGCAGCGGCGGCAACACACTGGTTGCCGGCGCAGGCATCGACACGATGTATGGCGGCACCGGCGCTAACTCTTTCGTGTTCGCGCCCGGCACGGCGCCGGTCAACAACCCAAACGGCACCGACTATATTGGCGATTTCAAGCCCGGTACCGACAAGCTCGATTTTTCCGCGTTCGCGAAAGCGGGCCACCCACTCACCTTCGTTGGCACCGCGCCGCTCACCGCCCCCGGCCAGGTCGATTATTTCACGTCAGGCACCTTGACCTTCGTCGAAGGCGACGTCACCAGCGCCGGCGGTGCCGACTTCGAAATCGAGATGGCCGGAAGCCTCAACCTGCAAGCCAGCGATTTCAGCTTTGCATCTGCCTGCTTCGCTTCCGGCACCTTGATCCTGACCGATCGGGGCGAGATCGCGGTCGAGCATCTGACGGCGGGCGACCACGTGACGACCGTGTCGGGTGCGTCGTATCCGATTCGCTGGATCGGGTACCGCCGCATCGATTGTTCCCGACATCCGGATCCGCGCCAGGTCTGGCCGGTTCGCGTCGGAGCCGGCGCATTCGGCGAAAGTTTGCCACGCCGGGATCTTTGGTTGTCGCCCGACCACGCGGTCTACATGCAGGGCGGGTTGATCCCGATCAAACTTCTGGTCAATGGGTCGACCATCAGACAGATACAGTTGAACGCAGTGACTTATTACCATGTTGAGCTATCGCGGCACGACATATTGCTGGCCGAGGGATTGGCGGCGGAGTCCTATCTCGACACAGGCAACCGCCACATGTTCGAGAACGGCGGAGCATCCCTTTTGCTGCACCCGTACCTGGAAGATGGGAACGATCAGGCGCGGCGCGAAACGGAGTCCTGCGTGCCGTTTGTTTGTGATGCGGAGCGGGTGGAGCCACTATGGCATTCGCTTGCCGCACGCGCAGAGATGCTGGGGTTTCCTCCGCGAGTGGTAGCGGTCACGCACGATCCGATGCTTTGCATTCGCATCGGCGGCAGGGATTTCAGGCCAGTCCATCACGTGGCAAACCGATATCAATTTGTGCTTCCGCGCAGTCACCTTGATGCCCGGCTCGTTTCTCGCAGCGCCGTGCCTTCGGATATACGGCCGTGGGTCGATGATGTTCGCAAGTTGGGCGTAGCGATACGGCGAATCGTCGTCTGGCGCGACGCACAGTGTAGCGAGATCGCGTTGGATGATCCGCGACTGGTGGATGGCTGGTGGGCAGTTGAGCGCGACAACGCCACAATGTGGCGCTGGACTGATGGAAGCGCTGCCCTTCCCATGGAGGGCGACGAATTGATGGTCGCGGTCGTGGTCGGCGGAACCGTACCCTATTCTGTTACACAACATGATTCCGTTGCACCACATTGCCTGAAGGAGACAGGTGCGGTCGCCTGATCGTGCGCGACGTCCTTCATCCGCGTTGCATCTGCCGCCCGAGCCGGACGACCCTGAATTGCTCGATCGCACGCGGGATGGCTGGGCGGCGCTCAGCCGCGACCTCGTGGTGCTGATGCGCTACCAGGATTTCGCGGGCATTGCGGCAGACCAGGAAGCCGCCTCGGCCTGGCTCAGCCGCCGCGGCCTGGTGCCGCAGCAGGATCGCATGTTCATCTGCCCCGACGCGCTTCCGGCCTTGCAAGGCATTTTTCGCCTGGCGCGTCCTGGCGATGTGGTGCTGTCAGCAGACATCACTTATCCCGGTGCCCGCGCGTTCACCCTCCAACCCGGCCTGACCCTGACTGGCCTCCCGATTGACGAGGAGGGGCGACATTAACGAGGAGGGGGCGGCTGGCGACGCATTGCTCTCGGCGGTGCGGGCGCAATCGGCGGCGCAGCGGGCGCTGGTGGCCGGGATGCGTGCCGGCCATGCGCTTGGCACAGATCCGGCTGGGTTCCATTTCTGGCTGACGCTCCCGGGGCCGTGGACATGCTCCACCTTCGCCGGGCACAAGCGCAGCAGCGGAACCGGCGTGATCGCCTGCGACGCATGCGCGACCGGCGGTGCGGCACCGGACGTGGTGCGGGTGTGGCCTGGCCGCCCGGCCGAGCGCGCGCAGGGGCGGGAAGCGCCGGATTTCATGACGCATGCGTTGGGGGCTCGCCCTCGACGGCATCCAATTACCTGTACGCTGGCATCGCGTGGTCGGGTGGGTCGTAAACCGTATTTTCATTTTCTTCCGGTAGGCTGCCGGCGTACGCCAACGTGGCACGGCGGGACCGCTTGTCCGAAACGTGTCGCCGCCCTAACTGAGCGCTCATGAACATCGAAACAGAACACGGAAAGATGCAGGATCCGACACCGCCGCAATGCTCCGAACCAAGCCAGGCGACTGAAGCGGATTCCTCTCGGACGGACGCCGCGAACCAGAATGCGCCGTTGTCGCAGGACGCGGTCATGAATGCGGCCACCACCCGGATCGCCGAGCTGGAGGCGGAGGCGGCAGAGCTGAAGGACCGCTGGATGCGGTCCGAGGCGGAGATCGCCAACGTCCGCGCGCGTTCCCGCCGGGAGGTGGACGAGACGCGGCAATATGCGGTGCAGAAATTCGCCGCGGATGTGGTGGAGGCGGCGGACAACCTGCGCCGGGGCATCGACAGCCTGCCGTCGGCCGAGCCGAGCCAACCCGAGATCGTTGCCAAGCTGCGCGAGGGGCTCGAGGGCTTGGAACGCGGCTTCCATGCCATCCTGGAACGCAACGGTATCAGGCGTGAGGATCCGACGGGCAAGCCATTCGATCCGAAGCTGCACCAGGCGATGGCGGAGCAAGAGAGCGAGGTCCATCAGCCCGGGACGGTGATGCACGCCTGGAGCCCGGCCTGGACGCTGAACGGCCGGCTGTTGCGGCCGGCCATGGTCGTGGTTGCCAAGGCGCCGCCAGCGGAGCTGGCTGCCGCTGGTGCCGGCGGCGGGGCGAAATTGGACACAACGGCTTGAAGCACGGGAGCGCCGAGCACAATCCCTGGGAAAACCGTTTCCTGGGGTGGACGAAAATCACGGGGTAGCCCTTGCCCGAGCCGTGGCACCCCCATACATGCCTGTGACATTTGCCCACCAAAGGGACCCGCGCGGTGCTTCGGGCCGCCCGGATCCGCTGAAAGGAGCCAAACTCTATGCCCGGTAAAGTTATCGGTATCGACCTCGGAACCACGAACTCCTGCGTTGCCATCATGGAAGGCAAGGATGTCCGGGTGATCGAGAATGCCGAGGGCGCGCGGACCACGCCCTCCATGGTCGCCTTCACCGACAGCGGCGAGCGCCTGGTCGGTCAGTCGGCCAAGCGTCAGGCGGTGACCAATCCGTCCAATACGCTTTATGCCATCAAGCGGCTGATCGGCCGCCGGTTCGACGATCCGATGGTCACCAAGGACATGGGCCTGGTGCCGTACAAGATCATCCGCGGCGACAACGGCGATGCCTGGGTCGACGTGAAGGCGGAGAAGTACTCGCCGAGCCAGATTAGCGCCTACATCCTGGGCAAGATGAAGGAGACCGCCGAGGCCTATCTCGGCGAATCGGTCGCCCAGGCGGTGATCACGGTCCCTGCCTACTTCAACGACAGCCAGCGCCAGGCCACCAAGGACGCCGGCCGCATCGCCGGGCTGGACGTACTGCGCATCATCAACGAGCCGACCGCTGCGGCGCTTGCCTATGGCATGGACAAGAAGGCCAGCGGCACGATCGCGGTGTATGACCTGGGCGGCGGCACGTTCGACATTTCGGTCCTCGAGATCGGCGACGGCGTGTTCGAGGTGAAGTCGACCAACGGCGATACCTTCCTGGGCGGCGAGGATTTCGATGCCCGCGTGATCGACTACCTGGCCGACGAGTTCCGCAAGGAGCAAGGGATCGACCTGCGCCGTGATAAGCTGGCGCTGCAGCGGCTGAAGGAAGCAGCGGAGAAGGCGAAGATCGAGCTGAGCTCCTCGAAGGAGACCGAGATCAACCTGCCATTCATCACCGCGGACCAGTCCGGCCCGAAGCACCTGGTGATGAAGCTCAGCCGGGCGAAGCTGGAATCGCTGGTCGATGACCTGATTGCCAAGACGCTGGATCCGTGCCGCGCGGCGCTGAAGGATGCCGGCGTGACCGCGGGCGAGATCGGCGAGGTGATCCTGGTCGGCGGCATGACCCGGATGCCGAAGGTCATCGACACGGTGAAGAGCTTCTTCGGCAAGGAGCCTGCCCGCAACGTCAACCCCGACGAGGTGGTGGCGATCGGCGCGGCGGTGCAGGGTGCGGTGCTGAAGGGTGACGTCAAGGACGTATTGCTCCTCGACGTGACGCCGCTGTCCTTGGGCATCGAGACGCTGGGCGGCGTGTTCACCCGGCTGATCGAACGCAACACCACGATCCCGACCAAGAAGAGCCAGACCTTCTCCACCGCCGACGACAACCAGCAGGCGGTGACCATCAAGGTCTATCAGGGCGAGCGCGAGATGGCGGCCGACAACAAATTGCTCGGCCAGTTCGACCTGATGGGCATTCCGCCCGCCCCGCGTGGCGTACCGCAGATCGAGGTGACGTTCGACATCGACGCCAACGGCATCGTCTCGGTGTCGGCGAAGGACAAGGCGACCGGCAAGGAGCAACAGATCCGCATTCAGGCGAGCGGCGGACTGTCGGAGAGCGACATCGAGCGCATGGTGAAGGAGGCAGAGGCGAACGCCGAGGCCGACAAGCAGCGGCGCGAGACGGTGGAGTTGCGGAACCATGCCGAGGGGCTGATCCATCAGGTGGACAAGAACCTGAAGGAGTATGGCGACAAGGTCAGCGCGCAGGAGAAGGGCGAGGCGGAATCGGCTCTGGCTGCTGCCCGGTCGGCGATGGAGAGCAATGATCCGGCGGCGCTGAAGCAGGCCACCGAGCGGCTGAGCCAGGCGGCGATGAAGGTTGGCGAGGCGATGTACAAGGCGCAGGCGGCAGAGCAAGCGGCGGGCGCCACGGCGCAGGCTGGTGCGGCTGGCCCGGGGGCCGGGCCGGGTGCCTCCGGCGGCGCCAACCCGGACGAGAAGGTGGTGGACGCCGAGTTCGAAGAGGTGGACGAAAAGAAGAAGCGTTCCGCCTGATCTGGGCCGGCACAGGATGCGAGGGATCGCGCCCGCTCTTCCGCGTGAAGGCGGGCGCGATTTTGTTTTGGAATTTACCCACCGCTCCCGCTATGCGGGGCTGGGCCGCGGTGCGGACCAGCGGGGCGCGCTGAGCCAGGTGGGGATCTCAGAGGAAAAAGGATGGCGGCGAAGCAGGACTACTACGCCACGCTGGGAGTAGCGCGAGAGGCTGGCGCCGACGACATCAAGAAGGCCTACCGCAAGCTCGCGATGCAGTTCCACCCGGATCGCAATCCAGGGGACAAGCAGGCCGAGTCCAGATTCAAGGAGGTCAACGAGGCCTACGACGTCCTGAAGGACGATCAGAAGCGCGCGGCGTATGACCGCTATGGCCATGCGGCGTTCGAGCAAGGTGGGCCAGGTGGTTTCCAGGGCGGCTTCGATTTCGGTGCCGGTGGCGGGCTGAACGATATCTTCGACCAGATGTTCGGCGACTTCGTGGGCCGTCGGGCTGGCGGGCCGCGGCAACGCGCGGGTGCCGACATCCGGCAGGCCGTGGAGATCGACCTGGTGGACGCCTTCGCCGGGACCAAGGTAAACCTGCGCGTGCCGACGCGGGTGGCGTGCGAGGCGTGCAACGGCACGGGGTCCGAGGACAAGTCGCGTGGTGCCGATACCTGCCCCACCTGCCACGGCAGCGGCAAGACGCGCATGCAGCAGGGCTTCTTCCTGATTGAGCGGACCTGCGCGACCTGTGGCGGCCAGGGCCGGGTGATCCGCAATCCGTGCCGCGTGTGCCACGGTGCCGCGACGGTGCAGCGCGAGCGCAGCCTGCAGGTGGCGATCCCGGCGGGTGTGGAAGACGGCACACGCATCCGGCTCGCCGGCGAGGGCGAGGCAGGAGGGCAGGGAGCGTCGCCCGGCGATCTCTACGTGCATGTCGCGGTGCGGGCGCATCCGTTCTTCCAGCGGGACGGCGCCAACATCCTGATGCGCGTGCCGCTGCGGATGAGCCAGGCGGCGCTCGGCGCCGACGTGGAAGTGCCGGTGATCGACGGCAGCCGCGCCAAGGTGAAGATCCCGCCCGGCACGCAGACGGGTGACCAGTTCAGGCTGCGCAGCAAGGGGTTTTCGGTACTCCGCAGCGCGGCGCGGGGTGACATGTATATCCAGGTCGCCGTGGAGACGCCGCAGAACCTGACCCGCCGGCAGCGTGAGTTGATGGAGGAATTCGAGGCCGAGTCGGAGAAGCATGCCAAGGGCAGCCCGGAGCATGAGGGCTTTTTCGCCAAGGTGAAGGAGTTTTTTGAAGGCGGGAGGGGGTAGCGTCAGGGATCAACCAGTGTCGGGCCTGGTTATCGTCGCATCATGCGGCAGCAGCGGTGGCACCGATCGGGAATGGTACCAGATCGTTCGCGATCCTCGCGCGAAATGCAGGGTCGACTGGCGCACGATCGAGGATATCCACCTTGTGTGGCAGGTCAGATTCCGAAAGAGCTTCGGCAATCTGGCCGGTCGCCCGCAGCCCGCGCGGTCGGTCCCATGTCAGGGCCAGGTCGAGATCGGAAAAGCGCCGTGCCCCGCCATGCGCGCGCGAGCTGGATACGAAGATTCTTGCTCCTGCCGGTAGGGATTAGCGCAGCGCAGACAGCACGATCGCCGCATGGTGTTCGCTGATGTCGAGCGGTGCGCCGCAAGGTGCGGCGCTTGCTCCATCAACCTGCGTTGAAGCCGCATGCTCTGACAGACTTGCTGTCCAGACGTGTCTCCAGGATGCCGCGGGGTTATTCCGCCGCCACCTTCTCCGGCTCCGCCTCGTTCGCGGCCCGTAGTTCCGCGGCTTTAGCCTCAACCAGTTCGACGATGTGGTCCACCATGTCGCCCGCGGCGATCGTGTGGTCGGTTTTGCCCGCGCGGTACACCATGTGCCGCCCGGCACCGCCACCGGTTACGCCCAGATCAGTCATCAGCGCCTCGCCCGGGCCGTTCACCACGCAGCCGATGATGGAAAGCGTGATTGGCGTTTCGATATGCCCGAGCCGCTCCTCCAAGGTTCGCACCGTGTCGATCACGTTGAAGCCCTGCCGCGCACAGGAGGGGCACGAGATCACCTTTACCCCGCGATGGCGGATGCCCAACGCCTTGAGCAAGTCCCAACCGACCCGCACTTCCTCCTCTGGCTCATCGGACAGCGACACTCGCAGTGTGTCGCCAATGCCGGCCCAGAGCAGGGAACCCAGTCCGATCGAGGACTTTACCGTGCCCATGCGCCGGCCGCCCGCTTCGGTAATGCCGATATGCAGCGGATGGTCGCAAACTTCTGCCAGTTGCTGATACGCCGCCACCGCCAGAAACACGTCCGACGCCTTCACGCTGATCTTGAAATCGTGGAAGTCGTGCTGCTGGAGGATGTTGGCATGGTACAGCGCGCTTTCCACGAGGGCCTCGGGATTGGGCTCGCCGTATTTCTCCAGCAGATGCTTCTCCAGCGAGCCTGCGTTCACGCCGATACGCATAGAGCACCCGTGGTCGCGGGCGGCCTTGATGACCTCCTTCACCCGCTCGTCGCTGCCGATATTGCCGGGGTTGATGCGCAGGCAGGCGGCGCCGCTATCCGCCGCTTCGATAGCGCGCTTGTAGTGGAAATGGATGTCGGCGACGATCGGCACGTTGACCTCGTGCACGATCTCCTTCAGCGCCAGTGAGCTCGGCTGGTCGGGGCAGGACACGCGTACGATGTCGACGCCGGCGAGTTCCGCGCGGCGGATCTGCGCCACGGTGCCCGTGACGTCGGTGGTCAGCGTGTTGGTCATGGTCTGCACGGTGATCGGTGCGCCGTCGCCCACCGGCACCTTGCCGACATAGACACGGCGAGACTTACGCCGGTTGATCTGCTGGTAGGGACGATAGCTCATCGGATTCCTCTCCGTTGCATGCAACCGCGCCCGCCGCCGCGCCAACCGGGCACGCGCCCCATAGCATGGGGATTTTCGGTCCGCGCCGCTACTGGCCGGGCGAATTCGGCGCGCTGGCCTGTCCTGCGTGTGGCGCTGCGGATCCACCGCCCGGCACTGCCGGCGTCGTAAGCTGGGCGAAGCCGTCTTTGACGAGGCTCGGATCCAGTGGCAGGTCGCGGCGCACGGCGCCCGCGCCGCCGGGAACCTGCACTGTGACGCCGCCCACCATAAGCTCGGTGCCTCCGGCGTTCCCGGTGGTCAGCACCAGGTTGGGCCGTGACGGGACTGTCCAGGTGTCGCCGCTATGGAGGACGCGGCTCAGCAGCACATCGCCTCCATCGCGGTCCCGAACCTGCATCCATGCGTCTGCCGTGGCCTTCAGCACGATTTGCGACGGATCGGGCGCTGATCCCGCTTGTGCTGCCGTGGTTGGTGGCGCCAGGGGAGCGATCGCGAGCGGCACCGATGCCGCCGCGGCGGATGTCGGCGAAATGGCTGGCGGCGGGAATGCCGCGTTCTGCTGTCCTGCCGCGGATGCTGCGCCTGGTGAGGATGCCGCGCCGGGTGCATAAGTGGCGGCCAGTGTCTGTCCCGAAGATGCAGCCGTATTCAGCGGCTGGGTACGGGGATTCAGTATGGCCTCGCTCTGAGGCGTTGCCCCGGGAGTCTGTTGCCCGGTACTCGCCGCCGGCGGTGTCACTGCTTTGGTCCCGGGTGCTGCACTGCCGGCTTGCGTCAGCGCTGCCGCGTGCGGCTGGGCTGACGCCGGCGCATTGGCGGGCGTTGGCAGCGGCGGTACCGCCTGATCTGCCAACGTGGCGAGGCGGTGGGGGATCTGCGCCACCGTCTCGGCGGGCAACCGGCCTTGGCCCGACAGGCGATACCAGCCGGCATAGGCACCGATGGCCAGCACCACGCCCAGCAGGATCACCGCGCCTGCCGGAAAACCCCGCTCCGGCATCGGCGCGGGAAATGCCAGCTCGGTGCGGCGATTCACCTCACTTGCCTCGGCCTTGAAGCGCCGGACGATTTCGTCGGGATCCAATCCCAGTGTCTTGGCATAGGTCCGGAGGAACCCGAGCGCGTAGGCATTACCCGGCAGCAGGTCGATGCGACCGTCCTCGAGCGCTTCGAGATGGGGTTGGCGGATGCGCAAGGCGGCGGCGACATCCTCGATCGGCCAACCCAGCCGGTCGCGTGCGGCGCGCAAATCGGCACCGGCGCGCGGCGCGGCGGGCGCGGTGTCCGCCTCCGTCAGGGCCGATGACATCATGCTCCGGTTTGCAACCAACTTCGACCTGCGATCCTGCAGCACGGTCGCCCCGTTCTCTTTAGTCAAAACCATTCAGCGTGGCGGCCAGCCGGTGGGGTCGCCCTCGCCTGGATGCCGCATCTACCCAGGGTCAGCATGGCTGCCAACCGGTACCCACAGTGACTCCATTCGCCGCGATAGTCGAATCGCGATTGAGGACGTATTTGCAACGAAATGAAAAATTCATCAGGGATAGCCGCCTGCACCGCACCGGTCTGACAGGGCCGGGAGCAGGGCGGCGGTCAGACCGGAATGCCATGTTCACGCGCCCAGGTAGCGATGGGTTCGCGCAGGCTGGCGGCGCCCCCGGAGCCGCGGCGGATGGATGCCAGGACCGGACGGAATGCGGTCAGGTCCACCTGGCGCAGCAAAGCCTTTACCCCAAGCAATGACGACGCTGACATGGACAACGAGGTGAGGCCGAGCCCGACCAGGGTCATGGCCTCGAGCGGCCGGCCGGCGGCTTCACCGCACAGCGAGACCGGGATGCCGGCGCCGCCGCGGGCAGATCTGGCCAATGTCAGCAATTGTTCGAACATATCGAGAACAGGCTGCGACAACAGGTCGTAGCGGCCGTAGAGCGAGGGCGTGCCGCGATCTACGGCGAACAGGAACTGCATCAGGTCGTTGGAGCCGACCGAAATGAAGTCGGCGTCGCGCAGCAATTCGGGGAGCTGCCACAGAAGCGCGGGCACTTCGAGCATGGTGCCGATTTCCAAAGCGTCGGGCGCGGGTCGGATGCGGCGCGCCTCGGCCAGGAGCAAGGCGCGGGCCGCGCGGAATTCCTGCACCGTGGCGACCATGGGGAACATCACGGACAGCCTGCGCCCGCCCGCCGCCAGCAGCAGGGCGCGCAACTGCCGGCGCAGCAGGGCGGGACGGTCGAGGCCGATGCGCAGCGAGCGCCAGCCCATGGCAGGGTTTTCCTCTTCTGTCGCCATGCCTGGCAGCAGCTTGTCTGCGCCGAGATCGAGGGTGCGGAACACGACCTGGCGATCCCCGGCAGCATCCAACACACGGGAATAGATGGCCGCTTGCTCGGCGACATCGGCGACGCCGCCGCGGGCCAGCATCGCGATTTCGGTGCGGAACAGACCGATGCCGTCGGCACCGACGGTGTCGAGCTGGGCCAGTTCCAGGCTGAGACCGACGTTCAGCATCAGACGGACCGGGGTGCCATCCGCCGTGACGCCGGGTTGACCGCGGAGTGCTGCCCAACCGGCATGCTGGGCGGTCTGGACTTCCAATGCGCGGATATAGGCCTGGCGGACCTCGGCTTCCGGGCGCAGGACGACCTGTCCTTCGTCGGCGTCCACGACGATTTCGTCGCCTTGCTCGGCGGTGTCCAGCATGCCGCGTGCACCGCCGATGGCGGGAATGCCGAGGGCGCGGGCGAGGATGGCGGCATGGCCGGCGGGGCTTGCCTCCTCGATCGCAACGCCGGCGATGCCGCGGCCATGCCAGTCCAGCAGCTCGGCGGGGCCGAGGCGGCGCGCCACCAGGATGGCGTTTTCGGGGATGGGCGAGGGCTCGACACGGCCGAGCAAGATCGCGAGCAAGCGGCCGGCCAGGTCTTCGATGTCGGCAAGGCGCTCGCGCAGATACGGGTCGCTGATGCGGCGCATGCGGTCGTGCAGTTCGCCGGCAACGCGCTGGACGGCCGCCTCGGCTGCGACGCCGCCGCGAATGACTTCGCCGACGCGGCGCAGCCAGCCTGCATCGGCGGCCACGAGGCGGTAGGTTTCCAGTACTTCGCGAGACGCTGTCGCGTCCTCGCGGCTGCCGCCGTCGGGCACGCCGGTGGCCAGCAGTTCGTCCAGGCCCTGCTGCATGGTCGCAACGGCGGCGTCAAGGCGCTTGAGTTCGGCGGCCGGGTTGTCGGCGATCAGTTGCAGCGGGACGCGAGGCGGACCGTGCAGGACCACCGGGCCGATGGCGATGCCACTGGTCAGCGGCGTGGCGGCGAACATGCGCGGCACGGTGGCGGCTACTCCCTCGGTACCGCCGTCGGTAGCGCCGCTTGATGGCAACATCTCGGCCAGCAGCATGGCGACGGTTTCGAGTTCGTCCACCTCTTCTTCTGTGTAGTGGCGGGGATTGCGGTTCTGGACGACGAGGACGCCGAGAGAGCGTCCGGCGCGGCGGACGGGGACAGAGAGCATGGAGGCGTAGGGATCTTCGCCGGTTTCCGGGCGGTAGGCGAAGGCGGGGTGATTCTGGGCGTCGGGCAGGTTCATGACGGCGCTGGTAGCGGCGGTGAGGCCGACGATGCCCTCGCCGACGCGAAGGCGGGTGCGGCCGACGGCGGTTGGGTTCAGGCCCTCGGTGGCGGCGAGTTCGAGAACGTCGCCGGGTTTCTGGACGTAGATGGAGCAAACTTCGGAAACGAGCTCGGCGGCGACGAGGTGGACGAGCTCGGTCAGCGGGGCGGCGCCGGTGGCGCGAAGGGAGCGAAGGCGTGCGAGGAGGCGGCGGGGGGAGGCCATGATTCTCAACCTCTCCTGAGCTGCGCTTTTGGCGCAGCGCAGGAGAGGTCAAGGTGCGCAGCACCATGAGCGAGGGTGATCGGGAGGGCAGAAAGATGGCTGCCTACCGACCCTATCACCCTCGCCCGCGGTGCTGCGCACCTTGAGCTCTCCCGCCGCAGGCGGGAGAGGTTTCTTTCAACCTCGCCCGACCAGAGCCGCAATGGCTTGCTCCACCAGCTCAGCGATCACCTCGGCCACCGATTGCTCCTGCGTCACCATCCCCACCGACTGGCCCGCCATCATCGAGCCGTTTGCTACGTCACCCTCGATCACCGCACGGCGCAGCGCCCCGGCCCAGAAATGCTCGATCGCGAGCTGTGCGGCGTCCTTGTCCAGTTCTCCGGCGAGGAAACGGTCGCGCGTCTCGGCCTGGAAGCGCAGGAAGCGGCGGGTGCCCTCGTTTGCCAGCCCCCGCACGGGGATCACCGGGAAACGCTCGTCGAGCTGCACCGATGGTACCGCGTCACGTGCGGCGGCGCGGATGAAGGCTTGTTTGAAGTTCCGATGGGCGATGGACTCGGTGGTGGCTGCGAAGCGCGTGCCGAGCTGCGCGCCTGCCGCCCCCATTTCCAGATAGGCCAGGATCGCCTCGCCGCGGCCCAGCCCGCCGGCGACGAAGACCGGCACGTCGCGGATATGGGGGAGGATCTCCTGCGCCAGCACGTTGAGCGTGACGGGGCCGATATGGCCGCCGGCTTCCGACCCCTCGATCACCAGCGCGTCCGCGCCGCTGCGCATCAGCCGGCGCGCCAGCACCAGCGCCGGGGCGAAGCAGATCAGCTTCGCCCCGCCGTCCTTGACCGCGCGCACCGCGGTGCCCGGTGGAATGCCGCCGGCCAGCACGATGTGGCCGACGTTGGCTGCGAGGCACACCCGCACCAGGTCGTCGAGCTGCGGGTGCATGGTAATCAGGTTCACGCCGAACGGGTTGCTGGTCAGCGCCTGCGTCCCGGCGATCTCGGCGGCCAACTGAGCTGGGTTCATCGCACCGCACGCGATCACGCCAAACCCGCCGGCGTTGGAAATGGCGGCGACCAGGTGGCGCTCGCTGACCCAGCTCATGGCGCCACCCATCAGCGCGTAGCGGCAGCCGAGGAATGCCGTGCCGCGCGCCCATAGCCGGTCGAGCCTCGCCTGCGCGGCGAGGCGGGCGGCGTCCGGCATGGCGAGGGTGACAGGGATATCAGGTGGCATCGAGGCCATACGCCGTATGCAGTGCCCGCACCGCCAGTTCGGTGTACTCGGCGGCGATCAGGACGCTGACCTTGATCTCGCTGGTGGAAATGACCTGGATGTTGATCGCCTTGTCGGCCAACGCTCGGAACATCGTGTTGGCGACGCCGGCATGGCTGCGCATGCCCACGCCGACCACGCTGATCTTGGCGACGTTCGGGTCTTCCAGCAGTTCGGCATAGCTGATCGTCGGCTTCACCTCTTGCAGCGCCTGGCGCGCGCGCGGCAGGTCGGCCTTGCCGACGGTGAAGGTCATGTCCGTGGTGCCGTCGGCGGAGACATTCTGCACGATCATATCCACGTTGACGTTCTGATCTGCCAGGGCGCCGAAGATCGTGGCGGCGATGCCGGGGCGATCCGGGACGCGGCGCACCGTAATCTTCGACTCATCTCGGGAGTAGGCGATGCCGGCGACGTTCTGCTTTTCCACGATCTCGTCCTCATCCACGACCAGCGTGCCTTCGGTGTCGTTCGCAGGGCAGTCCTTGAAGCTGGACAGCACACGGACGCGCACCCGTTCGTTCATGGCCAGCTCGACGCTGCGGGTCTGCAGGACTTTGGCGCCGACCGAGGCAAGTTCTAGCATCTCCTCATAGGCAACCTTGGCCAATTTGCGGGCCTGGGGGACGATGCGTGGGTCGGTGGTATAGACGCCGTCCACATCGGTGTAGATGTCGCAGCGGTCGGCGTTCAGTGCAGCTGCCAGCGCCACGGCCGAGGTATCCGATCCGCCGCGGCCGAGCGTGGTGATGCGGCGGTTCGGCGTGACGCCCTGGAAGCCGGCCACAACGGGAACGTGGCCCTTTTCCATGCGGTAGATCAGGTCGGTGCCGTCGATGTCCTGAATGCGCGCCTTGCCGTGGGCATCGTCGGTGCGGATGGGGATCTGCCAGCCCTGCCAGGAGCGTGCCTCCACCCCGATATCCATCAGCGCAATGGCAAGCAGGCCGGTGGTGACTTGCTCGCCGGTGGAGACGACGGTGTCGTACTCGCGGGCGTCATGCAGCGGGGACAGCGACTGGCACCAGGCGACGAGCTGGTTGGTGGCGCCGGCCATGGCGGAGACGACGACGGCGACCTGGTTGCCCGCCTCCACCTCGCTTTTGACGCGGGTGGCGACGTTGCGGATGCGGTCGAGGTCGGCGACGGAGGTGCCGCCGAATTTCATGACGATACGCGCCATTGGGGGATGATGCCGGCTTTTGACGAAGGCGCAGACATACTGGGGCGGGGCGGGTCGGGCAACCGGCGGTAGCAGGGGGCGGGCGCCGATCAGGCGTGTCTCATGGGCGTCTCGTTGGGTTTCGTGTGAGATTCCCTGGGTTGGAATGAGAGCGGCGGGCGATTTGTATCGTTATCTTCTCGTTTCGTCTTCTGTGAGACGGTGGTGTGCGCGCGTTTGGCTGCTGGGCAAAGCTTTGGGTACGCAGGGCCGGTGGTGTGGGACAGGACGCGGCTGAAGAAGGAGGGGAACCGCAGATGGAGGCCGGTGAACGCGAATGGGCCTGCGGCCGGCAGGCGGTGTCTGGCGATGCCTGGCTGGCTGATGCATTGGTGAGCCGGGACGCCTCGATCGTGGATTCAGATTCGCTGGCAGCTCTGTTTGCACGTTTTAGGCCGAGAGTCTTTTCCGGCCTGACGACGCCTCTCTGCTTACTCGGCAGTCGGACGGTAGGGCGGCGTCGTCCGCAGCCGTTATGGCCGGCGAAGGCGCGCAATTTCAGCGGCGGCGACGAGGTGAGGCCACGCACGGCGTGCACACGTTTCGTGGTCGAGAGAAGGCCGGCGGCTCGTGTTGCGCGATCAAAACGGCCATGACAACTGCCATTTAGCGATCAAGCCTCTCTTTGTTCAAGCTAAAACAAGCGCCAGCCGTTCTAATCTCAAACCCGCTGCTGATGTGCCGTCTCTACCTGTGACAATGCTGTCTGCCACAAAGAGCGCATGAGCAGGGATTGAGTGGCGCACTAGATGTGAACGTCGCTCGCCACCAGCGTCGCAATCGGCAAGGGTCCTCCGCTTGCAAGATAAACTCCGGCAGAAATCAAGCTGATCCCGGTCCAGCCCGTTGGGTTCGGCCATTCCCCGAGGAGTGGTATGCCGAATAGTCCTGCCAGCACTGGAACCAACGCGCCGAAAGCTGCGCCGCCTGACGCGCCGAGTACCGCGATCGCGCGGCCGTAAAGGAAAATCCCCACGATCGTGACGAGCACACCTTGAAAGAGCGCTTGAACTACCAGGTTACCAGGCGGGACTCTTGCAAGGTCGGATCCGTGCAGCAGGATGTACGCGGGTAGGTAGATTATGAGTGATCCCGTCGCGATGATCGCCGCGGCGTGCAGCGGGCCAAGGCCTGCGCGGCGCATAACCAGCGTCGATGCGGCTGACAGGAACCCGGCGGCAAGAAACAGCAGATCGCCGAAGCTGCGAGAGACGTTCCATCCGGCGCTCGACATATCGCCAGGCACTCCGATGATGACGAGAACGCCTCCAGCAATAGGTAAAAGGCCGAGTTTCCGCGCGGGGCCCAATTGCTCTATCCGAAGCGACGCCGCGATGAGGGCGACGAAAAGCGGCATCGAACCCGGATTAAGCGCACCGCTGTCGTAAGCAGGCGCAAAGCGCAGACCGGCGGCTGCGATGAGCGCATAGGGGGCGCCAAGGCCGAAAATCAGCAAGACCAGGCCGAACCAACCCAAACGGTCAAGGCCAAAGCCGCGCCGCACGACAACCGGTGAGAGGAGAAGTCCCGCGAGGCCGAAGCGCAGCGCCGCAACGTCTGAGGCATCGAGGTTCGACGTCACCGCGAGCCGCGTTAAGACGTGCCAGCTTGCCCAGATTGACACTGCCGCGAGGCCGCATGCCGCGCCCGTCAAATATTTGGATTGCCGGGAGGGGGCGGCTTTCAAGACATGCTCGGCGCCGGTGTGGCGTCTATGACCTCAAACGATATATTCTCATCCGGCTCACCCCGGTAGATCACAAGGCTCAGGGTCTCCTCGGCGATCAGCACGCTGTGGACCTGACCCTCGGGATTTAGCGTGTAATCAGTGGCGGCGCGAACAGGTTGGCCGGACTTTGTGGCGCGACCGCCTTCAAAGTTGAAGACGTGTTCGTCGGAGCGCGCGATCGCGACAATCTTGACGAGTTTCCCTGGGGGCGGCGACACCTTGGAGAGGAGAGCAAGCCCTCCACCTTCCTGCCGGCGGTCGCTGAGAGTCTTGCTTTGCATGATTTCTTTGCCTTCGTGGAGGGCCGACGGCCCGTATTTCGCCGAGCCCGGTCGCCACGCCACATTTTCAATATCGACATGGATCGAAGCCATTCCTCCCCTCCTTGTGATCGCCTCATTCTCGCGAGGATAGGCCCAACATGCTGACACCGTTGTGTCAGTAGATTTCTGTATATGACTCGTCGGCCTGTGGATCTGATACACTATCAACAATAATGTTGTACGATGCTATACTGAAAGGAGGTGGCTGCCGGGTCCCGACCGGCGCCTGGACGCCGGTTCGATAATCGCAGCGTGCTTGATCTTCGGGTCCATCTCGGTCCTTGGGACGACAGCATTTCCCTGCGGCGCGGCGCGCGTGATTGCTGCATCGGATGGCCCGCGCTTGCCAGAACCCATCGCCCGACGACAGATACCGGCATGGCAGGGGAAGCAGCGATGAGCAATACCGTTTCGCCGGCCGAGGTCGCGCGGTTCGACGCGCTGGCGGCAAAGTGGTGGGATCCGGACGGGCCGATGCGGCCGCTGCACCGGATGAATCCTGCGCGTATCGGCTGGATCGTGGATCGCATCGTGCGCCGGTTTCCGGATGCGGGCATGGTGCGCATCCTCGATGTCGGCTGCGGCGCCGGCCTGGCGGCGGAGGCGTTGGCGCGACACGGCTACGATGTGCTGGGTGTGGACGCCGCCGCCGATACCATCGCCGCCGCCGAAGCGCATGCCGCGGGGCAGGGGCTCCGGCTGGCCTACCGTATCGCCGCCCCGGAAGACCTGGCGGCGGAGGGGCTGCGCTTCCCGGTGGTGACCGCGCTCGAGGTGATCGAGCATGTTTCCGATCCCCACGCGTTCGCTCGCACGCTGGGGGCGCTGGTGCAACCCGGCGGCTTGGTGTTCCTTTCAACGCTCAACCGCACCGCCCGGTCCTTCCTGTCGGCCAAGGTCGGAGCGGAATACCTGCTGCGCTGGCTGCCGGTGGGGACGCATGACTGGCGGAAGTTTATTTCGCCAGTGGAACTCGGCACGCTGATGCGGCAGGCCGGCTTGCGGGTGACTGACGTGACCGGGCTTGTGCCGGACCCGCTGCGCGGCGGCTGGCGGACCGTTCGAGATGTGGGCGTCAACTACATGCTCGCGGCGGCGCGGTGACGCGAAGCGCGTAGCCGGGACGAGAGGCTTGGCACCGATGGCCGTTACCCGCCTGATCCAGACTCGGCGCTCGTTAAGAAGTCGTCAACCAACCGACGCCAGTCGTGTGGCTCTGACGGATTGTGCCTGCTGTCATTGCGAGCGTAGCGAAGCAATCCCCCCGAGAGAACGTACGATTGCCCGTTGGGGATTGCTCCGCTTCGCTCGCTATGACGCGTGGAGCGGCTACCATCCGTCAGGATCAGAACACTTGCCTTCGGCCGGCGTCACAAGACTGCCTTGTGCACCGCCGCAGACCCGTCTGGTCCTGCCGCCGCCACGGTGGTACGGACCGTGCCATCAGCCAGCAACGGAGGCTCTGTCATGTCCTCGATCGCCGATATCGTCGCCCGCGAAATACTGGACAGCCGCGGCAACCCAACCGTGGAAGTCGACGTGACGCTGGACAGCGGCGCCATGGGGCGGGCCGCCGTACCGTCCGGTGCCTCTACCGGTGCGCACGAGGCGGTGGAACTGCGCGACGGCGACAAGGGGCGCTATGATGGCAAGGGCGTGCTGACCGCGGTCGCCAATGTCGAGGGGGAAATCTTCGACGCGATCAGCGGCATGGATGCGCAGGAGCAAGTGAAGATCGACGATACGATGATCGATCTGGACGGCACGGCGAACAAGTCCCGGCTAGGGGCCAACGCGATCCTGGCGGTGTCGCTTGCGGTGGCGAAGGCTGCGGCGGCGGAACTGGAAGTTCCACTGTTCCGTTACATTGGCGGTACGTACGCGCGGACGCTGCCGGTACCGATGATGAATATCGTCAACGGCGGCAAGCATGCCGACAATCCGATCGACATCCAGGAATTCATGATCATGCCAGTGGGGGCGGGCACGGTGGCGGACGGCGTGCGCATGGGGTCGGAAATCTTCCATGCCTTGCAGAAGGGCCTGCATGATGCCGGGCACAGTACCAATGTCGGCGACGAAGGCGGATTTGCGCCGAATTTGAAAAGCGCCGACGAGGCTTTGGGATTTATTGCCAAGGCGTGTGAACGGGCGGGTTACCGGCCGGGCGAGGACGTGGTGTTTGCGCTGGATCCCGCGTCCAGCGAATTCTACCAGGGCGAAAAATACGTGCTGGCGGGCGAAGGCAAGACGCTCGATGCCGCGGGGATCGTGCGGTACTATGAAGACCTGATCTCGCGGTACCCGATCGTTTCCATCGAGGATGGCTGCGCCGAGGATGATTGGGATGGTTGGGCGCTGATGACGAAGGAACTGGGTGGGAAAATCCAGATCGTCGGCGACGATATTTTCGTGACCAACCCGGAGCGGCTGCGGCGCGGCATCGATGCGGGCTCGGCCAATGCCATTCTGGTGAAGGTGAACCAGATCGGGACGCTGAGCGAAACCCTGGAAACGATTGAGATCGCGCATCGGGTGGGATGGCACTGCGTGATCAGCCACCGTTCGGGGGAGACGGAGGATGCGACGATTTCCGATCTGGTGGTGGCGACGAATGCCGGGCAGATGAAGACCGGCAGCCTGTCGCGCAGCGATCGGCTGGCGAAATATAATCAGTTGATCCGGATCGAGGAGAGGCTGGGCTCGGCGGCTCGCTACGCCGGGCGCACGGTGCTGCGACGTTAGCGCGCGCCGGCTCGCGGACGGCAGCACGAGGCCAGTGCGTCGTCCATTCGTTTACTCCGCGGCGCGCGCCGCGAGGATGCGTGCATGGCGATTGACCGCGGGTTTGGCGACGTTCAACGGCCCGCGTACCGAGAAGTATTTTCCGCGATGCTTCGGTGGTGCTGGCAGCTTCGGGGGCGATCTTGTGGATCGACAGAAAGATCCTTGCGGGCCGAGGGCGTTTGGAGGAGCGTGCGTTGGTGCGGGATGCGGTCGGCTTTACTGATGTCAGGGGTTCGCTACAGCGTCGCTTACCGGGAAAGCTGCTCCGTGTGCCCTGTGGTCCCCGGCCTTCGCCGGGACAGGCCTCCGCGCTGCCTCCGTGCGAATCAAAATCAGCCCCATTTCGACTGTTGGTATTGATCGCAGCTAACGTGACGCTACCGGTGCTTCTCAACCGTTCCCGAATATCACACCGTCGTAGATGGTTTCGAGGTCGATTTCGAGCAGGATGGCTTCCAGGCGAAGCATGTTTCCGTCGGCCGGTAGAGATTCTTTCGACCAGCCGTCGGGGGCGCGGCGCCAATGCTCAACGCGCTTCTCCAGCTTATGGATGAACACAATGTGCCGTAACGTCGGCAGCGCCCGGTAGAAGGGCAACTTGCGCTCGCGGTCGTGGTCTTCGGTACTCGGCGAAAGTACCTCCACGACGATCATGGGCTCCGTCGTGAAATGCTGGGCGGCGTCGCGGGAGCACCAGCCCACGATATCCGGCTTGGGTGAATAGGTGCCTCGGTCGTTATCCGAGCGTTGGACACGCATGCCGCCCTGTGACGCCTGGCAGCCGCGTTTCCGCAGGGCGGCATGTAGTGGGCCGCCCAGGTTGCCCACGATGAGCTCGTGCCGGCCGTCCGGATTGGTCATCATGTGGATACGGCCGTCCACCAGTTCCCAGCGCTCATCGTCCCGCTGCGCCTCCAAGAACCGCTCGAACTCGGCGGTGGAGACGGGGTGGTCGTCGGGAAGGACCAAGGCTTGGGACATAGCGGGAGTGTAGCCTGGAATGAGCGTGGCGTCAGCCTCGGCGGCACCACAGCCAACGAGGCACGTAGCCTCCAGGGAGCCGCATCTGACGGGAGGCGGGCATTCTGCGCGTGGCCGCGGCGTGCGTGGGGGCGGAAGGCTGTTGGCTTTGCTGCTTTTCTGGGATCGCTACAGCGCCGCTTACCGGGAAAGTTGCTCCGTATGCACCGTGGTCCCGGCCTTCGCCGGGACAGGCCTCCGCGCTTCCTCCCTGCCATTCAAAAATGGAATCGTGACGCACTGGCGGTGGGTGGGGACTATGGAGCGCGGGTTGGCGGGTGGGGTGCGACATAGGGGACGATCGTGCGAATTGCAGCATTTTTGATTCGCACGGAGGCAGGGCGGAGCACCACGGGGAACACGGAGGGGATGCTCGCACGGCCCGGGGGTTGGCAGGCGGCGCCTGTATGTGGTCGTTGTTTGGAGCGGCCGCTTTGGGTGGGGAGCAGATGGTCCACTTTTCGGGCCTGTCAAATGGCAATTAGATGTTGTGATATGGAGGAAATGGCTGGAAGTGGGCAGTTCACCTAGAGCAACAACGCGCTGCGAGGCCCATCGTCGCGCATGGCCTCCGGACCGTGGACGCTGTGAACCGGCGTAGACCGGGACGTTACGGAGCGGTGGCGACTGGTCGAGCGCAATGGAGCTTGTCCCCACGGAGACCGTGGGCCGGAATGGCCGAAACCGACTGGAACTCCGATGCAGACCAGAATATGTTGCCCTTACGGGGTCTCTCCTCGCATACGCGCTGTCGTAACTGCGGCGGCGTAAGAGCTAACGTCTGCACATGTCGTGTGCGCCAGTCGAATGACACGATGCTGGCGTGATTGGAGAGGAGACCTCGTGCTAGACCTTGAGGCGGACCCGCGGAAGGGCGGGACTTCGCCGTCCACATCCAGGTTCTGCAGGACTGGCTCAACGAAGATTAGCGGCCCGCGCCATGAGGCCATTGCCACGATCCTTTCAAGCAGGCCGCCTTGCAAGCTGGCCTGCCAATTCCAGACAGTTGGCAGCTTGGGGTCGATGATCGGGATCGGCCTCGTATCGCCGGGATGACGTGTGGATTGATATCCGATTCCGGGATCGCACGATCATCATGTTCGTGGCGAAGCTGGATCGAACATGAAATAACCAAGCCCAGTTACCTCGGCTACCCCTCACAAGACGAAGAGGAAGCATCGGCCAACGTCCAGCCATCGACCAATATCCCACCCCCCGTCCCTACTCCGACACTCCCGCATGCTGCCGGACCCAGACCGTGAACTCGTCATCCGACATCTCCCCCGACGCCATGGCGAGCATGGCAACGACGACCTCGGCATCGGTTGCCGGAAATCTGCACCCATTCAAAATCAGGAACGCTTCGAGCGCGACAAACGCCGTCCGCTTGTTGCCGTCCAAAAACGGATGATTCCGCGCAATAGCAATCGCGTACAACGACGCCAGTTGCACGGTGTCAGTCTCGCCATAGCCAGCATGGTTCAACGGCCGCGCCAGAGCGCTTTCCAGCAAGCCTTCGTCCCGGACCCCCGAAGCGCCACCGTGCGCCGCAAGCTGTTCCTCGTGAATCGCAAGGACGAGCTGGCGGTCCAGCCAGATCGTCACTTCGCGAGTTCGCGCAGCGCGTTGAAGCGCCGCTTCATGATCTCCCGCGCGACTTCCATCTGCGCCGCGAACTCCGGGTCGGCGACCGTCAGCTTCACCCCGTCCGCTTGCTCGATCGCGAACAGGGTATCGCCCTTGCCGACGCCCAGCTTCGCCAGCAGCTCCTTCGGCAGGATCACGCCGACCGAGTTGCCGATCTGGGTCAGTTTCAGTGCACTCATATCCCGCCTCCATCGCCGGAGGCGAGTTATAACACCAGTTGGAACGTCGTGCCAGAGCAGGGGGCAAAGGCGGCCCTGCCCACCGAGCTCGCTTCAGCGCTTTCGCGCCTCGCAACGACATCGGAGAGGCAAGACCGCCTCATGACATCGGTGGGCCGAGGCCGCTTCAACCAGTTAATCCCGGCCGGGCAGTTACGACCTGCCTGCTCCCAGCCTGCCCGCTTACAAAATAAACCGGCTCAGATCGCCCTTCTGCGCCAACGGCGCCACGCGCTCGTTCACATACGCCGCGTCCACCGTGATCGCCTCCCCCGCCCGGTCGGTGGCGGTGAAGCTGATCTCCTCCAGCAGCCGTTCCAGCACCGTGTGCAGCCGGCGGGCGCCGATATTCTCCACCCGGTCGTTGATGTCGGCGGCGAGTTCCGCCAGCGCGTCCACCGCATCGTCGGTGAACTCCAGCTTTACCTGCTCCGTGTCCATCAGCGCGGCGTACTGCTTGATCAGCGAATGCTCCGGCTCGGTCAGGATGCGGCGCAAATCATCGCGTGACAGGCCCGCCAGCTCCACCCGGATCGGCAACCGGCCTTGCAGTTCCGGCAGCAGGTCCGACGGCTTCGCCAGGTGGAATGCACCCGAGGCGATGAACAACACATGGTCGGTCTTCACCGGACCATACTTGGTGGACACCGTGGTGCCCTCGATCAGCGGCAGCAGGTCGCGCTGCACGCCCTCGCGGGACACGTCGCCGCCGCGGAAGCCGCCTTCCATGGTGCGGGCGCAGACCTTGTCGATCTCGTCGATGAACACGATGCCGTTGTTCTCGGCATGCGCCACCGCGTCTTTCGCGATGCGGTCGTTGTCGAGCAAGCGGTCGGCTTCCTCCGCTTCAAGCAAGCGCCGTGCGACTTCCACGGTGACCCGCCGCTTCTGCTGCGGACGGCCGAACATGCCTTTCATCATCTCGCCGATGTTGATCACCTGGCCCGGCGGCATGCCGGGGATATCAAGCTGGCCGATCGGCGTGCCCTGCGACTCGGACACCTGGATCTCGATCTCCTTTTGCTCGAACTCGCCGTTGCGCAGCATGCGGCGGAATTTCGAACGTGTATCGGCGGCGGCACCTTCGCCGACCAGCGCGGTGATCAGGCGTTCTTCCGCCGCCAGCTCCGCCTTTGCCTGCACCTCCTTGCGGGAGGCTTCGCGCAACATGTTCAGACTGGCTTCCACCAGGTCGCGGGCAATGCTCTCCACGTCACGCCCGACATAACCCACTTCGGTGAATTTCGTCGCTTCCACTTTCAGGAACGGCGCCTGTGCCAGCTTGGCCAGGCGGCGCGCGATTTCCGTCTTGCCGCAGCCGGTGGGGCCGATCATGAGGATGTTCTTCGGCACGACCTCCTCGCGCATCGCCTCCGGCAGATGCTGCCGGCGCCAGCGGTTGCGCAAGGCGATCGCCACCGCGCGCTTGGCATCGCCCTGGCCGACAATGAAGCGGTCCAGCTCAGAGACGATCTCGCGCGGCGAATAGGTGGGTACTTCCATTCTACAGGGTCTCGATGATCACGTTGTTGTTGGTGTAGACGCAGATGTCCGCGGCGATCTTCATCGCCCGCCGCGCGATCTCCTCGGCGGAGAGGCCCTCGGTCGACATCAGCGCGCGCGCCGCGGCCAGCGCGTAGTTGCCGCCCGAGCCGATGGCGATGACGCCGTCCTCCGGCTCCAGCACGTCGCCGGTGCCGGTCAGCGTGAAGCTGCGGTCCTTGTCGGCGACCGCCATCATGGCCTCCAGACGCCGGAGGTAGCGATCGGTGCGCCAATCCTTGGCCAATTCGACGCAGGCGCGTTCGAGCTGGTTGGGAAAGCGCTCCAGCTTGGATTCCAGGCGCTCCAGCAAGGTGAAGGCGTCGGCCGTGGCCCCGGCAAAGCCGGCGAGCACTGCCCCGCCCGCGCCGATTCGGCGCACCTTGCGCGCGTTGCCCTTCACGATGGTCTGTCCAAGGCTGACCTGGCCGTCTCCGGCCATTGCCACATGTCCATCCCGCCTGACGCACAGGATGGTGGTGCCGTGCCACCCGGTCGGGTCGGCGGCGGCGAACTGAACGTTTTGCATGGTCGGCTTAAATGGGCGGCCCAACCGGCCGGAACAAGCCCGCGTGACGCGCCGAACCTTGCTCGGGGATGCGGCGGATGCAGGGTAGAACTGCGTCAGGATTTGCCGGAGGTGTCACGCGCGCCCCGCGCTCCGGACCGGACGGACCAGATGCGATCCCACCCATACCGCCGGGATGACGCAGGCCAGCCATCCCGCACCGTAACCGCCGGTACCCCGCAACAGGGCAGAGAACACCACCGGACACAATAATGCGCCCATCTGACCGAACGACAGCACGCCGCCGGTGACTGCCCCTGCTCTCCCGGGTGGCGCGAGGCGTGCGGACTCGGACAGCAGGATGCCATGCCACGACATCGCGGTGGCGCTCAGTATCCCGGACACCAGGGCGACGGCGGCCCATGGCCAGGCGGCATCGATCACGGCCATCAACGCGACGCTTGCCGCCATGCCGAACGCCAGCCCCGCCATGGTGGCATGTGGGCTGGCATAGAAGCTCCCGACCCAGCCCCAGAGAATGCGGCATGGAATCGCGATGGCCATCACCGCCGAGAACAATCCTCCGGCCGCGACCAGTCCGTATCCCAGCGCGGTCAGCCAGGTGACGAAATAGGCGGTGAACACTGCCTGCAGGCCATTGAATGCGAAGCACGCGAATGACAGCGCGCGGAGTTCCCGCACCGCGAGGACGCCGGTGATGGTGGTGCGGAAATCCGACAGGTGGATGGCGTGGGTCGGTGTCGCCTCGGTATCAAGCCGGCCGTGCAGCGGTTGCAGCAACAGGGCAAATAACCAGCAGGCCCCGGCGCTGACCAGCATGGTCCCGCGCCAGCCGATATGCTGCGCCAGTGACGGTCCCAGCCAACCTGCGAGCAAGATGCCGGCGGGGATCGCGGTCTGGGCGATGGAGAAGGCGAACGGAGCATAGCGCCGCACCGCCCATCGTCCCAGCAATTGCGAACTCGCGGGCGTGGCGACGGCAGCGACGCCGTTGCCCACCAGGGCGGAGAGCACGAACCCTCCGGCGCCCCCGATCACGGCCACCGCCATGCCGCCACCGACCGACAGCAACGCGGCCTGGCTCATGCGTATGGCGCCGTGACGGATGATAAATCCGCCCGAACCGAGCTGGCCGATCAACGCGGCGACGGCGACCAGGCCGAAATAGATGCCGATCCAGGACGCGTCAGCGTGCAATTCGGCAATGATCAGCGGCGCCAGCACGGCCGGGAGGACCCTCCCCACCGAGCCGCAGGTCTGCTGCAGAAACATCGCCACGACGGCGATCCACATGCGGGTCACGGGGCGCGCTTCCCTTGAACGTTCGTTCCTCACCCAAGGGATGGGCCGGATCCCGCCGCTGGCCGTGATGACAGCGGCCAGCGGTGGGCGCGACGATCCCCGCGCGCAGCTTGCTGCCGCGCAGAGCACCTAACAAGGCGCGAGGGCGGGCCTTGGCGCGGCCCCATCCCCCGCATCGCTGAGCCACGAACCTCGCGTGCCGCGCCGGTGCGGGCCACGACGCGACGACGCAACGCGCTCAGCGCGCGATCACACCCCGCGCCAGATCAAGGCCGCCGTCGTATTGCTTGCCTGGTCGAACGGCAGAGAAGCCGAAGCCTCACCCCATCGCCCGCTTCAGATTCTCGTCGAGCTTCGCCAGGAAAGCCTGCGTGTTCATCCATGGCTGATCCGGAGAAATCAGCACCGCCAGGTCGCGCGTCATGAACCCCGCCTCCACGGTCTCGATGCACACCTTCTCGAGCGTCTCGGCAAACTTCCCCACGTCAGGCGTATTGTCGAACTTGCCGCGATACACCAGTCCCCGCGTCCAGGCGAAGATCGAGGCGATGGGATTGGTGGACGTCTCCTTGCCCTGCTGGTGCTGGCGGTAGTGCCGCGTCACCGTGCCGTGCGCCGCCTCGCTCTCCACTGTCTTGCCGTCCGGCGACAGCAACACCGACGTCATCAGCCCCAGCGAGCCAAACCCCTGCGCCACCGTGTCGCTTTGCACGTCGCCGTCGTAGTTCTTGCACGCCCAGACATAGCCGCCGTTCCACTTCAGGGCGCAGGCGACCATGTCATCGATCAACCGATGTTCATAGGTCAGCTTCCGTGCGTCGAACGTCGCCTTGAATTCCTTGTTGTAGACATCCTCGAAGATGTCCTTGAAGTAGCCGTCATACGCCTTCAGGATGGTGTTCTTGGTCGAGAAGTACAGCGGCCAGCCGCGCATCAGCGCATAATTGAACGAGGCCCGCGCGAAGCCGATGATCGAATCGTAGGTGTTGTGCATCGCCATCGACGCACCGCCGTGGGCATTGAACTCGTGCACGTCGAGCGTCTGCGCCGGACCGCCATCCGCCGGCTGAAACGTGAGCGTCACCTTGCCGGGACCTGGAATCTTCATCTCCGTCGCGCGATAGATATCGCCGTAGGCATGGCGGCCGATCACGATCGGCTGCGTCCAGTGCGGCACCAGTCGAGGCACGTTTTTGCAGATGATCGGCTCACGGAAGATGGTGCCGTCCAGGATGTTGCGCAGCGTGCCGTTCGGACTGCGGTACATCCGCTTCAGGTTGAATTCCGTCACCCGCGCCTCGTCGGGAGTGATGGTGGCGCACTTCACGCCCACGCCGTACTTCGCGATGGCATGTGCCGCGTCCACCGTCACCTGATCGTCGGTCTGGTCGCGATACTCGATCCCGAGGTCATAGTACTTCAGGTCGATATCGAGATACGGCAGGATCAGCTTCTCCTTGATGAACCCCCATATGATGCGGGTCATCTCGTCGCCGTCGAGCTCGACGACAGGCGTCTTAACCTTGATCTTGGCCATTGCGCGTCCTCTGTAACAAAGCAGGAAGCGGCCTGGCCGCCCTTCCCAGATGCGGGCGGACATTTACACCCGGGCGCCGCCGCGGCAAGCCTGTGGCCGCAACGCAGCTTGCGATTGTGCCTGGCGCTAAAATCAGGTTAATCACCGGCAGCACCGCAACCGCGCGACGTCGCGACCCAACCCAGAACATCAAGCCCACACCCGATGGCGGCCCAACCCACCGACACCGAGAGCCGCTGGCGGAAGACGTTCGGTCCCGCCTGGATCATCGTGCCGGCGCTTGGCCTCGTCGTTCTCACCTGGGCCGGCACCATCAGCGCCATCCGTGCCCAGGGCCGGCAGGCAGAAGCCCTCGCTGTCGACCGCGTCAGCAATCAGGCCACCAGATTTCAGCAGGAAATTCGCCGCGAACTGCTTGATCTGGACCAGACGCTTCGCACCGCGGCCGCCGCCTGGCAGGCCGATCCGCAGCATTTCGACCTGAACGCCTGGCGGAGCCAGGCCATCGGGGTGTCGGACCTCAGCCACAACATGCTGATCGCCGACCGCACCGGCCGGATCATTCAATCCACCGCGCCCGGGCTTCTCCGCGCCAGCGTCGCCGATACCGATTATTTCCGCGGCGTCCGCGATCCGGCGCGGAAGGACCAGGACGCTTTCCTCGGCGATGCCACGCAGGATCCGGACAGCGATCGGTGGTTCATGGAGCTGGCGCGCGGGGTGGCGCAGCCGGATGGCGCATTCGCCGGCATCGTCGCTTTGGACTGGCAGGAGAGCGCGATCGCTGCTCTGTTTCGCGAAGCCGACCTTGGTCCGCGCCCGCTGGTGATGCTGGTCGGCTTGAAAGACGGCAGGCTGCGTGCCACCGAAGGTCCCGCGACCGGCGAACCAAATCAGGCGATCGACACATCGCCCATGTTCCGCGCCCTGTCCGTCGCGTCCGACACCATCTGGGTCGGCCGGTCTCCACTTGATCGCGTCCTGCGCTTCCACGCCTTTCGCCAGATACCGGGCCGCGCCCTGGCCGTGGTGGTCGGCATGGATCAAGACTATGCACTGAGCCGCTCCAGGGCCTGGGCAGATCAGGCGCGCTTGTTCGCCGGCTCCATCTCCGTCCTGATCGCCGCCCTGGCCGGGCTTTTGCTGCTGGGCCGGGTGCAGGCGCGCAACCGCCACGAGGCACTGACCCACGACCGCGCCGTGCTTGCCGCCGCCAATGCCCAGCTTGCGGTCGCCAACACCCGGCTGGGCGAAGCGAAGGCGCAGGCCGACGCCAAGACCGCCCAGTTGCAGGCAACGCTGGAAGGCATGTCCGACGGCGTCGCAATGCTCGACCGAGAGCTCAAACTGGTGGAGTGGAACGAGCATTTCTCCGAGATCGCCGGCGTGCCGCAGAGCGTTCTGCGGGTCGGTCTTCCGCTGGCCGACATCCTGCGCGCGCAGGCACAAAGTGGCCAGTTCGGCCAGGTGGACGTGGAGGCCGAAGTGGCGCGCCGCCTGGCCGCCTTGCACGCCGGCGAAACGGTCGGCCCGATCGAGCGCAGGCGGCCCGACGGCCACACCATAGAGCTGCGCCGCAACCGCCTTCACGACGGCAGCTTCGTCACGCTCTACAGCGATGTCACCATCCGCAAGCATGATGAGGATGTCCTGCGTGAAGCGCGCGCCATCGCCGAGAGCGCCACTGAGGCGAAGTCGCGCTTCATGGCCATTGTCAGCCACGAAATCCGCACGCCCCTGAGCGCGCTCCTCTCGACCCTGGCGTTGTTGGGCAACGGCGGCCTGCCGCGACCACAGCAGGCGTTGCTCGACCTGGCGCGGCAGTCCGGCGATGCATTGCTCGGTCTGATCAACGACATCCTCGACATGGCCCGGATCGAGGCTGGCCAGCTCAGCCTCCGACCAAGCGTGTTCCGCCTGCGCGATCTGCTTGACGGCGTGCTCGAGATCTTCCGCCACCAGGCGGCCGAGCGCGGCATCACGCTGGGCCTGATCTCTGCCCCGGGTCTGCCGCAGGAACTCTACGCCGATCCCGGCCGCCTGCGTCAGGTGCTGATCAACCTGCTGTCGAACGCGGTGAAGTTCGGCCAGCCCGGCGACGTCGGCTTGCTGGCCGGCGCCGTGGCGGACGATTACGGCCGTCCGTTCCTGCGTCTCGCGGTGCGCGACGGCGGTCCCGTGATCGAGCCCGCCGGCCGTGCCCGATTGTTCCAGCCGTTCTCGCGGCTCGAGGGTGACGCCAATGCCACCATGCCGCACGGCTCCGGTCTCGGCCTGGCAATTTGCCGGATGATCGTCTCCCTGATGGGCGGACAGATCGGCTGCGCGCCCTGGATGACGGAGGATGGCCGCAGCGGCAACGAGTTCTGGATCCTGCTGCCGATCGAGCCATTGCCCGCCGTGCAGCGGCGCCCGTCCGCGGCGCCCGGATCCATGCGCCGCATCCTGCCCCGCACGCATGTCCTGCTGGTGGAGGATGTGCTGGCGAACCAGCTTGTCACCGCCACATTGCTCCGCCGCGAAGGCCACCTGGTCGACGTCGCCTCGGATGGCGCGCAGGCGCTCGAATTGCTCTCTCGCCGTCCGTACGACCTGGTGTTCATGGACATCTTCATGCCCGGCATGAACGGCTTCGACGTGACGCGAGAGCTGCGGCGCCTGGCGCCCCCGGCGGGCACGCTGCCGGTCGTCGCCCTGACCGCCAGCCTGACCCTCGAAGACCAGGCGCTGGGCCGGGAGGCCGGCATGAGCCGCTTGCTCGGCAAACCGGTGGCATTGCCCGAATTGCTCCAGGCCATCGCCGATCTCGCCTGGAGCGGCATGCCAGAGCATGACATCGCGGTCCGCGCCACGCCGGACGAGGCGGATTCGCCCATCCTTGCCACCGATCGCATTGCCGAACTGCGCAACAGCCTGCCCGGCGATTTGCTCGGCGGCATGGTCGCCGAGTGCCTGGTCGATCTTCAGGCGCGCCTGCCCAAATTGCGCCAGGCCATGGAGGACGGCGACAGCGCCTCCGTGGCCTCGCACGCCCATGCCATGGTCGGAATGGCAGCCGGCTACGGCATGTCCTCGCTTGAGGTCAGGCTGCGCGCCCTGATGCTCGCCGCCCGCGACAGCGATCCCGCCAGAGCAATCACGCTCGCCGCGGAGCTCGATGCCGAACTCAGCATGGCGGCCAACGCTCTGCGTGACGCGCTGGCGATCGAGATGGTGTAGCCGCCGCCGCTGCACCGTCCGCCGCCTGCCACGTGTCATTTGATGGGCGCACCGGCCCTCCCGCGTCATGGTGCCCGAAGGCCACTGATGGGCGCACCGGCCCTCCGGTGTCGTGGCCGCGCCTGTCGCGGCCATCCACGACTAATGCGAGTATCGTCCTGCACGAAACAGCAGCGGGTCCATCCGGGAGTCACAATGTCAGGGATGTGTCACAGCGCGCTTCCGGGCGGATACGCATATTGCGCTGGATCAATGCGAGCGTTTACCGTCCCATTAAGAGCTGCCGCATGACGTACGAGCAATCGGTCATAACGCTGGACGGGCTGGTGGCGCTGATCGCGGCGCTGCGGGCGGACGGCTTCCGCGTCCTTGGCCCGACGCGGCGTGACGATGCGATCGTCTACGATGATATCGAGACGATTGCCGACCTGCCCGCCGGTTGGACGGATCGTCAGGACGGCGGCCATTACCGGCTGGAGCGCCGGGACGACAATGCCTTGTTCGGCTATGCCGTCGGGCCGCACGCCTGGAAGCGCTTCCTGCATCCGCCGCTGCTGCGCCTGTGGCGGGCAGAGCGAGACGGCAACGGCATGCGTGTCACCACCGACCCCGATCCGAGCGAACGTTTCGCATTCCTGGCGGTGCGATCCTGTGAGCTGCACGCCATCGCCATCCAGGATCGCGTGTTCCTGCAAGGTCCCTATATCGATCGTCATTACCAGGCACGGCGCAACGGCGCGTTCATCGTCGCCGTCAATTGTGGCCAGGCCGGCGGCACCTGCTTCTGCGTCTCGATGCAGACCGGTCCGCAGGCCAGCGCGGGTTTCGACCTCGTGCTGACCGAGTTTCCCGGCGATCCGCACGAATTTCTGGCAGCCGCCGGCAGTGATCGCGGGGCAGCGGTGCTGAACCTGCTGCCGCGCCGTCCGGCCATGCAGGCCGATCTCGAGCGCGCCGCGCAAATTGTCGCGCATACCGCCGACAGCATGGGCCGACAGATGCGTGCCGACGACCTGCCCGACCTGTTGCTCGCGAATTTGGAACACAAACGCTGGGACGACGTGGCGTCACGCTGCCTGACCTGCGGCAACTGCACCGCCGTCTGTCCCACCTGCTTCTGTACCAGCGTCAGCGATTCCAACGATCTCAGCGGCGCCACCGAGCGCAGCCGGCGCTGGGATTCCTGCTTCGCCACGGACTTCTCCTACATCCACGGCGGCAGCGTGCGCAGTTCACCGCGCTCGCGCTACCGCCAGTGGATGACCCACAAGCTGGCCAACTGGGTAGAGCAATTCGGCACCTCGGGCTGCGTCGGATGCGGCCGCTGCATCACCTGGTGCCCCGTCGGCATCGACATCACCGAGGAAGTCCGCGCGATCCGCGACGACACGTCAGGAGGCACGCATGGAGGGGCTTGAACGCATCCTGGGCGAACATCGCTTGTTCGCGGGCCTCGGCCAGGAATTCATCGACCTCGCCGCCGGCTGCGCCAAGAACACGCGCTTCGACGCCGACGAATATTTGTTCCACGCCGAGGATCCCGCTGATTGGATCTATCTGGTCCGCCACGGCCGGGTCGCACTGGAACTTGCCGCGCCCGGCGCCGGTGCGATCCAGTTCGAAACCGTGGGCCAGGACGAGATCGTCGGCCTGACCTGGCTGCTTCCGCCATACCGCTGGGGCTATGACGCGCGGGCCTTGGAACTGACCCGGGCGATCGCGCTGGATGCGCGGTGCCTGCGCGACAAATGCGACGCCGACAGCCGTCTCGGCTACGCCTTGTTCAAACGCGTCCTGCCGGTCCTGGTGCAGCGACTGCAGGCCACCCGATTGCAGATGCTGGATGTCTATGGACGCCGCCGCTGAAGCCCGCGTCGTGCCGATAGCCGACGCCATGGTCCCGCGTGTCGTGCGCGTGCGCAAACGCACGCGCGAGCTGCCCGGCACGGTGACACTCGAAATGGAGCCGGCCGACGACGCGCCGCTGCCGCCCTATCGTCCCGGCCAGTTCAGCATGCTGTACGTGTTCGGCATCGGCGAGATCCCGGTGAGCATCAGCGGCGATGCGTCCGATCCAACGCGGCTGGTGCAGACGGTGCGCTCGGTCGGAGCGGTCAGCGAGGCAATCACGAAATTGCAGGCCGGCGACGTGCTGGGCGTGCGCGGTCCGTTCGGCACCGCCTGGCCCACCGAGGAACTCGCGGGACAGGACGTCGTTGTGGTGGCGGGTGGCCTCGGCCTGGCGCCGCTGCGACCTTCAATCCACTACTTGCTCGCCAACCGTGCGCGCTTCGGCAACGTGGTATTGCTCTACGGCACGCGCAGTCCGGACGAAATCCTCTTCCGCCGGCAGTTGGAGACCTGGCGCAGGCGGCTCGACCTTCAGCTCGAAGTGACCGTCGATCATGCCGGCGGCGACTGGCGCGGCCATGTCGGCGTGGTGACGCGGCTGATCCCACGGCTTGCGATCGATACGCGTCATGCCACGGCGCTGGTGTGCGGTCCGGAGGTGATGATGCGTTTCGCCGGCGCCGCGCTGCACGACGTCGGCCTGCCGGACGATGCGATCTGGGTGTCGATCGAGCGCAACATGAAATGCGCCGTCGGCCTGTGCGGACACTGCCAGTTCGCCGGCATGTTCGCCTGCAAGGACGGCGCGGTGGTGCGTTACGACCGCGTTCGCCGGCTGATGGCGCTGAAGGAGGTGTGATGATGCGGACGCCCACAGGTCGCAGACTGGCGCCGGCCGCTCCGGAAATTTTCCCACGTGGCTCGCAAGGCCGGTACGGTGGGCAATATCGTTTTTTAACACAGAGGTCGCAGAAAAAGCTAAAGCCACAGAGTTCCCTGAGAGGCATTAATCTTTCTGCGGCCTCTGTGACTTTAGCTTTTTCTGTGACCTCTGTGTTAAAAGATTATATCTTGCGCACCGCACCGGCGCAGCGTGACATTCCGCATACAGCCCGCCCCACCACAAAAGGCAGGGGCATGGCACCGCTATGAGCAAACCGAAACTCGCCGTCTGGAAATTCGCCTCCTGCGACGGTTGCCAGCTCTCATTGCTCGATTGCGAGGACGAATTGCTGGCAGTCGCCGGCGCGATCGATATCGCCTACTTCCCCGAGGCGACGCGCGGCGTTCTCAAAGGCCCATACGACGTCTCGCTGGTGGAGGGCTCCGTCACCACGCCCCATGACGCCGAGCGTCTGCACGAGGTGCGCCGCCGCTCCCGCACGCTCATCACCATCGGCGCCTGCGCCACTGCCGGCGGTATCCAGGCGCTGCGCAACTTCAAGGACGTGCGGGAATTCACCTCCATCGTCTATGCGCGGCCGGACTATATCGACACGCTCGCCACCTCCACGCCGATCAGCGCCCACGTCAACGTGGATTTCGAACTGCGCGGCTGCCCTATCAACAAGCGTCAGTTGCTGGAAGTGCTCTGCGCCCATTTGCACAACCGCAAACCCGATATTCCGTCGCACAGCGTCTGCGTCGAGTGCAAGGCGCGCGGCACCGTGTGCGTGCTGGTGCGCGGCGCGGCATCCTGCCTCGGCCCCGTGACGCATGCCGGCTGCGGCGCGATCTGTCCCGCCTATAATCGCGGCTGCTATGGCTGCTTCGGCCCGAAGGAAACGCCGAACACGGTAGCCCTGGCCCGCCAGTTGCGCGACGCCGGCATGGACGAGCAAGCCTTGCAACGCGTCTTCCGCACCTTCAATGCCGGCGCCGAGGCGTTTCGCCAGGAGGGCGACCGCCATGGCTCGTAGGACCATCAGCGTCGACGTGCTCGCGCGCGTCGAAGGCGAGGGCGCGCTCCGCCTGGTGATCCAGGACGGCAGGCTGCGCGACGCCGAACTGCATATCTTCGAACCGCCCCGCTTCTTCGAGGCGTTCCTGCGCGGCCGCGCCTGCCCCGAGGTTCCCGACATCACCGCGCGCATCTGCGGCATCTGCCCCGTCGCCTATCAAATGAGTTCGGTGCATGCCATCGAGGATGCGCTCGGCATCACCGTCACCCCGGAAATCCGCGCGCTCCGCCGATTGCTCTATTGCGGCGAGTGGATCGAAAGCCACGTGCTGCACATGTACATGCTGCATGCGCCGGATTTTCTCGGCTACGACGGGGCGGTCGAGATGGCGAAGGACCATCCCGATGTGGTGCGCCAGGGCCTTGCCCTGAAGAAGACGGGCAACGAAATCCTGAACTTGCTCGGCGGCCGCGAAATCCACCCGATCAACGTGCGCATCGGCGGCTTCTATCGCGTGCCGACCCGGCGTGAGGTGCGCGGATTGCGCGAGGCCCTGCTGCGGGGACGGGATGCGTCGCTCGACACGGTAAAGCTGGTCGCCGGCTTCGATTTTCCGGACCTGGAACGGGACTACGAGTTCGTCTCGGTATCCCATCCCGACGAATACCCCTTCAACGAAGGCCACGTGGTGTCGAATAAGGGCCTCGACATCCCGCCGCAGCAATACGACTCGCATTTCGAGGAGTACCACGTCAGGCGTTCCAACGCGCTGCACTCGCGGCATCTGGGGCGTGGCGCCTACCTCACCGGCCCACTCGCGCGCTACAGCCTCAATTCGGCGAAACTGTCGCCGTTGGCAGGGCAGGCCGCCAAGTCCGCCGGCCTTGGCCCGACCTGCAACAATCCGTTTCGCAGTATCGTGATCCGGGCGGTCGAGGTGGTCTACGCCTTCGACGAGGCGTTGCGCATCATCGATGCGTATGAAGAACCCGACCGGCCGCATGTTGAAACGCCGATGCGGGCCGGCATCGGCTGCGCTGCGACCGAGGCGCCGCGCGGCATGCTGTACCACCGCTATCGCCTGGACACCGACGGCAGCGTGCTGGAGGCGAAGATCGTGCCCCCCACATCGCAGAACCAGCCAAGCATTGAGGACGATCTGCGCGAATTCGCCCCGCGGTGGCTCGATCTGCCGGATGACCGTCTGAGCCATATGTGCGAGCAAGCCATTCGCAATCACGACCCATGCATCTCCTGCGCGACGCATTTTCTGAAGCTGGACGTGGTGCGAGCGTGAAACGAACACCAGCTCAGCATGCCGTGCGTAAAGTCGTTGGTGAACGAGCAGGCGGCCCCGTCATCCTCTGTCTCGGTAATCCGGATTGCGGCGATGATGGCGCAGGACGGCTGCTCGCGCGGTCGCTGCGCGGCCGGATTCCGCCGTGCGTGCGGATAGAAGAGCGTCCCGGAGCAGCGGTGGAACTGCTCGAACGGTTGCATGGTTTGGACGCCGTGTTTCTTGTCGACGCCGCGCTGACCGGCGCTGCGCCGGGGACAATCCATGTGTTTGATTGCGTTGCGGAAAAAATACCCGCGGTGAAACCGGGCGCATCATCGCACGGATTAGGCGTCGCGGAGGCACTTGCACTGGCGCGCGTGCTTGGGACGCTGCCGCGCGTTTGCCGCCTCTACGCGATCGAAGGCGAGAACTTTGCCCTGGGCGCCGCGCTATCGCCAGCGGTGCGCACCGCCGTGGAAGGGCTCGCGGCGCGGCTGGCGCGCGAATTGGTCCACACTGTCCCACTATCTGCACCTTCGTGCGGTCCGCAATAATTTTGATTCGCACGGAGGACGAAGGAGCCCGCGGTGAGCACGGAGCGAGCCATCAGACTGGCATCCAAATTGGCTCCGCCCAATACGTTCACTGTTGATCAGGGGTTCGCTTCATCGGGGCTCATCGGGAAAGCTGCTCCGTGTTCCCCGCGCCCTCCGCGCGTCCTCCGTGCAAACAAAAAAATCGAACTCAACGCACGAACGCCGCCAGGTTCCCTTGTGGCACCGGCCCGGGATGACAAGGGACGAGCATTGCCGCGTCCTCCTCGCCCCGCACAAATTCTTGCTTGCCCCGCCTGCATGAGCTCGCTACGTTCGTCAAATTGACGCCTGACCCATGGGGCCGAATGTCGATGACGTCGCGATTTCGCATGACCCGCCCGACCGCTAATCCACTTGCCCCGCAAGTGGAAGTTAGTGCCGTCGTGTCGCCGGTCTGCCGCGTTTCCGTCATCCCAGTGCAAGTAGCCCCCCATGTCAGCCATCACCGTCCGGGACCTTCGCAAGCAATTCCGCTACGCTAAATCCGGTCGTGGCCTGCGCAACCTGATCGCGCCGCAATACACCAACATCGACGCGCTCGGCGGCATCTCATTCACCATCGCCCCCGGTGAACGCGTGGCACTGATCGGCCCCAACGGCGCCGGCAAATCAACGACACTCAAGATTCTGACCGGCATCCTCCTGCCGTCCGGCGGCAATGCCACCGTGCTCGGACTGACCCCATGGCAGGACCGCATGGCGCTGGCGCGGCGCATCGGCGTGGTGTTCGGCCAGCGCCCTCAGCTATGGTCCGAATTGCCGGTGCGGCAGTCCTTCGCGCTGCTGCGCCGAATCTACGCCCAGGATGCGGCGCCCTTCGCGACCCGCCTCGACGCGCTGAGCGAACGCTTCGATCTCGCCCCCTTGATGGCCCAGCCGGTCAACCGATTGTCGCTGGGCCAGCGCATGCGCTGCGAGGTCGTTGCGAGCCTCCTGCACAAGCCCGACGTACTGTTCCTCGACGAGCCCACGATCGGCCTCGACATCACCGCCAAGACGACGATCCGCGACCTCATCAACGCACAGGCACAATCGGATGGCCTGACCGTCGTGCTCACCTCTCACGACACGCGCGACATCGAATTGGTGTGTGAGCGCGTCATCGTGGTGAATGCCGGGCGCATCGTCGTCGACCAGGCCACCGAAACGCTGCGCCGCCGCTTCCTCGCACGCAAGCTGGTCACGCTGCGCTCCGCCGCACCTGCCATCACCCTGGACCTGCCCGGCGTCTCGGCACGGCCAGCCGAACCCCATATCGCCATGCTGGACGTCGATACCCGCATCGCACGCATCGATTCCGTGGTGGCCGCGGCGCTGTCACTGGGCGGCATCGAGGATATCACCATCGAGGACCCGCCGATGGAGGAGGTCATCCACGAAATCTATGCCGCGGCGTCAGCCAGGTAATCCATGCCGCAGGCGCGAACCATGAAACCCACACCCCTCTGGCCGTGGCTGCGTGGCACCTGCGCCATGGCGCGGGTCGGCGTCGCCGCAACACTGTCGGCGCGCACGGTATTGCTCGGCCGAGCCTTGTTCTACCTGCTTGTCATGACCGTGCTGACACGGTTCTGGACCACGGTCGCGCATGAGACCAGCGCCGCCGGCATAACCTTGCCAGCCGGCATTCTCGCCTATGTCGCGATTACCGAGTGGATCGCCTTGTCCGTCCCGGCAATCCATCTGCGGCTGGAGGACGACATCCGCTTCGGCGCCGTCGAAGCCCACCTGCTGCGGCCTATTCCCTATTTGCTGGGTCAGATCGGTCAGACCATCGGCGCGATGTTGGTACGGCTGGCGCTGCTTTCGCCCGGTCTGGGAGTGGTGCTGCTGACCGGCGAAAGCATGCTGCCGCCGATCACGGCGTGGCTCTCCATCATTGCACTGGCAGTGCTTGGCGGCACCGTTCATATCTTGCTCATCGCCCTTGCCGGCTTGTCCGCGTTCTGGGTGCGCCGCACGGTCGCGGCCTATCTCGTCATGCAGAAAGCCATCTTCTTGCTCGGCGGCTTGTTCATCCCCGTGACGTTCTACCCGGACTGGCTCGCCCGCTTCGCGCGAGGCAGCCCTTTCGCCGCCAGCCTGTACTGGCCGGCCATCGTCGTGCTGCAACCAGATCAGTCCACGGTCGTCATGGCATTCCTTGCCGTGTTCGCCTGGATCGTCGCGCTGTCGTTGCTCTGCGCGGCGATCTGGCACGCCGGCCTGCATCGCCTGCTGACGCAAGGCATCTGAACCATGTTGCTCTATATCGCCGAAATCGTTGCCGCGATCCGCATATCCCTGGCGGACCGTACCAACTTCACAGTGCTCTTCTCTGGCATGGTGCTGAACAATGGCTTCGTATTGCTCATGTGGTTCATGTTCTTCGCCGGCTTCCGCAGCGTGCATGGCTGGCAACGCGCCGACATGGCGCTGCAGATCGGCATCCTGGCCATCACCTTCGGCGCCGCCACCGTATTCGCCGGCGGCTATCGCGATATGGCGGCCGCCATCCTGCGCGGCGATCTCGACGCACGCCTGACACAGCCGAGCGCGGTGCTGCCGCGGCTGCTGGCACAGGAAAGCGGGCCGCACGGCTGGGGCGATATCCTCGTCGGCGTTCTGCTGCTGGCATTCGCTGCCGCGCTGCGCTGGCAAGACCTGCCGGCGTTGCCTTTCATCCTTGCCGGCAGCCTCGCCATATTCATTGCAAGTGGCGTACTGTTCTCCAGCCTCGCCTTCTGGGCCGGCGGCGCGCGCAGCTTCGCCCGCGACCTCGTCGAGTTCATCCTGTTGTTCGGCTCCTGGCCCGGCTCGATCTGGTCCGGCGCGACCCGGCTGGTCGTCTATACGCTGCTGCCGGCCGGCTTCGTCGTCGTGCTGCCGGTGCATTTCCTGCGCGCTCCATCCCTCGTCGAGGGCGGCCTCCTGATGGCCGCGGCACTGACCTATGCGGCGCTCGCCTGGGCCGCGTTCACCACCGGGCTGCGACGATATCGCGGCGCGTGATGCCAGGCCCTGGCGGCAGGCGGATTGCGGCTATGGCCACGCGACCAGGGGCGGCAGGCTCATCAGGATCGCCTCGACATTGCCCCCGGTCTTGAGGCCAAACAGGGTGCCGCGATCGTGGATCAGATTGAATTCGACATAGCGGCCGCGACGAACCAACTGGTGCGCGCGTTCCGCCTCGGTCCAAGGCTCGAACATCCGGCGGCGCACGATGCGGGGGAAGGCATCGAGAAACGCCTCGCCGACATCGCGCACCAAGGCAAAGTCGGCATCCACGTTGCCGCTATTGTGGTGGTCGAAGAAAATGCCGCCGGCACCGCGAGGCTCGTTCCGGTGCGGCAGGAAGAAGTAGCGGTCGCACCATGCCTTGAACGCCTGGTAATAGCCGGCGTCGTGCCGGTCGCAGGCGGCGCGGAACGTGGCATGGAAATCCGCCGCATCGGCCAGCGCTTCGGGCGTTTCCAGCCGCATCGGCGTCAGGTCGCCACCGCCGCCGAACCAGCCCTTCGTCGTCACCAGCATGCGCGTGTTGAAATGCGCCGCCGGGACACGCGGCGAGGCCATGTGCGCCACCAGGCTGATGCCGCTGGCCCAGAACCGCGGGTCGTCCGCTGCACCGGGGATCTGCGCCCGGAATTCCGGACTGAACTCGCCCCACACGGTGGAAACGTTGACCCCCACTTTCTCGAACACCCGTCCGCGCATCAGACTGATCACGCCACCACCGCCATCCGACCCGTCCGATGTCGGGCGCGTCCAGGGGGTGCGGACGAAACGAGCGGGAAGGGGAGGGACAGAACGCGGTGCCAACGCCGCCCCTTCCGCTTCCTCCTCAATCGCCTCGAACGCGGCGCACAGCCGGTCGCGCAGCGTCTCGAACCACGCGCGCGCCGGCTCTCGCAGTGACTCATGCGCCACCGGCTCCGGCTTTTCCGCCCGACCGCTCGTCTGGGGGGTTGTTCCGACCATCCGATCAGAGTAGCCCCTGCATCGGCGCAGTGGCAGAGGGGCGTGTTGCGATGGCGCACACCCGCCCTTAAGGTGCGACGCCGCGGTTCCGGGCCGGTGGCATGATCGGAGATCGGGCAGGTCGTGGGGCCTGTCCGCGCTCAGGCGCGCCCAACCGCGGCCGGGGAAAGAAGAGGGGTAGAATGTCAGACGCCGCCGTGTCGCATGGCCATGGGCCGCCCGGTGAGAGTACCAAGCGCGATTTCCTGCAAACCGTCACCGGTGCCGCCTCCGTCCGCGCTGCCCCGTTCGCTTGGCCGCTGACCCATTCGATCCATCCGTCACCGCAGGCCTTGGCGTCGCCGGCGGTGGCAATCGACCCCACCCGGCCCGACTCGGCACTCGCCGGGCCAAACCATGCTCGGTGGAACGCGGCGGCCGGCATTTGCCTCGCCCCCGGCCGTTTGCCAATGAGCAACAGTCACTCGGGGCGCGTGCGCCATGGTCGGGCAGCCGCCAAGGCGACGCCCCACTACGCGCTCGACACCCACAGCAATCTCAAGATCGGCTGACGAGAGGAAACATCGCCGATGGCCGGCCAGCTACACGACAGCGACTTCAAGAACCCCGTCGTCCAGTGGATCGACACCCGCCTGCCGATCTTCTCGATGATGCAGAAGGAATACATGGTATTCCCGACGCCGAAGAACTTTAACTACTTCTGGAACTTCGGCGCGATGGCGGTGGTGACGCTGGTCATCATGATCGTCACCGGCATCCTTCTGGCGATGAACTATCAGCCGAACACCGAACTCGCGTTCGATTCCGTCCAGCACATCATGCGCGACGTGAACTACGGGTGGATGCTCCGCTACATCCACCAGAACGGCGCCTCGATGTTCTTCATCGTCACCTACATCCACATATTCCGCGGTCTCTACTACGGCTCCTACAAGACGCCTCGCGAGCTGCTGTGGATGATCGGCGTTGTCATCCTGCTGCTGATGATGGCCACCGCTTTTATGGGCTACGTGCTGCCCTGGGGCCAGATGTCCTACTGGGGCGCCACCGTCATCACCAACCTGTTCTCGGCCTTCCCGATCGTCGGCCACGGCATCGTCACCTGGCTGTGGGGCGGCTTCTCTGTCGCCAACCCGACGCTGAACCGCTTCTTCGCGCTGCACTATCTGCTGCCCTTCGTACTGGTGGCAGTGGTCGGACTGCACGTCGCCGCATTGCACGTGACCGGATCGAACAATCCGCTCGGCATCGACGTGAAGTCGCCGCAGGACACGGTGCCGTTCCATCCCTACTACACCGCCAAGGACAGCATCGGCCTCTGCGTGTTCCTGCTGGTGTGGGCGATCTTCGTGTTCTTCTATCCGCACGCGCTGTCGGATCCGAACAATGCGATCCCCGCCAATCCGCTCCAGACGCCGGACGATATCGTGCCGGAGTGGTACTTCCTGCCGTTCTACGCGATCCTGCGCTCGATCCCGAACAAGCTGGCCGGCGTGTGCCTGATGTTCGGCTCGATCCTGGTGTTGTTCGTGCTGCCCTGGCTCGACACCTCGCCGGTGCGCAGCGCGCGTTTCCGGCCGATCTACCGCAAGGTGATCTGGCTGCTTGTGCTGGCGGTGTTCGGCCTGGGCATCTGCGGCGCGCATAAGCCGGAAGGCATCTGGGTGCCGCTGTCGCGCATCTGCGCGCTCTACTACTACCTGCATTTCCTGGTGATCCTGCCGCTGCTGGGCAAGCTGGAGCGGCCGTTGCCACTGCCCGAGAGCATCAGCAAGGCGGTGCTGCGGCCGGGAGGGGGGCCGTTGCCCCAAGCTGCAAGAGCCCAGCCGATGGAGAAAGCCTGATGCGCGCGGTCGCTTCATTCTTCGCCGCTGCCCTGTCGCTGTGCGGCCTGGCTGCGGTGCCCGCGCTGGCGCAGGAGCAATCGCCCTTGCTGCATCAGCAGTGGAGCTGGGAGGGCCCGTTCGGCACCTATAACCTCGCCGACGCGCAGCGCGGTTTCCAGGTCTACAAGGACGTTTGCTCCACCTGCCACTCGATGAACGACCTGCACTATCGCGACCTGGCCGGGATCGGCTTGTCCGAAGACCAGATCAAGGCGATTGCCGCATCGGTCACGGTGCCGCAGGGGCTGGATGACCAGGGTAACCCGAAGGATGGGCCCGGCATGCCGGCCAGCATGTTCCGCGCGCCGTTCCCCAATGCCGCGGCGGCGAAGGCCGCATTGAAGGTGGCGCCGCCCGATCTCTCCAATATCATCAATGCGCGCGAAGGCGGACCCGACTACGTCTATTCTATCCTGAACGGGTTCATCAGTCCGCCGCCCGGTTTCAAGCTGGCCGAGGGCTCGAACTACAACGAGTATTTCCCCGGCCATCAGATCGCCATGCCGCAACCGCTGCATGGCGGCGACGTGACGTTCGCCGAGGGTGCGCCAAACAGTATCCCCGACGAGGCGCATGACGTCGTGACGTTCCTGGCCTGGGCAGCCGATCCGGATATGGTCCAGCGCAAGCAGATCGGCTGGCGCGTCGTGTTGTTCCTGGTGGTGATGACGGGCCTGACCTATGCGGTAAAGCGCAAGGTCTGGGCGGACGTGGAGCATTAGGCCCACGTCGGGCAGACGGCCCCACCGTCGGGCCGCCGCGCCCGCGAGTGGCGCACG
>DATKPQ010000034.1:0-2380 GCA_035523995.1 Acetobacteraceae bacterium | reverse complement strand
GCCCCGTCGCTGAGCCACATGGGTGTGCTCTCCATGTTGCCATGCCAGGGGCCAATTAATCCGCACAAACCCTAAATAACCGTTAAGATCCTCTCTGGGTGCCGGCTTTTTCCGCTCTCGGTGGCCTCGGCACGCTGGTTGCCATGTAACCATCCGTTGGGCCGTAGTAGCCCCGTGGACAAACCGCGCCCAAATGCGGATGTATCCTAACAAGACGGATCCGAGGAAGCTGGTGGCAAGCTTGTCATACCGGGTGGCGATGCGTCGTTGCTCCCTGATCTGGCCGATGAAGCACTCAATCCCTGACTGCAGCGCATAGGCCCATAGGCCCATAGGCCGATTGGCCGACCGAGTACTGTACCTTGCGATTGCGTTTGGTCGGAAGCTCGGATGTCACGCCGCTGTCGCGCAAGTCACGACGGACCGCATCGCTGTCGTAGCCCTTGTCCGTCAACACGGCGGAGGCGTCGCTATCGCTTTGCTGCATCAGCCCTCACATCGTGAGCTTCGTCCTCGCTGAGTACGACGCTGATCAGGAGACCTATGGCGGCCGCCGAACGCCGAGGGCGGATGGAGCGACGACGCAGGGGTGTCTCTGCCTAGGGGGGACAGTCACCGGATGGGATGGCGGAGACGCTGTGCGCCTGGAGCGCACAAGGGGGGCATGCTGATCCCGGGCACAGCGAGGTAAGACGGACTGCCGGAAACTGCCGAAAGTGGTGGGCAAGGAACCAAGAATGTCCTGCCCTCGCACGACCAGCATTGGAGACCGTCCCAAAGATGGGGGTAGAACAGCCCGCTGGTCCAAGGCCCGGTCGGCAGCAGCACGTTCGTCGCGATCTACTGGTTTGGTTCTCCCCCCAAGTTTGGGACGGTCTCATCTGTCAAATCCAGGCGTTTCGTGCGTTCTGGCCAGGATGGCCGTCGGTTCCGCCCTTCCCCGCGGCGCGGCGAAGCTGCGCTGCGCGGGCGCAGCTTCGCCATTATTCACGTCAAGCAGACGGGACGGCCGGCGCGGCACGCCCCCCTCGCCACCGGCTACATTTCCTTCCAATCGCCGGCCCGCTCAAAGGCGGCAGCAGCACGGTAGATCGTCGATTCGTCCCACTGCTTGGCAATCAGCATCAGGCCCACCGGCAGCCCGTCGCTCATGCCGCAGGGCAGGCTCATCGCCGGATGGCCGGTGACGTCGAACGGCGCGGTGTTGGCAAGCATCTCGAACGCGCGCTGGAGGTACAGCGACAGCGGCGCATCCGCCGGCGGCAACGGCGTCGCCTTGATCGGCAGCGTGGGCATCAAGAGCAGGTCGTATTTCGCCAGCGCCGCGTCATACGCCGCCCTCAACCGGCGCGCGATGTTCTGCGCCTTGGCGTAGTAGCGGCCGCGATAGTGCCGGATGAAATATTCGCCGATGAACATGGAGATCTTCAGCGAATCCGACAGGTCGTTGGCACGTTCCCGCCACGCGGCATGTGCGTCCAGCAGGCTGACGGTGTACTGGCCCTTCCAGTTGAAGCCCATGCCGTTGCCGTTCATCATTTGCGCCTGCAGGCCTTCCAACGCCACCGGTGCCCAGATGTCCTTGCCGATCCGGTGCATCGGCAGGCTGAGCTCTTCCACCGCCGCGCCCAGCTTTTGCAACAGGCCGGCGGCGGATTTCACCTTGGCATCGACATCGGTTTCGGAATTCGGCCAGCCGAAGCTTTCGGTGACCATGCCGATCTTCAACCCGGCGCAGCCCATGCCCAGCGCCTCGGTATAGGCGGCGACCTGCGGCGCATATTGCCGCGGATCGAGACCGTCCGGTCCGGCCAGCACCTCCAACAGCAGCGCGTTGTCGGCAACGTTGCGGGTCATCGGGCCGGTATGGTCGATGGTGGATTCGATCGGCATGACGCCGGTGTACGGCACCAGGCCCCAGCTCGGCTTCATGCCGTAGACGCCGCAGAACGACGCCGGCATGCGGATCGAGCCGCCCTGATCGCCGCCGATCGCCATGTCCACTTCGCCCGCGGCAAGCAGCGCGCCGCTGCCGGAAGATGAACCGCCGGCGGAATATCCGTGCTTGTGCGGGTTGTGCACCGGCGCGGGCGCACTGGTGTGGCTGCCGCCGGAGAGGCAGAAATACTCACACACCGCCTTGCCGAGAATGGTGGCTCCGGCATCCAGCATGCGGGTGACGATGGTGGCGTCGACATCGGGGACATAGCCTTCCAGCGTGGAGGCACCGTTCATCATCGGCACGCCGGCGAGGCAGACATTGTCCTTCAGCGCCACCGTCTTGCCGGCGAGCTTCCCGCCGGGCGCTCCCTTCACCGTGGTCTTGACATACCAGGCGCCATAGGGATTTTCCTCGGGCAGCGGCTGATGGCCCGGCGTG
>DATKPQ010000033.1:0-59317 GCA_035523995.1 Acetobacteraceae bacterium | reverse complement strand
CCAGCGCCCGGCGCCGCCGTCCAGGCCGCCGCCACAGGCCCGCCCTGACGGCATCGCGCACACCCGCAAAGCCTGACCAACGGGGCCAGCCACCGGCCGGCCCCGCCATACCGATTCGTCCCGCCGCTTCACGCCGCCGCCCGCGTTGCGATCCTGACGGATCGTGGTCGCTCCGCATGTCATTGCGAGCGAAGCGAAGCAATCCCCGACGGGCGATCGCACATTCTCTCGGCCAGGATTGCTTGGCTTCGCTCGCAATGACAGCGGGCGAGATCCGCCAGCGTTCGGAGACTGGAACAACCAAGAGCACCCGCAGATCCACACGGATCTGGCCCGGGGCAGGAGGAGATGAACGCGGATGGTACGCCGGCTACCGCCACACCGCGGCTCACCATGACCAGCCAGCCCGCTGGAATTGTCCGGCAGCACCATGCCGGCCGCCGGTCCACCGGCCCGGACGACGCCCCACCCAAGGCGTCTCCCCCGGCTCGTTCCCATATTGCTTGATTCCCCCCCGGCTTTCCGTCACACACGCACGCCCGGCATTTCGGCGCGGGCGACAGGTCCATCCGAGTCACCCTCCTATAAGCAATAGAGAGATTCATGCGCGATACCGGCGAATTTCTGTTCACCTCCGAATCCGTCTCGGAAGGCCACCCCGACAAGGTCGCCGACCGGATCAGCGACACGGTCCTGGATGCATTCCTCGCCGCCGACCCGTATTCCCGTGTCGCCTGCGAAACCCTCGTCACCACCAACCGCGTCGTCCTCGCCGGCGAGACCCGAGGCCCCGCCACCGTCACCTCCGACCTGCTGGCGCATCTCGCCCGGATCGCGATCCACGACATCGGCTACGACCAGCCCGGCTTCAGCTGGGAGAAGGCCGAGATTGCCTGCCACCTGCACTCCCAGTCGGCCGACATTGCCCAGGGGGTGGATGCGGCCGGCAACAAGGATGAGGGCGCCGGCGACCAGGGCATGATGTTCGGCTACGCCTGCCGCGAGACCGAGGCGCTGATGCCGGCCCCGATCTACTACGCCCACGCCATCCTGCACCGCATCCGCGAATTGCGGCGCATCCAGGACAAGTCGGTGGAAGGCTTGCTCCCCGACGCCAAGAGCCAGGTCACGCTGCGCTATGTGGACGGCAAGCCGGTGGGCGCCACCAGCATCGTGGTCTCCACCCAACATGCCGAAGACCTGGAACAACCTGAGATCAAGCGCATGCTGTGGCCGATCGTCACCAGCACGCTGCCCACCGGCTGGATGTGCCCGGAAGCCGAGTTCCACGTGAACCCCACGGGAAAATTCGTCACCGGCGGCCCCGACGGCGATTGCGGCCTCACCGGCCGCAAGATCATCGTGGACACCTATGGCGGCGCGGCCCCGCATGGCGGCGGCGCATTCAGCGGCAAGGACCCCACGAAGGTGGACCGCTCCGCCGCCTATGCCTGCCGCTATCTCGCGAAGAACGTCGTCGCGGCCAGCCTGGCGGACCGTTGCACCATCCAGATCAGTTACGCGATCGGCATCTCCCGGCCGCTGTCGGTCTATGTCGATCTGCAGGGCACCGGCAAGGATATCGACGAAAAGAAGCTCGACCGCGTGCTGAACGACGTGATGAACCTGTCGCCGCGCGGTATCCGCGAGCATCTGCATTTGAACAGACCGATCTATGTGCCCACGTCGGCGTACGGGCATTTCGGCCGCACACCAGATGAGGAGAAGGGCACCTTCACCTGGGAACGCACCGATCTGGTGCCGGCGTTGCAGGCCGCCCTGGGGCGCTGAAGGATAGTCTCCGGTCGAGGCCGGGGCCGCGTCCCCGGCCTTTGACCCCATCGGGTCAACCGGCGATCCCCCCGCATCGATCGGCAATGTGTCGCCGGCGAACGATGGCGTGAAAGCTGCGGTGAACTGACTTGCTGGCCTTCCCCGCCGTTCGCCCCGATCCCCTCGACCCGCCCCGCAAGGACTGGCCGCGAATCGGCCCCGCAACTAGACTCCCTCCTTATGCCCCACGCTGATTTCGTCCACCTCCGCGCCCATTCCGCCTTTTCGCTCAGCGAGGGCGCCATCAAGGCCGACAAGCTCCCCGCGCTCGCCCGCGACGCGCAGATGCCCGCTGTCGCCATCACGGACACCTCCAACTTGTTCGGCGCGCTCGAATTCAGCCAGGCCTGCACTGCCAAGGGCATCCAGCCCATCATCGGCTGCCAGCTCAGCGTCGCCCGCACCGACAACCCCCGCCTGCCTCCCGAGCCCGTCGTCCTGCTGGCCCAGGACCCCATCGGCCTTGCCAACCTCCAGCGTCTGTCCTCCGCCGCCTACCTGGAAACCGACTCCGGCCAGAAGCCGCAGCTCCTGTTCGACCGCATCGCGGACCATGCCACCGGCCTGATCCTGCTCACCGGCGGCAACACCGGCCCTCTCGCCCGCATGCTCTCCGACGGCCAGCGGCCGGAGGCCGAGCGCTGGCTCCGCCGCGGCGCCGAAGCCTTCCCCGACCGCACCGCCGTGGAACTCCATCGCCACAACCTCCCCCAGGAGCATGCCATCGAACCCGGCATGATCGCGTTGGCCGACGCTGCCGGTCTGCCCCTGGTCGCCACCAACGACTGCTTCTTCCCACGGGAAGAAATGTTCGAGGCGCACGACGCCTTGCTCTGCATCGCCGAAGGCCGCCTGCTGTCCGAACAAGACCGCCGCCGCGTCACGACGGAGCACTGGTTCAAGCCTGCCCCGGTGATGCGTGCCTTGTTCGCCGACCTGCCGGAGGCCTGCGACAACACGCTCGCCATCGCCCGCCGCTGTGCCGTGATGATGGAAACGCGCAAGCCGCTGCTGCCCATCTGCCCCAAGGTGCGTCAGGGCGCCACGGAAGAAGAAACCGTCCGCGCCATGGCAACCGAAGGCCTCGATCGCCGCATGGACGCGATCGGCGCCGACGCGGAAACCCGCGCCAGGTACCGCGAACGCCTGCATTACGAACTCGGCGTCATCGCGAAAATGGGTTTCTCCGGCTACTTCCTGATCGTCGCCGACTTCATCCAGTGGGCAAAGTCGCAGGACATCCCTGTCGGTCCCGGCCGCGGTTCCGGCGCCGGATCGGTCGCCGCCTGGTCACTCACCATCACCGACCTCGACCCCCTCCGCTTCAATCTCCTGTTCGAGCGCTTCCTCAATCCGGAACGCGTGTCGATGCCCGATTTCGACATCGACTTCTGCCAGGAAGGCCGCGACCGCGTCATCGACTACGTGCGCAACGAATACGGCGCCGACCGGGTCGCGCAGATCATCACCTTCGGCAAACTCCAGGCCCGCGCCGCTGTCCGAGACGTGGGCCGCGTGCTCGGCCTCCCCTTCGGCCAGGTGAACAAGGTCGCCGAGCTGATCCCCAACAACCCCGCCCACCCCGTCACCTTGCAGCAGGCGATCGACGGCGAGCCCCGCCTGCAGCAGATGCGCTCCGACGATGAAGGCGTCGCGCGCCTGATGGAAATCGCCCTGCAGATCGAGGGCCTCTACCGCCACGCCTCAACCCACGCCGCCGGCGTGGTCATCGGCGACCGCCCGCTGATGGAACTGGTGCCGCTCTACCGCGATCCGCGCTCCGATTTCCTGGTCACGCAATATTCGATGAAATACGTCGAGCAAGCGGGACTGGTGAAATTCGACTTCCTCGGCCTGACCACGCTCACCATCCTGCAACGCGCCGTCGATCTGCTCCGCGGCCTGGGTGAAACCGTCGATCTCGAACGGCTGCCGCTGGACGATACGAAGACCTACGAAATGCTCCAGCGCGGCGATGCCGGCGGCGTGTTCCAGTTTGAAGGCCAGGGCATGCGTGACGCGCTGCGCCAGATGCGCCCGGACCGCTTCGACGACCTGATCGCACTCGGCGCGCTGTATCGCCCCGGCCCGATGGCGAACATCCCCGACTACTGCCGCCGCAAGCACGGCGAAAGCTGGGAAGCGCCCCACCCGCTGTTGCACGACATCCTCAGCGAGACCTACGGCATCATCGTCTACCAAGAGCAAGTGATGCAGATCGCCCAGGTGATGGCGGGCTATTCGCTGGGCGCCGCCGACCTGCTGCGCCGCGCCATGGGCAAGAAGATCCGCGCCGAAATGGAGGCCCAGCGCGAGACCTTCATCCGCGGCGCCACCGGCCGCGGCATCAGCGACGAAAAAGCCACCGAAGTCTTCGACCTGATGGCAAAATTCGCCGACTACGGCTTCAACAAGTCGCACGCCGCGGCCTACGCGCTGGTCGCCTACCAGACCGCGTGGATGAAGGCGAACCACCCGGAAGTCTTCATCGCCGCCTGCATGAGTCTGGCGCTCGGCAACACCGACCGCCTCGCCGCACTGAAGCAGGAATCGGAGCGGGCGAGCATCCGCATCCTGCCACCCGACATCAACCGTTCCGGTGCCGATTTCTCGGTGGAACGCACCGCCGACGGCAAGCTGGCCATCCGCTATGCGCTGGCGGCCATCAAGAAGGTGGGCCTGGCCGCGATGCAGGCCGTGGTGACCGCCCGAGGCGACCGTCCCTTCGCCGGCCTCGCCGATTTCTCCGCCCGCGTCGATCCCCGCCAGCTCAACCGTATGCAGATCGAGCATTTGGTGAAAGCCGGCGCTTTTGATTCGATGGACGACAACCGTGCCCGCCTGTTCGCCGCAGCGGAAACGATTTTGCGCCGCGCCGTCGCCGAGGCGGAAGAACGTGGCAGCGGCCAGATCGGCTTGTTCGGCGGTGCTGCCAGCCAGCCGGAGCCGCTGCGCCTACCCGCAACGCCCGATTGGCCGCAGCTCGAACGCCTCGGCTTCGAGTCCGAGGCCATCGGCTTCCATCTCACCGCCCATCCGTTGGATGCCTATGCGCAGGCCTTGCGCCGGCTCGGCGTGATCCCCTGCGCGCAGGTGGAAGCACGCGCTCAGGCCGGCGCGGCCCGGGTAAAGCTCGCCGGCAATGTAGTGGCGATCAAGGAACGCATCACCCGCACCGGCACCCGCATGGCCTGGGTCCGCCTGTCCGACGCCTCCGGTTCCTGTGAAGTCACCCTGTTCTCGGAAGTGCTCGCGCGGACCCGCGAGTTGGTGGCCGATGGCGTCAACCTGCTGGTCACGGCGGACCTGCGCCTGGAAGGCGAAGCCCTCCGGGTCACCGCCCAGGACGTCGCCCTGCTGGATCAGGCCGCAGCCGCCGCGGGCGCATCGATGAAAATTTGGCTGCGCGAAACCGCCACCGTTCCCCACATCCGCGACTTGCTCGGCACCGTAGGCACCGGCAAGGGCCGTGTCGTCCTGGTGCCGCGGCTCGGGTCAGCGCAGACGGTGGAGATCGCCCTGCCCGGCGGCTTCAACGTCACCCCGCGCCTGGCGCAGGCGCTGAAGTTGCTGCCTGGCGTGGATCAGGTGGAGGAGGTGTAATCAGACAGCGCCGGTCCCACTATTCGTCGTTGAGTGCGCAATGTCCGACCAGCACAGCCAGGGGGATCGAGGTGCAGATCCAGGCCATGACCATGTAGAGCACCTGCATAACGAAATGAGGCCGCACCACGCTGGCGCCACAGCCCAACAAGACGATCGTTGCGGGAATGCAAACTAAGAGCAGTCGTTCCAGGCGATCCTCTGCAAACATCGACGGTCGCTCCCGTCCCGATACGTTCGGGCACTCAACCTATTGAGAGCCTTGCGTATGCAGAAATCGTGCCAGTTAATAAAATTGAAAGGAATTAAGCACTTGTGATATTCACGAATGCGTTACAATGACCAAATGTAAAATTTCCTGACACTTAAGTAAGCTCGCCGTAACCGGCCACGCCGGCCCCAGGAGCCGCTCTTGGCGCGGCGAAAGTCTTGCTGCGCACAGGTCTGCCGCGGCACAGATCTTGCCCCGGCACAGGTCTTGCTACGGCACACGTCTCGCCGCGGCACAGGTCTCGCCGCGGCACAGCTCCCGCCGCGGCGAAGATCTTGTCCCGGCACGGTCTTGCCTCGGCGCAGGTCTTGCTTGGGCACAGGTCCTGCCTCGCCACAGGTCTCGCCGCGGCACAGGTCCCGCCGCGGCGAAGATCTCGCCCCGGCACGGTCTTGCCTCGGCGCAGGTCTTGCTGGGCCACAGATCCTGCCTCGGCACAGGTCTCGCCGCGGCACAGGTCTCGCCGCGGCACAGGTCTCGCCGCGGCGAAGATCTCGCCCCCGCACGGTCTTGCCTCGGCGCAGATCTTGCTGGGCCATAGGTCCTGCCTCGGCACAGGTCTTGCCACACCGCAGATCTTGGCAGGGTGCTGGTTCCGGTCGGCGCCCACCTGGCACGTCTCCCGGCCCGCCGGCACATTCACAACCGGGCGCTGCGCGCCGCAGCCACGGTGTGGGCGGCGATCTCCTGCATCACCGGGTTTTCATGCAGCGGCCGGGCCGAAAGCAGCTCGCACGCCAGCACGGCCATGTCGCGCCACGTGATCGCGCGCGCGCCGGTCCCCAGCGGCGCCGGCTGACCCGGCGTCGCCGCGCGTGCCCACAGCGCAGTCACCAGGAACCGTTCCGCCCAGATGCTGCGCCGTGCCCCCATCGGTCCATCCAGCAGCGCACGGGATGCGGCAGCCGGGGACCGCCTGCGCATCGTCCCGAGCAGTTCGTTCACCTGCGCGTCGTCTTCGAACCACGGCTCGGTCAGAGGGTTATGCTTCATCCAGGCAGCCATGCGCGCCAGCGACGCGCTCACCGCCGCGTCGGTCCGTTGCTCCGCCGGCAACTCCGCAGCCAGGCGTTCGCTTTCCGCCGGGACGTCGAGCGCCCGGTCCTTCCAGTCGGACCCGTTCGCCGCTTCGGCGATTTGCAGCAGCGCCGGATCGGGCGGATGGGCCTGCCCCACGCCTGCGGCAATGGCGTTCTGTACCGCGACATCGACAAAGGCGCGCTCGACCTGCGGCGATGCGACCCGGCGCTGCAACTCGGCGACCGCCGAGGCGATCTCGCGCCGCGGCGTATCCGGGCTGCACCAGGCCTCGCGAACGCCGAAGCCCTGTTTCAACAGCAGCCCGGCGAACAAGCCGGTGCGCCCGGACGTCCCGGTAAACACGATGCTCTGCGCACCACTGCCATCGATTGGCGAAGCGCGCGCCACATGATCCACCGCAGGCTGCCATTGTGCCGGCTGCACGCCCTTGGTGCGCGCCTTCCGAATCGCCTGGTCCAGCGCGGTGCGGTCTGCCTCGGGAATCCAGTTGCGCAAGGCGATGGCGCGGCGCAGCGACACCGGCGACAGCGTCTCGGGCGCCGCCGTCTGGTCCAGCGCCAGTGTCGCCGCGCGCCGCACGTCCTCATTGGCGTCCAACAGCATCAGCGGCACCGTCTCCCGCATGACCGCGTGCGGCGACAGCGCCAGTTCATGTGCCATGAAGCAGCGAATTTCCGCCGGCAGCACGCTGGCAGTCTCGTTCATTGCCTCGATCACCTCGAAGGCTGACGTGACCTGGCCCGCCATCTGGTCGATCAAGGGGCGCACAAGCTGGTCCAGCGCCTTGTCCGGCTGCACCGAGGCAGGCAGGCCGGGCCCCGTGCCCATCAACGCCTCGCTCAATGCGGGTTTGACCTCCACCCGGGCTTGGCCGAGCACGGTCACCAGCGGCAACAGGTCTTCGTGCGTCAGTGTCTCCGCCAGGGCAATGCGGATCAAGCGCTCCTGGTAGTCGTCCAGCATTTGCTCCGCCCAGTCGCGCCCGCGTTCGGCACGATAGCGGATCAGGGTCAATTGCTCGCCGAGCAAGAACTGCCAGGCCGCAATCAGCTTGTCGTCCCGCTTTTTGGCAGTTGCCGCGGCAATGGCGCCGTCGAGAATCGGCCACAGGCATTGCGGCTCGTTCTCAAGCCAGGCGCTGTCCTCCCTGCTCAGCTCCGGCAGATTCGCGCCGCGGATCCGCCGGCGCAGGTGCTTCGCCATGCGGCCCACGGTGCGCCGATCCTCCGCCGTGACGTCGTCCGGCTCATCGGAGTGCTCTGCTTCGTCGTCGGGCCCGAGCCCCGACAACATCTCGGCGATACCAATATCATCCAGCTCTTCCAGATCCGCTTGCAGCACGTCATCGATCCAATGGGCTGCCGCCGCGGCCGCCGCCGCGACCTTGCCCCGGAAACGCTCGATGCGGCCGGATTGCAGGACGCCGTCATCGACGTCGTAGGTGATGGCGGCCTCAGCCATGAAATCCGCATGCTTCAGTTCGAGACTGAACGTATTGACGGATGGCAGCGCCACCAGCAGCAGCGATCCATGCTCCGGATCGTCGTCACGGTCGTCGATCAGAAAGGTATCGTCGCGGCCCTTTCGTCGATGCTCGTCTTCCTGCCACTCGGCATAGGCAGTTTCCTCGGGATCGTCCTCGAAATAGCTATTCAGCAGCACGCGGGCGAGTGCCAGCATCTGATAGGCGAGGAAGTCGCGTTGCGGGTCGGAACGCCATGCCTCGTCCGGTGGAGAAGTCCGGTTGGCCATGCCACAGAATCCAGTGCGGGGAAATTGCGCGTCCTGATCTGCTTACCCGCGTCCCAGCGGCGGGGTAAGGGGCGGCTTGCCACGCGGCACCGATCACGCCAGAGATGCTGCCATTGATTGGCTGCAACGAAGGGGACGATCACGATGCGACGCCTGCTGGCTGCCGCACTGCTGGCGGCTGCTACCGTCCTGACCGCGGGAAGCGCCACCGCCCGAACCCTCCGCATCGCCCTGCGCGAAGATGCCGACCTGCTTGATCCCACCCTCGCCCGCACCTATATCGGCCGCATCGTCTTCGCGGGCCTGTGCGACAAGCTGTTCGATATCAACGAGAAGCTGCAGATCGTACCGCAGCTTGCCACCGGCTACGAATGGGCCGACCCGAACACGCTGCTGATCCACCTGCGTCCCAACGTGTTGTTCCAGGACGGTGAGAAGCTGGATGCGGCGGCGGTGAAATATACGCTGGACCGCGATCTGACGATGCCGGGCAGTTTCCGTCGCAGCGAGATCAGCGACATCCAGGACGTTCAGGTCGTCAACCCGCTAACAATACGCGTGGTGTTGAAGTCGCCGTCGGGTGCGTTCCTGTCGCAACTGACCGACCGGGCCGGCATGATCGTCGCGCCGAAGGCGGCAGAGCAGGAGGGTAAGAATTTCGCATTGCATCCGGTGTGTGCGGGGCCGTTCAGCTTCGTCGAACGCGTGCCAGAGGACCATATCACGCTGCAACGTTTCCCGGGATACTGGGACGCCAAGGACATCCATTTTGACAAGGTGATTTACCGGATCATCGTGAACAGTTCGGCACGGTTGGCCAACTTGCAGGCGGGTGCAGTCGATCTGGTGGAATACATCCTGCCGACCGATGCCGCGGCAGTGAAGGCCAACCCAAAGCTGCGGCTGGTGGTATCGGATTCGCTCGGCTATTTCGCCATCACCAATAACCTGGCGAACGGCCCGCGCGCGGACAATTCGTATGGCAAGAGCGCGCTGGTGCGGCAGGCGTTCAGTCTGGCGATCGATCGCAACGCGCTGGTGCAGGTGGTCTACAACGGCATGTACGCACCGACGATGCAGGCGGTGCCGTCGAGTTCCCCGTTCTACGACCCCGACCTGAAGGTGCCCGCCCGAGATGTCGCAAAAGCGAAGGCACTGCTGGCGCAAGCCGGGGTGAAGACGCCGGTGTCACTGGAGCTGATGGTGCCGAACGATCCGGACACGATGCAGGCGGCGGAAGTCATCCAGTCCATGGCGTCGGAGGCAGGATTCGACGTGCATATCCGTGCCACCGAATTCGCCGCGTCGTTATCGCTGTCGGAGCAAGGCGATTACCAGGCCTACGCGGTCGGCTGGTCAGGGCGGTCGGACATCGACGGCAACGTGTACTCTTTCCTGCACGGCAAGCAGGCGCAGAATGTCACCGGCTATGCCAATCCAACTGTGGACAAATTGCTGGATGAGGCGCGCGCCCTGACCGACGTGGCGCAGCGCAAGGCGCTGTACGCCCAGATGTGGACGCAGGAATCGCAGGACCTGCCGATCACCTATCTCTGGATCCCGCGCAATATCGTTGGCATGACGGCGAAGCTGCACGGCTTCCGGCCGGTGCCCGACGGCATGATCCGGCTGCAAGGATTGGAGATGGCGAAATAGTGCGCAACCCCACCCCCACATGTCGTTGCGAGGAGCGAAGCGACGAAGCAACCTCGGTCATACGGACGCACGGAAGGTCCGGACACACGTTTGAACGCACTTGCCTCGTCGCTTCGCTCCTCGCAATGACATGTTGTGGGTTCGGCACTGCCTGATGCGTGGGCATCTCGGCACGCGCATAGCGCAGATCATCCCGACCTTGCTTCTGGTCAGCGTGCTGGTGTTCTGCCTGCAACAGTTGATGCCAGGCGATCCGGCGCTGGTGATGGCAGGCGAGGAGCGCGGCGACCCGCAGGTGCTGGCGCAGATCCGGGCCGAGCTGTGGCTCGATAAACCGGTGCCGGTGCAGTACGTGCACTGGCTCGGCAATGTGTTGGAAGGGAATCTGGGGTATTCCTGGCGCATCCGCCAGCCGGTGTCGCAGCTCATCGCAGAGAAGCTGCCGGTGACGTTGCAGCTCAGCGCGATGGCCTTCGTGTTTGCCGTGCTGATCGGCGTGCCCGCGGGCGTGATCGCGGCTGTGCAGCGCAACCGGTTCTGGGACTACGTCGCGAATGCCGCCGGATTGGCGGGGTTGTCCGTCCCGACGTTCTGGCTGGGGATCATGCTGATCCTGTTGGTCTCGGTCGATCTTGGATGGCTGCCGCCCTCAGGCTATGTGCCGCTGACGCAGGACTGGCGCGCGTCGCTCGCAACCACGATCATGCCGGCGTTCGTGCTGGGCAACTCGATTGCCGCGATCCTGATGCGGCACACGCGCAGTGCGATGCTGAGCGCGCTGGACCAGGACTTCGTGCGCACGGCGCGCGCAAAGGGCTTGCGCGAGTGGATCGTGATCGTGCGGCACGCGCTCCGCAATGCGTTGATCCCGGTGGTGACGCTGGGCGCACTGGAACTGGGGACGCTGTTGTCCGGCGCGGTGCTGACGGAGCAAGTGTTCTCGATTCCGGGCTTTGGCAAGCTGATCGTCGATGCGGTGTTCAACCGCGATTACCCGGTGGTGCAGGGCGTCGTGCTGGTGACGGCAGCCCTGTACGTGTTTCTGAATCTGCTGGCGGACGTGTTGTACGTGGTGATCAACCCGAGGCTGCGCGTATGACGCCGAAAGGTCATGTCATCGAGAGGAGCGCAGCGACGAAGCAATCTCGTTCAGGAAGTCCCCGTTGCTTTTCCGTATTGCTCGATCGGGATTGCTCCGTCGCTTCGCCCCTCGCAATGACCTGTGAAGGCGCATGAGCGCGACCACCCTCTCTCCCGCCATCCCGCTGCCGCAGAGCCCGGCGCGGCTGGCGCTGCGGCGGTTCCTTGCGCGCCCGGTCGCCGTGGCCGGCCTCGCGGTCATCGTCGTGTTCATCTGCGTCGCCGTCTTCGCGCCGCTGATTGCGCCCTGCGACCCCATCGCCACATCCTGGACCGCGATCCGCAAGGGCCCGTCCGCGCTGCACTGGATGGGTACGGACGAAGACGGCCGCGACGTACTCTCCCGCGTGATCTTCGGCGCGCGCGCCAGCTTGCTCGCCGGCGTGGTTTCGGTGCTGATCGCCGCCGGCATTGGCGTGCCGATGGGCTTGCTGGCCGGTTTCGCCGGCGGTTGGACCGACGCTCTGCTGTCCCGCCTGATCGATGCGATGCTCGCCTGCCCGTTCCTGATCCTGGCCATCGCGCTGGCGGCGTTCCTCGGTCCGGACCTGACCAACGCGATGATCGCGATCGGCGTTTCCACTGCGCCGCGCTTCATGCGCGTTTCGCGTGCGGCAACGCTGGATGCCGCCAGCAACGACTACGTGGAGGCCGCGCGCGCGGTGGGCAATCCGGCCTGGCGTGTCGCCGCGCGGCACATTCTGCCGAACATCGTGCCGCCAATCCTGGTGCAGGGGACGCTGTCGATCGCGCAGGCAATCATCGCCGAGGCATCGCTGTCGTTCCTCGGATTGGGGCAGCAGCCGCCGGACCCTTCGTGGGGCTCCATGCTGAACTCCGCACAGCGATTCCTGGAACAAGCGCCGTGGCTGGCGATATTCCCCGGGTTAGCGATCTTCCTGTGCGTGCTGTCGTTCAACCTGGTGGGGGACGGGCTGCGCGACGCGCTGGATCCGAGAAGGCGATAAGACAAGTCGATCCGGATAACCGCCTGATCTGCTCGGGGCATTGGCAATGGAGCCGTTCGCCTGGCGGAAGCGGCAGGTGAACTCGGCCGCACGCAGATTCGCGCGGATGGTCTCGTTCGGAACATTCCTGCCGGGGTCGCGCTGCATGTGCATGCGCACAGGGTGACCCGTGCATCGTCGTCACAGCCGCCGGCGTGCCGCGTGCCACATCCGCGTTCAATTGCGGTTCCATTCCCTTTTGCCGACAGGACCCCGCAGCCTCGTGTGACGCCGCCGGCCGCGCCGAACCGCGATTATTGACCCTGTTCCCGAACCCGCGCAGCCTCTTGCCCGTGAACGGAGGAGGAAACGCACATGCCGCTGCCAAACGCGGATACCGACGCCACGACGCCAAAATACCTGCGCGACAAATATTCGATCGTCGGGGTTGGTGAGACCACCTATACGCGCGGTTCCGGTCGATCCACGCGAGCGCTGGGGACCTGGGCGATTCGCAATGCCATGATCGATGCCGGGCTGAAGGCGTCCGACATCGACGGGATGCTGTCCTACTCCGGCAATGATTCCACCATGGGGCCGTTCCTGGCGGGCGATCTGGGCATCCGGCTGAACTTCTTCATGGACGTGCATGGCGGCGGATCGTCGACCGAGGCTCTGATCGGCATCGCGATCGGCGTGATCGAAGCCGGCATGTGCAAGTGCGTCGCGATCTTCCGCGCGATGAACGGATTTTCGCAGGTGCGGATCGGCGGCACCGGGGCGCGCTCGGCGGCGCCGGTCAGCGGCGATGCGCTGCACAGCCGCGCCTATGGCTGGCAGAGCGCCGGCCAGAGTTTTGCCCCGACCTTCATGCGTCACATTTATCATTACGGCACCAGGCCGGAACAAGTTGCCATGGTAAAGGTGGTGCATTCGGAGCATGCGTCGAATAATCCGAAAGCTTATTACAAGAAGCGCTATACGGTGGATGACGTGCTCTCCAGCCGCATCATATGCAAACCGCTGCACCTGCTGGATTGCTGCGTAGAGACGGACAATGCGACCTGCGTCATCGTCACCCGGGCCGAGCGGGCGAAGGATCTGCGGCACCGCTCGCCGTTGATCCGGTCGGTGGTCGGGCGATGCTCCAAGCCGCGTACCGACATGCATTACCAGTGCGGGCCGATCGATCGCGTGGCCGGCTACTACATCAAGGACATTCTCTGGCCGAATGCCGGGCTGGGTCCGGAGGACGTGGATGCTACGGGCGCCTATGATGCGTTCACGTTCACCTCAATGCTGCAACTGGAAGAGTACGGATTCTGCAAAAAGGGCGAGGGCGGCGAATACGTCGCCAGCGGCATCACCCGATTGGGGGGCAAGCGGCCGAACAACACCTCCGGCGGTCATCTGTGCGAGGGCTATACCCACGGCATGAACATGGTGATCGAGAACGTGCGGCAATTGCGGCACGACGCGGATGATTCGTGTCCGATCGGCCCCGATGGCAGGCGGCAGCATACCTACGATTATCGCGAGGGCGGCTGCCGGCAGGTGAAGGACATCGAGATCACCTGCAATCTCGGCTGGGCCAATCCGATGACCGGATCGTCCATGGTCATGCGGCGCGGATTTTAAGAGGGGATCGGACCATGGCTCTTAAGGGCGAATATCTCGGAATGGCGCTGACCGTCGACGACCTCGACATCGAGAACCTCGAATATTTCAAGCGCTGCGCGGCGCACGATTTCCATCTGCAGCAGTGCGACGACTGCAAGCGCCTGCGCTACCCGCCGACCACGGCCTGTCCGTGGTGCACCTGTCTGACATCGAGCTGGAAGCGGGTCGAGGGAAAGGGCGAGGTGCATTCCTACACGGAAGTCCACCACGCGATTCAGCCGGCGTTCAAGACGCACACGCCGTATCTGATTCTGCTGGTCGAGCTGGACACGCAGAAGGGCGAGCCGACGCCGGACGAGGCGCTGCGCGTGATCGGCAACCTGACGACGCCGGACGGCAAACTGGCACCGCCGGAGCAGGTGAAGCAGATTGGCGTCGGTTCGCGCATGCGGATGGTATTCACGGACGTGGCGGACGGGCTGTCGCTGCCGCAATGGACGCTGGACGAGAGCGCGAAGCAGCCCGAGAAACCGTGGCGATATCCGCAGGAATAACGGGTGCCGCGGATAGCGGGTCAAGCCCGGCCATGACGAGTGGTGACGGCGCCGCGCCGTTTCATCCAGTCGCGAGTCAGCCGCGCCGGCCGATGGTCAAGTCGCAATGCCATCGGGCGCGTCCGGCTCATGCTGCAGAGATCGCGGGCAGTCGATCACTCCACCCGGAGCGCCGCCCGCAGATCGGCAACGCTGCCAGGGTCTTCCAGCGCCGCCAGCCGTCCCGCGGCCAGCAGCGCAAATCGATGCAGCAGAGCGCGCCGCCGTGCGGTAGCCAGAGGGTGGGTGGGCGCCTCCCGCAGCAGATCGGCCTCCAGCCCGGCGGCCACGATGAGCCCGGTTTCCGCCGGCAGCAGTTCCTGCGGGAAATCCACGTCCACCGCGAAGAACAATGCATCGGAGAACGCGCGGTAGTCCGGCCATTTCAGGTCCGTCAGGAAATCGCGCGCGCCAGATTTCACCTCGATACACGCGAAGCAGCCATCGGGCCGCAACGCCAGGATGTCGGCGCGGCGGCCATTCGGCAGGGGCACCTCGTGCAGCGGCGCCCAGCCGAGCCGGCCGCAAAGACGTGCGGCAGCGCGGCGGATCGCCACCGCGCGTTCGGGGAAGCTGGCGTCAGTCATTCAATCAGGGCGTCGATGGCTTTCGCCAGCGCCACGTCCTTTGGCGTCAGCCCGCCGGCGTCGTGGGTGTGGAGCATGATCCGCACCGTGTTCCACACGTTCGACCAGTCCGGATGGTGATCGTGCTTCTCTGCCAGCAGCGCGACCCGGGTCATGAAGCCCCAGGCGTGGCTGAAATCCTTGAAGCGGAATTCGCGGCGGATCGATTCCGGCGAGGATACGACCTCCCATTTGGACAGGCTGGTCGCCAGGGCGGTGCGTTCGGCATCGGTCAGGCGTTGCGGCATGGCGGAACCTCCCGTTCAAGTGGCCTCTCCGGCTGTAACGCGGAGAGAAGGTATCCGGCTATTTGATCAGCACATATCCCACGAATGCGGCACAGCCGAGCAGATAGGCGGCGAGCACTCCGGCCCTGATCTTACCCGCATAAGGGCGCAGCCCGGGAACCAGTCCGGCCATCAGGAACAGCGCCATGGTGCCGCCCGTCAACATCTGCGCCGCGCGGATTTCGTCCGGGGAAACCGCATTGAACATGATCGTGGCCCCGCGGTTCAGCCTATCCCGGGCGTCGGCACATACACCCGGCCATCGAACAATCGCCGGGCCGTGCGGTAGAACGCGCCGCTATGCACAATCCGGGCACCGCTTCCGTCCTGCCCTACATCCGCGCCGACCGTCAGGATTCCGGACGGCATGCCGATGCGGATCGTTTCCCCGGCGCCCGCACGCAACGCTTCGTGGGGCAGCGAACCAGGGATGCGCGCCGCCACCGCGGTGCAGAGCGAGGCTGTCAGCGGCAGTGCCCGGTGCGGCTGCCCGCTGGAAATGAACCGTGCCGTCAGGTCCACCTGCCCTGCGGCGATCGGTTCGCCGGCCAGTGTGGGCGCATCCATCGGCGGCGCCACGAAGCCCACGAAGGGCACGCCGCGGATCGTCGCCGCCTCGGCATCGTCGTGCGTGATCCCCATGGCAACCGAGGCTGCACGGCGGATCAGTTGCAATTGCTCCAGCACGTGTACGTTGCGCTCCAGCTCCTCGGGCAGTTCGCGGCCGGTCAGGCCCAGGTCGCGGGCCCGCACGAACACGCAGGCGTTGGCGGCATCGACCATCGAGACTTCGATTGCTCCGAGTCCGGGGATGTCCAGCCGGTCCAGCGGCGCGCCGGCCGGCAGCAGCTTGCCGGTCGTCGCGCCACCGGGGGCCAGGAAATCCAGGCGCACCGGGGCACCTGTGCCGGCCACGCCGGGAATCGCCAGGTCGCCGTCGGTCGCCGCACGGCCATCCTGCAACGGGAAGGTGGAACGGATCAGCTTCCGCGTATTGGTGTTGAAGATGCGTACCACGGCGGTGTCGCCGTTGGGGCGGACGATGCCCTCATCCACAGCGAATGGCCCGACAGCGGAACTCATGTTGCCGCAGTTGCCGCGATAATCGACGGCGGCCTCGCGAATCTGCACCTGGGCGAAGGTGTAGTCGATGTCGGCGTCGTCCCGATCCGATGGCGCCAGCACGCAGACTTTGGAGAGCGAGGAGACGCCACCGCCCATGCCGTCGAGCTGGCGGCCGTTCGGGTCCGGGCTGCCCATGGCGGCGAGGAAGATCGGGTCCCAATGCGCCCGGTCGGGCAGGTCTCGGGCGTGGAACATGATGGCCCGGCTGGTGCCGCCGCGCATGAACACGGCAGGCAGGGCGCGCAGAGGCATGGCAGTGGCTCCTTCGATCGATGCCGATCCTGGGCCGTGATCCTGGCGGATGATGGCCGCTCCACATGTCATTGCGAGCGCGGCGAAGCAATCCCCAACGGGCAATCGATGCGTCAACACGTGCCCAGGACGAGCATCGATTTCCTGTCACCCGTCAATGGCCAAAGGACGCGCCGCAACCCTCTGCCGCCGCCGATGTCCCGGGGGTAGCAAGCCTTCGTTAACACGTTGCTGGTACACTGCCGGGTGCATCATCGCCTGGCCGCAGCGCGCCCGGGCGATTTCCAACGAGCGAGGACCCGCCATGCGGCACCTGTTGCGTTTATTCACCCGCTGGCCGATCGCCATGAAGCTGGTCGTCATGGCGGTGGCGGGCGCGCTCTGCATGGTGCTGGTCGCTGTCACCGTGTTGCAGATCGCCCGGAGCGCGCTGGTCGCCGAGCGCACCCAAAAGGCGCACGCCATCGTCGACAGCATCTGGAGCATGGCCGACCATTTCCAACACGAAGCGGCGGCCGGAAAGATGACCGAGGCCGAGGCGAAGGCTCGCTTCTTTGATGCCGCCGGCGCAGTCTGGTGGGAAGGCCATACTGACTACGCGTTCATCTACGACACCGCGACCGGGCGGAACCTGATGAACCCCGGCAATACCGCGATGGTCGGGCGGGACATGCGGGCCTCCAAGGATGCACACGGGCTGCCGTTCGGCGCGATGATACTTGATACCGCCCAGCACCAGGGCGAGAGCACAATCCGCTACGCGTTTCCCAAGGGTACCAATCCGACGCCGCTGGCCAAGATCGCCTGGTTCCGTGCTTTCGGGCCGTGGCACATGGTGATCATCTCTGCCGAATATATCTCCGATATCGACGACACTTTCTGGCAGATGACGCGAACGGCCGCGACGATGATCGGCGCCTTGCTGCTGGTGTCGCTCGGGATTGCGTGGGCGGTGGGGCGCAGCATTGTCAGGCCGCTCTCCGGGCTGCGGGCGAGGATGGCGACGTTGCAGGGCGGCGACCTGGCGGCAGCCGTGCCAGGCGCGGAACGGCGCGACGAGCTGGGTGAAATGGCCCGGGCGGTGCTGGTGTTCCGGGATCACATGGTGCGGGAGAATGAGCTGTCCGCGGCGCATGAGGCGGAGCGTGCATCGGCCGAGCAAGTGCAGCGCCGGGCCGCGCTGGTCGGCATGGCGGACACGGTGGAATCCGAGACTGCCACCGCATTGCAGAGCATCGGTGCCCGCACCAGCGCCATTGCCACGACCGCGGATGCGATGAGCGAGTCGGCGAACCGGACCGGTGGTTCGGCGGAGGACGCGGCTATGGCCGCAGGGCAGGCACTGGCCAACGCCCAGAGCGTCGCCAGCGCGGCGGAGGAGCTGAGCGCGTCGATCCGGGAGATTGGCGGGCAGGTGGGCCAGTCTTCGGCGGTGGTGGCACGGGCAGTGGGCGCCGGGTCGGAGGCGCGCTCCACGATCGAGGCGCTGAATGCCGAAGTGGAGAAGATCGGGAACGTTGCCGACATGATCGGCGAGATTGCTGCCCGGACCAACTTGCTGGCGCTGAACGCGACGATCGAGGCGGCGCGGGCCGGCGATGCCGGCAAAGGCTTTGCGGTTGTGGCGGCGGAAGTGAAGGCGCTGGCGACGCAGACCGCGCATTCGACGCAGGAGATCGGGCGGCATATCGGCCAGGTGCGCGCAGCGACGGGGGCGTCGGTGGCGGCGGTGGCGCGGATCGAGCAAGATATTAACGAAATCAATGCGATAGCCGGGTCGATAGCGGCGGCGGTAGAGCAACAGGGGGCATCGACCGCGGAGATCGCGCGCAACGTCGCCGGGACCGCCGATGCCGCGAACCAGGTGACGAGCCGGATTACCGATGTGTCGAACGAGACGACGGGGGTGCGGCAGCTTGCGGTCGAGGTGCGGGACAACATTGTCGCGCTGGATCAGGCGGTGGAGGAGCTGCGGCATTCGGTGATCCGGGCGGTACGCAGCTCGACGAGCGACGTGGATCGGCGGCGGGAGCAACGCTACCGGGTGGATCTGACGGCGCGGCTGAGCGTTGGCGGAGTAGAACATGCAGGGAGGGTCGGCGACTTGTCCGCCGGTGGAGCATTCCTGCGCGGCGTTGTAGCCTTGCCGGTTGGAACGCGGGGTACGCTGCGCCTCGATGGTGTTGGTGCCGCCCTGGGCTGCGAAATACGGGCGGCGGACCAGGACGGGGTGCACGTTGCGTTTGCGGCGGAGGAGGCGGCCAGGGCGGCGCTGGAGCCGGTGCTGCGGCAAGCGGCACAGCGTCGGGCTGCTTGAACGCCAAGTTGGCGACGGCTTTGTCGCAACTCTCGCCGCGCGCTACACCACGATGGCAGCCCGCTCGCCCGCCATGCGTGCCCACGCCGCCGCGGCATCCTCATCGAACAATTCGGTCAGCTTCTGCATCATCGTGCCGCCGAGCTCTTCGGCATCCACGATCGTCACCGCGCGGCGGTAATAACGGGTCACGTCGTGGCCGATGCCGATCGCGATCAGTTCCACCTGGTCGCGGTTCTCGATATCGCGGATCACTTCGCGCAGGTGCTTCTCCAGGTAGTTGCCCGGGTTCACCGACAGGGTCGAATCATCCACCGGCGCGCCGTCGCTGATCACCATCAGGATGCGGCGATGCTCTGGGCGCACCAGCAGGCGGCGATAGGCCCATAGTAGCGCCTCGCCGTCGATGTTTTCCTTCAGCAGGCCCTCGCGCAGCATCAGGCCCAGGTTCTTGCGCGCTCGTCGCCAGGGGGCATCAGCGGCCTTGTACACGATGTGGCGCAGGTCATTCAGCCGGCCGGGATTGCGCGGCTTGCCGTCCTGCACCCATTTCTCGCGGCTTTGGCCGCCTTTCCAGGCGCGCGTGGTGAAGCCGAGCACTTCCACCTTGACCGCGCAGCGTTCCAATGTGCGGGCCAGGATATCGCCGCACATCGCCGCCACGGTGATGGGGCGGCCGCGCATCGAGCCGCTGTTATCGATCAGCAGAGTCACCACTGTGTCGCGGAACTCCATGTCGAGTTCCCGCTTATAGGAGAGTGCCTGCAACGGATTTACCACCACGCGGGACAGCCGCCCGGCATCGAGCAATCCCTCGTCGAGATCGAACTCCCAGGCGCGGGTCTGCTGTGCCAGCAAGCGGCGTTGCAGCCGGTTGGCAAGTTTGGAAATCACGCCTTGCAGATGTTGCAACTGTTGATCCAATTGCTGGCGCAGCCGCGTCAGTTCGTCGGGATCGCACAACTCCTCTGCTTCCACCTCTTCGTCGAATTGTCGGGTGTAGGCGCGATACACCGCGGAATCGTCCACGTTGGGACGTTCGCGGCGGGGCTGCGGACCACCGGGACGGTCGTCGCCCTCGGCGATGGCGGCTTCCTCGTCGGATTCGGTGCCTTCGTCGTCGGCCGCGTCGCCTTCCATTTCCTCAGGATTGGCCCCGAGCATGGATTCGGATTCAGACTCGCTCTGGCCTTCGCCTTCCTGGCTGTTGTCCTGCTGGCCGGATTGCTCGCCGCCGTCCTCGCCTTCCTCGGTTTGATCTTCGGGCTCGGCGTCGGCTTCCGCTTCCGCGAGGTCCAGTGCGGCCAGCAGCTTGCGGGCGGCGCGGGCGTAGGCGCGCTGGTCGGCCTGGTTTTCCTTCATCTCGGTCAAAGCGAGATCGGCCTGCGCGCCGAGAGTGTCGCGCCAAAGATGCAAAATCCGTTGCGCCGCCGCCGGCGATTCCTCCCCCGACATTTGCTCCCGCGCCAGCAAGGACAGGGCAGCTGCGATCGGCAACTGGTCCTTGCGGGTCATGCGGTCGTAGCCTTCGGCTTCGCATTCCTCGCAGAGCTTGGCGCGCAGGTTGGCGGCGACGCCGGACATGTGCTGCGAGCCGATCACCTCGACGCGCGCTTGCTCCAAGGCATCGAACACATCCTTCGCTTCACGGCGAGCGGGCATGCGCGCGGCGTGCAGGGCGTCGTCGTGGTGGCGCAGGCGCAGGCCCAGCGAGTCGGAGGCGCCACGCAGGCGGGCCATTTCGGCTGCCGGCAGCGCGCGGGTGGGCAGGGGCAGGCGGGCACGCTTGCCTGACAGGCCGGACGGGCCGGGCTGGAATGCCACCTGCACGTCCGATTGCTCCGCGATCGCGCGCAACACGCCGGCGGTGGCGCGCTTGAATTCCTCGGTCCTGGCGTTGTCCTGTTTGGTGGCGCTCATCGGTCAAATGTCCTCCCCCTCCTCTTGTCGGAGGGGGTTGGGGGGAGGGCCGGCGGGCAATGCGCGAGACCCCTCCCCCTAACCCCGTCCCACAGGGGGAGAGGGAATCCTTCCTTTCGTTGTCACTTCCGCGTCGTGAACCCGCCTGTCGGGATCTCCTCGTTGAAGCAGCGCTGGTAGTATTCGGCCACCGTCGCGCGTTCCGCCTCGTCGCACTTGTTCAGGAACGTCACCCGGAACGCAAACCCGACGCTGCCGAAGATCCGTGCGTTCTCGGCCCAGGTGATCACCGTGCGCGGGGACATCACCGTGGAGATGTCGCCGTTGATGAAGCCGGCGCGAGACAGGTCTGCCAGCGCCACCATGCTCTCCACCCGCTTCTTCATCGCAGTATCGGCCGGGTCGATACCCATCTTCGCCAGCACGATCTCGGTTTCCATGCCGTGCGGCAGATAGTTCAGCGTGGCGACGATGTTCCAGCGATCCATCTGGCCCTGGTTGATCTGCTGCGTGCCGTGATACAGGCCCGTGGTGTCGCCCAGCCCCACCGTATTGGCGGTCGAGAACAAACGGAACGACGGATGCGGGCGGATCACGCGGTTCTGGTCAAGCAGGGTCAGCTTGCCTTCGACCTCCAGCACGCGCTGGATCACGAACATCACGTCGGGACGGCCGGCATCGTACTCGTCGAACACCAGAGCGCAGGCGTGCTGCAGCGCCCAAGGCAGAATGCCTTCCCGGAACTCCGTTACCTGCTTGCCGTCGCGGATGACGATGGCGTCCTTGCCGATCAGGTCGATGCGGCTGATGTGGCTGTCCAGGTTCACCCGGATGCAAGGCCAGTTCAGCCGCGCCGCCACTTGCTCGATATGCGTGGACTTGCCGGTGCCGTGGTAGCCCTGGATCATCGTGCGGCGATTGAAGGCGAAGCCTGCCAGGATCGCCAGCGTGGTCTCCTTGTCGAAGCGGTATGCGTCGTCGATGTCCGGCACATGCTCCGTGCGTACCGAAAACGCCGGCACCACCATATCGGTATCGATTGCAAACGCCTCGCGCGCGACAACCTTGGTATCGGGCAGGTCGATGGCAGAGGTGGGGCGCAGTTCGGCGAGGGCGGTAATCTTGTTCATCGGGCAAGCGGGTCCTGGAGGTTCCTGGAAAAGTCTAGCCGCGCGGCCCGTTGGCGCAAGGGCAGGCGGCGGATGCGAAGAGGTTAACCGGCGGCGGCCCGCGGTTCGGGCAAAAGCCGAGACCGCAACGTGGCGTAAGCGAGATTGATGGTTTTCAGCCGTTCCTCCGACTCCCGGCTGCCGCCGTTGGCGTCCGGGTGGTGGCGCTTCGCCAGCTCCTTGTAGCGCAGCTTCACGGCATCGAGCGTCGTGGGCCAGCTCAGGCCCAGTGTTGCAAGCGGCTCGCGCAACTCGGTGGGGGCACGGTCGGAGGCGGGCGGCGGGCCGCGCCGGACCCGGCCGGCCGACAGCACGTGCAGCGGGTCGCGCAGCAGCTCGTCTTCGAAGGCGTGGTGGCTGCCGTTGTGACCGAGCGGCCAGGACGGACGCTGCCAGGCGGTGTCGGCGCGCATATGCGCCTCGATCTCCGCCGGGGTCATGCCTTTGTAGTAGTCCCAGGAGCCGTTGTAGGCACGCACATGCTCCAGGCAGAACCACCAGTACTCGTGGAGGTTCAGGCGGGACTTGGGCGCGCGATATTCGCCGGCTGCGCCGCAGCCGGGCATATCACAGGTACGCCCCGGCGCGGCCGGGTCGGGCGCGTAGGACCTGGATCGCGCTGTGGGACGACTGGTCATGGGCGGTGTTATGTGGCCCATGCCCGCCGCTTGGCAACCGCCAGCGACAACCGATGAGGCAGTGCCTGACGACGGGCGGAGGGGTCGCGGCACAGCGTTTTTCCTGGGCATGTTTCTTGGGGATGTTTCCCGGGTAGGAATGAAACATGGTTCGGTGGAATGAAACCGGATTGCGCGCAGGCGTTTCCGATGTGGAACTGTCATGGATCGGCACGTCACGCCTTGCCACTGCTTGTGGAGCTCCGCTCGAGCGGGGCGCTGGCTGCCGGCCGGCCATGAAGGACAACCAACCCGGCTCACGAAATCAATGCGCGAGGTGGGCATTCACTGTGGTGAGCGGCGCGCCCGGCCGACTGCGTTCTGTTGCATGCTGCGCCGCGGCGCCGCTGTGCCGGGCGTCTTGATAGGTTCTTGCGACTGGCTTAATCCGGCATCCATCTTCACGCGCAGAAGAGCGATACCGGCCCGGTGAGCGGAAGCATGCCTGCAATTACGTCTGATCTGTTCGGGCAGGTACTGCGGATATATGGGCAACCGAGCGTGGCAACCTTGCCCGAGTACGGACCGGACAGGGACGATTCCTTTGAATTTGAACTACTGGCGCGACACATCAGGCGATCGAAGGTGGTGCTGTTTGCGCCGATTCAGCCGGACCGCCTCGATGGATTTTTTCGCCTGCGACTGGCACAGATCCTTGCACGCCAAGGAGTGCATCCAGCGCTTGCGGTGATCCTGCTTGCTTCAGGCGGTGCGCCTCCCGCTGGCGGATTTGCCGATCGCGTACGGACCGCCTGGCCGTTTGCCAGGTCGGTGTTTGTGGCCTCGGATGGAGATCCGCAAGAGTTGTCCAGGCTCCTGTCCCTGCCGACAGGACGATTGGGCGACGATATACCAAAAGTCCGCTCGGAGGCCGGCGCCGGGCAGAAGATTGCGTTGCAGCTTCAGTTCATGTGGCGTGGCTGCGGCAGCACGACGGCCTTCGAAAATCAGGTCGAGAGCCTCATCCAGGCCGGGTATTTGACCATCCGATTCTTTGCCGATGGCCAATCGCGACGAAGCCCTGACCTGACAGCTCTGTTGAACGCAGCAATTGACGAAAACAGCCGGAACGCCGGAGCCCACATCGAGGCGCTTGCCGTGCCGACAGGGCCGCTCGCGCCAGGTGATAGCGACGATCTCGAAACCAGCTGGGCAAACTCTCTTGCTTCTGCCGCACAGGCACGCGTGACGGATACGGCAATTCACAGAGCCGCGGCACAAGCGACCGCAGTGATTGCGAATCACTTGGACAAGGTCGGCCTCGCGCTCGCACTCGCACCGAACGCGCGGATGATTTTGGATACCCACGACGACCTTGTGATTGCCGAGCGTGAATGGATGTGCCGCGAAGGCAAAAGCGAATCGGACATTCGATTTGCCGAGGCGGCAGCGGAGTGGTTCCAGGCACGCATTATGCGCATTCCCGATGTCTGCACATTCGTGAGCGAGACGGAACTGGCGCGTCTCGGTGTGCTGAACCCGCGGAGCGTACTGGTGCTGCCACGCAGCTACGCCAGACCGCAGCCCGTCGGAGTCATGCGTTATGACGTCCTGTTGGTCGGCGACGAGCACATTTTCAACATCCAGTCCGTCCGATGGTTCCTCGAAGAGGTTTGGCAGCCTTACCTTGCGGCCTCTTCCATTTCAGTGGCAATCGCCGGACGTGCGGGGCTGCGTGTACAGGACAAGATCGTGCCGTCCGCTCTGCTGCATTTTCTGGGCTTTGTCGATGACCTGGAGGGTTTGAGATCACAATGTAAAATGACCGCGGTCCCAGATCAGGCCGGGACGGGGCTTCCGGTCAAGACGTTGACAAGCTTGACTGTGGGGCATCCGCTGGTGACCACCAGCATGGGCTTGCGAGGGTTTGGTGAAGCCGTCGCCAGGGAATTGCCATCGCTCGATTCTGCCCGCGAATTTGCTGCCGACGTGCTGGCGCTGTGCAGCGACCCGCTACGGCTGGAGCAACGTCGATGCGCGGTGCAGCGTGCATTCAGGGCAATTGCGGACATTCCAAATTACGCGACTTTGCTGAGTACGCTGCCACCCTTGCCGCCGGAGGAGGCGGAACGCCGGCGCGAACGTTGGCAGCGCATCGCGGCCCCAGCGAGGCGGCCGCCGGAAGCGGCGATGCCCGTCTCCCGGCCCGATGGGCAAGGCTGCTGCGTCGAGTTTGGGGTGCCCATCCTCATGTCCGGCGACGCATTGAAAGGGACCGACTTCACAGATGGCTGGCATGTCCCGGAGGTTTGGGGACGTTGGACCAACGGCATGGATGCGTATCTGAACGTCGTTTTCGGATCGCCTTGTTTTGAGCCGATTGCAGTATCGCTGGATATCAGCCTCTCGCCAGCCGGGGGGACGATTGCGCTTAGCGTCAATGGATCTCGCCTTCACACTTTCGCGCAAGTCTCAGGCTCGCTCGCGTGGGACATACCTCTCGAGCTGACCTACGGAAAGCGCACGTTGGTCTTGGGAGTCCACTCCAGTGCCGCCGTCAGCCCTGCATCGATAAGTGATTCCAAAGATGATCGTGTGCTCGGCATCGGTGTGCGTTGTGTAACACTGTTGCGGGCTCCGGGGCCCCATTATTGTCCGCTGGTCCCGAACCTGTCTTACGTGCTTCGGTACGCCGGGTTTCACATGCACTGGCCCTGTTAGAAATCGTTTATCTGCCAGCGCAGACGATCGGTGTACAGCAGCGACGGCAACATAACGCCCCAGTCGATTTGCGGGCTTGCGGATTGGCGTTGCGTCCCGCCTTGCGATGGTTGATCCGCGCGCACCATCGCCCGGCCGTCCCGATGGTCAAGCAGTCGGCTTGCCAGCAGGCTGCAGTCTGATGCCGCTGGCATCGAACGCCCGGAACAATGAGGTGCGGTCCGATCCTCTCAACGCTCGTAACGGCAAACGGACCCGCTCCCATTCCGGTCGGCCGCTGTGCCGCGCGAGCAAAGACTTCAGCGCAGGCACAGCGGGGATCGACTGCAATGTTCTTCGAAAGCCCTCGATCGTTTCCTTGATTTTCGAGATTTCGGCCGGATTGCCGGATCCCATAAGCTTCGCGCACAGTCTTCCAAGTAAATTTGCGTCTAAACCAACCAGTCCGGCACCGCCATGCTGGATCAGTTTGTCGAGTGAGTCAGCATCGGCGGCGTAGACCTCAAACTGCGACTGGCGAAAACGCCCAAGCGCCGCGACGCCCAATTTGCCTCCACGAACCTCGTCCACAATACCGCGCAATCGACCAGGCGCTTCCAGCAAAAACGCTTCCAAAGCAGTGAGACAGGCACCGATCGCGCCATCAACAACCGACACCGATAGATACAGGTGCATATCGGAAGGGACAACGTCGATGAGCGATCGAATGCGCTTCGACAGGATATCGGGCGGACGCTTCGTTCCGAAAACTGAAAGAGAAAGCAGAACGCCACGAATCCCGAGATCGCTCGCTCTCCTGGCAATGCGGGCAGCATCGGCCGGGGCGGCAGGGCCGATGCCGGCCAATAGCTTGGACGGAGGAATGCCGCGGGTGACCAGACCTTCTAGAATTGCCATCCGTTCATTGATGGCCAGGCTGGCAACCTCACCCGCCTTGTCCAGGATCGCCAGCCCATTGCAGCCATTCGCAAGAAGCCAAAAACAGTGCGCAGCCATCAAATCAATGTCGACCCGGCCGCCGGCAGCGAAGGCGGTTGGGACGGACGCGTTGACGCCGCCGAACATAGCCTGCGTCCAGCGGTTTCGAACCTGATCCGGCAAACCCTGCCTGGGCCAATCAACGGTATGATATTCGAGTTCCCCGGCCTTGACTTCTGGAACGACACGGCCTGCAACAGATATGCCGGCGCTAAAGACAGTCGATGGGTCGCCCGACACCAGCGGATGCCACCACGGAAGCGGCTGACCATCGCTGAGCAGGCGGTAGGCGCAGGTGGGTGGGTAGAATTTCAGATCGGGTGTTGCGGACACGACCCTCACATCGCAGCATCCGACGTTGCGAGCGAATCTGTTCCGGTAGTCGGCACACCGGGCCTTGGTCGTGTCTAGGAGGCTGCAAGCGACATCCAGATAATAGACTTCTTTTGTGTCATCGGCCCGGAGCTTATGAAGACAGCATCGACCGCACCCGTCACATAGCGACTCCCATTCGGACGCGCTCATCTCTTCCAGGCGCTTCGTCTGCCAATATGGCAAATCGCCTATGAAGCCCGCTTGACCCACGACCGCGAACTCGGCCGATCGATACGTATCGCGCCGGCTCCATTTGTTGAACGACAGGCCAGGCTATTGCGTAGCCTCAAACCGCGAAAATCCTCAACGGCGTTCCTCGTTCGCATTCAAATCCACTAACCCGGCTGGTCCAACCACAAGCGCACGCGACAGTGAAGCCGCTTGCGCGCACGCGTTATCCAAAGCAATCAAGCAACGAGCTGGGCGTACTGGTCGTATACCGGGTATTGTTCGACAGGAACGCAACGAACGCTAAGAACAGCCGGACCCGGCACGTTTTCCCAAGGAATTGTTGCGCTACCATCCGTCCAACGCCAAACCGCCTGTCCATCCGTTTCTGCAGCGTTCCAGCCGTCTCGAAGGGATGGATCGTCGGCAGCCAGGACAGTCTGCTCATCACCGCTTCTAATCGCAATCCACCGGACGCAAACCCCAAGCCGGCGCGTGTCGCGAAGTTCAGGGATCATCCTGTCAGCCGGAATGCAGAATCGAGATACCAGCGACACGGACTTCACGCCGGCAGGCACCGCAAACACGTAGCGGCCGTCGTTATCGGATTGCGGCCGAATGACAAAGCCGTCGGCAACAACGTGCAGCTCCGGCCGGTCCACGGTTCGCGGTTCCGGTACCGGCCACCCAATCTCCTCGGATCGCTCAGCAAGCTTGCGCCAAACCGGTTCAACCTCGTCAGGCACTCGCGCCAACGGCGCACAGGCAGCCGTCAGCCATCGATCTGAACCCGGATTCACCTCAAGAGTCGGATAAAGCTGCCGCACACCTTCGCCATCGTCGAATGCGTCGCGGTTGCCGGTGTCGAGATAACTTTCGGCAAATGTGTTGTTCGCCAACAAGATGCCGTGCCGCTCGAGTTCAAGGTGATAATAGGTGAGCGGCGGGTGATTGCGCTCACTCACAATCGATGCCCCATTTACCAGGTACTTAACCGGCATACAGCGGCCATCGATGATGAGACAATGTTCCGGCGAAAGCCACAAATCCGCATTTGGCTGGCCTTCCGCAATCGCGTCTTTCCGGATCCGGATCGGTGCCACATCTTCGGGCCGGCTATGGCGCGTCGGATCGACCTGCAAACTGCCGACCCATTTAACGGGCTCCAACACCTCAATTCCGTCCCGAACGACCGCCACTTCGTCACCAGGAGCAATGGTCTCAACCGGGACGTCGCCCCGCGCGGCACGAATACGGGCACCGCCGGCCCCCATGAAGCACCTTGACATTGCATCATCTCCTCGCGCCGCGCGCCCAGCCGGCCTCTCGCGGTTGCCCCGCGCCCGGCTCTGTCTCTCATCAAGAGCAAAACCACGTCGCTTTATGGATGTCAATCAAAACCACGCCGATCCAAACAATTTCGAGACGGCCCTCCTCACGGCTCTCGATTGCCGGCCACTCAATCCGGCACTCCGACAAGTCACAGCTTTCTGGGCCGCCCTCGCGGCAAGCGACGGCGTTCGATCGGCCGCCATGTCTCCGTCGTAAAGCCACGAAAGGTAGCCCACCCCGGATGGCGCCAGGGGAGTGTCGGATTCCTTTACACTCGGTGCTGCTTTTCCCCTGAACCGGCGGCTAAGCGCTTGATTCTGCTCACGTCAGAGGATTGGTATGGGATTTGCGTGTCGCGTCGCAGGTCTCGTTCATGAGAAGGCTGATTCGATGAACATGCGTTTTCTGGCCGTAGGCACTTTTGCGCTCTTGGCGGCGAACACTGCGAACGCCACTGTGTATTTTGACAATACGGGCGTTACCCCCAGCGGTTACGACGGTGCTCAATCTGACGACACCCCGGTAATTGCCGACTCATTCACCGCGAGCAGCCCCGGGGCTCTTACCATTCAGCTCCAGCTGTCGGCGGACACACCCTCGGATAACGGGTCGATTTTGGTGTTCCTCGCTCCGGACGACGGTACGGGCGGATCCACAGGTGTCGCTGGCACACCAACCTTCGACAGCGGCGGAAACTTGACCGGTGTCCCCAATGGCTTGGGCACACAGATTGCGACGATCAGCGATTCCATGATCCAGGCAACCTCAGTGGGTCCCTCGTTGGTAACGGTCTCAGTCCCGGATTCAATCATGTCGTCATTTACGACAGATAATGATGAATACTGGGTGGTTGTGGAAGCGGCGAACGGTTCGAGCTTCGACTGGTGGTATCAAGCTGGCGATACCGGAACAGGAGTGGCCGGTCAGGCTTGGCTGTACGACAGCACGATGAATACGTATGCCGCCAACAACGATCCACTTATGTCGGGCGCAGATACGGCCAGCGGTGTCTACGAGATGAGAGTCACCTCCGCACCTGAGCCAGCAAGCTTCGCTATCCTCGGCGCCGGTTTGATTGGCCTCGGTCTTGTCCGCCGGCGGATGCCGACTCGGCGAAACCCCTTGCTCACCTCGAGCTAGCGCTGCCGGAGAGGCCGGCTTCGGATCAAACCATTTAGACTGTAAAATATTCCGACGCGGCACCCTCGGGCGACGACGGGGGTGCTCGATGGAGCAGACACCGAACGCCCCAACCGGGTCTCCGGTCCTCTCCGGAGCAACATGACCGTCTCTCCTCGCCTCCCCGGCAATACGAAAATTACCCCGTAAGAAACTGCGCCGTGGTCTGTCCGCACCCCATCGGCTGCAGCGCCTCCACCGCCGCCGACGTGCTGAGCAATTCCGCCCAGAAAGAGCCCGGCAGCGAGCGGACGCGCCCTCGCGCTGTCGTGACAGCCCCGCACGCACCGCACGGCGTGCGCGCGAACATGTCAGGCTGGTCATGTCGCGGCAGCCTGTTACTTTCGGCGACACCGCGTTACCTCACCGCGTGGCATAGCCCCTTAGCAACCGAACGGAGTCGACCCATGAAAGCGACGGCCCTGGCCTTCGCCGCGTCCCTGTTGATCGGCATCGGCAGCGCCCTGGCGCAGCCGGCGCCACCGCCCATGCCGGCCGGCCCGCCCCCGCCCCGGGTCGAAGTGGTGCCGGCACTCCCGGGCCCCCACTACGTATGGGAACCGGGCCACTGGCACTGGAATGGCGTACGCTACGTCTGGTTCGGTGGACACTACGTGGTCCGCCATCCCGGTTGGGGTCACTACGTGCCGGGTCGGTGGGTTTGGCACCCGCACTGGCAACGTTGGGACTGGGTCCCGGCGCACTGGGTGGGTTAGCCTCGCCTTGAATCAGGAGTCCGCCCACGAAGCGATGCCCGGCCCATGCCGGGCATCGTCGTGTTTCGGCCCCGGGGATCGCATGCTCATGCCGCCTGCCCGATGGTCGCCCCAATGGTGGCTACATCCCCGGCGAGCGTCGTCCGCCGCACGTCCCGCACCTCGGTTCGGTCGAACCGCCGGGCGCGGTGCATGGTGGTGCGGTTGTCCCATATCACCAGGTCGCCCACCCGCCACTCATGCGAATAGACGAACCGAGGCTGCGTCGCGAACTCGGTCAGGTCGCGCAGGAACATGCGGGCTTCCGGCACGGTCCAGCCCTCGATCGCACCGGCGTGGGACGACAGGAACAGGGACTTGCGCCGCGTCACCGGATGGGTCCGCACCAGGCGCTGCCGCACCGGCCGGAACGCAGTCTTCTCTTGCTCGGTCATCTCGGTGAAGCCGATCGCTTCGCGCGAATAAAGCAGGGAGTGCAGGCAGACCAGGTCCTCGACTTCACCGCGGGTGCGGTCGTCCAGCGCATCGTAGGCGGCGCGCATGTCGGCGAATTCGGTGTTGGCGCCCCAGGACGGGATGATGCGCCCGGACAACAGTGAATACTTCGCCGGCACCGAACGGAACGAGCTGTCGGAATGCCACAGCCGGTCGGCAAGCTTGAAGAACCACACCCGGTCCTGGTCCGACATGATGTTGCCGCTTGCGTCGAGGTTGGAGAAATCGGCCATGCCCGCTACGAGCCGCGACTCGCTCGCTTTGCGGATATGGCCAGGCGTGCGGTGGTGCTCCAGCTCGCCGAACTGTTGGGTGAAGGCGAGCTGTTGCTCATCGGTGACGGGCTGGTCCCGCAGTACCAGCACGGCGTACTGGTCCATCCCGGCCTCGATCGCACTCACTTCCTCAGGCGAGAGCGGCTCGCGGCAATCAACGCCGGAGACCTCACCCGCAAACACCGGATGGATCTGGCGGATCGATACGGGCATGGCGCTACGCTCCTACCTGGCTGGCGGAAAACATTGCGCCAGATCGCTGACCCTGTCGAACCTCACTCGCGGCATAGCGAAGGGGCGTGCGGATATGCGCATCGTCGTCACCGGCACGTCGGGCGCGGGCAAGACCACGATGGCGCGTGCCATCGCACGAAGCTTCGGCATTCCGCATATCGAACTGGACGCGATCAACTGGCAGGCCGGTTGGCATGACCTGATCCGCCACGATCCGCCGGAATTCTTCTGCCGGGTCCAGGCGGCAGTCCAGGCCGACGCCTGGGTGGTGGATGGCAACTACGAACGCGTGCGTGGCCTCGTGTGGAGCAGGGCAACACATGTGGTCTGGCTGGATTATTCGCGCCACGTGGTGATGCTGCGGGTGATCCGGCGCTCGCTGCTGCGCGTATTGCTCAAGACCGAGCTTTGGGCTGGCAATCGCGAGCAATGGCGAAATCTGTTGCGCCCGAGCCATCCGATCCGCTGGGCGTGGGCCACATGGGCGCAACGCCGTCGCGACACCGTGGAACGGCTGGCGCGGCCGGAGTATGCCGGCCTGGTGGTGCTGCGGCTGAAGCATCCAAGGCAGGCACGGGCGGTGATACGGTCGCTCAAGGAAATCGGAACCGCCGATGACCGCGCATGAACGCCAGATGTGCCGCCGCGAACCGGCTTTATGCCAGTGGTTCGCGCCACACTGACCAACCGGCCAATTGTCGTCTGGGATTTCTGCGCGCCACTGCGCCTCCGGTTCCGTTTGCGGCATCCGGCCAGCCTTGGTGCGGTTGATCCGCGAGCACTGGTGTGGAATCGGATGCCTCGCTTGCCATCTGCCGGATCGCGCCTCACTTTCCGGCCTGCCCTGGCCCCCTGAAAGGTCCCCGCCATGAGCGAATTCGTTTCCATCTGCGAGGTCGGCCCGCGCGACGGGCTGCAGATCGCCAAGACCCGCATGACCACCGACGACAAGGTTCGCTGGATCGCAGCGCTCGCCGCCGCCGGCATCCGCGAGATCGAGGTCGGCAGCTTCGTCCCCGCCCGCGTCATCCCGCAGCTCTCCGACACGCCGGAAATCGTCGCCCGCGTGCTGGATACCGTTCCGGGCCTGACAGTGCAGGCGCTGGCACCGAACCTGCGCGGCGTGCAGAACGCCTATAACGCCGGGGTGCACAGGATCAGCATCCCCGTCTCGGTCAGCGAGGGCCACAGCCGCGCCAATCTCAACCGCACGCCTGCCGAATCGGTCGAGATGATGCAGGGCGTCATGGACTGGGTGAAAGCGCAGCCGCGCAAGGTGCCTGTCGTCGCCGGGTGCTCCACCGCCTTCGGGTGCTCTATCGATGGCGTGGTGACCACGGCGCAGACCGTGGCGATGGCGAAGGGCCTGGCTGACGCCGGGGTGGACGAGATCATGCTCGCCGATACGGTCGGCTACGCGCATCCGGCGCAGATCAAGGAGGTGGTGCGCGCCACCCGCGAGGCGATCGGCCCCACGCTCTACGGCCTGCACCTGCACGACACCTGCGGCCTTGGCATCGCCAACGCTCTGGCCGGGCTGGAGGAGGGCATCCGCGCCTTCGATTCCTGCCTCGCCGGCCTGGGCGGCTGTCCCTATGCGCCGGGCGCCTCCGGTAACGTGGTGACCGAGGACCTGGTGTTCATGCTGGAGAGCATGGGTTTCCACACCGGCATCGACCTGACGAAACTGTTCGAAGCCCGCCGCCTGCTGCACGAGGGTCTGCCCGCCGAGCCGCTGCACGGCCAGTTGCCGAAGGCCGGCATCCCCCCCACTTTCCGCAAGGCTGCTTGAGACAAACCCTCTCCCGCGACGCGGAAGAGGGAAGGGTGGGGGTGCCGCAACCAGATGACTGATACAGCAACCATCCAGGCCGCGGACCACGCCGCACGGCATTGGCGGTTCGCCGGCGACTGGCGTCCCGGCCAGCAGGAGCAAAGCGCGGCGTTCTGCCGCATGCTGCTGGAGACGTTCAACCCGTACAAGCCCGCCGTCATCCAATGGCCCCAACTGGACGCCGAAGCCCGCACCCGGCTGATCACCCTGCCGATCTGGGACATTGCCGTGCAGACCGAGGGCCGCGCCCGCCTGCGCATTCTCAGTTACGCCGCTACCATCCCCGATCCGCTGCTGCGCCAGGCGCTGGAGCACATGGCATTCGAGGAAGGCCGCCACAAGGAAGTCCTGTCACACCTCGTCGCCGCCTACGGCATCGCGCTGGAACCGGAGCCGGAATACGTCGCCCCGCGCGATCCGGAATGGGGCTTTCTGGTCACCGGCTATTCCGAGTGTATCGACAGCTTCTTCGCCTTCGGCTTGTTTGCGCTGGCGAAACGCTCGGGCTTCTTCCCCCCGGAACTGGTCGACACCTTCGAACCCGTCATTCAGGAAGAGGGCCGCCACATTCTGTTCTTTATGAATTGGGTGGACTGGCATCGCCGCAACATGCCGTTGTGGCGCCGGCCGTGGTTCGCGCTGAAGACGCTGGGCGTATGGGGGTTCCTGGTCTGGGAACGCATCGGCCTGGCGCGCGACGTGAGCGGCGGGCCGAAGCAGGACGCCAATTTCACCGTGAAGGGCGCGAGTTCGGTGGGCGACGACATAGACACCGCAGACCTCATGGAGCTGTGCCTGGTTGAGAATGAACGCCGCATGGCGGGGTACGATACCCGCTTGAAACGGCCGGAGACGGTGCCGCGACTGGTGCGGTTCGCGCGGCGGTTCATGCGGCGCAAGCCGGCGGCATCGGCGCCGGCCTGACTCACAGCGCGTCTCGCGATCGTCTCGTTTTATGTCCTGTGAGACGCCGTCGCGCGAGCTCTGCGCTCTTGGCTCTCCGCAACCCGCGCTAATGCATTGCCGATGTCGACAAGCATTCCGGCTGCCGATGGACCTCGGCCTCCTATTCGTCCTTGGCTGTTGCGGAACCAGTTTCAGGAGCAACGGTTTTGGTCTCTACCAAACGTTAGGGCGCGGCCGACGGTCATCTTGAGGCAAGACGCGCTACAGGTCCCGCCCTGGAATTGGTGAATCAGCAGCGTGGAACAGCGCGTCTTCCTCGCGTTTGCACACACGCTGGCGGGATGTGAGATTGGCCAGATGGAGACCGCAACCAAGATCAAGGCACGCTTCGTCCGTTAGTTGGTTGTCTTCATTTGCACGACACAAATGGGTTACGGCAGAGCCACGAAGCGGTTCGATGCGGCTCAGTTCTTTGTGTCGAGGCGTTGCCGCAGGGCGGCTCGTGCCAGGGCAGAGATGATACCAGGACGAAAGGAGACTGGTTATATTCTTCGCCAATAAAGGGGGTCTAGACATGATGAATCGGACAAAGGCTCGGAGCGTAACGGTGGCCTTGGCAGCGGTGGTGGTGGCCGGTCTCTCAACGGGCCGCGCCGAGGCTGGACCCGCGACCCTGACAGTGAGTGGAACTTTGACTGGCACCGTCGGAAGCACGTCGTTCGCGGAGAACACGCCGTTCACTGCTGTGACAAAGTTCAGTTGGACCGATCTTTATGTTGCCGGGCCGACCGAGTGGGTGTACCCGAGCAGTCTCAGCTTCGAGATCGGCGGCAACACCTACACGAGCGTCCTGGGCGATAACGTCGTTACAGTCGTTATGATTGCCCCACAAGCTCCTGGGGGTGCCGAACACGGGATCTCGATCTCTGCGTCAGGGGATGGGTCAGGGGATCTTACTGAATCCTTCGATGACGAGAGCGTCCCTAACGTCGACTCCATCGAGACGCTGTCCGATCAGATATACGTTGGTGACCAGGCATCCTTGGATGAAGTCATCCCTTTCAGCATGCTGCTGCCCTCCGGCCAGACGCTGGACATCACATCTATCGAAACTCTGGACCCATCCGCCCAGATCTATGTTCCCGAACCAGCATCTCTGGGTTTGCTCGGGATTGGCCTGGCAGGGACGTTAGGGTTGCGTCGGCGCCGACGCGGTGAGCAGAGGAGTCGCTCGACATATTGGTGTTGAGCGGTGCAGAACGGCGTAGAGATGGTCGAGGTTCCAGCGGTGGACGCGATTGCGCGCAGCAGTATCTTGACGAAATGCGGCGTCCAACGAACATCAGCGCCGCGACCATCGACTTTGATGTTCGACGCGGCCCCGCATGCGGGGTGAGCAGTCGGGCTCGGGCATTCTCGGGGGGCGGATGCGGGGCCGTTAGCGCCTCGCCCGGGCGATCGGGTCCGCGACATCCACCTCGATAATGCCGCATTGAGCAACCTGTTTCCCGATTGGGCGGGCGAGCGGTACCCGCTCGATGTCTATTATGCCTCGCGCAGGCATCTCCCGCTGAAGGTTCGAACGTTCATCAATCTCATCACCGGATTGCTCGGATCCACAAACGACGGCCGGAAACCGATCCTCTCATAGAAAGTCTCGGCCAGCTCACTGCACGCGTTGCCATCTCTGCTCCAGAAACGCCGCCGCTGCCAGCGCACCCGACACAGCGAGAATGACCGGCACCAGGTAGCCGTAGCCCGCGCGGGTCATTTCGAAAACCAGCACGACCGCGGTGATCGGCATCTGCATCGACACTGCCAGGAATGCGGTTGCCCCCACGATGGCGAAGGCACCCGACGGTACAAGCGGCCACACGTGACTCCATGCCGCACCAAGGACGATGCCGGTTAAGGCGCCGATGCTGAGGCCGGGGGTCAGCAGACCCCCAGACGCGCCGGCGCGCAGGCTGCCGATCGTGCCGGCAAACTTCAGCACCAGCAATGCCACGGCGAGCCCGACGCTCACTTGTCCATCAAGCCCAAGCTGGAACGGCCCTTTGCCGTTCCCCAGGAATCCTGGAAACCGGACGGCAAGCAGACCGATGAGCGAAAAGACCACCGCGCACCACACAATGATCGAAGCGCTGTGCGACGCGTGCCTGCGTGCCGCGCGTCCCAATCGACCATAGCACCAGCCGCCCAATCCGAATGCCGGTCCCGCTATGATTGACCATACGATCAGCGATGCGCTGATCCCGAAATGCGGAAGCGCATATTGCGAGTTGTCGCCCAGACCGATCCAGGCCACCATTGCGGCGATGACCGATGTTGTCAAAGCCGGAATTGCAACCGGCACTGCAAAACTCCGGAGCAACACTTCCATGACGAACAATGCGCCGCCGAGCGGTACATTGTAGACCGCGGCCAGGCCGGCACCGGCGCCGCAGGCCAGCATGATCCGGCGTTCGTCCGTTGAGAGTTGCGCAACGCGGGCCAACCAGCCGCCGAACAATGCACCGATTTCCCGCGGCGCGATTTCGCGTCCAAGCGGAGACCCCAGTCCAACCGTGATGATTTGCAGCAATGCATGCGCGGTCGTCGCGAAGGGCGGCATTCTTGAATCGCCGGCCGCCGCTGCCTCGCGGATGGAAAGCAGCGGGCGGCCGAACCGATAGACCGCCCACCAACCGACCCCGGCGACCAGGCCGCAGACCTCCAGGACAGCGATGCGCCGCAGCGGCGAGGCGGCCCTTACGCCAGCAAGGAAACTTTCTGGTCCAACCAGATAGCGCTGGCTATAGCCGTATGCCAGATGTTGTACGGCGTGCAGTAAAAGGTCGAGCGACATGCCTCCCAGGCCAGCGCCGACGCCCGTCGCCACTGTGATCGCGGCAAGTACCGGCACGTGCAAGCGCTCGCGAGAGAACCGCAATGGCTTTGTTGATATCGCGACGTCACTCATCGTACCGCAATCCCCGGCCGCAAAGCCGAAAGGGTCAGACTAAGGTCGGTCCCTGCGGTGCCCCGCCGGCAGACCTGGCCGCATCCCAACGACGGAGCGAGCGATGCGGCTGCCGATCAGAGTGGCTTCGGTTCGTACCGTGACGTTATGCAAGGTCCTCATCCCCGAATGAACCTCGCGCATGGGCGTGACCGGTGTTCGATCCTCGGCGCCGGTGCAGCCGTACGCGATCCGCGCCACGCAAATCACACCGGCTGGAGGCGAAATCGCCCCCACAATGGGAAATGATCCCGCGGTGCACGGCTCACGTACTGTTCATCGACTCTATTCTCTTTCCGGAGAAACTGAGGTTTCGCGTGCCGTTTTACCTGCATGGGGGTTCAAGCGGACATCTGGCGCGACCTTGCAGGCAGGATAGTCTCGGCTGCCGCCGAGCTACACGATCCACAGTTGCGACTCTCCATGCTGTACATTGCTGCCGGGTATGAGGCTCTTGCCAGGCACTCGGAAGGAACGGAGCGTGCTTTCGATCCGGAAGATAGGCCAGAGTTCCTAAATCAGCGATTGCCGGATGAGAGATAGGATATGCAAACCTGAAAACGATGCGCCAAATCACCGCGGAACAGGATGCTTCGTAAGTTGGAAATCAACTGGCCTCGATCACTCGGCCGCGACTCGGCGACCAGTTTCAACCAGCCGGCTGCGCGACAGGCTCTCGTTCCAGTGACTGCGGCAGCGCCATACGCCGCCCGCTGCCTGCATTGAACACATGCAACGGCCGATCCGTGGCGAGGAACACGGGCGTGCCATTGGAAAGCAGCACGTGGCCGGGCAGCCGCGCCAACAGCGTCACCTCCCCGGCAGAGCATGCCAATACGGTATCCGCACCCAGGTATTCCGCATGCGTGACGACAGCGGGAATGCCCGCCTCCGCCAGGCACAGATCCTCCGGCCGGATCCCGCCCAGCGCGGCAAAATCCAATGGCGGGGTCAGCACGGGGCCGGCGGTGCCCCGCAGCACCATGCCGTCGCCACGGTGTTCCAATGGTAGCAGGTTCATCGGTGGCGTACCAATGAAGCTGGCGACAAACCGCGTTGCCGGCCGCGCATAGATGGCCGCCGGTTCCGCATCTTGCTCAATGCGCCCGTCGCGGAGCAATACGATCTGGTCGGCCATGCTCATGGCTTCGGTCTGGTCATGCGTGACGTAGAGCATGGTGATGCCGAGCCTGCGTTGCAGCGCCAGGATCTCGCGGCGCATGTCGGCGCGGAGCTGCGCATCCAGGTTCGACAGCGGTTCGTCCATCAGGCAGACCGGCGTCTCCGCGACGATCGCGCGGCCCAGTGCCACCCGCTGCTGCTGCCCGCCGGAAAGCTGCGAAGGCTTGCGTTGTAGCAACGCACTGATCCCCAGGATGTCCACCGCGCGGTCCAGCCGGCGCGCGCGTTCGGCCGACGGCACGCGGCGTGCCTTCAGGCCGAACAGGATGTTTTCCGCGACGGTCAGATGGGGAAACAGGGCATAGGATTGAAACACCATCGCGACGCCGCGGGCCGCGGGCGGCAGACGCGTCACGTCACGGCCACCGATATACACGCTGCCGCTGCTGGCGGTTTCCAGCCCCGCCACGATGCGCAGGCATGTCGTCTTGCCGCAGCCGGATGGACCGAGGAGCACGGTAAAGCTGCCAGGCCGTACGTGCAGCGAAATGTTGTCCAATGCGGTCGCAGTGCCCCAGCGCCTTGCGACGGCGTCAAGCCGCACTTCGGCGCCGGCCAGGGAAGAGGTCGCGTCGGTGCGGGACATGTTCCGGGGCTAGATCGAACGCGCCGGTAGTGTGCATGGCGGCTGGCACATCCGGCAAGAGCACCCGCAACGGCTGTCGGGACTTACGCCATCTTGTCATACGCGGTAGCCTCCGGCGGAAGCGCAACGGAGGAAAGCATCGATGAGTGCAAGCAGCCGGGGCCAGGACTGTCTCGCCGGCGTGCGAGTTCTGGACCTGACGCAATTCGAAGCCGGCCCATCCTGTACCGAGGCTCTGGCCTGGCTCGGCGCCGAAGTGGTGAAGGTGGAAAACCCGAAAAGCGGCGATCCCGGCCGCGCGCTGGGCGGCAAGCCGGGCGTTGATGATCCGTACTTCCTGTTGTTCAACGCGAACAAGAAGTCGATCACTGTCAATCTGAAGGATCCGAAAGGCCTCGCGCTGGTCAAAGACCTGGCGAAGAAGGCCGACGTGTTCGTGGAGAATTTCGCACCCGGCGCGATCGAGCGCCTGGGCCTGGGCGCCGATGTGATCCGTGCGCTGAACCCCTCGATCATCTATTGCCAGGTGAAGGGTTTCGGCGAGGGCAGCCCATACGAGAAGAACCTCGCCTTCGACATGATCGCGCAGGCCTGCGGCGGCACCATGAGCATCACCGGCGAGCGCGATGGCCGTCCGCTGAAGCCAGGTCCCTCGCTGGGCGATACCGGCACGGGGATGTTGCTCGCGATTTCGATTCTTGGCGCGCTGTACCGCCGCAAGGACACCGGCCAGGGCGAACATCTGCAAGTGGCGATGCAGGACGCGATGCTGCACTACATCCGTATCGCCTTCGCGGCACAGAACCGCAACGGCAACGTGCAGGCGGCAGGCCGCGCGGCGGACAGCAGCGTGTCGCAGGTGAAGCCCAACCCGCCGATGGGCACGTTCCCCTGCAAGGGCGGCGGATCGAACGACTACGTCTATGTCTTCACCAGCCGTGCCAATCCCGAACATTGGCGGCGCCTGCTTGGCGTGATCGGACGGGAGGACCTGGTCGGTGATCCCCGGTTCGAAACGCCGGAAGCACGCGGCCAGAACGCGGATGAAGTGAACCAGATGATCGCTGACTGGACGCAGCAGCACACGAAATATGAGTGCATGGAGATCATCGGCGCGGCCGGCGTGCCGGCGGGCGCGGTGCTGGATACGCTGGAACTCTACAACGATGCCACGTTCGACAAGCGCGAAATCATGCAGACCATCCAGCATCCCGCCAACGGCGTGTTCAAGATGCCCGCCTGGCCGGTGCGTTTCTCCGGCAGCCCCCCGCCCGTGAAGCCCGCGCCGCTGCTTGGCGAGAATACTGGGGATGTGCTGCAACACTGGCTCGGCCTCGAAGATGGCGCGGTGCGCGAGATGCGCGCGAGTGGCGTGGTGGGTTGAGGTTACATGTCATTGCGAGGAGCGGAGCGACGAAGCAACCTCGGTCATAATGTGCCCGCATGACCGACATCGCTTCGGCGCCACGCGCCTCGCAATGACATAAAGCGGTGTGGCGCCTGCGCGCCTCGCAACGACATTCGGCAGGAGACTTTCAATGCCAGAACTGACCGGTTCGGAAATCATCGCGAAATGCCTGAAGAAAGAAGGCGTAGAGCATATCTTCTACATCATGGGCGGCCCGATGCTGCTGACCGAGGCCACCTGCATCAAGGAAGGCATCCGCATGATCGACGTCCGCCATGAGCAAGCGGCGGCGATGATGTGCCAGGCCTATAGCCGGCTGAAGCAGGTACCCAGTGTGTGCATGGCCGCCTCCGGCCCCGGCGTGACGAACCTCATCACCGGCGTCGCCAACGCCTATATCGATTGCTGCCCTGTGGTGTCGCTCGGCGGCTCCAGCCCGATCAGCCAGTTCGGCCGCCAGGTGTTCCAGGAAATCGACCAGGTCGAGCTGATGCGCGGCTGCAACAAGCACGTCGATCGCCTGCACAACCTCAAGCGCATTCCGCAGCAGGTCAATTTCGCGCTGCAACGCGCGATCAGCGGCAAGCCAGGCCCGGTCTATGTCGATTGCCCCGGCGACATCCTGTACCAAAAGATGGACGAAAACCTGGTGGACTGGAGCTACGCCGGCCGTCCGCTGATGGATTCGCGTCCGCTCGGCGATCCGCGCCAGGTGGATGCGCTGGTGCAGGCGCTGGCCGAAGCGAAGCAGCCGCTGATCGTCTCCGGCACCGGCGTGATCTGGTCGCGCGCCTGGGCGGAGATGCAGGCCTTCGTCGAGGCCGCCGGCATCCCGTTCTACACCACCCCGCAAGGCCGCGGCGTCGTTCCCGATGACCATCCTTGCTCTTTCATGTCGATGCGGTCTTCGGCGTTCCGCGATGCCGACCTGATCATCGTGCTCGGCACGCGGATGAACTACGTGATCGGCCACGCTTCACCGCCGCGCTTCGGACCCGCGGCGAAGATCGCACGCATCGATATCTGCCCCGAGGAAATCGCCGCCGCCGCCCGCTATGTCGACATCCCGATCATTGGCGATTGCAAGATGGTGCTGGGCCAATTGATGGACGGCATCAAGGGCAAGGTCACGCAGGACAGTTACAAGGCGTGGCGCCAGAAGCTGGCCGAGGGCGAGTCGGCAAAGCGTTCCGGATCCGGCGCGAACAAATACGCTGAGGACGGCGACATCCATCCCGTGCGCATGTTGGAGGAAGTGAAGAATTTCGCCAAGCGCGACGCGATCCTGTGCGTCGATGGGCAGGAAACGCTGAACTACGGCCGCCAGACCATGCCGACCTTCGCGCCGGGCCATCGGCTGAATTCCGGTCCGTTCGGCACCATGGGTGTCGGGCTGCCGTTCGGCGTGGGTGCGAAAGTCGCATGCCCCGACAAGCAGGTGATCGTGGTGCACGGCGACGGTTCGCTGGGCATGAACGCGATGGAGATCGATACCGCGGTGCGGCACAAGATCCCCATCCTGATCGTCGTTAGCCTGAATGGCGGCTGGACCGGCGATCCGAAGCGCGAAAAGCCCGGCCGCGAACTCGGCTACACCCGCTATGACAAAATCTGCGAGGCGCTGGGCGGCTATGGCGAATACGTGACCAAGCCCGAGGAAATCCGCCCTGCTCTCGAGCGCGCCCAACACAAAGTGGATGAAGGCATGGTGGCGCTCGTCAACGTGCGCACCGACTATCGCGCGCGGTACGCGGGCGCGGCATTCTCGGATTATTCGACCTGATGTGTTGTTGTGATGGGGAGGCGCCGCCTCCCCATTTCGCCTGAGGTATGGCCGTGCTTTCCGGCTTTCATGTAGCGCAACTCGGTTCCGGCCTTGCCGCCGCGGTTTGCGGGCGCTTGCTCGCGGATGTTGGTGCGCGCGTCGCATGTACCGACCCCGTCGACGGTACACCGCTGGCGGCCTGGTTGAATCACGGCAAGTCTCGTGCGACCGATGCCGACATCGCCGACGCCAACCTGATCGTTATCGAAGGCAATCCCGCGAACCTGGGTGCCGCCGGCTGCGATGCGGCGAAATTGCGTGCACGAAACCCCACTGCGGCGCTGGTATTCATTTCCCCCTACGGCCAGACCGGGCCGCAGGCGAACGACCCCGCCACCGATCTCACCCTGTGTTTCGCCAGCGGCGTCTCTCGATTGCTCACCGGCCAGGTGGGCGATCTGAACGAAGCCCCGATTCGTCCGGTAGGCCAACAATCCGACTTCATCGCCGGCATCGCCGCAGCGTGCGCCGGAGTGCATGCTGCCCTGGGCGCGACCCCGGGCGCTGTGATCGACATTTCGATCCAGGACGCACTCGCCACGCTGGCCATCACCGAACTGGCGCGCGCCGGCCTGACAGGCAAGAGCTGGTCACGCAAGCGAATCGCCGATGGCAATGGTGCCACTGTCTGCATCCTGCCGGCTCGAGATGGTTATGTCGCGATCTCACCGCGCGAAGGGCATCAGTGGGCGTCGTGGTTGAAGGTGATGGGCTCGCCCGAATGGGGCCACGATCCACGCTTCATCCACAAGCACGATCGCGTTGCCAATTGGGACGCGCTGCACGCGCTGATGTCGGCGTGGAGCAAGCAGCACGACAAGCAATGGATCGCCGATGCGGCGCAGGCGGCGCATGTGCCCAGCTTTCCGCTGCGCGAACCGGCCGAGCAATTGCGCTCGCTGCAACTCGCGCATCGGGCGTTCTTTCGGAATGTGGTTGTGGCTGGCAGCAGGCTTGCTGCCCCGGGACCGCCGTTCGGCTTGCAAGGTGTGGGATCCCGACCCGGGGCCGCTTCGCCGTTGCAGCCTGTGCCGGGCGTGACGGGGGGCAAGGTTGCGTCCGCCGAATCGTCAGGGCCATTGCCTCTTTCCGGTGTGCGCGTGCTCGACTTCAGTTGGGTGATCGCGGGGCCGACCACGACGCGTTATCTGGCGGCGATGGGAGCCGAGGTGATCAAGGTGGAAGCACCCGGCCACGGCGACCCCGGCCGCGCCTCCGAACTCCACACCGTGCTGGGCCAGGCCAAGCGCGGCATCGTGCTGGACCTGAAGCGGCCCGAAGCGGTCGCGATCGCGCACGCCCTGGCCGCGAAATCCGATGTTGTGATCGAGAATTTTGCCACCGGCGTGATGGACCGCCTGGGCCTCGGCGCCGACGCGCTACGCGCCATCAACCGGCGGCTGATTTTCGTTTCGGCATCGGGACTCGGCCGCTCCGGGCCGGAATCGCATGCCGTGGCCTATGGCACGTTGCTGCAATGCTATGCCGGGTTTGCCGGCCTGAACCGCCATCCAAACGTGCCGCCGCGCGTAGGTTTCGCGTGGCTGGATCCGATGTGCGGGCTGATGTTGGCCTTCGCCGTCGCGGCGGCGCTGTGGCAGCGCCAGCGCACCGGCGCCGTGGCACGCATCGATTTCTCGATGATCGAGGCGATGCTGTGGACCATGGCGGAGCCGCTGCTGGCGGCGCAAATTCAAGGCCCGCCGCAGCCAGCCGGGAATGCATCGAATTACGATGTACCGCACGGCGCCTATCGCTGTGCCGGCGACGATGCGTGGCTTTCGCTGGCCGTGACCGATGATGCAGCGTGGCGGGCGCTGTGCGACGTGGTACCGGAGCTGGCGGGAATGGCGGGGCACGGCGTGCAGGACCGCATGCGGCGACGCGAGGCGATCGACGCGGCATTGTCCGAATGGGCACGCACACGCTGCGCATTCGACTCTGCCGCGGTTCTGACGCGCGCCGGAGTTGCCGCGGCAGCGCTGGTATCGTCCCGCGACCTTGTCGAAAGCCCGCATTTGCGGGCACGCGGATTCTGGGAACCCCATCGCGGAGGCGTGCTGCCAGGCTTGCCGTGGCACGCCAGTTTCGGCCACCAGTCCGGTGCGGCTCCGGAACTAGGAGCAGATACCGACTCTGTCCTTGTGAACGTGTTGGGAATGTCCGTTGATGATGTGGCCGCGCTGCGCCGGGCCGGGGCGTTCGGTCCGTCGGACGCAACGCAGGACGGCACCGCCAGCAGGAAGGGAACCCCGGATGCACACTGACGCACACGGTCAGGCCGCGCGCGTCGAACAACTCGATATACCGCAAGCCGCGCGGCAGCATCCAACCCGGTCGTATCGCCGCGCGTCTGCGGTTCCATTCTGTTTCGCTCAGCTTCGCGGCATCAGGCCGCGGACATAGACCGCTGCTTCAAAATTCCCCGCTGCGATACGCCTCATCCAATCGGGCGACGTCCTCGGGCGAAGGCTCTTCCCACGCCTCGCCGCGCCGTCGTAACGCCCCGGTAAAATCCGGCGGTCGCTTCTCATTGAATGCGTGGCGGCCTTCCTCGCCATCAGTCGTCACCTGTATCAGCAGGTTGTTCATCAGGTTCTGCACATGCCACGCCTGGTCCGTTGGCAGATCGCCGAACCGCACCACGAATTCCTTCATCATCCGCACCGCGACCGGCGGCAATTTTACAATGTGGCGCGCAATCTTCTCTGCCCGTTCCATCAGTTGCGCATGCGGCACCACCTCGTTCACCAGCCCGATGCGCAACGCTTCCGCCGCATCGAACGGCTCATCGGTCAGCAGCATCTTCATCGCATCGATATAGCGCAACTGCTTCACCAGCAACGCAGCACCCGGTCCATGTCCCAGCCAGCCTTGCGAGATCAGCGAGAACTTGAACCGCGCATGCTCTGCACTCGCAATTCGGATGTCAGTGGACGATAACAGGATGTACAGGCCTGCCCCGGCCGCCCAGCCGTTCACCGCGGCAATCACCGGCTTCCACACCCGCGGATAGTGATCGCCGAAACGGCCATCCACGCCCGTCTTTTGCCCGTGCACCGTCCCGGCAAGCGGCCAGAAGATCCGCTGCGTACGCAGATACTCCCGTTCTTCTTCAGTGATGTTCTTGCGCGGTGCCAGATTATGCCCGCCGCAGAAATGCCGCTCACCGGCGCCGGTGAGAATCGCACAGCGGATCGCGCGGTCCTCCCACAAATCGACCCACGCCGCGGAGATCTCATCCGAGGTCGGCTTGTCCAGGATGTTCGCCTTCTCTGGATTGTTCAGCGTGATGTAGGCAACCCCGTCTCGCTTTGCATACTCGATCCCCACGGCGAACCTCCCTCCTATGGTATGGTGCGAACGCGCCCTCGGCCGTCGTGCCCGGTTCGCCGCACCCCGGCAAGCCGCACCTGGCGGCAAAATCGGGGCGAGGGACGAAACGTACGATCTCCACCCCTCACCAGTCGCGCCGTGGATCGCCGCTCGCCCTTGCGATAGCCTGCCACCCGGCGGGGAAAGCGCCCGCGACGGGAGGAGGCCAGAATGCAGGCGGATTACGTCATCATCGGCGCCGGTTCGGCCGGCTGCGTGCTCGCCAACCGGCTCACGGAAGACCCCACCAACCGCGTCATCCTGCTCGAAGCCGGCGGGCGCGACTGGAACCCGCTGATCCACGTACCCGCCGGCTTTATCAAATTGCTCGATCACCCCACGCTGACCTGGGGCTTCCACGCCGAGCCCGACCCAGGCACCAACGGCCGCGCCATCCTGTATCCGCGCGGGCGCGTGCTCGGCGGATCCAGTTCTATCAACGGCTTGATCTACGTCCGCAGCCAACCGGAGGATTACGACCACTGGGCGCAACTCGGAAATCGCGGCTGGTCCTGGGACGACGTGTTGCCTTATTTCCGCAAGGCCGAGAACTGGGAAGGCCAGGCCGACGACGTTCACGCCAAAGGCGGTCCCCTGTTCACATCGCGCACGGCCGACAAGCCGCCGCTATGCCTGGCCGCGATCGAGGCGGGCAAGCAGCTTGGCCTGCAATACCGCCCGGATGTGAACAACCTGCCGCATGGCGCGCCGGATGGCATCGGCTGGGTGCAGCAGACCCGCGGCGGCCGCCGCCGCGCCAGCACTGCGCGCAGCTATCTCGGCCCGGCGATGCGCCGCCCGAACCTGCAAGTGGTAACCAACGCGCTGGTGCATCGCATCCTCCTCGACGGCACCCGTGCAACAGGCGTCGAATTTTCCCGCAACGGCGCCACCGAAAAAGCGGACGCCGCGGCCGAGGTATTGCTGTGCGCCGGCGCGATCGGTTCACCGCACATCCTGCAACTTTCCGGTATTGGCGATCCGGAACATCTTGGCCGTATTGCCATCGAAACACAGCATGCGCTGCGCGGCGTCGGCAAGAATCTGCAGGACCATTACCTCGCGCGCGTCGCCTATCGCGTGAAAGGCGCGCGCACCCTGAACGAGAAATCGCGCGGCCCATTGTTCCTGGGGGAACTCGCACGGTACGTGTTGGCAGGCCAGGGTCTGCTGACCTACGCCGCGTCGCTGGTTGCCGCATCGGTGAAGGTGCTGGACGAATCAGCCACGCCCGACGTGCAGTGCATCTTCGCCCCCGGCAGCTACGCGCCCGGTCCCGTACGCAAGCTGGAAACGGAACCCGGCATGACCATGGGAATGTGGCAGATGCGCCCGCTCAGCCACGGCTATGTCGAAGCAAAAACCAACCGCCCCGGCGACGCGCCTGCCATCAACCCGCGCTATTTCAGCGAGGAACGCGACCGCCGTGCCGCCATCGGCGGCCTGCGCTGGATGCGCAAACTGTTCTCCATGCCGGCGCTGGCCCAATACATCGTGGCGGAGACGCAGCCCGGCGCAAACTTACAGACCGACGACGAATTGCTGGACTATGCGCGGCAGAACGGGTCCACCGTGTTTCACGCATCCTGCACCTGCAAGATGGGCGTGGACACAATGGCGGTGGTGGACGAGCGGCTGCGTGTGCATGGTTTGCAACGGCTGCGTGTGATCGATGCGTCTGTCATGCCGGCCGTGACCTCCACCAACACCAACGCACCGACGATCATGATCGCGGAGAAGGGCGCGGCGATGATCCTGGACGAGGCGCGAGCATCGCTCCGTTCGGCGGCGGAGTAACACGCGCGTTCCTGACAGGGGGGCATCGCAAGCGGCAGCAGTGAACAAGGCCATAGGGGCAGGCTACCCCAGCGGCCGGCCACGCCTCGCGATGAACTCCGGGAATGCATCCTCGGCCTTCGCACCACGCATCACATGCGTGGTGTAATCCTTCTCCTCCGCCCACTGCCCTTCCAAATCCTCCCCCTTCTGCCGCAGCAGCAGCGCCTTCACGCCCATCACCGCCCCCCGATGGTTGCCCGCGATCATCCGCGCCAACTCCATCGTCTTCGCGCGCAACTGCGGCCGCGGCACCAGGTGATTCAGCAACCCGATGCGATACGCCTCCTCTGCCTCCACCACGCGCGCGGTGAACAAAAGCTCCTTCGCCATCGGCCAGCCCACCTGGTTCGGCAGCGTCCATGTGCTGTTGATCCGCCCATACGCTGCCGCCAAAAACCGGAATTTCGTGCCCTCGCACCCCACCCGCATATCCAGCGACGACGCCAGCACCGCCGCGCCGCCAAATGCCAGCCCGTTCATCATCCCGATCGTCGGTTTTTTGCTTGCACTGATCTCATAGCTTGCGCGCGGATTCCGCATCGCATCCAGCTCTTCTTGCGAATATCGCGCATCGTCCGACCGCTGCTCGTGAATATCGCCGCCGGCCGAAAACGCCCGCTCGCCGGCCCCGGTGATCACGATGCAGCCGATGCCATCATCCGCATCCATCGCCTGCACCGCATGGTGCAGTTCGCGCGACAGCGTGCGGTTCATCGCGTTCAGCACCTCGGGGCGGTTCAGCGTGATGATACCAACGCCATCGTCACTCTCGACCAGGATATGCTCATAGTCCATCGTTCCTCTCCCCTCGTGCCGCGGCGAGTGTATGGGTGCGTCCGGCACGCCGGCAATGCCATACCCCGGAGGACCGTCATGCTGCCAACGCCAGGCTTCCACCACCTGCATCTGAATTCAGTCGACCCCGACGCCGCGATCGATTGGTACGTCAGGCAATTCCCCACCACGCACCGCACCGAGTGGCACGGCTATAAAGCGCTCCACTCCCCCAACAACGTCCTGATCTTGTTCGACCAGGTGGACGCGCCGCCGGTCAGCGAACCGCAAAGCGCGATCTGGCATTTCGGCTGGCACGTCACCGACGCCCGCGCCAGCCTCGCCGAATACCAGCGCCGGCCGGAGGTTGAATTGCTGCCGCTCTACACCACGGACGAAGGCGGATCGGTGCAGATCAGCAGCGACACCTGGCCCGGCACCGGTGGCGTCCCCGGCCGCACGCGCGCGCAGATCGAGCAAGCGAAGCGTGACGGCATCAAGCCCGCCGGCGGCGGCGGCTTCGTCTATATGCGCGGGCCGGACAACGCATTGGTCGAATTCGCCGGCAACCATCGGGCCGAGCGCTTCAACCATGTGCATCTCTATCAGGAAGATCCGCTCTGCGCGCTGCTTTGGTATCAGACGCATCTCAATGCCCCCGTGCGCGCCGGCGTATCGTCCGAGGCAATTACCGAGGCAAACTGCAAAGTCCCGCGCGGCACGGAGCCTTCCTGGCCCGCGCTCGATCGAGAAGGCATGATTCGATCCCCGCGCGCCGGCGTGGAATTCGGCGACGTGGTGCTGACCTGGTATCCCAATCCGGGCGATCGGCCGCTGGTCCGCAGTCGCGGCCAGTTGCAGGACCATATCGCGCTCAGCGTCACCGATCTGGACGCCTGGATCGAAAAACTCGACAGCGAAGGCGTCTCGATGCTGGGGAGGCCTTACCAGTTCGCCGACACACGCGCGGTCATGATCCTGGGTCCCAGCGAGGAGGTGCTGGAACTGGTAGAAGTCGCCTGACCCACGATGTGCTCGCTATCTTGCGGTCTGGCGTCGATGGGGGCCGCGGTGCCTTACGCGATCGCGGCAAAGTTCGCGCATTCGGACCCTGTTATTGCATTGGTCGGCGACGGCGCGATGCAGATGAACAACATGGGGGAACTGATCACCGTCGCGAAATACTGGCGCGAGTGGGCCAATCCGCATTGGGTGGTCTGCGTGCTCAACAACCAGGATCTGAACCAGGTCACCTGGGAGCAACGCGTGATGGGGGGCGATCCCAAGTTCAACGCATCGCAGCAGATACCGGACGTACCCTGTCACCGCTTCGGCGAATTGTTCGGCCTGCGGGGCATATTCGTAGACCACCCGGACCGGCTGCCAGCGGCGTGGGACGAAGCGCTGGCATCCGAGCGTCCTGTCGTGCTCGACGTGAAGGTGTGCGCCGCGAGCCGGGGGGCAATCCCGGCCTTCCGTCTCGTCGCCCGCCCTGGCAGAATCCGGCTTGGCCCAAAACGGTCCCGAGTCGGCTGTCCCCATGCTGCACCTCACGAAGCTCGCCGTCGGCGTTCGCGATATCGACCACTTGCGTACGCTCCAGGCCGAGCGCGTCAAAACCAACCCGCCCCTGCGCCATCGCACCCGCAATTTCCCTCGCCGGCGCGATGAGGTGGTGGATGGGGGCTCGATCTACTGGGTGGTCAATGGCGCCACATTGGTGCGCCAGCGCATCCTGGACGTGATCGAGGACCGCTGGGACGACAGCAGCGCCTGCGCTGGCCTGATCTTCGACCCCCTGCTTGTTCCTGTGGCGGCGCGCCCCACCAGGCCGTTCCAGGGTTGGCGCTACCTGAAGCCGGAGGATGCGCCGCCGGATCTTGTCCAGGGTCCGCCGGCGCGCGGCGAGGCTGCCCTGCCGCCCGCGCTGCGGCGCGAATTACAGGCGCTCTGCCTGCTTTGAAAATTCTTCCCGGCGAGGCGATTTCGCACGCGAAAACTCTTGCCCGACTCCGATTGAGGAGTGATAATTATCTCAGTCGATTAGGGCAAACTCTTTGCCCCGGCTGTGAACTGCCTCGCAACGCATCCCCTCCCTCATCCACGGAGCCTCCGGTGTCCTCCCAGCGCAAAACCCTCCTCGCCGCGCTCGCCTTTCTGGTTCCGGCCGCTGCCCTGATTGCAGCGCCCGCGTCGGCGGCGACCCAGCCGATCCATCAGGCGAAGCCGCACGCGGTGCACAAGGTCAGCACCCAGCACGTCGCGCATAAGGCCAGCCCCCACCACGCCATCCACAAGGTCAGTACTCCTCACGTTGTGCACAAGCCGGTCCACAAGACCACCAGCTAACCGGACTGGTACAGCAACGTGCCCATCAGGCCAGGGGATCGCATCTCCTGGCCTTTCTTCCGCAGTCAGCGTGACTAAGGTCTGACATCAGACCGGAATTGTCCCCAGCGGCGGCGCCTGATGGCTTAAACAGCCCGCGCCTCCACTGCCGGCAGGCCATTTCTACTGATAAATCCCGTAAGCTCTTCACGCGTCGCCAGCGAGGGTGCTGTCGCAGCGCGAACCCATCGGTCGCGCGACGATGGCCTGGTCAAGCCCGGCCGTGACGGGTTATTTTCTGTTAGCGGAGTGAAGCAATCTCCGGCGAGAGAACGTGCGATCGCCCGTTGGGAATTGCCTCGCTGCACTGGCAAGAAAGATAATCCTCCGCTCCCCTTACGGGTTGCGGGCGCTCCTTGAGCCTCATAAGTGATGGGCGAATCAGAACATGTCCTGCCCTGCTGCATCAGAGAATTGCCGATATGGACTCCGAACTGTGGGCCTCGCAGCTGACATCGCGCGGACTATCTTGCATCGCTGAACAACGCGGAAGGAACCACGCCATGACGCGGATCGCGGCGCTCGGTATCGTCTTGGCGGTGGCCGCGCTGGCGGCAGGTTGGCACCTGTCATCGGTCGCCGATGCGGCGCAATCGCATGACGGCGCGGCGCAGGTCTTTCAGCCGCCGCCCGACAGTGCGATTCCCAAGGGGCCGTTCGGGGACGCGGTGCGGTTGGGCGAAAACATCTTCCGCGAACCCGGCGTCTATGCCCGGCAGTTCGTTGGCAACGACCTGCGATGCAGCAATTGCCATCTCCAGGCCGGGCGCCTGGCCGGCGCATCGCCGATGTGGGCTGCCTACGTCTCCTATCCCGCCTATCGAAGCAAGAACCACCACGTCAATTCCTACGAAGAACGCCTGCAAGAGTGCTTCCGCTACAGCATGAACGGCAAGGAGCCGAAACTCGGGGACCCGGTGCTGGTTGCGCTGGAAGCCTATTCTTATTTTCTCGCGAAGGGCCTGCCCACCGGCGAGACGACCGAGGGCCGCGGCTTCCCGGCGCTGCCCAAGCCGCCGATGCCGGCTGACTATGGCCGCGGCGCGCAGGTCTACGCACAGGAATGCGCTGCCTGCCATGGCCCCGATGGCCTCGGCCAGTCATCTGGCGGCAAGGTCGTGTTCCCGCCGCTCTGGGGGCCGAGATCCTACAATTGGGGCGCAGGTATGGGCTCGGTGACGAATGCCGCCGAGTTCATCCGCGCCAACATGCCGTTCGGAATGGGCGGCAAGTTGAGTGTGCAGCAGGCCTGGGATGTCGCGCTCTTCGTGGACAGCCAGGTCCGGCCGCAGGACCCGCGCTTCATCGAAGGCGTCGCTGAAACACGTGCGCGTTTCCACGACACGCCGTTCTCGATGTACGGGCTCGTCGTCAACGGGAAGCGGCTCGGCGATCCGGCCACTACGCCGCCGGCCGGCACGGTACCGGCCACGGACAGCGCCAAATGAGCCAGCCCGAGGAAAGCGTCGTCGCCGATCGGCATTTGGCGTAGGACCCCCCATGACCCAGCGCAGCGAAAGCTGCGCCCGGTCGGTACCCGGGTCGTCGCGGCGGTCGCGCGCGGCGAAGCGACCGTCGAGATCAACGTTCATCACTCGGCAATGACCGATGAGAACGTGTTCCCTGGCAAGCGCCGGTCATCGTGGTCGATCGCGCCCCGCGATCATATCGTTTGCAAGAACGCATTGGCGAGATCGGCCGCGCGTTGCCCTCCTTTCGCCATCGAAGCCTGGCGGCAGCGTCACTGCCTGATCGGCGTTCGTGTCGGAGGATTTTTCCGTGAAGGCGCTTACGCCGGTAAGTTTGCGCACCATATGGCGTTTGGTCGAACCTGGCGCGTACCAAGCGCAGGGAAAGCAGCCGGGCGTGCATGCATGGCCTGGTGGAGCCCCGGTCTCCGGCGTTCGGAGATGCAAACGGCAATCGTGCCGTAAAAGACGTCCGTCTCAGTTGCCGCCAGGTTGCGTTTCTGCCTCGGGCTTTGGAACCCGCTGTCGATGGACTCGATGACCCGGCCGATCATGACTGAAGGCGCCACTGGCCTGATGCCGCTCAAGCGCAAGAACACCGAACGTCTTCGTCGACTCGCAGATGCGCTTGATCGTGACGTCTTGCTCTTGTTGTCAGGCTGCCTGAAAGGCGTCGTGGCGTACTCCACGGACTACCTGGCCGCCGAGCTTCAGGCTGCGATGCCGGCAATTGTCATCGCAGGGGCCGAGGCAACAATCACCTATGGCAGCCGGACCGGGCATGCGCAGGGCATCGCAATGAATCTTGCGAACCGGCGTGCCGCCGGGGCGATGCGTGTGCTCGCGGCAGACGCCTATCTCCATAGAGATATGCCGGATGAGCGAATCCCTCTGGTGGCGATCAGCACCCATGGCGATGGGGATCCACCGGACACTGCACGTTGCCGGCGCGATTTCCTCAACCGGCGTCGTCTGCCCCGGCTTGAGTCGCTGCGCACGGCTGCTGGGCGACACTGACAGAATGATACCGATCGAATGTCAAACGACCTCCCCGTGGGGGACAGCATGGACGATCGTATAGCTGCTATCGAAACGGGGTCATCATACATTTCCGGCATTGACCGGCGTGATGGAGGATCCGCCGGCGGCCTTTTCCCCGGAGAATGCGGTCACGACGATATCCCTTCGATGCCAGCACGATTCTGGTCGATGAGATGACGGAGGACTGGAATGCCTGCTTCCCCGCTATCCCTGTTTTTGTCGCGGCTGGACTTTGCATGGATCACCTCCTTGCACATCCTCTACCCGCCGTTGACCATCGGCCTGGCCATTCTTCTCTTCCTGGCGGAATGGCGGTGGGTCGTCACCGATGACGAGCACTGGTATCGCCTCGTCCGCTTTTTCGAGAAATTGTTCATTGTGAACTTCGGAGCAGGTGTCGCGACCGGCATCACGATGGAGATGGCCTTCGGCATTCTGTATGGACCGTTTTCCCAGGCCGCCGGCCCCTTCTTCGGCCAGGTCCTGGGCTACGAAACGATCACCGCCTTCATGTACGAGGCAGGGTTCATCGGGCTGATGGTCTTCGGTTGGGGCAAGATAAGCAAGGGCATACATCTTTTCGCGACGTTCAACGTCGCTCTCGCTTCGACGTTGTCGGCTTTCTGGATCCTGGACGCGAATTCCTGGATGCAGACGCCAGCAGGGGTCGCGCTTCAGAACGGCTATTTTCAGATCACCGACTGGATGGCAGCCATCGCCAATCCCGATGTCATCTGGGCCTTTCCACACATGCTGGTGGCCGCGATCGAACTCGCGCTCTGCTTCGTTATCGCGGTTTCCGCCTGGTACGTGCTCTGCCGCAGGCACGTGGTCTTGTTTCATCGCCCGCTGAAATATGCGGTGCTCGCGCTCGTCGTCATCGCCCCGCTCCAGATCTATCTCGGTGACGGGCTCGGTCTGATCGTCGCCCACGACCAGCCGTCAACGCTGGCAGCGCTGGAAGGACACTACCACACCTATAATCCGGATGGTTCGGTCAATACAAGCTGGAAGGTCGTGGGCTGGCCCAATGCCAAGGGTGATGGCATGGCGTGGTCCATCAGCATTCCCCACGTGCTGAGCTTGCTGGAGACCCATACCTGGAACGGCAAGGTCACCGGACTCGACGCCATTCCGCCGCAGGATCGGCCGCCGGTCGTCGTGCCCTTCTACGCCTTCCGCGTCATGGCCGCAGCCGGCGGCGCCCTCATGCTGTTCGCTTTTTGGGGTGCCTGGCTGGCGTTCCGCCGCAGCTTCACGGTCGACACGATCATCCACAACCGCCTGTTTCTCTGGGCGGCAATCCTCTGCGGGTTTCTGCCCTATATCAGCGTCTGGTGCGGCTGGTGGGTGCGAGAGGTCGGGCGCCAACCCTGGGTCGTCTTTGGGTTGATGCGGACAGCGCAGGGCGTGAGCCACATGAGCGTGATGTCCGCCGCTCTCTGGCTTATCGGCTATATGTATTTCGAACTCATCGTCTGGGGCAGCACCTGGTACTTCTTCTCCAAGGTGATGCGCGGCGGGCCGGACATGGAAAGCCCCGTTGTGCATGGCGGCACTCAGCGTCTGGGCGCGCTTGAGCCACGCCGCAGCGAAGCGCCGTCCTATGTCCGTCCGGTCTGACATGACCAGGCAAGTCAACCGCGTATTCCCGGGAGCATGACGATGAACGGTCTTACCGATGTCCAGGCCGTGGTGACCTTCGCCTGGTGGATCGCGCTCGACCTGAGTGTCCTTCTCTACATCCTGCTCGATGGCGCCGACCTCGGCGCAGGCGTCTTCTCGCTTTTCGTGCGCAGCCCGCGTGAACGGGGAGCGATCATGTCCGCCATGGCCGGCACCTGGGACGCCAACGAGACCTGGCTGATCGTCGCGGGAGGCGTATTGTTCGGCACCTTCCCCTTCGTCTACGGCTCGGCTTTCAACTACCTCATGGTGCCGCTCGCGCTGGCACTCTGGGGCATGATCACCCGGGCGCTCGCCCTCGAATTCCGGCATCTGGCCGAGGAGCGCTGGCAGCGTTTCTCGGACCTCTGTTTCGGCTTTTCCAGCCTCGTCGTCGCCTTCTTCGGCGGCATGGCGGTGGGCGCCATCCTGCAAGGCTTTCCGTTGACCGACACGCCCGGCAGGGTACCGACCTATGTCGGCGGGTCCTTGCGGTTCATCTCTGCGTTCAGCATCTGGACCGGCATCGCGGCCGTCCTTGCGGTGACTCTCGCCGGATTGCTCTTCATCCGCGCCCGCTTCGAACACTCGGAGCCCATCCGCAAGCAAGCCGCCGGCTGGACGAACATCATTTTTTTCCTGGGGCTGGCGGCCGTGGTGATCACGGTTGTCACCAACGCCGTGATCTTCCCGTGGGCTGCCAGGAAATGGTTCGGCCCGCATTTCTGGATCTGGGGCATCGTGCTGCTTGCCGTCGTCTACGCCGCCTTCAGGATGCGCGTGGCAAGCCGCCACGACCGCGACTTCACGGCGATCCTCTGGTTCAACGCTGCGGTTGCCATCATGGCGATCGCGATGATGGCCACCGTTTATCCCTGGATTGTACCGAATACCTGGACGATCTATTCCGGCGCCAGCCCGGCGGTGTCCTTGTTCACCTTCACCCTCGCCATGGGCGGCTTCTTCCCGGTGATGCTGATGTACAATGCCTATCAAATCTGGGTCTTTCGGGCACGGATCTCCGCTCTCGCCGCCTATCACTGACGCCGGCCGGCGCCGCAGCGGCCGAAGAGCTTCGCGATGAGCTCCCACAAGCCTCCCATGCCGCGCGCAGTCAGCCGCGCACTGGATGGTTGGCTTCGGTGCCGCGCCACTGTCGCGCGACGGCCGCTGGGCGCAGCGATCGCCCTCTCTGCACTGGGCGGTCTCATCCTGGTGCCCGAGGCTTGGGCATTGGCCCGGGTGGTAACCGCAGTCGTCTTCGATCATCGCGGACTCGCCGCGAGTGCGCCCTTGCTCTGGACGCTCGTTGCTTTGTTCTTTTTCCGCGCCTGCCTCACCGGTTTCTCGACCACGACTGCGGTTGCCGCGAGTGCGCGAGTGAAGTCCCACCTCAGAAACGACATCCATGCGAAGATCGCGGCCCTCGGCCCCGCCTTCCTTGGCACGCAGCGCACCGGCGATCTCGCCAGCTTGCTGGTTGAAGGCGTGGACGCACTCGACAAATATTATGCGACCTATCTGCCCCAGATGGCGGTCACCGTCTTTCTGCCGCTCGCCTTGCTCGTCTTCATGTCGGCGGCTGATTGGGTTTCCGGGATCATCCTTCTCGTCGGTGCACCGCTGATCCCCATTTTCATGATCGTCATCGGGAAGGGCACCGAGCGGCTGAACCAGGCGCAGTGGCGGAAGCTCGCCGTGATGAGCGCATATTTCTTCGATGTCGTCGAAGGCCTCTCAACCCTCAAGCTCTTCGGGGCGAGCCGCTACGAAGCCGAGATCATCGGCCGCATCTCCGATGACTACCGCCATAGTACGATGAGCGTGCTGCGCGTTGCCTTCCTCTCCTCCCTCGTGCTGGAATTCTTCACGACGCTCGGCGTTGCAATGATCGCCGTCTTCATTGGGTTCCGACTTTATTTCGGCGAGATGCATTTCCTGCCGGGCTTCTTCGTTCTGCTGCTGGCGCCGGAATTCTTCCGCCCGCTCCGTGCCATGGGCACGCAATATCACGCCCGCATGGACGCGATCGCGGCCGCCGAGCGGATCGTGGCGCTGATGGACATGCCGGAACCGGAAACTGCCGCAGGTACCGCGCCCACACCCGCGCGCATCAACGCGATCCGCTTTGAGGCTGTGCATTTTTCCTATCGGCCAGACCAGGCGGCGCTTGCCGGGATCGACCTCACGCTGAACCGCGGGGAGCATGTGGCACTGGTGGGGCCCAGCGGATCGGGCAAAAGCACCATTGCACGCCTGTTGCTCGGCCTCGCGACGCCAAGCCAGGGCCGCATCATGCTGGATGGCACCGATCTTCGTACCGTCTCGCCGGACGCCTGGTTCGGGCGTGTCTCCTGGATGCCGCAGCGGCCGACGCTGTTCGCCGGCAGCATCGCCGAGAATATTCGCCTCGGCTGGCCGGATGCGCCGATAAAGGCGGTGATCCAGGCAGCGGAAGCCGCCACTGCCGCCGATTTCATCGCCCGCCTGCCGCACAGTTATGAAACCGTGATCGGCGAGCGCGGGCAGGGACTTTCCGGCGGCGAAATTCGCCGCATCGCGCTGGCCCGCGCGTTTCTCAAGCCCGCCGAACTCCTCATTCTGGACGAGGCCGACGCCAGCCTGGACGGCGAGACAGCCGCGCTCATCCGGCAAGCCATTGCGCGGCTGCCACGCGGAACGACCGTGCTCCTCATCGCCCACCGACTGGAAAGCGTTGATGCGGCAGACCGTATCCTCGTGCTGCGAGACGGGTGCATTACCGAGGCCGGCACGCCGGGCGCATTGCTCGCCCAGCACGGAGACTATGCCGCAATGAGCGCCCTCTATCACGAGGCCGCGGAATGAAAGACCTCGGGCGTCTTCTGCGTCTTCTGGGGTGCCATTGGCGGTGGCAGGCAGCCGGCATCCTGCTTGGTGTGATCACGGTTCTCACCAACGTCGGACTGCTGGCGCTCTCCGGCTGGTTCGTTGCCGCCATGGGTCTCGCCGGCCTCGGCCTGCTGCGCATGGAATATTTCCTGCCCGCTGCCGCGATCCGGGCGCTTGCCATCATCCGCACGGTCGGCCGCTACCTGGAACGACTGGCGACCCATGAAGCGACCTTCCGATTGCTCTCCGAGTTGCGCACCTGGTTCTACACGCATCTGGAACCGCTCGCCCCGGCGCGATTGCAGACCCATCGTGCGGGCGACCTTCTGAGCCGCATCCGCGCCGACATCGACAGCCTGGACAATTTCTACCTGCGGGTCCTGGCACCGACCGTCACCGCCGTCATTTGCATCGCTCTCATAGTTCTCTTCCTGTTGCACCTGAGCCCAGGCGTCGCCGAGGCCGATCTTACAGGATTGCTTTTCGTCGGCGTGGCCTTGCCGCTCGCGGCCTTTCGCGCGGGCCGCGGCCCGGGCCGGGAAGCCGTCGCCTGTCGCGGTCTGCTGCGCGCCGAGATCGCCGATACGGTGCGCGGTTTCGAGGAATTGCAGGTCTTCGGCGCCCTGACTCGTCAAACCGCGCGGCATGGTCTGGCCTATAACGCACTGGCCGCCGCCCAGCGGCGCGAGACGCGCGTGGAAGCTGCGACCGCGGGCGTCACGCTTTTTGTAATCCAGATGACGATGCTCGCTGCCCTTGTCATCACCATTCCGCTCTCCCTCCAAAAGGCACTCCCGGTAGCGGACGTCGCGATGATCGCATTGCTCGTGCTCGCGAGTTTCGATGCCGTAAGCGGATTGCCAGGCGCCTACCGCGCACTGGGTGAAACGCTTGCCGCCGCGCGGCGCATCTTCGAAATCGTTGACACCAGGCCGGCGGTTCGCGAGCCAGTACGGGAAGCCGTGTATCCTGCGCGCTTTGATATCGAATTTCGACACGTTTCCATGCGCTATGATGAAGGCGATTACTGGGCTCTGGACGATGTAAGCCTCCATATCCCCGCCGGCGGCTCGCTCGGCATCATGGGGCCGACAGGCTCGGGCAAGACAACCCTTGCCAATATCCTGCTCCGCTTCTGGGATTTCCAGCTTGGGGATGTACTGGTCGGCGGTGTGCCGATTCGCGATCTTTGCGGCGAGACGATGCGTGGGTATTGCGCGGTCATCTCCCAACAGATGCATCTCTTCAACACGAGCATACGCGAGAACCTGCGTATCGCCCGGCCGGAGGCGAGTGAAGCCGAGATGCTGACCGCATTACGCGATGCCGGCCTCCTGGACGAGGTGCGGGCGATGCCGGACGGGTTGGAGACGATTGTCGGCGAAATGGGTGCCCTGCTCTCGGGCGGCCAGGCACGGCGCGTCGCGATCGCCCGCGCTTTCCTCAAGGACGCGCCGATCTTGATCCTGGACGAGCCCACCGAAGGACTGGACGCGCTTTCGGAACGTGTCGTGGTCACCGCACTCGCTCGCCTGATGCAAGGCCGTTCCACGCTTCTCATTACTCACCGGCCACAGGCGCTGCGTGACGTTGACCGCCTGCTATGGCTCGATCATGGCCATCTGCACGGACACGATGACAGGCGCGCAATTGCACACGCTGCGGGCTGCGCACGCTTCTCTGGCTCCGGGTACTAACACCCAAAGCCAGAGAAGCGTGGCACGGACCGCGGCATGTCATTGCGAGGAGCGAAGCGACGAAGCAACCTCAGTCACACGGGAGACCAACGCGCCAACCTCAACCGGACCGAGATCACTTCGGAAGCGCTGGTCCCCGATTAGCGAACCGGTCTATCCCAAACGGCCCCCCCTTACGCCTTCCGCACATTCCAGAACAATGGAAACGGCGCCT
>DATKPQ010000032.1:0-18215 GCA_035523995.1 Acetobacteraceae bacterium | reverse complement strand
GGCCTCGACACTGCTGATCGCGGCGCTTCTTTTGGGCATGCTGATCATGCGCCTGTTCGGAATCCGCCGCAGCGCGCTGCGTGGGCGTGCATGATGGCTGTAACATCGTTGAAGGAGAGGGGTACGATGACAAACGGGCGTGACTATGCGATTCGGGACTGCGCGCGCAGCCTGATGACGCTATTCGAGGCGCCGTCGCGCGACGCGGCCGTCTTGCGCCAGGGCATTCTGGCAGCCACGCGGCCGCTCATCGAGCGGCCCGACCTGACCAATCTGGGTGTCAAGCGGCAGGGCAACTTCGTCAGCAACTCTAAGTTCATCTATTACGACGGGCTGCTTGAGATCACGCTGAATCAAATGCCGAAGGGTGTGCAGTTTCCCCCCCACGACCACGGCACCTGCGAGTCGCTCATTATGTACAGCGGCCGCCTAGCCCATACTGTCTACAAGCGGGTCGATGACGGGACTAGCCCCGAGCATGCGGATCTGGACGTGATCGAGGATGGCGTGCTCGAACGCGGTGATATCACCGTCATGGTGCCGCCGGTGGAGATCCACAGCTTCATGGGTCTTACGGACGATTGCTTTCTGCTGACCGTGGTGGAGGGACGACTGAAGACGGACCGCCATTTCTATGACCTGGAAACCCGCAGCTATTCGGTCGGAACGCCCAAGAAATGGCTCGAGCGTAAGCAGGCCGCAACGGTCTAGAGAAGCGGGCATCGGGGCGAACGCCTCGGCTGGGGTGGAACCGGCGCGCACGTGACGGCGCATGCGCGTCGGCCAATAGCGGTTCGTCCACAGGAGCGGCAGGTCCATGCTCTATGATTTCGTGCTCGTCGGCGGCGGGTCGGCCGGTTGTGTGCTGGCCAACCGGTTGTCGGCCGATCCGCGTTGTACGGTCGCGCTGCTGGAGGCGGGGGTGGACACGCCGCCCGAGCATATTTCCGATCAGATCTACGGGCTTCCATTCCTGCCGCACTATTTCCGGGACGATTACTACTGGACGCAGCTACAGGCCTACATGGACCCGATCGGCAATCGGGCACCGTCGGAGGTGCCGGCGTTCATGAAGCCGCGCCGATACGAACAGGCGCGGGTCATGGGGGGCGGCTCCACCGTGAACGGCCAGATCGCGATCCGTGGACTTCCCTCCGACTATGACGAATGGGAGTCGCTGGGTGCGGCCGGGTGGTCCTATCAGGACTGCCTGCCGTTCTTTCGCAAGCTGGAGCGCGACCTCGATTTTGATGGGCCGCTGCACGGGAAGGAGGGGCCGATACCGATCCATCGGACTTTTCCCGACGACTGGGGCGGGCTGTCGCTCGCGTTTCGGGACACGTTCGCGCAAAAGGCCATTCCCTATTTCGACGATTGCCATACGGAATTCGGCGACGGCTGCTTCCCGTTCCCCAAAAACAACGTCTATGGCCATCGCGTGTCCGCGGCGCTGGGCTATCTCGACGCCGCGACGCGCCAGCGCAAGAATCTCCATATCCTCCCGGGAAGCCTGGCCGAGCGCATCGAGTTCGACGGCAAGCGCGCCGTCGCCGTCCAGCTATTACGCGGCGGTGCACGCGCGCGGATCGAAGGCCGCGAGATCATCATTTCCAGCGGCGCGCTTCACTCGCCGGCCGTGCTGATGCGGTCGGGCATCGGGCCGGGAGACCATCTCCAGGAACACGGCATCGCTGTCGTTGCGGACCGGCCGGGCGTGGGGTCGAACCTGCAGGAGCATCCGCTGGTCGGCATGGGGCTTCACATCAAGCCGGAAGGGCGGCTGCCCGCAAGCCTGCGCAACAACTTCCTGCTCTGCATGCGCTTCAGCTCCGGATACCCCGATTGCCCGCCGCAGGATATGAAACTATCGGTCTCCAATCGCTTTGCCTGGACCAAAGTGGGCTTCCAGCTAGGGACGATCCAGTTCGGACCCAACAAGGCGTTTTCGCGCGGGTTCGTGCGGCTGCAAAGCCCGGACCCACATCAAGAGCCGCTGGTTGCGTTCAATCTTCTCTCCGATCCGCGGGATTTTCAGCGTACCGTCGATGCGGTGCGGTTCGTCTACGACGTGCTTCATACCGCGCCCGCCAAGGACATGATTTACTTTGCGTTTCCGGGCATCTACGCGGAAATGCAGCGCAATCTCACCACCCAGTCGCGGCGCAACAAGATGTTGAGCGACACCGCGGCGTGGCTGCTGGAACTTGGCGGCTTCACGCGCGACTTCGTCATGCGGAATTTCATCGTTGCCGCCAAATATGGCCTCGACGACGTGATGCGCGACGAGAAGCTGATGGCGGAATGGATTCGGCTCGGCGTGCAGGGCGATTGGCATGCTTGCGGCACCTGCAAGATGGGCGCGCCGTCTGATCGCATGGCGGTCGCGGATCCGGAAGCGCGGGTGATCGGCGTGGAGAATCTGCGCGTCGCCGACGCGTCGATCATGCCGACGGTGCCATGCGCGAACACAAACATTTCCACCATCATGATCGGCGAGAAGGTGGCGGACGCGATCATACGCGCGCACAACGGCCGGATTTAGGCGGACGCTTCCGGTTGTCGCGCTGACCCTAAATCAGCAAGTTGCAAATTAGGGTCAATTTTTGCGCGCCTTCCATCGGTTATGGCGTCAACCGTCGGCCCAAGTCTGCGAGAAGACCCCACATCGCCATGCCTGCCTGCTCGAGAACGGTCAGACCGACAGTTGCGGCGATTTGGCCGACCAAAGGCCATGCCGCGTATGGACGGTCGACAGGAGGTCGCCAATACCTGTAGGCCAGAACGCACGAAACGCCCAGATTTGACGGATGAGACCGTCCCAAACATGGGGGCGATCATGCTGCTATGCGAAATGAGCGGCGACGCCGGCAGACATCGCGGTGATCAGCATCGAATGTGCCGTTGACGATGGCCGTTCGTACCTGGAGCATCAAATGAGCCCCACGCGGTGACCATCGCATTTGCTGCTGCGCCCCCATCCGGCGATGCAGCAGCCACTGCACGGCGCCCTCCGTTGGCGACGTGGAGAACGGCTCATTGCCCAGCTGTGCCGACGCGTAATCAATGATCAGGTCCGCGAGGCCGGACACGTAGGTCTCCAGCGCGATCATTGCCTTCGTTAGCTTCGCCGCCGATCTGGCCGCCGCGGTGTTTCCGTCCGCCTTCGCTTTGACAGCCGTCAGGGTGCGCTGGATCAGGCGGAGCGCCCGCCCGGTTTGGCCATGCCAAAGGCGCCAGCGGATGTGTTCGACCGCATCGGCGAAGCGCGCACCGTCCCGGCGGCCGCGGACCGTCGCGTCCGGCCAGCCGCTGGCGCATTGAGCGGCGTGCTGGACGCGCATCGCCAGGTGGAACCAGTCGAGTACATGAAAGACAGTCCCGGTGCTCGCGGCCTCCCCCAGAGATCGCGGACCGTCGGCACCGTCGCTCAGGATCGTCACCTCTGTGTCCGCCGTCATGCCGAGACCGCTCAGCACGCCGTTCAGCTGCGCGTGCTGCTGGTCTGCCTCGCCGGGCACGCCACTAAACAAGACCGGCGTTCCATCGTCATTGCTGACCTGGGCCGCCATCACCTCGAACGTCCTGCCCTGGTGGCCACGCGCCGTCCGGACATGCCCGGCGTCGGTCGACACCGTCATCGTCTCTGAAGGGGACACCGCCCGTTGCGTTTTCGCCCGCGACAGGCTGTGACGCTCGAGGCGTGCCCCAACCCTTATGGTCCGGCGGCGGATCGTCTCATGCCACGGTGGATCATCCCGCGGGGGAAGAACTCCGACAGGAACCTCCGGGCGCAGCGATATGGCAACCAAGCCCCCATCTTCGCCAATGCCCGCTCGTATTCGGGTGTGCAGCGGTCTGGCATGAGTTCCGATGCCGGGCAAAGTGTCGACCGCGCCGCGACCGCACACCGGCACGGTTTGAACCGCGGCGCCGGCACCTCGACCGTGCCGAACAACGAGCTCAACCGCCGGGTGCGCGTGTCCTTTAGCTGGCGGAGGCCCCAGCAGTGCGAGCAATGGCGGCGCAGTGCGCTGTACTCCGCAACCCGGGCCTAAACCAGGTGCCGCTGCACGCCCGCCAGCAGGGTCTTGCCGTCGTCCAGCGTCAGGCCGAGCGGATCGAGGGGCGAATCGTCACCCGCCATTCCATCCCCGCCCCCGGTCTTCCAGGCGCCGAAGTTAGCACCCCCATATTTGGGACGGTCTCCAGATGCATTGCAAAGAACACATGTAGCCAGCCCGTTCTGTCATACGGAGACCGACATGGCGATCATCCGAAACATTTATGTCACGGCACGGTCGGAGATGAGCTTCGACGATGCCTGCCAGACCGTAGTGAAGGAGGTGACGAAGACTTTGCGCGGGATCATGTCGTTCAAGGTCTGCGACACAGAATGCGTGGTCGAGCACGACAGTACGATCGCCTATCGAGTGCCGACATGGTCCTTTTTGTGCGGAACGGCGATGATATGCCCGCCCACGTACTAAGATTTTGGCGTGGGCGGGATCGTCCAGCACTAGAGGGTCGTCTACCACTTGAATTCGGTCCCGGACGGACGGGCGACGGGACAACTGACTGCGCACGCACTCATCCTGGCATTGGACGTCACGCCGGTGCCGGGACGCCTTCCGACACCGCTTCGAGTTGGCCGACCGTTTCACGACCAAAGCCGACGGGAATAAAGGCACCAACGCACACTACCGCTAGAATCGTGCCAAAAAATATCGTTGCTGAGCCGGTGTGTGGTTCCATCAGATAGGGAGCTAAAACTCCGGCGAAGAGCCGTCCGAAGGACTCGCCGAAAATATGCCCTCGCCCACGGAGTTCTGTTGGAAACTGCTCGGAAAGATAAACACGGGTTGCTGTGAATGCTGACAGGACGGTGAAGCCCGTGATTAGTGATCCTGCAACCATCACCACGGTTGCATATTCCCCTGCCTGGTGTGCCAGCAGCATCAAACAGAGCCCGGGAATCGATCCCGCCAAGGCATAGGCAATTGTCCAGCGTCGGCCGATTATCTCCATTAGGAAGCCGGTAAAGGCTTTGCCCGGAATGCTTGCGAAAAAAATGAGCGAACTCAGGCCAAAACTCAGGCTGACGGCAGCACCCTGATCAGACAGCGCCTTCGGCAACAGTACTGCTATCAGGAAATACGCCGTCCCAGCACAAACGCCGGCCAAAATGCCAACCAACGTCCACCGGAGTTGACCGTGAGCGAACAACGACCAATATGGCGGAAGCCCGCCACGGCGATAGTCCGATTCTCCGAGGCCAGCAACGGTCAAAGGCGATACACGGCTACCGCACCGACCGATGATCCGATTTACCACGTCCACGGCGGCTTTAACGTTACCTCGGCGAAGATGCCAGCGTGGGCTTTCTGGTATCCCAAGATAAACCAGGACCGGAACCACGGTGACTGCCAAGCCGCCCGGCAAGGCCAGTAGCCGGAACGCCTCTACGTTATCGGCAAGAAGGAAGGCGAGAAACGGCACGATGGTGAAGGAACTTGCCAATGCCATTTCGTAAACCGCACCATACGTACGTCTGTGCTGCGCTGGCATCAACTCAGCGGCGATCGGAAATGCCGCCGACACCGCACCACCCGCTCCAAAGCCGGTCAAGAGACGAAGTATAATAAGCTGCCGAGCGGTCTGCACCAAAGGTATCAGCAGTGTCAAAAATGTTGTGGCAATGACGCCGATTAGCATGACGGTTTTTCGGCTCCAGTGATCGGACACTGCTGAAGACAAAAAACCGCCGATGCACAGCATCAGGGTTGGGCCAACGGCAAGCCAGCGAATGTCGGAGCCTGTTAGATGAAGAGGCTGTTTCGCCAGCAGCAGCAGCGAACCAGTCATCACCAGATCATATCCCTCCACGAAGCCGACGAGGGCCAGTATGGCGATGATCACAACGTGGTAGCCACTGAACGGAATGCTGTCGAGCTTGACTCCGAGGGCAACGCTCCCGGCGTCAACCGAGCGGTCGAACGAGCCAACCTTTGCCATTGTACCCTCCCAGATTGCTTGAATCCGGGGGACCACCCTGGGCCGAATGTGCGGGGCCGCCGAGTGTTGCAGTACCGCGCAACCATAGCCAGCCTGGATGTCGTGCTGATCCCGTCCTACGAGCCGGACGTGTCGATCGTGCGCAACGCCAATCTGGTAGCAGGGACAGCGACGTGTCCGCTGTTCGTCTACCAGACGCCATATACCGCGTTTCCGTCGTCTTTGATTCCGGCGCTGGTGGTGCCCGGCGATTTCGATATCGGCGAAGGCACGCCGCAGCAGTTGAATCCCGCCCTGCAAGCCTTCCTCGAGGGGTTGCTCGCCCGAAGTGCCGCCCCTGCCGGCGCGCAGCGGACACTGCGGGTGGCCGCAAGCTACGGTTACGAGTACACGCGTGGCGCTCCAGGCAACACGGTGCGAGGGCGCCGCAGCACCGTGCTTCAGGCCGACACTGGTCTTGTCCCCAGCCTTCCGATGGCGCTGGTGCCGGCGATTGACCTGACGATCAGCGGCGACGGAAACGCCTCGATCGACAGCTTCGCACAGAACCTTGCGAACTTCATTGTCGCGTGGGATGGGCAGGTGCAGCCGTCGCGTGCAAACGCGGCACTGTTCTTCGATGTCAGTCTGTTCTCCTCCAACGCCGCCTCGCAGGACCGGCCCCTAGTGAGCGTGCAGTCGGTCCGATACGGGTTGACCCTTTAGTTCGGACCAAATCGACCACCGATCACTGCGTATCGTCCGACCCGGCGAGCTTGCCACGCAGGCTGTCGCAGGCTGCTCAATGAGACCGTCCCAAACGTGGGGGTGATCACGCTGCCATGCGAAATGAGCGGCGACGGCAGCTCATGTTAGCGTGATCCGCTTCAAACGTCCCGTTGACGGTGCTGTCCGAACCTGGAGCATCAGATGAGCACAACGGGGCGACCAGCGCATTTGCTGGTGCCCTCCCATCCGGCGATGCGGCAACTATTGCACGGCACCTTCGGTCGGCGAGGTCGAAAACGACTCGTCATCCAACCGCGCCGACGCATAATCGATGATCAGAGCGGCAAGAGCCAATACGTCGGTCTCCACCGCGGTCAATGCCCTCATTAGGTTCGCTGCCGATCTGACCGCGGCGGATTTTCCTTCCGCCATCGCTGTGACGACCGGTAGTGTGCGCTGGATCAGGCAGAGTGCCCGCCGGGTCTGGCCATGCCAAAGGCGCCACCGGATGTGTTCGACCGCATCGATGAATTTGGTCCTGTTCCGGCGGTCGTTGACAGTGTCAGCCGGCCAGCCGCCGGCACCTTGAGCGGCATGTTGGATGCGCATCGCGCGGTGAAACCAGGTGCGGCCGGACGCCGGTCAGCACCATCTTGCCATCGTCCAGCGACAGGCAGAGCGAATCTAACCCGCTTTTCTCATACTCACGGGTAACAACCACTACCAACAGAACGATCGGCCCGCCTCCTTCATATTTACGCATTGTATTGGATGAGGGACCAACGGTCTATTTACGCGCGAGGTTGCCCAGCATTTAAAGAATTCAGATGGATGCTAAGGTTTCGTCAGATCGTCGGCATCCTGTGAGAAATCCGGGCTAAGGCCGAAGAGGGGTCGCCGCTCGCCACCACGAGCAACCTCGTACGTCTGCTTCATTCCATCGGCGCCGTTGTCACAGCTGACCTGCTGCGGCGGGTGTCCGCGACCGTGATCAACGTCGAAATTGCCGTGCTAACCTGCATTGGTACAAACGGTTTTGCAATCACGACGCTGTCCGGGACGCCCTTCGCTGACCACTCGTGTGCGCGGTCGCCGGTGATGTAAACGATGGGCATATCGGGCACTAACTCACGGGCACGGCGACCGACATCCCAGCCGTTCGGACCGTCACCCAGATCAATGTCGGTGATAACGGCATTGAATCGACTCGTGCCTTTCTCCAGTGCGGCGATGGCCCTATCACCATCGTCAGCTGACACAACTTCAAACCCCGCGTCCGCGAACTCGGAGCCGAGTAGCTCACGTACCAGAGCATCGTCCTCGATTAAGAGTATAAGGGGCACGTCCATCCTGCCGGAGCCTCCACGTAGTCGAGGAATATCCGCCAGGTCATCGTAACTCCATGGATCGTGCGCGTTACCTACACCCGCACGATGCCTTAGATCACAAAATTGCGCGGCGTCCTCAAGGCACTTTCGTCCACTCGCGCTTAGTGTGTGCCTTACCCACTATTCCGGTCGAAAAGTCTGTGGCTTTCGCGAAGCAATCCAAAATGGGAGGTGCTGAGAAACGTCCGGCACGAAAAGGATCCATTGACTCCGTGTTTCACGACACTTCTGCGAGCAAGACCGTTTCCACATTGTCGCGTCCGCGAGCATCACACATTCGTGAGACGCATTCCGCATTGACAAACATCATGAGCTCGGACCGTTGACGCCGGGGTACGGCAAAAGCCGGGCCTCGCTCAACCACGACACCTGTTACGGCCGGGCGCCGGCACGTTACGCCGGCGGTGCCGTCGGCATGCAACCGCCCTGCCCAGGCCATGGCAGCTGACATCCGGCGGGCGCCTGCCCCACATACGTCAAATGCCGCATACAACATCGCGACATCCCGATTCTACGGTTCCCGGCGATTGAACCGGGAGTCGAAGAACAGTGTCCGACATCACCGCCGACGGTCCGCGCGTGCGCCGATCTTACAATAAGCTCGTCAACAACCCCGTGCTGGAAGACTATTCGCTGCGCTACGCCCCGAAGAGCTTCCGCACCTGGTCGTCCTATGCCGTGGCATCGGCGGCGCTGGGCGGTATCGCCTATCTTGCGGATCAGGCGATTGGCGGTTCGCTGGCCGTGCAGTTCGGCTTCGCCAACGCGTTCTGGGGCATTCTCGCCGCCGCACTGATCATCTTTCTGACCGGCATTCCAATCGCCTACTACTGTGCCAAGTACAATGTGGACGTGGACCTGCTGACCCGCGGAGCCGGATTCGGTTACCTGGGATCGACCATCACCTCGGTCATCTATGCCTCGTTCACCTTCATCTTTTTCGCCCTCGAAGGGTCGATCATGGCCCAGGCGTTCAACATCTATTTCGATATCCCCCTGCCGATCGGCTACGCCCTGGGTTCGCTGATCATCATTCCGCTGGTCGTGTTCGGCATGACCCTGTTGGCAAAGTTGCAGGTATGGACTCAACCCCTCTGGCTGCTGCTGTTGTTCTCGCCCCCCGTCGCGGTTCTGACAGTGGATCCGCACGCCATACATAACTGGGTCAATTTCGCCGGCAGTTCCCCCAGCAAGGCCGGCTTCGACCCGCTGCTGTTCGGCACCGCCGCCGGCATCGCCCTGTCGCTGATCGCGCAGATCGGCGAGCAAGCCGATTACCTGCGCTTCATGCCGGAAAAGACGAAGTCCAACGCCGGCGTCTGGTGGTTTGCCGTGCTGGCCGCAGGACCAGGCTGGGTGATCCTGGGCGCGGCGAAGCAATTGATGGGATCGTTCTTCGCCTCGCTGGCATTCACCCACGGTACACCGCTGGATCACGCCAACGAGCCGATCCAGATGTACATCGCCGGCTACCACTATTTGTTTCCCGGCTTCGCCGCACTGACGGTCGCGACGTTCTTCGTCATACTGTCGCAGATCAAGATCAACGTCACCAACGCCTATTCCGGGTCACTGTCGTGGTCCAACTTCTTCTCCCGCCTGCTGCATGCGCATCCGGGCCGCGTTGTCTACATCTTCTTCAACGTGGCGATCTCGCTGACGCTGATGGAACTCAACATGTTTGCGGTGCTGGGCAAGATCCTCGGCTTCTATTCCAACGTCGCCGTGGCCTGGATCGGCGCGGTGACCGCCGACCTGGTGATCAACAAGCCGCTGCTGAAGCTGAGCCCGCACTACATCGAGTTCAAGCGGGCGCATCTCTATAATTTCAACCCGGTCGGCTTCGGTTCGATGGTGTTCGCCTCCATTGTCTCGATCGTGGCGTTCTTCGGTCTGCTGGGGCCGGCGGCGCAGGCATTCTCGGCCTTCATCGCCCTGGGCCTCGCCTTCGTCGCTACGCCGATCATCGCGATCGCGACCAAGGGACGCTACTACCTGGCGCGCCGTCCGTTCGACGACAAGCAGATCACCCGTGCCACGCTGGCCTGCACAAGCTGCGGCTACGAATATGAAAAGCAGGACATGACAAGCTGCCCATTCCATGGTGGCAACATTTGCTCCCTCTGCTGCTCCTTGGATTCGGCCTGTCACGACATGTGCAAACCGGCCGCCGGCTCCGTGCCCGTAACGGCACCCGGCGCGATCTGATCCGTTCTGTTATGCGAGGCGCGGCCGTGCGGTCGCGCCTCGTCATGATTCCAGCAGGAGGTCTCTGAAATGATACACGGCGATATCGGCAGCAGCCGCGATACGGTGGGCGTCGCGGTGGTGAACTACAAAATGCCGCGCCTGCATACGAAGGCCGAGGTATTGGCCAACGCCAAGGCGATCGGCAACATGATCGTCGGCATGAAGTCCGGCCTGCCGGGCATGGACCTGGTGGTGTTCCCCGAATACAGCACCCACGGCATCATGTACGACCGGCAGGAGATGTTCGACACTGCCGCGGTGATTCCAGGCGCCGAAACGGACATCTTCGCCGCCGCCTGCCGCAAGGCCGGCGTCTGGGGCATCTTCTCGCTGACCGGCGAGCGCCACGAGATGCATCCCGACAAGGTGCCGTACAACACCCTGATCCTGATGGACGACCAGGGCGAGATCGTGCAGAAATACCGCAAGATCATGCCGTGGACTCCGATTGAGGGCTGGTACCCCGGCGATTGCACCTATGTCTCGGACGGGCCGAAAGGTCTGAAGGTCAGCCTGATCATCTGCGACGACGGCAATTATCCCGAGATCTGGCGCGACTGCGCCATGCGCGGGGCCGAGCTGATCGTGCGCTGCCAGGGATATATGTACCCAGCAAAAGAGCAGCAGATTATGATGGCGAAGGCGATGGCCTGGGCGAACAATGTGTATGTGGCGGTGGCGAATGCGACCGGTTTCGATGGGGTGTACTCGTATTTCGGCCACTCATCGGTGATCGGATTCGACGGCCGCACGCTGGGCGAGTGCGGCACGGAGGAGAACGGCATTCAGTACGCGCAGGTGTCGATCCCGCTGATCCGGGACGCCCGGCGCAGCATGCAGTCGCAGAACCATCTGTTCAAGCTGCTGCATCGCGGCTACACGGGCATGATCAACTCGCGCGAGAACGCCAGCGGCAAGGCGGAATGCCCGTATGAGTTCTATCGCCGCTGGATCGCCGATCCGGAGGCGATGCGGCTTCAGGTAGAGGCGCTGACGCGCAGCGAAGCCGGCGTGGAAGACTGCCCCATCGAAGGGATTCCGGTCCGGCAGGCCGCGCAGTAGCCGCGGCAAGAACCCTCCTGCGCTGCGCGCCGGAGGGTCCGCCTTTCTAATGGCTGATCATCCAGGGCCGCGCGCCGGCAAAGCCCTTGACCGGCGCGCGCGGCTTTACCGGCACGCCGGTGCCCTCCGTGCGCGCCGACCGCGGCGCATACGCACTGCGTTCGTTCACCGCCATCGCGGTCCGCCGCGCCCCGTCCATCCCCGCCACCTGCGGCAGCGTCAGGGCGCGCGGTGCCGCCTGCCCGCATGCCGGACAGGGCGCCGGCAGATCGTATTCCGCCATGGGACGCTCGGCGGCAAACCCGCCGCACGCCCCGCACGCGTACTCATAGACCGGCACCGATCGCCCTACGTGTCGGCAATCATCGGCACATCGACGGTGCCGTCGAGGTACCGGGTCGGCCCATCCGCCCCCGGCATGATATCGAAATCGAAGATCTCCGTCGGCAGGAACAACGTCGCGCACGCGTTCGGAATGTCCACCACGCCGCTGATATGGCCCTGCACCGGCGCGGTACCCAGAATGGCGTACGCCTGCGCCCCCGAATATCCGAACTTCTTCAGATACTCGATCGCATTCAGGCACGCCTGGCGATACGCGACGTGCACGTCCAGGTAATGCTGCTTCCCCATCTCATCCACCGAAATACCCTCGAAGATGAGATAGTCCTTGTAGCTCGGCGTGATCGGGCTCGGCTTGAAGATCGGGTTCTTGATCCCGTATTTTCGCATCCCGTCCTTGATCACGCTGCTGACGCGCAGATGGATCCAGCCGGGCATCTCGATCGCCCCGCAAAACGTGATCTCGCCGTCGCCCTGGCTGAAATGCAGGTCGCCGACCGACAACCCGCCGCCTGGGACATAGACCGGGAAATACACCCGCGCCCCGCGCGACAGGTCCTTGATGTCGCAGTTCCCGCCATGCTCGCGCGGCGGCACGGTGCGCGCGCCAGTTGCCGCGGCCGCCTTCGCCGCATCGCCCTTCATTCGTCCCATATGCGCGGTCGGCCCGAACGGCGCGTTCGCCAGCGGCGGCACGCGCGTGGGGTTGGTGGCGATGAAGTCCACCTCACGCTTGTTCCATGTCTCCAACAGGCCCTGCGACGGCAGGCACCCGATCAGACCGGGATGGATCAGCCCGGCGAAGCTCACGCCCGGCACATGGCGCGAGAATGTGAACAGACCGGAGATGTCCCAAATGGATTTTTGCGCAAAGGGAAAATGATCGGTCAGGAACCCGCCGCCGTTCTGTTTGGAAAAGAAACCGTTGAACCCCCAGGCGTTGTGCGGGAACACGCCGATATCTAGGAAGTCCACCACCAACAGATCACCCGGCTCCGCCCCTTCGACGCCCACCGGTCCGCTGAGGAAATGCACGATGCTCAAATCGATATCGCGAACATCCACAGCAGAATCATTGTTTTTGATGAACCCGCCGGTCCAGTCATAGCACTCAATGATGAAGTCGGCACCGGGCTTGACGGTGGCAACCATCGGGATGTCCGGGTGCCAGCGATTATGGATCATGTCGTTCTCGTAGGGAGACTGCGGGAGATCCACTTTGATAAGCGTATCCGGCATGGCCGCTCCATTGCTGCGAAGACAGGGAATGGCACCCGCCGGAGACGAAATGCGGCGGGCGATCAGCGATCGTCGGAAGAGCGTCGGGGCAACGGAATACGTCATTTGCCGTATGGCGTCCATCGCCGGTGATTTTTCGATAGACGGCCACAGCCCAGGCCGGACAACATGGACTGACAGGAGCATGACACACCCGACGATCAATGCGGGTCATGGGGAGGGGGCGTGCGAACCCGACGCACGAGGAGGCATCACCCCACCCATGGCGCTCCGGCAGCGGATCCTTCCGTCCCGACGCGACTACAACCGCTGGGTCGCGAACCAGACGCTGGAAGACTACGCGCTGCGCTTCACCGCGGTGTCGGCGCGGCGCTGGGGGGCAGCGCAGGTGCCCAACACCGCGCTGGGCGCCACGTCCTTTCTCGCCCTGGAGGCAATCGGCGGCGCGGTCACGCTGACATACGGATTCGCCAATGCCGCGGCGGCAATCCTTGCCGTCGGCGCGCTGATCTTCGTGACCGCGCTGCCCATCACCATCTGCGCCGCACGCCGCGGCCTGGATATCGACTTGGTCACCCGCGGCGCCGGGTTCGGCTATATCGGTTCCACCGTGACGTCGCTGGTCTATGCGACATTCACCTTCATCTTCTTTGCCATCGAGGCGTCGATTCTGGCGATGGCGCTGCAGATCTGCGTGGATGTGCCGCTGTGGCTCGGCTACGTGCTGTCGGCGGTGGTGGTGATCCCGATCGTCACGCACGGCATCACCGTGATCAGCCGGTTCCATCGCTGGACGCAGCCGGCGTGGCTCGCGCTGAACGTCCTGCCGTTCCTGGCGATCGCGGCGCACGGCGACGTTGGGATCGCCGGTTGGACCGCCCTGCGCGGCACCGAGGCAGCCGGTTTCGCATTGCTGCCGTTCGGCGCGGCGGCTTCGGTGATCGTGTCGCTGATTGCCCAGGTCGGCGAGCAAGTGGATTTCCTGCGGTTCATGCCGCAGCCGCAGCCGGGACAGCGCTGGCGCTGGTGGCTGGCGGTGATCGGCGCCGGTCCCGGCTGGATCGTTCCGGGCATGATGAAGTTGTTCGCAGGCTCCTTCCTGGCCTGGCTGGCGCTGCGGGCCGGCGTATCGGCGGAACGCGCCATGCAGCCGGCGGTGATGTACCGCGTCGCCTTCGCCACCGTCTTGCCCGGCTGGGCTGCCATCGCCGCGACCGGCATCTTCGTTGTGGTGGCCCAGCTCAAGATCAACGTTACCAACGCCTACGCCGGCTCCATCGCCTGGTCGAATTTTTTCGCCCGCCTGACGCGCAGCCATCCCGGCCGCGTGGTCTGGGTGGTGTTCAACGTCGCCATCGCATTGTTGCTGATGGAAATCGGTCTATTCTCGGCGATCGAGGGCATTCTGGCGTTGTTTTCAGTGCTCGCCAGCGCGTGGGTGGGCGCGCTGGTCGCCGATCTTGTACTGATCAAGCCGTTCGGCCTTGCCCCGCGCGGCTTCGCGTTCAAACGGGCGCATCTCTACGATCTCAACCCGGTCGGCGTGGGCGCCATGGCGCTCGCCGTGATGACCGGGCTGGCGGCGCATCTCGGCATGTTCGGCGCACTGGCCAGGGCAGGCGCGCCGTTCCTCTCGCTCATGCTCGCGTTTGCTACCGCGCCGGTGATCGCCCGAGCCACGCGCGGACGCTTCTATCTGGCGCGGCGCGCGCGGCGGAACTGGGAAACCGCCACTGCCGGCCGCGAATGCGTGGTGTGCGGCAACATCTTCGAACCGCAGGACACCGCCTTCTGCCCGGCCTATAGCGGCGTCATTTGCTCGTTGTGTTGCTCGCTCGATGCGCGCTGCCACGATGCGTGCAAGCCGCACGGCCGCACGTCGGCCCAGGTTCGCGCCGCCATCGGCACACTGATCCCGTCGCCGCTGCGGCCTTACATGGATGGGCCGCTGCCGCATTTCCTCGGCATCTTCACCGGCGCCACCGGCGTGATCGGGCTGATCCTGCTGGCGATCTATTTGCAGGCGGCCACCGGTAACCAGGCGGGCCACACCCTGTTGGCCAACGCCATGTGGCGGGCGTTTTTTGTGCTGATGATCATCGCCGGCGTCGCCGCCTGGCTGCTGGTGCTGGCGCAGGAAACGCGCGCCGTGGCACAGGGCGAATCGCGTCGCCAGACCGCGCTGCTGCTGACCGAGATCGCCGCGCACAAGCGCACCGACGCCAAGCTGCAAAAAGCCAAGGAGGCGGCCGAGGCAGCCAACCTGGCGAAAAGCCGCTTCGTCGTCGGCATCAGCCACGAGCTGCGCACGCCGCTGAACGCGGTGCTGGGCTATGCGCAGATCCTGGACCTGGACGACGCCATTCCGCGCCACCGGCGGGAGGCGATCCGCACCATCCGACGCAGCGGCGAGCACCTCGCCGGGCTGATCGAAGGCTTGCTCGACATCTCCAAGATCGAGGCCGGCCGCATTGAAATCGACCGCCGCGAGGTGCGGCTGATCGATTGCCTGGAGCAATTGGTGGAAATGTTCCGCCTGCAAGCGACGAAGAAGGGCATCACCTTCAGCTTCGATCGCGCCGAGAACCTGCCGGCCTGCGTCTACACCGACGAAACCCGGCTGCGGCAGATCCTGATCAACCTGCTGTCCAACGCGGTAAAATTCACTCGCCGCGGCGGCGTGACGTTCCGCGTCCGCCGGCGTGGGGCAGTGATGGAATTCGAAGTCCAGGATACCGGCGTCGGCATCGGCAGCAACGATCTGCGCCGCATCTTCGAACCGTTCGAACGGGTGGAGAGTAATCATGGCCCGGCAGTTCCCGGGGTCGGGCTGGGGCTGACGATCACCAAGCTGCTGACGGAAATCCTTGGCGGAGAAATCTCGGTGACCAGCCAGCCGGGGGAGGGAAGCTGTTTCCGGGTGCGTCTGCTTCTGGCTGAAGTGGCACGGCCCTCTGCGGCGGCGCCGGTACGGCGGCGGATCACCGGGTATGCTGGCCGCCGCCGCGTGATCATAGCCGCGGACGACGACGCGACGCATCGCGCTTTGCTGGACGAAACGCTGTCGCCGCTCGGGATCGAATTGCTCACCGTCCCGGACGCGACAAGCTGCCTGAGGCTTGCCGCCGAATGCCGTCCTGATGCATTCATCCTGGACCTGTCGATGCCCGGCATGGATGGCTGGTTGCTCGCGCGGCAGCTTCGTGAGGGCGTGCACGAGACCGCGGTCATCATCGTGGTCTCAGCGCATCCCGACGATCCCGCCGCATTGTTCGGCGAGCGCCGCCTGCACGATGCCTTTCTGGCCAAGCCGCTGGACCTGGACGCGCTGCTGCGGACGCTGGGTGAGCAATTGCGGCTCCAATGGGTGGAGGAAGCCCAGCCCGGCGCCTGGGGCATGCATGACCCGGTTCCCGCCCCGCTGGAGCCGCATCTGGATGACCTGGCGCACCTGATCGACATCGGCCATCTCAGCGCCCTGCGCGTCCGGCTGGACGAACTGGGGGGAGCGCATCCCTCGGCGGGCCGGTTCCTGGCACGCATGCGGGCCGCGGCGGAAGCGTTCCGGTTGGACGAACTGTCCGGCATGATCGCCGCCGCCCGGCGTGAGGCCGCCTGACATGCCGGCATTCCCGGAGCAACGGGCGCCGACGGTGCTAATCGTCGACGACAGTCCCGGGACCCTGGGCTTCCTGACCGATGCGCTGGAGCGCGAGCGCTTCACCGTACTCGTGGCCCTGCGCGGCGAACGCGCCCTGGCGACGGTGCAGCAGATGCGGCCGGACCTTGTGCTGATGGACGCGGTGATGCCCGATCTGGACGGGTTCGAGACCTGCCGCCGCCTGAAACGGATGCCCGGCGCCGAGATCATCCCAGTGATCTTCATGACCGGGCTGAGCGATACCGACCACGTGATCCGCGGGCTGGAAGCCGGCGGCGTCGATTACGTGACCAAGCCGGTCGTGCCGCAGGAGCTTGTGGCGCGCATCCGGGTGCATCTGGCCGGGGCGCAGTTGGTTGCCAGCGCCCACGCGGCGATCGACGCTGCCGGTCATGCGTTGTTCGCCGCCGGATCGGACGGCAAGCTGCGTTGGGCGACGCCCGGTGCGGCGCGCCTACTGGCGGGCGTGCTGGAACCGGATGGGGCGACGCTGCCTCCGCTGCTCCGTGCCCTGCTGGGCGAGCAGGGCAGCCGCGAAATGGTGGAGTTGCCGATTCTCGCGGAGGGCAGTGGCGATGCCAGTGTGGACATCCGCCTCGTGGGACGCATCGGGCCGGGCGAGACCTTGCTGCGCATCGCTGCAAGCCAGCCGTCGCAGGAGGAGGCGCGGTTGAGGGCGCGGCTGCCGGTGACGCCGCGCGAAGCCGAAGTGCTGATCTGGCTAACACGAGGGAAGTCGAACCGCGATATCGGCGAGATCCTGGGGTTGAGTCCGCGCACGGTGAATAAGCATCTTGAGCAGATCTATGCGAAGCTGGGGATTGAGAACCGATCATCGGCCGTGGCGATGACGTTGCATGCCCTGGCAACATAAATTGGATGCTGGCGATGACAAGCGACGGCGACTAGGGCAGTCGCGAGAGCATCAGGAACGCTGGAGTGCCCGACGACGGGTAGCTTGGGAGGCGGTAAGCTGGCGGGATGAAACAACGGCTGAAGCCGCCGGCCGCGGTCGCCTCGTCCTCGGATGGCGCGGTGAACGCCGCGGTCCTGCAGGTCAAAATCTGGCTGGTCGGGATCAGTCCGATGGTATGGCGGCGCGTCCTGGTGCCGGCGACCTTCACGCTTCGTGAACTGAATGGCGTGATCCAGGTGGCCATGGGGCGGGGCCGCATCCACCTGTACGTTTTCCGGTTGTGTGCCGCGCGCTACGGCTCTTGGGAATTGTCGGCGTCCTCGCCGGACGTGACCTTGGCCCACCTGCGATTCCGCAAGGGCGCTCGGGTTATTATGAGTACGACCTGAACATCCACTGGCGCCACTTTGAGCAGCATGCTGAACACGCATCGCCAAGTGGAACCGGTCGAATACATGGAAGACAGTCCCGATGCTCGCGGCCTCCCCCAGAGATCGCGGGCCGTCGGCGCCGTCGCTCAGGATCGTCACCTCTGTGTCCGTCGTCATGCCGAGGCCGCTCAGCACGCAGATCAGCTGCGCGCTCTACTGGTCCGCCTCCCCGGACACGCCGCTGAACAAGACCGGCTTTCCATCAT
>DATKPQ010000031.1:0-21099 GCA_035523995.1 Acetobacteraceae bacterium | reverse complement strand
CTGCTCCGATCCCGACCATTGCTGCGCCGAGTAGCGGCACTGAGGCAGGCACGGTCACCGACGTTGTGTAGACGAAGGCCCCACCACCGCCGCTGGCGTCCCATGCCGAGCCAAAATCGCCGCTTACACTTTCACCACCGGCCACGCTGTCCAGGCTGTAGATGACGGTCGGGGGCGGGCTTCCGGCGAAGCATCATCAACATAACAAATCCGCGATTCGTCGGCACCTCCAACCGTCATTTCCAGCGCGCCACACCGGTCAAACTGGACATGCTCACCGCGTGGCGCCCGGCCGCCGCCAGGCAGCAACGATTTTTCCGGCGCCCGACAGTTAGTTTCGCTTGACTTTTCCCTCCATTGTCTCTAACGTCGCGCCCGCTTCGCTCAACCGCAACGAAAGGCAGCCTCCGCAACCTCCGCCATGATCACCGACACGCTCTCCGCTCCGGCCGAAGCCTGTGCCCCCGATGCAGATCGGGACGGTCCCGCCATGCCCGAAAACCTCGCGCGCCTCCTATATATCGTCCGCACGTTGCTCGGCTTCGCCCGTCGTGTCCCTGCCATTATCGAGCGTCGCGCCGCCGAGCATAATTTCTGGCTCTTCTCAGCCGTGTTCGGCACCAGCAAGCTGCCCGTCATCCTCGCTCACATCCACCGCGGCATCCTGCGCGCCGCCGCGCTCGAAACCCTCTTGCTCGCCCGCGCCGCCACCGGCCGGGACGTGGCCGCACCGCCACGCCCCCAGCGCCCCGTGCCCGCCGGACACCCGTCGCTTCACCCCGCCGACGAACCCTTCCAAGACCAGGTCGCACGTCTCACCGCCGAACGCGCCCGGCACGACGCCCCGGCCGACCCCCACAATCTCGCCACGCCCGAGGCAATCGAGGCCGAAGTCCGCGCCCGTCCCATCAGCCGTACCATCGACGACATCCGCCGCGATCTCGGCATGGTCGCCATGATGTGCACGAACGAATTCTGGGACGCGCTGGCCGACGCGATCGCCTGCCACCAGGACGCCGCGGCCGCCGAGTCCCTCGACGCCACGCCCCCCAAGCCGGACCTTCCGCCGCCTCCGCCGCAGGCAGATCCGTCCCCAAAGCCGACGGACAGGAATCCCGATCCGGACTCGCGCCAAACGCCCGCGCGTAAAATCGCCCCGCGCCCCATCGCTGCGTTCCGCGTGACCCCGGCACGCCCCCGGCCGCGCCGCATCGTTCCGCTACCGCACAAACATGCTCCGGCGCCCGCCGCCACCGGCCCCCCGCCGCGCGCGGCAACCTTGTCCGTTGCCTGAAAACTCGTCTGCATGGTCAGCTTCACTGACCGGGGCCGGAGCACATCCAGCCCCGCCGTCCTGATTCGTCCCGCCCCATGCCGCCGCCAAAGACCCACGCAAATCAAACCGCCATCACCATTCGTCCGCCGATGTGCCATGTCGCGGCGAAGCAAGATCGCGCACCGGCCAGCAACCGCCCGGCACGCCCCGAGCGCCCGATACACGGTAATCCGGGCACCCAGGATGGCCGCGCCGGGCCCTACAGGCACCAGGACAACGCCGGCCATGACAACGCCGGAAACCCGTCCGACCCCGGGCATACGGTGCCGGTGCACCTCCTCACCCCACACCGGCGAACCAAGCCGCGCCCCGGCATGCTGGCCACCGGCCCATCTGCATGCATCAGCGTTCATCTGCGGTTCCAACCCGTCCCCGCCGCCCAACGCGCCACAGCGCGGCACGCCGCCGAACCTACCGGCGCCGGCGCGCCACGAAACAGCGCAAGACCGTCTCACTGCACGCGAACTGAGACAACCGCGAGACTCCCCACCCCGCCCCACTGGCCAGGCCTCCGCTCGACAACCGAGGGCCACCCCGCCCGACCGCCCGACCATCGCCGCCGGACAATCGCCCCGGACAGCTCCGCGCCGTCCCACCCCGCGGACAGCGATGCACCGCCCCGCTTACGGCCAGCCCACCAGCGGCGGCAGGCTCATCAGGATCGCCTCGACATTCCCGCCGGTCTTCAGTCCGAACAACGTGCCGCGGTCGTGGATCAGGTTGAATTCGACATACCGGCCGCGGCGCACCAACTGGTGCGCTCGCTCCGCCTCGGTCCATGGGTCGAACATTCGGCGGCGCACGATGCGGGGGAAGGCGTCGAGGAACGCTTCCCCCACGTCCCGCACAAACGCGAAGTCCGCCTCGGCATCGCCGGAGGAATGCTGGTCGAAGAAGATCCCGCCCGCCCCACGAGGCTCGTTGCGGTGCGGCAGGAAGAAATACCGGTCGCACCACGCCTTGAACGTGTCGTAGTAGCCGGGATCATGCCGGTCGCAGGCGGCGCGGAACGCGGCATGGAAATCCGCCGCATCCACCAGGGCCTCCGGCGTCTCCAGCCGCATCGGCGTCAGGTCGCCGCCACCCCCGAACCAGCCCTTGGTGGTGATCAGCATCCGGGTATTGAAATGCGCCGCCGGCACGAGCGGCGAGGCCATGTGCGCCACCAGGCTGACGCCGCTCGCCCAGAAACGCGGGTCCTCGGCCGCCCCGGGAATCTGGGCACGGAACTCCGGGCTGAACTCGCCCCAGACGGTGGAGACGTTCACCCCCACCTTCTCGAACACTTTTCCCCCGCGCATCAGGCTGATCACGCCGCCGCCGCCGTCCGATCCATCCGGCGTCGGCCGCGTCCAGGGGGTCCGGACGAAGCGTGCGAGACATTGCCCCTCCCCTCGTGGGACGGCGCCGGGGAGAGCCGGCGGAAGCGTCCCAAGTCCCGACCCGGCCTCAGCCTCCGCCTCTGCCTCAATCGCCTCGAACGTGGCGCACAGCCGGTCGCGCAGCGCCTCGAACCACGCCCGCGCCGGCTCCCGCAGTGCCTTATGTGCCACCGGCCCAGGGTTTTCCGCGGGACCGTCCATCAAGGGGGTTGTTCCAGCCATGCGATCAGAGTAGCCCCTCACGGACCACCGCCACAGAGGGTGTGTTGCCGTGCCGTAATCGCCCCCTTAAGGTGCGCCGCAGCGGTCCGGGACCGCTTTGCCATGGTCGGGGGATGGACAGGTCGAGGGGCCCGTCCACGGTCAGGTGCGCCCAGCGCCGGCCGTTACGAGAAGAGGGGAAGAATGTCACACGCCGCCGTGGTGCACGGCCCTGGCCCTACCGATGAGGCCACCAAGCGCGATTCCCCGAACCTCCGTGCGGCCGCCGCGATCAGCACGATGGCGTTCGCCCGGCCCCAGGTCGATTCGATGAGCCCGGAGCAGGACCTCCCGCTGGCCACCAGCCCCTCCAGGCCTCACGGCGATTGGAACAATCCGTTCGGCCCCCGCCACGGCAGCCAGCACGAAACGTCCGGGCGCATGCGCCACGGCACCGCGCCCGCCAACCCGGCGCTGCCGGCCTGCGCGTTCGACACCGACATCAAAATCAAGATCGGCTGACGAGAGGAAATACCGCCGATGGCCGGCCAGCTACACGACAGCGACTTCAAGAACCCCGTCCTCCAGTGGATCGACACGCGCCTGCCGATCCTAACGATGATGCAGAAGGAATACGCGGTATTCCCGACGCCGAAGAACTTCAACTACTTCTGGAACTTCGGCGCGATGGCAGTGGTGACGCTGGTCATCATGATCGTCACCGGAGTCCTGCTGGCGATGAACTACCAGCCGAACACCGAACTCGCCTTCGACTCCGTCCAGCACATCATGCGCGACGTGAACTATGGGTGGATGATCCGCTACATCCACCAGAACGGCGCCTCGATGTTCTTCGTCGTCACCTACATCCACATCTTCCGAGGCCTCTACTACGGATCCTACAAGAAGCCGCGCGAGCTGCTGTGGATGCTGGGCGTGGTCCTGCTGTTGCTGATGATGGCGACTGCGTTCATGGGCTACGTTCTCCCCTGGGGCCAGATGTCCTACTGGGGCGCCACCGTCATCACCAATCTGTTCTCGGCCTTCCCGGTGGTCGGGCACGGCATCGTCACCTGGCTGTGGGGCGGGTTCTCGGTCGCCAACCCGACGCTGAACCGCTTCTTCGCACTGCACTACCTGCTGCCGTTCGTATTGCTCGGCGTGGTCGGGCTGCACGTGATGGCGCTGCACGTCACGGGATCGAACAATCCGCTGGGCATCGACGTGAAGTCGCCGCAGGACACGGTGCCGTTCCACCCTTACTACACCGCGAAGGACAGTATCGGCCTGTGCGTGTTCCTGCTGGTGTGGGCAATTTTCGTGTTCTTCGTGCCGCACGCGCTGTCGGACCCGAACAACTCCATCCCGGCCAACCCGTTGCAGACGCCGGACGACATCGTGCCGGAATGGTACTTCCTGCCGTTCTACGCGATCCTGCGCTCGATCCCGAACAAGCTGGCGGGCGTGTGCCTGATGTTCGGCTCGATCCTGGTATTGTTCGTGCTGCCGTGGCTGGACACCTCGCCGGTGCGCAGCGCGCGATTCCGGCCGATCTACCGCAAGCTGATCTGGCTGCTGGTGCTGGCAGTGGTCGGCCTGGGCATCTGCGGCGCGCACAAGCCGCTGGGCATCTGGGTGCCGCTGTCGCGCATCTGCGCGCTGTACTACTACCTGCATTTCCTGGTGATCCTGCCGCTGCTGGGCAAACTGGAGCGGCCGCTGCCGCTCCCGGAGAGTATCAGCAAGGCGGTGCTGACCCGGGGTGGAGGGCCGTTGCCGCAAGGCGCAGCGGCAAAGCCGATGGAGAAAGCCTGATGCGCGCGGCCGCTTCGATGTTCGCCGCTTCCCTGCTGCTCGGCAGCATGGCCGCGGCGCCCGCACTGGCGCAGGACGCACCCACGCCGCCGCAGCACAACTGGAGCTTCCAGGGACCATTCGGCACCTACAACCTCGCTGACGCACAACGCGGGTTCCAGGTCTACAAGGAGGTTTGCTCCAACTGCCATTCGATGAACAATCTGCACTACCGCGACCTGGCGGGGATCGGTCTGTCGGACGACCAGATCAAGGCGATCGCGGCCTCGGTGCAGGTGCCGGACGGCGTGGACGACCAGGGCAACCCGAAACAGGGCCCGGGCACGCCGGCCAGCATGTTCCGCGCGCCGTTCGCCAATCCAGAAGCCGCGAAGGCCGCGCTGAAGGTGGCTCCGCCCGATCTGTCCAACATCATCAATGCGCGGGAAGGCGGGCCGGACTACGTCTACGCGATCCTGAACGGGTTCACCAACCCACCCCCCGGCTTCAAGCTGGCGGAAGGCTCCAATTACAACGAGTACTTCCCGGGCCACCAGATCGCCATGCCGCAGCCGCTGCACGGCGGCGACGTAACATTCGCCGATGGCGCGCCGAACACCATCCCGGCCGAGGCGCACGACGTCGTAACGTTCCTCGCCTGGGCAGCCGACCCCAACATGGTGCAGCGCAAGCAGATCGGCTGGCGCGTGGTACTGTTCCTGGTGGTGATGACTGGGCTGACATACGCGGTGAAGCGCAAGATCTGGTCGGACGTGGAGCACTGAGGCACGGTCACGATCCGTCTCATTGCGACCGTGTCGCGCGCCGGTGTCTTCACGAGGTGTCTGGCCGCCCTACATGTCATTAGGGGGCGCGTAGCGCCGAAGCAGGTTCGCGCCTGGAGACGCGCGTCCCGTCCCGCGCGCCTCTCGAACGAGACTGCTTCGGCGCCATACGCCTCGTAATGACGCGTGCGCAGAGCCCCTTGCAATCGTATGTGGGCCGCGCGTTTGTGCCATGACACATGGGACGGAGGATCGCCGGGATGCCAGACCAACCGAACATCGAGCCGGTGATCGGCATCATCGGCGGCTCCGGCCTGTACGATATCGCGGGTCTTGAAGATACCGCCTGGCAGCAGGTGGAAACACCCTGGGGCACGCCTTCCGACGCCCTGCTGTTCGGTCGGCTGGAGGGCGTGCGCTGCGTGTTCCTGCCTCGGCACGGGCGTGGCCATCCGCTGTCACCCACGCACCTGAATTACCGCGCGAATATCGATGCCCTGAAGCGGTCCGGCGTTACCGACGTGATTTCGCTGTCCGCGGTGGGCAGTCTGCGGGAGGACTTGCCGCCCGGCCATTTCGTCATCATAGACCAGTTCATCGATCGCAGCTTCGCCCGCGAGAAGAGCTTCTTTGGCGACGGCGTGGTGGCGCATGTCTCGATGGCACACCCTGTGTGCCCGCGGTTGGGCGATGCGCTGGAAGCCACGTGCCGAAGCTTGTCGCTGCCGGTGACGCGCGGTGGCGCGTATCTGGTGATGGAAGGACCGCAGTTCTCCACCAAGGCGGAAAGCGAACTCTATCGATCCTGGGGCTGCAGCGTGATCGGCATGACCAACATGCCCGAGGCAAAACTTGCACGCGAGGCGGAGCTTTGTTACGCAACCGTCGCCATGGTGACTGACTACGATTGCTGGCATCCAGACCACGACCACGTCACGGTTGAGGCGGTGGTTAAGGTATTGCTCGACAATGCAGAGCATGCGCGCGCGTTGGTGCGCTCTGTAGTGCCGGAGATCGGGCGGCCGCGTGCGCTGTGCCGCGGTAGTTGCGATCGGGCGCTGGACAATGCGGTGATCACCGCGACGCATATGCGCGATCCGGCGCTGGTCGCGAAGCTGGACGTGGTGGCGGGGCGCGTGCTGCGTTGACCGGTCGGGCTGGAACCGGTCGCCAAGTCCCGGCTTTGGACGCGACGCGGCCCGATCAGGGGCTTTTGCCGCTGCTGCCGGGTGGCGGCAACAATAACAGGGTAAACCTGGCCCAATAACCAGGGTGGTTCGCGTACGCCTGAAATCCTGCCGCGGTGCCACGGTTCGTCGGCTCGTTGCGGTTGGCCGCCCCGGCTGATGTGGCTCGATCGCGGAGCTTCGGCTGTCGCCTCACGCGGCGCGCCCAACGCCCGCAACGCGGCGTTCGGTTCGCGTGCGATGATCGTCATCAGCGCCCGCGCGCTCGGATCCATCAGCGTCCGCCCCTGCTCCCAATTCTGCAACGTCGCGAGCAGCACGTGGATGGCCGCCGCAAACTGCCGTTGCGTCATGCCGAGACGCCTGCGGATTGCCGCAGGTGAAATGATGTCCGCAACATCGATGGGTTCGTCGTAGTCGTAGCCTTCCTCGCGCATCTGGCGGCGGATGTCATCCTCGGTGGTTGCGTCGACCTTGGCGAGGTCGACATCAGGCCGGCGGCCCGCGATGGCTTCAAGCGTCATTCTCTGTTTCGCCATAGCTGCCCATCCTTGCCGCTCACCTTCCAGGCGCTGACAATCCAACGCGCTCCCGGGCGGTCAGTGTAGACCACTGCGAAGATCCGGCCGTCGATCTCGCCGATCGCCCCGATCCGTTGTTCGCCGTAGCCCCTCCGCCGCTACATGATTTCCAGGGTGGGTCCGAGGAAGATACGTGCGGCATCGTCGAAGCCAAACCCCCGCCCTGCGTGTCCGCTCGTTCTTGTCCGGGTCCCAACCGAACTGCATCTGCTGATACAGCGTAGAGGGTCTATACGCTTCAAGCGGACTCTAGGCTTTGCCTAGTGGCTGGCCTTCCGTGGCGCCGGGCCTTGCCCGCCACCGCCAGCCAGCGTAACGCCGCTTCGGGAGAACCTGGCAAATGCAAGATCCACTGAAACCCGCCGCGCGCCTGCCGTACGAAGCCAGCATCGATCGCCCTCCGCTGTCGCTTCCCGACGGCAAGCGTGTCGCCGTCTATATCGTGGTGAACGTGGAACACTGGGACACTGACCGGCCCATGCCCCGCCAGGTGCTCACCGCGCCGCAGGGTGCATCGGTGATCCCCGACCTTCCCAACTGGGCCTGGCACGAATACGGCATGCGGGTCGGCTTCTGGCGCCTCAAGGCAGCGCTTGATGCGCATGGCATCGCCCCGTCCATGACGATCAACGGCACCGTCCCCACCGCCTATCCCCGGGTCGCCCGCGCCGCACGCGAGGCCGGCTGGGAGTTCGTGGGCCATGGCTGGCGGCAGATGGCCACGCACCTGGTGGAGGACCAGCGCGCCATGATCCGCGCCACCATCGATGCGCTAGAGCAAGCGAGCGGACACGAAATCGTCGGCTGGCTGGCGCCCGGTCTGACCGAAACCTTCGGCACCCCCGACCTGCTGGCGGAAGCCGGGATCGGCTATTGCGCCGACTGGGTGGTGGACGACCTGCCCTGCATGTTGCAAACCGCGCACGGCCCACTGCTGACCATGCCGTACAGCGTGGAGCTGAACGACATCCCGATGATGATGATCCAGCACCATGCCGCGCGCGAAATGTACGATCGCACGGTGGCGCAATTCGACCGGCTGTATATGGAGGCCGAAACCCACGGTGCCAAGGTCATGGGCCTCGCGGTGCACCCCTATATCAGTGGCGTGCCACATCGCATCGGCTGGTTAGAGGATGCTCTGGCGCACATCGCGCGGCACCAAGGCGTATTGTTCTGGCAGGGCCGGCAGATCATGGAATGGTATCTGCGCACCACCGCCGGGTAGGCCGGGGCGAAATCCCGACTCAGTAGCGCTTCATGCGGCCGAGCCACGAGGTCATCGGTCCGTCGGGACGCGTATCGAAGGAATGCGGCGGACCGCCAGGATTGATCAAGACCAGAACAAAGCGCAGCACCGCGCCAATCAGGAAACTGAGATAGATGCCCTCAAGGCCGAAGTTTATGAAGATCGCCTGATTGTACTCTTCGGGCACGTAGGCATTCACCAGCAAGAGCATTGTGCACAGGATGATCTCGTTCAACGCCCAAACGATCGTCATCGGCCTGCGCGGGCCGCGATAACCGCGAATGCCTGAACAGAGCCAGACTAAACCGGCAACGACCAGGCCCGTCCAGCATAGCGAGGGCACCCAGACATTGGGCAAGGACCGCACGAACGGATCGTGGACCGCCTCGGAAAGCAGATCCCAGAATTCCCACTCCAGAGGCTTATTGTGAGAGCAGATAAGATAAACGGCGGCGACCAGCATCGCTGCGCCACCGCCGGCGCGCTCGGGATTATATTTCCGATGTAGTGCCCGTGAGCTTGAACGCTGCAACAGGCTCGCCACACCAGGGCGCGCCACAACGATCAAGGAAAGTCCCAGGACGGTGAGTGTCCAGGTGTCCATGGCTCTATCCGGCCGCACGCGGAGGCCAGGCGGCGGTCATGTTTGCCTCTCCCGACGGCGCCCGCAGGTGCCAAGCCGTCTCGTCGCCTGTCGCGGCATTGTGCCCCTTGTCATTGCGGAACCGTCTTTGCGAGGGGCATACCGATGAACGTGCCCGGTCAGGAATGGCCCCTCACGAGCAAGATTGCTTCGCCGCTATGAGTCTCGCAATAACAATTTGCGCTTCAATGACGATTTTTGTGACGAAAGGCGGCGTGCGGCATTAATCCGCCGCGACCGCGCCGCGCGCCCGCAACCGGTGCAATGCTCGGTCGATCCAAAGCGCCGTCAGTTTCTCCTGCGTACTGTTCTGGCCCAGCCGCTCATGCAGCGCCGGGAAATCCACGCGGTCCAAGGTCTGGTCCTGATTGAAGCAGGAGAAGACAACCGTCCGTTCCCCGGTCGCCGGATCAACCTGCGGCTGCAAGCATTGCGCGCAGACCTCCTTCATCATGCACTGCATCGGCGAGTTGATCGACCCGATCGCCGTGTGCCCGCGCTTCAAATACGGTGCCAGCACGCCATGCCGCGCGACGCCCACCGCCTGCATCATGCGATCGGAGCCGATGACGACCATATGCTCCACCTCGTTCAGCGGGATCGTCTGCGCGCCCAACTGCCCGGACCCGTATGCCGCCATCCCCTGTACGATATTGCCGGAAACGCTGCCGTCCTGCGGCCGGTCCGGGTTGGGCAAGAAGCCGGGATACTCGTCGCAGCACCAGACGATGACATCAGCCGCACGTTCGATTTCCTCCACCTTGTAGCGGTCCTGCACCGTCTTGTAGCCGGCGAAATACAGCACCCGCGAGCCCGCCGCGCGTAGCGCCGCCCCGATCGAGAACAATACGGCATTGCCGAGACCGCCGCCGACGAGCGCGACGGTCTGACCAGCAGAAATCCCGGTCGGCTTGCCGGTGGGGCCCATCAGCACCACCGGTTCGCCCGGCTTGAACAGGGCGCAAAGGTCGGAACTGCCGCCCATTTCCAGCACGATCACCGAGACCAGCCCACGCTCTGGATCGGTCCAGGCGCCGGTCATCGCCAGGCCTTCCATAGTCAGCACCGTCGCGACGGTGCGCCCGTCCGCTTCATGCTCTGCGATGCGCGCGGCGTGCATTTCGTAATTCTGCAGCCGGTAGAACTGGCCGGGGCGGAACGCGCGCGCCGCCGCCGGGGCACGCACGACGACCTCGACGATGGTCGGCGTCAGGCGGTTCACCGCATGCACCGTCGCGCGCAGTTCGTCGCGGCAGCGCGCGATCAGTTCGGCGCCGGATACATTCAAACCGGGCTGCGCCGCCAGCACTTGCGACACCAGCGGATAGCCGCGCTTTGCGCCACCCATCGCCTTCACCACGTTGCCGAAGAAGCTCGGGTGCAGGTCGCCGAAGAAACTGACGAAGCGGCCGTTCTCCTCGCGGTGCATCAGCACCTGGGCGATGTCGGGCTTCGCGAGGCCGCGCACCGGTGTCACCGGGACGCCGCTTTCATCCACCGCGCGGAAATACTTGCCGTCGAGTTCGAAGCGGCCGTCCTCGCGGGCGAGCACCGTGTTGGGCTGCGTGCCCGCTGCCACCAGCACGGCGCGCGCGGGAAGATAGGGTTCGGACCCGTCGGCGCGGGTGAACCGGACGCCCGATGCGTGGCCGTAATCATCCACCTCGATGAACCGCGGTACCAGGCCCTGGGCGAAGCGCACGCCTTCCTCCATCGCCTTTGCCACTTCTTCGTGGTTCAGCGTGTAGGAGGGCGAATCAATCAGCCGGCGGCGATAGGCGATCGTGGCGCCGCCCCATTTGTCCAGAAGCTGCGCCAGGCGCGGGGCGCGGCCATCGCGCGCGGCGATCTCACGTTCTGCCTGGATCGCCGCGGCATGCTGCAAAAACTCGTCGGCAATTGCTTGCTCTTCGCCGCTCCAACGGCGGCGCACGACCGACTCGCCGCGCTCGGCGACTAGCGTTCGGTAGCGCAGCGCGAATTTTTCTACCTGCCGCACGTAATAGGCGAGGCTTTCCGTCGCCGTATCGATCGCGGTGAGGCCGCCGCCGATCACCACGACCGGCAGCCTGACTTGCAAATTGGCAATGGACGAAAACTTCGCCGCACCGGTGAGCTGCAGCGCCATCAGGAAATCCGACGCCGCACGCACGCCTCGGGCGAGCCCGTTGGGAATATCCAGCACCGTCGGCTTGCCGGCGCCGAGGCACAGTGCGATGTGGTCGAAGCCCATCGCCCAGGCATCATCCATCGACAGCGTCGCTCCGCCGCCGAAGCGGATGCCGCCAAACGCTGCGAATTTCTCCACGCGGCGTTCCAGCAGCAAACGTACCAGCTTGAGAAAATTCTTGTTCCAGCGGACCGTGATGCCGTACTCGGCAACGCCGCCAAAGCCAGCCATCACCCGGTCATCGAGGTTTTCGAACAAGGTGTCCGCGTCGAAGATCGGCGCAGTGGGGTCGAAACTCAGCGGCTCGATACGCAGCCCATCGATCGCGACCACGGTGTGGCCATCGTTCATCAGATGATGCGCCAGCGTGAAGCCGGCAGGGCCCAGGCCGACGATCAGCACCTTGCGGCCGCTGTCGGGGCGCGGCAGCGGACGGCGGATGTCCAGCGGGTTCCAGCGAGTCACGAGCGAGTAAATTTCGAAGCCCCAGGGCAGCGACAGCACATCCTTCAGAATGCTTGTCTCGGCCTGCGGGATATCGACCGGATCCTGCTTCTGGTAGATGCAGGCCTTCATGCAGTCGTTGCAGATACGGTGACCGGTGGCCGCCATCATCGGATTGTCGATCGCGATGGCGGCAAACGCGCCCAGCACGCTGCCCTGAGCGCGCAGCGTGTGCATCTCGGAAATCTTTTCGTCCAGCGGACAGCCCGCCAGGGTGACGCCGAACGGGGATTTCTGGAACAGTCCGGATTTGCGATCCTTCAGGCCGGTGCTGCAGGAATCCTTGTTCTGCGTGTGGCACCAGATGCAGTAGTTGACCTGGTCCAGCGCCTGCTGATGGTTCATGCCGTGATCGGTCAGCGCAAAACCGTCGCGGGGACGCCAGTCATGCTCTGGCAGATGCAGCATGGTGACGCCGTCGCGTTCGATGGTCCGCACCGGCACCAAGTGGTTGTAGTCGAGCCGGTGCGGCACGCGGAACAATGTGCCGCCCTGGTGCGCCGCTTTTCCCTCCGGCGTCAGAGTGGCCCAGGCGGCGTAGCGCATCGCGAGGTCGATCGCGTCGGCGTCCGGCGCCTTTTCCCAGTCCGCGACGTGGTTGGCAAACGCTTGCTCGGTGAATGGCACGCCCATGCGGGCTTCCAGATCCGCGCGCAGGGCCGGGCCGTCGAAGCCTGCGCAATCCGGGTATTTCTTGACTGCCTGGCGCTGGACGAACAATCGCTTGCAGGCATGGATGGGATCGAGCGCGGCGGTCTCGCGGGCGAGAGCCAGCATCTCCGTTTCGATACCGAACAAGGCGGCGAGAAAACTGTCCAGGTGCGGCCCCAGCGCCACGACCAGCTCGCCTTCTGCCTTCTTTTCCAGCTTCTCCGGTCTGGCGCGCGCTTCCAGCAGGCTGGCGTGCAGTGCTGCATCTTCGCCCGTGAGGCGATCGAGAAAGGTGCGGTCCAGCCGGATCAACCCCTCGCGGTCCGCCAGGTCGGCGAACGCGAGGCCGAAGCCCAGGGGCGGAAGGGCGGCAGGGGTCATCGCATCCAACGTTAGGGTCTCCGTGCGGCTCAGGCCAGCTTTCGCAACAGGGCCAGGAGCTGCGCGCGCTCGTCCAGGGTGAGTGGGGCGAGTGCCGCATCATGCGAGCGCTGGGCGCATGACACGGTGTGATCGATCATGGTGACCCCCGCCTCAGTCGGCGTCAGCACCACGGTGCGACGGTCCATCGGATCGTCGGCCCGCTGCAACAGGCCGCGCGTCACAAGCCGCTGCACCACCCCCTGCACCGTGGCCGGATCCATGGCGGCCAGCCGGCCGAGCAAGTTCTGCGTGACCCGGCCAACCTCGACAGCCTTGAACAAGGCAGCAAACTGGGTTGGCGTCAGGCCATATTGGTTGGTGAGTTCCAGAAACAAGGCAACGTGCCGCTGATGGGCGCGACGGAGCAGGAACCCGACATGATCTTCCACCAGGAACCCGCCGCTGGGGGGAACCTGGCCATCCGCTGATGGCACGCGCGTTCTCCCTACGACGCGGTCGTATGCTTACGAATGATCGGCAGTGGGGTCAAGATTGGGAGTGCTTGTAGGAGGCGCTCGCGAGCGGCATGGCTGATCTGCGTTGTGAAGTGAGGGCGTGAGGTGCGGGCCCGGGTCGGGCGGAGGTGCAAGGACCGGCCGGGAGGTTCCCGGCGAATCTCACGGGCGTCTCGTTTGGTTATTCTGTGAGACGATCTTGCGCTGAATGAGACGCGGCGGTCATGTGTCTCGCGATCGTCTCGTGTCGTTTGCCGTGAGACAGCAGCGCCTGTGTTGTGGGTCGTCGCCGCGCATCGGCCGCTGTTGTGGCCTGGGCTCCTGTTGCGTGTTTTTGGGGTGCGCTTCCGGGATGCCGGTGGGTCGGAGGGAGGCGTACGCGCGGGGCGTGTTAGAATAATGGACAGTACATAGACGCGAAAGGGCTCTGGTGCAATTTTCTGGGCGTCCTATCGTCCAGGCCATTGAGCGGGTTTGGGGGCGGGGGCGAACTGCGACTCCGTATCCGCAAGGGGCAGTTCAACCTCAGTCGGCTGCGTCTTCGGGATCGACGTGCGCCTGCTGTCTGGGAAGCAGTCCTGGCAGCCTGAATAGAGACACTGAATTGCAGACCTGCAGTCATAACCTCTAGTGCCCTGAGTCGCTCATAACGCTGGGTAGAGCCGCTTCAGCTTGACGCGAGCGTCGGCAGTTGTGAACTGCCAGTCCGCCTTGGTGTGGTTGGTGTTGCGGCCGTTCTCCCAGGCTGCAACCTCCTCGATCAGCGTCTGCTTGTCCGGGATCCGCCGATCCAGGCATTGACCGGACAAAACGCTCAACTCTGCCTCTGCCATGTCCAGCCAACTGCCGTGCTTGGGCGTGTAGTGCCACTCGAACCGCTCGACCAGGCGGCGCGCCTCGGGCGCCGGGAAGGCCTCATAGAGCGACGCCGCCTTGTGGGTGCTGAGATTGTCCTGCACGAGCGCGATCTTGCCTGCGTGGGGGAAGTACTTGTCGGACAGGTCGCGGAGCATGTGGGCGTAGTCCACAGCGGTGTGGCGATCGGTCACCTCGACATGGCGCCAGCCTTCCAGCGGCGCGAACAGCATGAACAGGTTGGCGGTGCCGTTGCGTTCATACTCGTAGTCATGGCGGGCGGGGCGCCCTGGCTTGGCAGGGATCGGGGTTTGGGTCTCGCCGATGAGTTGCTTGGAGGTCTCGTCGAGGCAGACCACGGGGCAGTCCGGATCGTGTGGCCGTTGATAGACCTCGATCACGTCTTCCATGGCGGCTACGAACGCGGCATTGGCCTGCGGCGGGATGACCCACTGCTTTTGCAGGTGCGGCTTGAGGATGTTTTTTTTAGCGTCCGGCCGATCGTGTTGTCGCTGGCGCGATCGACGATGTTCATCTCCACCACGGCGCCTTCCAGCAGCTTCAGCGTCCAGCGCGAACGACCTTTGGGCGGTTCGGAGCAAGCGAGCGCGATCAGCTTGGCCTCGGCGGCGCCGTCGAAGATGCGCTTGCGGGCGGAGTTGGGCGAATGCTTGCGGATCAGGGCGGCATCGACGCCGCCCTCCACCAGTTGCTGGCGGGTGCGGGCGATGGTGTCGAGGCTGGTATCCAGCGCCTCGGCGATCTTGCCGTCGCTCCAAGCCTCACCGGCGTCCGAGGCGTCGGCCTTCAGCAGGATGCGCGCCTTCAGGAGTTGGCGGGCTGGCGCTTTGCCTTTTTGGATCAATGTGTTGAGCCGTTCGCGTTCGTCGGCGGTCAGCTTGACGATGTAGCGTTTGACGGCAGGTTGTTTCGCGGTCACGACGCATCTCCGGGTTTGCCGGAGCGCATCGATTCGGAGATCGCCCGCAGAATCAAGGACGCGGGGCACCAGCACCTCTGCGCAGTGATTCTGACCGGTTGGCCTGGGCTGGCTCCAATATAGGCAAGAGGGCACGGTCGACCAGGACTGCGATACTCCGGGGCACTCCGGCGCGGCGCGAGATCAGCCCCTCCCGTTCCAGCGTCAGTAACATCTGGTAGACCGACGGCGGCGTCAGGCGAAAGAAGCGTTGTATGTCCGCTTGCGCCGGCGGACGCTCGTTCACCAGCGTGTAGGCATGAATGAACGCGAGATATTGCCCCTGCCGTGGCGTGAACTTCGGATGAGAATCACCCGTCGCGCGATTCATTGTTGCCCTCGACAGCGGGGGAGCAGCCTTGAACATACGGTACCGGGTGGAGCTGAACGAGGGGCAACGCGCGGCACTCACGGCGATGCTGAGCGGCGGGAAGCACGCGGCGCGCAAACTCAAACGGGCGCAAATCCTGCTGGCCGGGGACGCGGGAATCAGCGACGAAGCGATCGCGAGCGGTGTCTCGGTGGGCGGGTCTACAGTTTACCGCACCAAACGGCGCTTCGTGGAGGCCAATCTTGATCTCTCCCTGGGCGAAGAAGCGCGGCCTGGAGCTGCCCGCAAGCTGTTCGGCAAGGAGACGGCGTTGCTGATCGCGACGGCATGTTCGAACCCACCGGCAGGCCGCGAGCGCTCGGCACTGGATCTGCTGGCCGGCGAGATGGTGCAACTGACTGAGCATGAAGGGCCGCGCGGGACTTCGCCGATTGCATGCGCGAGCTGGCCGACGTGCATTATTCGGAGGCGGACCTGACCTGGGTGGTGATGGACAATCGGTCACGTCTTCTGCAAGTTTCATTCGGGGCGGATCGATCGCCAGGACGGTGGGCAACGCCCAATGAGATATCATGGCTCGCACGAGGGCGGCAGCGTATGCGCTACATGCGTCAGTGCGCAATGAAACTCTGCACCAGACTGCCCGCGACCAGCCGCCAGCCGTCTACGAGTACGAAAAAGATCAGCTTGAACGGCAGCGACACCACGCTCGGCGGCAGCATCATCATGCCCAGGCTCATCAGCACGCTCGCGACCACCATGTCGATCACGAGAAAAGGCAAGAACAGCAGAAAACCCATTTCGAAGGCGCGCCGCAGTTCACCCACCAGGAACGCCGGGACTACCGCGCGCCATGGAGCGTCGTCTGGCGTAGTCGCCGGTGGCAGATGCGCCAGGTCCTGAAAGAAGCGCAGGTCGCCAGGGCGCAGGTTAGCCGCCATGAATCGGTGAAAGGGCGCGACGGCGAGCCTCATGCCCTCGATCTCGCTGACCCGTCCTGCGATCATCGGTGCGAGCCCCTGGGTCCAGGATGTCTCCAGTACCGGCTGCATGACAAAGAAGGTCAGGAACAGGGCAAGCCCGATCAGCACCGTGTTGGGCGGCGTGCTCTGGGTGGCAAGCGCGCTGCGCAGCAACGACAGCACGATGATGATGCGGGTGAAGGCGGTGACCATGACCAGCAGGCTGGGTGCCAGCGACAACACCGTGACAAGTGCGGTGAGCTGGATAATCCGGCCGGTCGCCCCCGCCTGACCCGGCGCGCCAAGATCGATGCTGATCGATTGCGCATGCGCGAGGGCCGGGAGCAATGTCAGCGCGCAAGCGAGACCAACGCGTCGCAGCCTCACGGCGCCGCGCCTTCGTCCGGCAAGCTGTCCCTGGCTGGCGGATCAAGCCAGCCGACCACCAGGTCTTGGGTCCCGCCAAGCAGCAGGAGCACGTCTCGGGCCCCGCACCGCACGATGAGCAAGCGTCGGCGCGCATCCAACGCCAACGTGTCTCGCAGCGACAAGAGTCGTGCCTCGGAAGGCCGCGGCGCGAAGCCACCCAAACGCGCCAGGCGAGCACTGACCCAGATCAGCCCCAGGACCGCCGCCAGCGCCACAACCGCCGCAAGTAACGAACCGAGATCCGGAATCATTGGCCGATCTCATGGCCGGGCGCACGCGGCGACGAGCGGCCCGAGCCTTGAGGTCCGGACATTTCCATGGTGTCGATCAACGCCTCCAGCTCCGATCGGAGTGCCATCAGAACCGGCCGCGCGGCACGTCCTTGTTCCCGCGGCAGGTCCAGCATCTGGGCGCACAAGGATCCCATCTCGGCGTCGAGACCGGTCAGGTCCACTTGTTTTCCGGCTCGCACCAGGCTTCGGGCGATGAGGAGCGTTCGGCCGAGTTGCTCCACACCGCCGCGGATAACGTCGGCCAGGATTGTGGATTGGGTCGTGGCATGCATGGCGCATTGGACCAGACGCAGGTGAACGAATCCTTTACGGCCGAAACCGCGGCTTGCCGGGCGAACTGGGTAGGGTGTTCGGTGGAAGGGGCTTGGCGTGTGGGTTCCTCGTCGGGTCGAGGCGATGACGGACTGCTTGCGATCTCGGATCGCAGCTCATCGGAGCTGTCGGTCGGGCGTAGGCCCACGATACGGCAAGCCCTGCGCTATGGGTGTGCAGCGGTGCGTGGCGCCCTCTGCCCGGCAACGGCGCTGGGGCCGATCCGGTGCTTTGACGAACTGCGGACACGGGGACCGGATATGCTGTTACGCGCCAGCCGTCATCGGATCTCGCCACAGGACCTCGCGCAGGATCGCGCCTTCTGGACTGATTTGCTGAGCCACAAGGCACGATCGCGCGCGCTGCCGCAGCATACGGCCGGCGGATATCGCAATCGCCGGTTCGCGATCATCCGCGATGCCGCCTGGATCACGCTTTACCGAGCGGTCACGCCATACCCGCAGATCGGCGTTTTCCTGCGCTGCACCGGACCGGCAGGCGACGCATTCTTCATGCTCGCCGATCATGCGCGTGACGATTTGGAACAGCAACTTCGCCGCGCCACGGGGCCGGGCGCGTCATTGGAATGGGGCAGCTCCCATCATCCCGGCATGACCGACATTGCCGCCGTCTTGGCGGCGCCACTGCCGTGGGAGGGGTCAGGCGCCGAGGCGCATAGCGCCTGGCTGCTGCGCGCCGGCACGGTGTGGTGGACCGCGTTCGCATCGCTCGCCGCGCCGGATGGCTGAGAGCGCGCAACCCCGCGCGACAGCGTCGTTATACGACCGGTGTTGTGGGTGGGCCGCCTTTCTCCCACGCATTGAATGTCGCGTCCCACAGCGCGATGCGTCGATCATGCATGCGCCAGATCTCGGTGCCGCGGCCGAGCATCGGCTTGCCAGTCTGTGCATCCTCCCAGCTTGCATCCCAGGTATTGGCGAGCATGTCGTCCATCATCACGTGCAGCCGTTTGGTCAGGCGGTAGCCCTTGGTGCGCGCGAACCGGGCACGCAGGAAATTCATGATCGCCTCACGGCCGTGCATCTCGGGGAAGTCCGCGAAACGCGCCACGGCGTCTTCAGTGAAGCCTGCGGCGATGCGGTCGAGGTCGGCGGCGGCGAAGGCGTCTTCAACGCCCTGCACAAGACGCTTTGCTTCGTCCCAATCCATGTTCACGCCCCCTTCCACTGCACGATGTACAATCCCGCATCGTAATCGGTCAGGTAAACCAACCCATCCTGCGCCACGAACAGATCTGCCGTGTGGCGCACTTTCGCTCGGCCGCGCATGGGCTCCGCCCACCTTGTCGGCTGCGGCGGGACGAAGTAGCCGATTTCCTCGGGCCGAAACGGGTCAGCAATGTCAAACGCCCGCAGCCCCGCGCTTTGCCAGGTTGCGAAGATCGTGGTCGATGACTGGAAGGAACCCGGCCGGTTCTCGTGCAAATTATGTGGACCGAACTGGCCGCCCATCGCCACATAATCTTGCTCTGCCGGAATCGGCATGGTAGCGATGCTGACTGGATTGCTCTTTTCTCGAATGTCGAACACCCAGGTACGCTTGAGCTGACCTTCGATATCGAGGTTCAGCACCGCCTCATCCGCCACCACGAGCAGGTTCCGGTCGTGCAGCGGCACCGCGTTGTGCGTGCCGCCGCCGAACGGGGGACACCAGTTGCGATGCGCAATCAGCTTCGGTGCGGACTTGTCCTTGATGTCCAGGATGGTCAGTCCGCCGTCGCGCCACGAGCCATAGGCAAAATCGTCGGCGACGATCGCGTGGTGCAGCGCATAGCGGCCCGTCCAAATCGGCGTTTCGCCGGCCGCCGCATTTTGCCCGGGAATCCACCAGCGCCCGCATTCCTCCGGCTTGGCTGGGTCCTGCATGTCGATCACTATCAGAATGTGGTCGCTAAACCCGTCCAGTAGTGCGGACGCGTAGGCATAGCGGCCACCGACCCACCAGATGCGGTGCAAGCCAAGCCCTTCGACTTCCAGGAAGCCGATCTTGCGCGGATTGGCCGGGTCGGAGATGTCGAACACATTCATGCCGGCGGCGTAATCCTCGCCCCGCCTGCCAAAACGGCGGCTGTCCACCTTGTTGGAACCGCCGTAGTACTCCTGTGCCGACAGCAACGCGCGCTGGTCGGCTTCCTGAATGTGCAGCAGCAAATCCTCCGCGGCCTGCAGGTGCATGGACATCGAATTCGGATGCGTCGGAACGAAATTCACCGGTTTTGGATTTCGCGGATCGCGCACGTCGGTCACCATCACGCCGCGGCTGACACGCGTGCCGACATAGGCGTGGCCTCGCGCGACCATCACCTGCACGCCGTCGCCGCGTCCGCCCTGATCGGTATGGCCCATGAATTCAATGTTGCATGCTGCTTCAGGTTTGATCACGGCCTTGCCTCCGTTTGGTTTCGGTGAGCATACTACTTCAGGTTGAGGGAGGATATGAGCCATGCCGACCTATGTCATGCTGGCCAACTGGACCGATCAGGGCGTCCGCTCCATCGACGATAGTCCAAAGCGAGTGGATGCTGCACGCAAGAGCCTCGAGGAGATGGGTGGCGGATTCCGGTCACTGTTCATGACGATGGGCGACTATGACCTGATCATCACCTACGATGCACCCGACGATGCGGTGGCGGCGCGCTTTACGTTGTTGCTGGGAAAGCTGGGCAATGTGCGCACGAAGACGCTGAAGGCGTTCCCGGAGGAGGCGTACCGGCAAATCATGAATTCGCTGCGGTGATGGCGCGGGAGCGCCGAAGAAGGATCATCCTGCCAGATCCACGCGGATGAAGACCGCCTCTCGCGCATCGGCATTCCGCGTCAACCGAAATTACGACCGGCTGCGGCCAGGATGCCGTTGCCGGTGCGTACTGTTGCCATCCCGTCCTGTGACCGCCATCTTTCGCGCGCCACCCACGTGTATGGGGAACCCGTTAGGCGTCGGTTCCCGCTGCGCGGTGGCAGGCCATGAATTCCGCGCCGCACTGCAATGGACCGCATCGGCGCGTCTCCCGGCCGCAACCAGATGGAGGAATCGGATGCCTGGGCGGATGGTGATCGCGGCGCTCGGCCTGGTCATTGGGCTTGCCGCCAGTTCGGCGCGAGCGCAGGTGTTGGAGATTGCCACTGACCAGTCGCCGGTCGGGCTCGATCCGCACGTCGCGACGGCGTTCTCCACCACGATGGTGCTCAGCACGATCTACGAGGGGCTGACCGCGATCAGTCCGGACCTGCGCGTGGTGCCCGCCCTGGCGGAGTCCTGGACCGAGTCGCCCGACGGCCTGACCTACACCTTCCATCTGCGCGCCGGAGCGAAATTCGATGACGGCAGAGCGGTGACGCCCGCCGATGTCATGGCCTCGGTCGCGCGGGTGCGCGATCCGAAGATCGGCTCGCCGTTTGCCTCGCGTTTCGCCATGGTGACGCAGGTCGCGCCGGACGGCGACCACGGTGTGCGTTTCGTGCTGTCCGCGTCGTCGGCGTCGCTTCTGGTGCAGCTTGCCAGTCTGGCGATCGTGCCGGCTGGCGCCACCGACCTCGGCAAACAGCCGGACGGCACC
>DATKPQ010000030.1:0-18304 GCA_035523995.1 Acetobacteraceae bacterium | reverse complement strand
CGCACAATCCGCCGCATGATGCAACGTCCCGGCACCCAAGCCGAGCGACCGCCCGCGTTGCCGTCCCCTCCTGTCCTGCGAACCCAGACCCATGCCGCTGCACGTCGCGCTGACCCACCGCACCAGCTACCGTTACGACCGGCTGGTCAATCTCGGCCCGCAGACCATTCGCCTGCGTCCCGCGCCGCATGCGCGCACGCCGATTGTTTCCTATGCGCTGAAGGTCGAACCGCAGCCGCATTTCCTGAACTGGCAACAGGACCCGCAGGGCAACCACCTCGCCCGCGTGGTGTTCCCCGAGCGCGTCTCGCATTTCGACGTCACGGTGGACGTTGTCGCCGACATGGCGACGATCAACCCGTTCGACTTTTTCCTGGAACCCGACGCCGAGCACTGGCCGTTCACCTACGATCCGGTGCTGGAACAAGAGTTGGCCCCGTTCCGGCGCATCGCGCCCGTCGGGCCGCGGATGCGCGCATTGCTCGATGGCGTACTGCGCGGCGAGCAACGCACGGTGGACATGCTGGTCGCACTGAACCGCCGGGTGCAGAACCACATCGCCTATATCGTGCGCATGGAGCCGGGCGTCTGGACGCCGGAGGAGACGCTCGCCAACGCGAAGGGCTCGTGCCGCGACAGCGCCTGGGTGCTGGTGCAGGCGCTGCGCAATCTGGGCTACGCGGCGCGATTTGTCTCCGGCTACCTGATCCAGCTCGTCGCCGACGTGAAGCCGCTGGAAGGGCCAGAGGGTCCGCCCGCCGATTTCACCGATCTGCATGCCTGGGCGGAAGTTTATTTGCCCGGCGCCGGCTGGGTGGGCCTGGACCCTACCTCCGGCCTGCTGGTGGGCGAGGGCCATATTCCGTTGGCCGCGACGCCCGAACCGCAATCGGCCGCACCGATCTCCGGCCTGGTCGATCCGTGCGAAACGACATTCGAATTCGAGATGCATTTGACACGCGTGCGGGAGTCGCCGCGCGTTACCAAGCCGTACACACCGGCACAGTGGCAGGACATTCTGGCGACCGGCGACCGGGTGGACCGCGCGTTGGCATCGTCCGACATCCGCCTGACCATGGGCGGCGAGCCGACCTTCGTCTCCGCGTCGGACATGGACGCAGCGGAATGGAACACCGAGGCGCTGGGGCCAACGAAGCAAGCCTATGCCGGGAAGCTGATCCGGCGGCTGATGGCCCGCTGGTCGCCTGGCGGCGCATTGCAGCATGCGTTCGGCAAGCACTATCCGGGCGAGCAATTGCCGCGCTGGGCCTTGTACACGCATTGGCGTCCGGATGGGGAACCGGTTTGGCGCGATCCCTCGCTGTTTGCATCCGAAAGCGAAACGGGATCGGCCGACGCAGACGATGCTGCGCGGTTCGCCGCGTTGCTGGCGGAGCGGCTGCTGGTTGATCCATCGCTGGTACATCCGGCCTATGAGGATGTGCATTACTATCTGTGGCGCGAGCGCCGCCTGCCCGCCAACGTCGTCGCGGACGATTCCAGGTTGCGCGACGAAATGGAGCGCGCCCGCCTGACGCGCGTATTCGGCCAGGGTCTTGGTGCGCCGGTTGGCACCGTGCTGCCGCTGCGCCGCGCGGTGCGCGACGGTGTGCGCATCTGGCAGGGCGGCAAATGGTTTTTCCGCAGTGGTGTTTTGTTTTTGATTCCGGGGGATTCGCCGATTGGCCTGCGCCTGCCGCTCGACAGCCTGCCCTGGGTCAACCCGGACGACATCGAAACCGACTTCGAACCCGATGTGTTCGCGCCGGTCTCGCCGTTGCCGCCGCGGCAGTCGCTGCTGCCGCGCCGGCCGGCCGCTGCCGACGGCATGGCCGTGGGTCCCGAACACTTCCGCCCCATGCCGCAGGAGGCGCCGGTCATCGGCCGCGGCGAGCCGGAGCTGGTGCGCACCGCGCTATGCATCGAGCCCCGCAACGGACTGATCCACGTGTTCCTGCCGCCGCTCTTCGCTGCCGAGGATTGGGTGACGCTGATTGCCGCCGTGGAAGACACTGCCGAGGAGACCGGCTGCAAGATCGTTCTGGAAGGCTACCTGCCGCCGCATGATCCCAATTTGAATCATTTTTCCGTCACGCCCGATCCCGGCGTGATCGAAGTGAACGTTCACCCCGCGCACAACTGGCCTGAACTGGTGCAGCGGTCGGAGGAATTGTACGACGAGGCCCGCCAGGTCGGCCTGGCGACCGAGAAATTCATGCTGGACGGAAGCCATGTCGGCACCGGCGGCGGCAACCACGTGGTGATGGGCGCGGCACAGCCTGCCGATTCACCGTTCCTGCGCCGTCCCGACCTTCTGAAATCCCTCCTCGGCTTCTGGCACAATCACCCAAGCCTCTCCTATCTGTTCTCGGGTTTGTTCATTGGCCCGAGCAGTCAGCATCCGCGTATCGATGAGGCGCGGCAGGACAGTCTGGCGGAATTGGAAATTGCATTCTCGCAGATCAATGCGAAGCAGGAGACACCGCCCTGGCTGGTGGACCGGCTGTTCCGCAACATTCTGGCGGACATGACCGGCAACACACATCGCACAGAGTTCTGCATCGACAAACTGTACACGCCGGAAGGCGGGTCCGGCCGTCTGGGCCTGGTGGAATTCCGCGCTCTGGAAATGCCGCCGCACGCACAGATGGCAGCGGCGCAGATACTGCTGATGCGCTCTGCGCTGGCGGCGTTCTGGCAGACGCCGTACGAGCGCCGCCTGATCCATTGGGGCACGCGTGTGCACGACGATTTCATGCTGCCGCATTTCGTCGCTCAGGATTTTGCCGACGTGCTGGAGGAGATGCGTGCACTCGGTTATCCGCTCGATCGTGCCTGGTTCGATCCGCATTTCGAATTCCGTTTCCCGAGGATCGGCGAAGTGACACTGCGCGGCAGCACGCTGGAGCTGCGCCACGCGCTGGAACCCTGGCACGTGCTGGGCGAGGAAGCGGTTCAGGGCGCCACCGCGCGCTATGTGGACAGCTCGGTGGAGCGCGTGCAGGCGCGCGTGGATGGCTGGGCGGAGGAACGTTACGTGCTGGCCTGCAACGGCCGTGCCGTGCCGCTGAGCAGGACCGACCGCGAGGGCGAGTATGTCGGCGGCATCCGCTTCAAGGCCTGGCAGCCGCCCAGCGCGCTGCATCCCATGCTCCCGGCGCAGACACCACTGATTTTCGACGTCTACGATCGCTGGACGGGGCGCTCACTCGGCGGCCTGACGCATCACGCGGCGCATCCGGGCGGGCGCAATTACGAACGCTTCCCGGTGAATGCCAACGAGGCGGAGGCACGGCGCAAAGCACGATTCTTCCCGATTGGCCACACGCCGGGCGCGATGGCAGAACCGGTGGTGGCGCGCTCGCGCGAACATCCGCGGACGCTGGATTTGCGACGGGTAGGATGAACCGGATTCGGCGCTCATGGCAGCGGAGGGCCCATGCGCGCCGGAATGAAAGCTACTTGCAGGCATGGGTCAGGAATCTTTCGCAGCGTCCTCTGCGTCTCTGTCTTCAGCGATAGGATTGCAAGCCGCAAACCGTGACGACCCAGCGAAATGAAGCTGCCGGTGACACAGTCAGGCAATGTCCGTGCGGATTCATGGGGCATCGGCTCTGCAGGTGCCTCTCTCATTTCCGGCAGGTTCATCGCTGAGCAACCGAGACGCGGAGGATGCTGGGAAGATTTCATTGATCCGTGCGGGTGGGCCTGCCTTTCCTGCCTCTCATGACTGTCGCTTAGCGTGCGGCAGCGAAAGCGTGGATGCCAGTGCTCCGCCGGACGGTTCGAACCGGAAGGGCATCCCTTCCGATGGTAGGTGATCGGCCGGGTGATTGGTGCCATTCTCCCCAGGTTCCTCTCCCGCCACGTAAATCCTCTTGCCGCGCCTGTCCTAAGGTATCGCTTGCAGCGCGGCTGCGGCGGGCGCTTATGTTGCATCGCACCATGACCGTCCCGCGCCCCAATCCTGCCGGCCGCTTCAACCTGGACTCCCTGTTCCGGCCGCGCTCACTCGCGGTCATCAGTCCATCGACCGAGCTGGGCACCCAGATCACCGCCAATCTCGCTCTCGGCACGTTCCGCGGCACAATTGAGGCCGCCGAGACGGCCGCCGACCTCGCCGCCACACCCGATCTCGCGGTCCTCGCAGGGCCGCCCGACAGCATCGCCCCGGCGCTGCCGATGCTCGCGGCCAAGGGCTGCTATGCCGCGCTGGTTCCCGGCCCGGCGGATGATTTCCTCGCCACCGCCCGCCGCACCGGCGTGCGCGTGCTTGGGCCGCGCTCGTTCGGGCTCGCCGTTGCCAGCATCGGCCTGAACGCGACCCGCACGCATATCCCGCCGCCGCCGGGGCGGGTTGCGCTGGTGTCGCAGTCGGCTGCCCTGTGCCGGTCCGTCATCGATTGGGCGGAACCGAACGGCATCGGCTTCAGCCACATCGTAGGCATCGGCGCCAATGTCGATATCGGCTTCGGTCCCGTCCTGGACTGGCTGTCCCGCGATCCCGGCACCGGCGCGATCCTGCTGGATATCCGCCGGCTGAAGGACCGGCGCCGCTTCCTCTCCGCCGCCCGTGCCGCGGCGCGGCTGCGCCCGGTGGTGGCGGTGCATGCCGGCCTGCAATTGCTGAATGATGACAGCGATGGCGCCGCGGAGCTTGCCTGCGAAGCCGCCTTGCGCCGGGCAGGCGTGCTCAGCGTCCGCCGCTTCGAAGATCTGTTGGCAGCGGCCGAAACGTTATCCCGCGCCCGCCCGGCCCGCAACGAGGCCCTGGCGATCGTCACCAACTCCATCGGCGCAGGACAGCTTGCCGCCGAGGCGGCGCTGCTTGACGGTCTGCAGCTCGCGCCGTTGCCCAATACCAGGAACGGCATTGTCCATGTGCCACTGGAAGCCGCGGCCCAACTGGCCGCCAAGGTGAGTGCAGTGGCGGCGGCACCGGAGGTCGGCGGCGTGCTGGTGGTGCACGCCCCCGCCGGTCCCGCCGACGCGCAATCGATGAATGCGCTGGAGGCCACCGCGCGCACGATCCGCATTCCTTTGCTGGTTTGCGCCATGGGCGAGACCACCGGCGCGCTGCACCGGGCGGCGTTGGTGAAGGCCGGTCTGGCGGCGTTTGCCACCCCAGCGCAGGCGGTGCGCGGGTTCCGACACCTGGTGCGGGACCGGCGTAACCGCGCCGCCGCTCGCGAGCTGCCGCCCAGTGCCGTGCTGTCGGTCGCGCCGCACCGCGCCATGGTGCGCCGGATATTCGCCGAAGCCCACCGCACCGGCCGCCTGGATCTGTTTCAGGACGAGGCGCTGGACGTGCTGGCAGCCTACGGGATCCCGACCGTGCCCACTCGGATCGTCGCCCGTGCCGACGATGCGCCGGCCGCTGCCGCCTTGCTGGGTTTCCCCTGTGTGGTGAAGCTGCGCCAGATGCTGCCGCCCCGCGAGCGTCCGGCGGGCGCCGTGGTACTGGATCTGCACGACGCCTACGAGACCCAGGTCGCCGCCCGTCTGTTGCTCGCCCGCCAGACGCGCCGGAGCAATGACACGGGGGCAGGGTTGTTGGTGCAGCGGCAGCTGGTGCGGTCGCGCGAGCTCGGCGTGCGGGTGGCGGACGACGCAACGTTCGGTCCGGTGATTGCGTTCGGCCCCGGCGGCACCGCCGCCGACGGCGCGCGCGACCTGGCGATGGACCTGCCGCCGTTGAACCTGCCGCTGGCGCACGGGCTGATCGGGCGCTGCCGATTCGGCGCCATGCTGAGCCGGTCGCTGCGCGATCAGCCGGCGGCCAATGAGCTGGCGGTTGCGGATGTGCTGGTCCGCATCAGCCAGTTGATCGTCGATTGGCCGGAAATCGCCGCGCTCGACGTGCCGGCCTTGTTCGCCGATTCGATGGGCGTGACGGCCGCGGACGCATGGCTGCGGCTGCGTGCGCCGGATGCGCCGCCAGGGGCTCTGGCGATCGCGCCCTATCCCGCCGAGCTGGCGCGGCCATGGTCCGATGGGCAAGAAACCTTCATCATTCGGCCGATCCGACCCGAAGATGCCGAGCAACATGGCGCATTCTTCAAACGGCTGCCGCCGATGGACGTGCGCTACCGCTTCTTTTCCTCGATGAAGGAACTGTCACCGGAGCAAATGGCGAGGTTGACGCAGGTGGATTACGACCGGGAAATGGCATTCATTGCGGTGCGTGAGGCTACCGGCGAGACGGTGGGCGTTGCGCGCCTGGTGCGCGAGTTGGACGAGCGCAGCGGCGAATTCGCGGTGATCGTGCAGCCGGACGTGAAGGGCCATGGGCTGGCATCGCACATGATGCAGCGATTGCTCGACTGGGCGCGGCACTGCGGTTTGGCCGAGGTGGTAGGCCAGGTGCTGTCGGAGAACGCCCCGATGCTGGCGTTCGTGCGCCACCTGGGATTCTCGCTGCGGCGGATGCCGGAAGAACCTGACGTGATCGAGGCACGCCTGGCGTTGTGACGCGGAAGCGCCCGGCCCGGAACGCGGTGGACGCAGGTTGTTTGGTGGGCAGTCAGGTGGCTGCAAGCGTCCAAGCGTGCGCGTCGCCCATGCTGTCGGTCTGCGGGTAGGGAAGGCACAGCGACACCTTGACGCCTTGCCCGCGGAGATTTTCGGCGGTCACCGTCGCGCCTGGTGGCAGGATATGAGGGCTGGGCACGTGAATCGAGGCAGGTTCGGTGGCGCCGTCATCAAGGATCTCGATATGTACGCTGTCGCCGTGCCGTATTGCGGTAACCAGTATGCCGCTTTCTGCGCGATCGATCGCGGCCGCAAGCAGTGTACGCAGCCAGGTCTGGCAATCGTTGGTGTCGGCCTTGGCAACCAGGGACGGTTCGACTGCCATTTCCAGCTCGACGAAGCGGCGACGTGCGGTCTCTTGCAGCGCGGTAAGCGCTTGCCGGATCTCCGTCTCCACACCGACAACACCGCGCGGCACTGAAGCTGCGATTTGTTGCGGGGGCGTTCGCGCAGCCTGCTGGGCCGCGGCCTGCCGGCGGCTCGTGCTCGTAGCGGGCCTCCATAAGCCGAGGACCATACGCATTCCCTTCAACCCGCGCGACGAAAAACATAGGCAGGCACGCAGGCTTTGCGTCAGGATACAACTTTGACAATTTCGTGACAACGACAACGTGGTGACATGGAAGTAATTTTCCGAGGATTCCGCGTGGAAATGCCTGCGCCGCTTTCGGCAATCCAACGGAAATCGCGCCGCAGGCGGTTGGTCGGCGCAGCCGGGCGCGCGTCATAATGGTCTCGTTTGAGCGGCGCGTCTTCCAGGATCGACCCGGGCGGTATGGATGATCGCTGTGCTGTACCACGTTTACCTGAAACCAGCCAGGCAAGCGGGCAGCGCAACGCATGCCCACTGGATTCGCAAGCCTTATTAGTAGTTTCTCGAAGAACTATTGAACCCAGTGAAAACATAGCCTATTGGCCTGGCGGTCTTGATGATGCGGGCCCGTTTGGCCGGATCGCCGAGCTTGCGGCGGAGCCTTGCCACCAGATTGTCGATACTACGGTCGCTCGCTTCGTATGGCCGGCCGAGAACTGTCGAGAACAGATCCCGGCGGTGCAGCGGACGGCCGGTGTTCGCAACGAACGTTTCGAGCATCCTGAATTCGAGCAATGTCAGCATGATCGGCCGGCCGTCGGGATCGGTCAGTTCGCGCTTGTCCGGCAGGAAGTGCCAGCATGCGGGCTGTTGGCTATTGCTTGCCGTGGGTGCGCCGGTTGGCCGTTGTCGACTGAGTGCCTGCGTGTTCAGGCGGCGTGCGGCTGCGCGGATGCGCGCAACGATCTCGCGCCGATCGGTGCCTTTCCGGATCACGTCATCGGCCCCAAGCTCCAATGCGACGATTGTTTCTGTGTCGTCGTTCTGGCCGGACAGCACCAAGACCGCAGCCGAGGGTTGATGCGCGAAGTCCGCCAGGCAATCGAACAAGTGACGCGATCCGACGGTCAGTTCGGCGACGACGACGAAGAGCCCGGCGTGCGACTGCACAATTTCGGCCAGGGAGGCGAAATCGCTGCATTCCGTACTGTCGAAGCCGTTCACACCCAAGTAACGGCAAAGCGCCGTGCGCCATGCGGAGTCGTCATCGGCAACCAGCACATGCGGCGACATTGCGCGCTCGGCGAGACCGCGTGTGATGCGGAGATGTGTGGCTGCATCGCCGCCGCCGCGCGGCTCTGATGCGTAAATGTGGGCGGCGGCGTTCGCCGCGCCGGTAGAAACGTCCGATGGCATGACCGGGGTTTGCTCCCGTGGCATCGCTGCGCTGAGCATCGTTGCGGCAAGCGCGTCCGGCTGGCTTCGTGCGCCGGTGACAACTACAGTGGGGTTACGTTCGGGTACGGGATCATTTGTGGCGGCGCGCGCATTGGCGATATGCGGGCGGGGAAGACGGCCGGGTCAAGCCCCATAGGCGCCAACCTTAAGCCGCGCGCTGCGCTTTTTTTCGTCGCGGCCGGCTCAGGGCCGATCACGACGGAGCACTGCAGCGCCCGGCTTCAGGCTTCGGTCAGCGCCAATGGGGTCAAGCCGGCCATGACGCGTACGGGGATGGGTGGGGTCCGTTTTCAGCTCAGCACAACGAGTCGGATCCGCCGCCGCCGGAATCCCAGTTCGAGTCCCCGCCGCCGCTGGAATCCCAGTTCGAGTCGTTGCTGCTGGAATCCCATCCGCCGCCGCCCGAATTGTCGGTCGGCTGGTCCCACGACCCGTTATCCACGTAATTCTGGTCCGCCGGCATGCCACCGCCGCCGCTGTTGTCCCAGCTTCCCTGGTCCACGTAGTCCTGCTGCGGCAGCCCGCCGCCGGCGACGCCGCCCCACGGGCTTTCGGCCGTCGGTGCTGGCGGATAGCCTCCGGCAAAGCCGCCGCCCGTCCCGCGATTGCCCGAGAACAGATCCATCAGCAGGTTGCCGGCGACCACGCCCCCGGCGACACCCGCGGCCGTCCGCAGCGCCGATCCGAGGAAGCCCGATCCTTGCGGCTGGAACATGCCGGGCTGGTAGCTGGGCGGGTATTGCGGGGGCGGGGGCGCCTGCTGGTATTGCGCTTGCGGCGGCGGCATGGCGCCGCCCTGGTTCCAGGCTGGCCCCGGGCCGGGCTGTGGCGCCGCCTGGGACCGCCCGCCGCCGAACAATCCACTGAAGAACCCGCCGCCCGAGCCACCGCTCTGCTGCTGCTGCGGCGCTTGTTGCGCAGCCTGCCGGGCCTGCTGCAGCTCCCATTCCAGCCGCTGGATGCGGTTCTGTGCCTCGGCCAGGGCATGTTCCTCGATGAAGGCGAGTTGCGTGATCCGGTACGGCGCCTCGGGGTAACGCTGGAACAACTGGCGGATCAGCGAATCCGCATCAGGATCCACCGGCGGCAGCGCCTGCTGGGTGGTCGCGGGGACCGACCCACCGAACTGGGCCGGTTGGCCCCCGGCCGGAGCGCCGCCCACGCGGCCGACGAACTGGGTGATGATGTCGCGTTCTTCGTTGGTCATGTCGGTCCCCTCCGGGTCCGTGCCGGCGGCACTTGCCGCCTGTTTCTGCCTCGCGATGTGGCATCGTGGCTGGAAAGGTTCAATGGCGCGCCGTTCGGAGCGCAGATCTCGCCGGCGCGCCGCGATCACCGGGCAACGGTCCCTCCCCTCACCCGCTCAGTTCGGCAGCCGCTGCGGGCGCCGGCCACAGCCGGCGGCAATGCGCCTTGGATGATCGTGACCGGCACGGCGAAGTTACGGCGTGGCGGAGCGTGACGTGCTGCCAAACTTACAACACAGGCAGAGCCGCCACTTGAACAAGTCCGAAAACCTGCATCGGCCCGCTGCCACCGCTAATTCTTGCCGAGGTCGACTGGCTTGGCACAGGTGCGCGTGACGCGGATCGACCCTATCAGCACGACGATCAGCAGCGCCAGGACGCCAAGCTCGACCATCGACGCATGGAACAATGAACGGTCATGAGCGTCCCAGTGATCGATTTGGGTGATCTGCGACGTGTTGAGCGTGATGACGAGAATCCGCCGGATGCAGGCGATCAGGGCGACGATCAGGAACGGTTCGCAAACGAGAGCGCCGGTCTGGATCGAGGTATGTACAGTATGCAGAATCTCCACCAGCATCAGCATGAACAGCAGGCGGTCAATGATATCCACAATCGTGCCGGCGCTGGACCATTGCGGAAGGCCATCCCAGAGCGCCTTGCAGGCACTGGCCAACGCGAGCACCAACACCAGAACCAGCATTGCACCGATGACAACATACACGCAGCGTTCGGCAAGGCGGATGAGGTCGACGTCCCGGGCTACACGGAGGGGATTCCAATGACTGGCAACGACGTTTGAATCGCTCAACGCGTCAGTCTCAGGCGGGGGTGTCGGCATTCCAGCCTCGGTGCTTTGCACGGCCGCGGCGAGGCGGGGAGGCGAACATCGCACAGGATCTCCTTGAACCCGGTGATGCGAGAGGAGCCGTGGGCTTGATGTCCCGCCCACGGCCGTCGATCATCCCTGAAGCGAGATGGGCAGAGACCACACGTGGCCGTTCACCGAGGTGAGCCGCAGCGTGTAACGGCCCGGCGTCAGGCTCGCGCCGCCCGGCGTGCCCGGCAGGTCGATCGTCGCCACGGCACCAACCGGGCCGACGATGCCGAAGGCGCCGGTATGGAATTTCTGATAGGCAAAATCGTTGTGCAGGGCGCTCGCAGGCAGCGCGGCCAAGGTCGCAGCGGTCCATATCTCAACGGTCCTGCCATCGGCGCTCACGAGGCGCGCCAGGACAAGGTTGGACGCCTCCGCCGGGGTGCCGGCATCGACATAGGCCCGAAAGCTCACTTGGCCGTCGGCCCCAAGCCGACCGTCGCTCAGGCCCCAGTGATGCTTTGAGGGACTGACCGGTCCGCCGTGGAATGGCGTTACCACCGACCCGCGATAATAATTGTAGGTCAGCACCGAGAATGCGACGCCGGTCCAGAACAGGACCAACGCAAGGCGTCGAAATGCGACTGCGCTCAGCGGCAGCGGCAGGCTGCCGCAGGCCCAGCGGAACCAGGCCTTGCCGGCCAGCGCGGGGTTGCGCTGAAGCAGGACATTGTCGACCGCATAAGCGCTCCCGCCGACCAGGAAGAGGCCGAGGCCGATGCCGAAGTTCGCGGCCGCCATGGTCCATTCGTCGATGCAGGTGGCGCCCTGCCAGCCGAACATCAGCATCAGCACGAAAGAGAGGCCGATCGTCACCGCTCCGGCCGCGCGGGTGAACAGTCCGAGCATCAGGAACAACCCGGCGAAGAGCTCAGCTGCGCTGAACAGGATCACCCCCGGGTAGAGCAACCAGAAATGATGCAGCATGTAGGCGATCAGCCGGTCGGTTCCGAGCAAGGCGCCGGGCATCGCGGTCTGGAACTTGTAGGCCATCCAATGCGCTGCGTACGGATTGAGCTTGCTCGGCGCATAGATGAAGCGGCGGGTGCCGCCGCCCCAGTAGATGAAGCCCTGAATGAAGCGGACCGACAACAGTGCCAGTCCCGCCGTCGTCCATGCCGCCTCGGCCTTGGATGCGGCGGCGGTACGGATTGCCTGTCCACCGTCGGCGATTGTGAATCCACTCATCGTGGTTCTCCTTGGGGAAACCCTTGCACTGTTCAGCACGTCATTACCGGCCGCCGTACGGTTTGAAACCGTACTGTTCGAAGATCGACAGCGCCGCCGGAGAACGGATGAAAGTGAGCCAGGCCTGCGCTGCTGCCGGATGCGCGGCGCCGCGGGCCATGGCACCGGCGTAGATCGCGGTCGTATTGTCGCGGGCAGGGATCGCCACATCGGCGATCGGGTGACCTGTCTCTTCCTGGAAGATTGCTTCCGATTTCCAGGTGATCCCGGCATCCGCGAGGCCTTGCAGCAGGAACAGCGGGGTCTGCCGGTGATGGATATGCGTCAGGATGGTGGTACCGTCCTTCACGCCGGTCTGGTAAACCTGGGCTTCGAGCGCGTGGCCACCGGCTTTGGTGAGCGAGGCCTCGATCTGCCGGGCGATGCCCTCGAAAGCGGGATTGGGCATCACCAGCCGGATCCCAGGCCGGGCGAGATCCTCAAGGCCGGCGATGTGCGCCGGATTGCCCTTGGGTACCATGATCGTGAGATCGTTGGTGACATAGGGAACGGCCGGGCCGGTCAGCATGCCCAAGGCAATCAGCCCCTGCACCTTCTTGAGCCCGGCGAAATACGCATCCGGCTTCGCGGTAAAGGTCATGTTGCCCGAGGTGAAGGTGCCGCCGTTCTTCATAGCGGTGACCAGCATCCCCGGCGGGATCGTTACGTAGAAGATGCGACCGGCGTAGGTGGGGTGCACTTTCTCGAACGCCCGCACCAGCGGTGCCATGGCGAAATAGTAATTGCCACCGACATACAGGACGAGCGCCGGATCGTTCACATCGCCATGGAAATCGGCCATGGAATCGACCTCCGGCACCGTGAACACGAAGCCCTTGCCGGTAGCGTCGTTGTTCTGACCATCCTGCCAGGGCGGGAAGATCTGCTCCTGGTAGTGCGGCGTCTCGGCCTTGCCATGCCAGCCGGTGTCGGCGGCCTGCGCACGCGGCACGGTGCCGGCGGCAACCACGAACGCCGTGGCCAGGGCGAGCGTGGTCGCACGCTGCCTGCGTTTCGAATTCCATGTCATCGGTTTGTCCTCCATCCGCGCCTCCGGCCCGCGCGCCGCGTGGGTGGGGCGCGGAGCGTCAGGTCATTTCGCGTAGTGAAAGCCCGCGAGCTGCAGCTGCGGAATCGTGCCGACCATGCCGGGGGTCAGCACGACGCCCGGGATGAGGTGATTGGTCAGCTCGGCGGCCAGCACCGGATGCGACAGCCGATCGGGATTGATGCCCTTCTTCAGCAGTCCGGCGGTGAGTTCCCACACCTCATTGTGGCAGGCGCAGAACACGACGCCGCGCCGTTGCAGAACGGCGATGCTGTTGGCCGCCGGCGAGAAGGCGCCGTTCGGGTCTTCATAGTTGGCCGGATCAGCATTTCCCGCCGCCGGGGTCGTGATCCAGATATTGGATTTATACTTGCCGCCGGTGAAGGCGCTGAGGTATTTTTCCCAAATCTGGTCGTCGTACAGAGCGAGATGCGCCGTGCCGTGCGTGGCCGAGACCGCGAGGAAATCCGGATGGCCCCACGACCAGATCTGCGCGTTCATCGAATTGCGCATCAGGTTGAGCCAGGGGCCGTCCAGCCCGGTATTGTCCCATACCTGTTTGGGCCCGCCGTCATAGTGCAGCAGTAGATCGAGCGCGGCGCTATCCCATTGCGTCCGATCCGTGAGGATCATCGGCACGGTTTTAAAGGTCCGCGCCCGCGGGGCGGAAGCGAGCGCTGCGCTCAGTTCCCGCAGCTTCCACGCGCGGGGCGGAATCAGTGTGTTTCCGTGCTCCGCGGCGTGGGCGGGTGGCACAGCCGAGATCATGGCACCAGCCAGGCCTGCACTGACGAGACCTGCCAGAGGCAGTGACACGACGTGCCGGCGGCCGAGAGAGAGGTCGTGCATAGTGGGATTCCTGATTCCGTTTCGGATCGCCGGAGCGCGATGGTCCCGCTTAAGGCCGTGCATGCGCACCAAACCGCCCTCATTACGCCGGATATGACCGGCTTCACGCGGGCAGATGTGGTAGGACAACAGACAAGCGTAAGAGCCATGATCGCAAAAGATTCTCCGACACGAAGCCGATTGCGGCGCTGGGGCTACCGGCACGCTTCGATGTCGAGAGGATGGGAATGCGCGGCTGATTGCTCTAACGCATTCTCGCGCACGATGTAATCGGGTGTTGCGATTGATTACGACAACAGACGCCTGACGAGCGAAAGGATTCCGAGGAAGTCGCCTGCCGGACGACGCCCAGGTTGCGAGGAGCGAGGCGACGAAGCGACCCCGGTCGCGTCGGCACACGGACGGTCCGGGGTTCGCTGAACGAGGTTGCTTCGTCGCTTCGCTCCTCGCAATGACATTTGGTAACTATAGGAATAAACCCTCCGGCTCGATGCCGAGCAGGATGCGGCCGACGGATTCGAAATGTGCGTCGCGGGATTGAATTTGCTGCGATAGCGTGTGCATGTCGCGGAAGCGGCGCTCGAATGGCGTGCCGGCGAAGATCGCATCGACGCCGGCGGCTTTGTAGGTGAAGTCGGTGACGGCGATTGCCTCCTGGATGCCATGCGCGCAGGCGAGCCGCACGCGTGCCCGCGCAGGAACGTCGATCACGCCGGTGTCGTCCGCGATGGCCCAGATGCCGGTGAGAGTCTCCGACAGATAAGCGCGCGCGGCATCGAGCCGCGCCTGCATGCGCGCGACATTGGCCTGTACCACCGCGTTGTCCGCCAGCCGTCCGAGTCCCCGCGGTGTCTTGCGGGTTGCGAGTTCGACAAACGAATCTAGCATGGCGCGCGCAATGCCGAAGCCGACGCCGGCGACGCCGACCGGGTACAGCGTCTGCTGCGGGAATGCGTAGAGCCGGCCGGGAAGACGGCGCAGCGCCGGGTCCTCGCGGGTAGAACTGAACGCCTCCGGCACGAACAAATTGTGCAGCTTGTAGCCTTCCGAGGCGGTGCCGCGCATGCCGATCGTGTTCCAGTTGGCGACATGCTCGGCATGCTTGGCGGGAAACAGCAGCGTGCGTGTCGTCGGCCGGCCGGCGGCGTTGCGGCGCAGCGAGCCGTCGGGTTCCACGACTTGCGCGTGCACCCCCATCCAGTTGGCCTGGCGGCAGCCGCTGGCAAAACCCCATTCGCCGCTGACGCGATAGCCGCCGGGTGCCGCGTGCGCCTGGCATGCGTTCGGCGGACCCCAGGCGATGATGGCACGCGGATCGTCGAAGATGGCATGCATGGTTTCGGATTCGAGGAATGGCGCGATCAGCGCGGCGCTGTTGCCGACGAATACGTTCCAGGCAAGCGAACCGTCGTGGCGGCCGAGTTCCTCGATGGCGCGCAGGTAGATCCACGGTTCGACCTCGTCGCCATCCACCGTGCGCGGCAGGAACATGCGCCAGAGGCGGGACGCATGCAGTTCGGACAGCAGAGGTTCGGGGATTTCCTGCGTGCGTTCGATAGTATCGGCGGCGGCGGCAATCGACAGGGCGAGATCGCGTGCCCGGGAAACGGGATCCGGGCGGGTGACAATATTCATGGGACGGTCCGAAACAGGGTGCCGCGGATTACCGGGCGGGGGAGGAACGGAGTCAACGTGGGGGCACAATCGTCATGGCCGGGCTTGACGCGGCGGTCGTGCGTCCGCGAGCGTGGCTTGTTGGGATGGTGCGAGTCCATCCCGGGCCTACCGACCGAGCCTGTAGCTGACGGTAACTGCGTCATCGCGAGGTGGGGTGGAGAGCAACTGGAAGCGAAGCAGCAATCCGTAGGAGACGAACTCGATTCGGCCGGGCCGTGTGGCGAGCCACCGGTGGAATGGCGAAGCCCGGACCTGCGCAAGCGGGAAGCCCACGACGCTGAGGGTCGGTGCCAAAGCGGTCGCGTGGTGCGGCAAGGTGGTTGGGGACAGAGAGCTGCGAAGGCAGGACACGTGAAGCGGAGAGACCTGCGCGGCAGCAGGGTTCGGTGTGCCAGTGATAGAAAAGCTGCCAACACCGCGCAGGAGTCAGAGCACCCATAGTAGCGCCGAAGCCGGGTAACGCCGGGGGAGCAAAGGGGTGCAGGAAAGTGGAGACGCGATGTCTGAAACCGATGGAGAGACACCGGTGGCAGTCCCGATGGAGCAATCCGAGGGTAAACGTACCGGAGAAGCGAAGCCTGAACGGCCAAACGCGGAACCGCCGATCTGGACGAAGCGGATGCTGGCGACCCTCGAGAAGGGGGTCACAGGAGGGAAATGGTGCAGCCTGGTCGACAAGCTCTACCCCATCGCCACGCTGGAAGCGGCGTTTGCCGCGGTGAAAGCCAATGACGGCGCGGCCGGGGTGGACCATGTCAGCATCGAGGACTATGCGGCGAACCTGGAGACCAACCTGGCCCGTCTTAGCGAGAGTTTGCGCACCGGCACGTATCGGCCGCAGGCGATCCGACGGCACTACATCGAGAAGCCGGGGGGCCAGGAGAAGCGGCCGTTGGGGATACCGACGGTGCAGGACCGCGTGGTGCAGACGGCATTGCGCATGCTGCTGGAGCCGATATTCGAGCGGGATTTTGCCGCCCAAAGTTACGGCTTCCGCCCCTGCCTCGGCTGCAAGGACGCCCTGCGACGGGTGGATGAGCTGCTCAAGGCTGGCTACGTGCATGTGGTTGATACCGACCTCAAGAGCTATTTCGACACGATCCCGAAGGACAAGCTGCTGGCCCTGGTGGCCGGCAAAGTGTCGGATCGCCGTGTGCTTGCACTGGTCGAGGCGTTCCTCGGCCAGCCGGTGCTGGAAGACGGGCGGAAACGGACGCCCGAGCAAGGCACGCCGCAGGGCGCGGTGATCAGTCCGCTGCTGAGCAACATCTATCTCGACCCGCTCGATCATCTGATGGCCGAAGGCGGGTTTGAAATGGTGCGCTATGCGGACGACTTCGTGGTGCTGTGCCGAAGCCCGGAACAAGCTGCGGCGGCGTTGGAGGTGGTGCGAGATTGGACGGCGCAAGCCGGACTGACGTTGCAGCGCGCCGACCGCTTCCGGCGCATCGATCGGCTTCGCGGCTCGATCCGGTTAAGACGCGGCTGGTGGACGGCCGGACGGAGGGCTTCGACTTGCTCGGGTATCACTTCGAGGCTGGCAAACGCTGGCCCCGAAAGAAGAGCCTGGGGAAGATCAGAGATACCATCCGGGCAAAGACGCGGCGGACGACGGGCCGTAGCCTTGCGATGGTGGTCGACACTCTCAATCCGACGCTGCGCGGCTGGTTCGGCTATTTCCAGCACAGCCGTCCGGCGACGTTCCGCATCATGGACGGCTGGGTCCGGCGTCGATTGCGGAGCCTGCTGCGCAAGCAGCGGAAGCGGCGAGGGATTGCCGATGTTCGCGGTGCCGATCAGACACGCTGGCCCGATATTCGCGGATGCGAAGGCAGAAAGCGGTGGCGAGCCACGTGTGGTCGCAGGGCAATCGCATTTCAGAACAGGGCCAGCAGCCGCGCCAGGTAGGTGTCATCCCAGCCGGCCCGCTTGAACTTTCCGCGCAGCGAGCCCTTCGACGTGTCCTTCTGCATGACATTCAGCGCCATGTGGCGGAGGACCGCCAGGTTGTGTGGGCCATTGTCCATCCGGCTGCGGTCCTGGTCTTCATTCATCACCACGTCCAACCGCCAATGCAGCCGGTTCTCGACCCCCCAGTGCGAGCGGACGACCTCGTTGAACCGCTCTGACGAGAGCGCCGAGCTGAGCAGGTAATAAGCCGTCTCGGTGGTGGTCTTGGCGGCGGTCTCGCGAACGCGGACCACCTTGCCGATTGCCGCCAGACCGGGCCAGTGATGCGCCTGCTGCAACCAGCCGATATCGGTAGAGACCGTGGCGGTGCGGGTCTCGATCCGGCCGTGATCGCCATCCACCGTGGGTTCTGCCGTGCTGACCGCGGCGGCCGGGTCGTCGAGAAACGTCGTCACGTCCGCCAGCAGGCTGGGCTGATTGGCCTTCAGGGCCAGGGCGTAGTCACCGCCCTGGTCAACGATCTGCTGGGCAATCTCCCGCTGGCAGTTGAGCGCATCGACGGTCACGATGGTGCCCTTCAGAGACAGCATTGCCAGCAGCTTCGGCACTGCGGTGATCTCGTTGGACTTCGCGTCAGTGGCAATCTGCGCCAGCACCAGGCGTTGCTCGCAGCCCCAGGCACTGACCATATGCAGGGCCGACTTGCCGCTGGCGTGGTCGAAGGAGCGACGCAGGACCTTCCCATCGATTGCCACAACGCCTTGGATAGTCTCGCTGAAGCGCGCCATGAACCGCTGAAAGACGGCACGGAATTGCTCGGGGTCGAGCAACCGGAACAGGCGGCTGAACGTGTCGTGGCTGGGTGTGCCGTGCTCCAGCTTGAGGAAGCCACGCAGGAACGCCTGCTTCGACTTGGCGAACAAGGCCATATCGACCGCGCTCTGCCCGCCGCACAGGACGGCGCATAACGCCATGATCAGCAACTCGAAGAAGTCGTGCCGACCAGCATTACCCGTGCGCGGGTCCTCCAGGCCGTTAAAGCAGGCGACAAACTGATCCATAGCGCTCTCCCGCTGTTCGATGCGGGTACCCGGTAGAGTCCATCAGCGCCGAGCCGGGCAAGCAGCGACTCGCCTGTCAAGGAAATTCCATGTGCGATTCCCCTG
>DATKPQ010000029.1:0-23771 GCA_035523995.1 Acetobacteraceae bacterium | reverse complement strand
AGCCCCGATCTGAACCCGATCGAGATGGCGTTTGCCAAGATCAAGTCAATCCTTCGCGCCAAGGCGCTGCGTACCATCGACGCGCTCTGGAACGCGCGCGGCGACATCACCCGCTGCATCTCGCCCGAGGAGTGCTGCAACCTGTTTCGCCACGCCGGATATTTCCAGTCAGGGTGAAAATGCTCTAGAGGTTCGGTTTGCTGAAGTGTTCAAGCATCACATGCCCATGTTCCGGCGACGTCGGCCAAACGCAGGCCGGCGCGGCGCGATGGCGCTGATACCTGTCCAGCGCCGTCACCTCGGGCTGCACGGGTTTTGCCGCCGTCGAGAGAAACCACGCCCGCGGCGTCGCGCGGCAGCTTGGCCATGAAGTCCTCGGCGTCCTCGATCATGCTGTGGATGCGGCGATGCAAAGTGGGCACGTCAATGGGTTGCTCCGTCGCCAACACCTGAAATTCTTGCGCCGTAAATCTGATGTGACGCGTGATCCCTGGAAACATTTCCTCCTGCGCGGTACAAGGAAATTTCCCAACGGCCGAAGCGACCACCGCTCCTAAGCGCAAGAACGTTCTCATGGATGGCGCCAAGATCAACGATGTTGCACGGTACGGTGCGGTCTACGGCCGCCGCTGCCTTCTCGATTGATCGCGATGCCGCCCGCGATGTCGCTGTCGGGACTGCGGTGCATCGCCAGGACGCGCAGCACATCCGACCGTAATTTAGTGATCGGCAAGGCAAAGCGCTTCGATGCGTTCCGCGAGCCGTCGCCCGTCCATGCGTGCGGAGCGCAGCGTGAATCGCGAAGGCATCCCCGGGTGTCGGGTCTTTGATCCGGCGCATATTCCAAAGGGCAACCGGAACTGAATTCCCGGAACGCCTGATGGTAGAACGTCTTTATGTCCTCAATGGGGTCATCAATCATAGCAAGGCCCTTTTGCAATTATCCTAGCGTGAGGGCCGTCAACGAGGGAGCGTCCTTAGCCTAACCGACCACCCACCCCAAACACCCACCCTTGACCCCAACCCCCATTCGCGCACGGTGCCCCCAACACCGACCAGAGAACCCATCCCCGATGCCCGATCCTGCCCCCACCCGCCACGCACTCCACACCTTGTTCTATCCCCGCGCCGTGGCGGTGATCGGCGCCTCCGACGACACCACCAAGCACGGCTACATCGTCCTGAACAACGTGCGCGAGGCTGGCTTCACCGGCGGCCTGTACGGCATCAGCCGCCGCCTCACCCAGGTTAACGGCATTCCCTGCGTCCCCGACCTCGCCTCGCTCCCCGAACCCGCCGATGTAGCCTTCCTCGCCATCCCCGCTGAAGCCGCCGTCCAGGCCGTGCGCGACTGCGCCCGCGCCGGCCTCACCGCAGCGATCGTCGGCTCGGCCGGCTATGCCGAGAGCCTCGACGCGGCTGGCGCCGAACGACAGGCCGACCTTGCCCGCATTGCAGCGGAAGAAGGCGTCCGTATCGTCGGTCCAAACTGCAATGGCATCTACAATGCGCATCTGCCGCTCTCGATCGGCTTCAACACCTCGCATGCGAAGCGGCAGCCGGTGGGTAGCATCTCGATATTCTCGCATTCCGGCGCCTTGTTCGACGCCATGGCCGGCCGCCTGCGCGCGCTGGGCGCGGGCCTGTCCTTGTTCGCCTCCGCCGGTAACGAGGCGGATTTCTCCGTCCTGGACTACATGGACTACGCGATCGGCCACGCGCCGACCCGCGTCATTGCGCTGCTGATCGATTCGCTGGACGACGGCACGCGTTTTCGCCGCCTGGCGCACCAGGCGCACGAGGCGGGCAAACAAGTGGTGGTCCTGAAGATCGGCGGCTCGGAGGCCGGCGCCCGGGCCGCGGTCGCACATTCCTCCCGCATCGCCGGCGACGACGCGGCCTACGCCGCATTGTTCGAAACCTGCGGCGTCGCGACCGCACGCTCACTGGAGGGCTTCATGACCGCCGCGGCGTTGCTGGACAGGTACGGCCGCCGTCCGGGCGCACTTGGCGCGATGTCCACCTCCGGTGCCGGCGCGTCGTTGCTGGCAGACCGCTGTGCCGCGCTAGGCGTGCCCCTGGCCGAGCTATCGCCGGCAACGCACCGCGGCATCGACACCCAAAAAATGTTCTCGCGCATTGGCAACCCGCTGGACCTCGGCATCTTCGGCGGCATGCGCCGCGCGGCGTCGGTGCCAGGTTTGCTCTCCAGCGATCCAAACGTAGGTGTCGCGCTGGCGCTGGTGCATTCGATGAACCCGTGGCAAGGCGACCCGATCCGCGCCGCCCTTGCCGAGGCACGCGAAACCTCCGGCAAGCCGCTGCTGATCGTCGCCCCCGGGGGCATGCCGGAGTCGGAACGCGCTTTCTATGAAACCCGCGGCATGGACGTATTCGGCGAGACGGACATCGTGCTGGAGGGGATCGGCGCACTGTTAGCACCGGCACCAGAGAAGAATGCCCCCCCTCGCATTGCGGGAGCGGGGCGAGGGAAGGGGGCGCAACGCGCTGAAGTTACGTGCCGAACCCCTCCCCCTGTCCCCCTGCCACAAGGGGAGGGGGAGCATGTCCGCTCCCTCTTCCCTGCCACGCGCCCGCTGACCGAACCCGAAAGCCTGCGCCTGCTGCGCGACTTCGGTGTGTCAGTGGTTGAGACCATCGAATGCGCCAACTTCGATACCGCCCGCGATGCGGCCGAGCGTGTCGGTTGGCCGGTCGTGCTGAAAGGAGTCGCGGAGGGCGTCGCACACAAGACTGAACGCGGCTTGGTGCGCACCAACCTGCGCGACGCCGCAACACTGCACGCCGCGTACAACGCACTCGGCACGCAACACGTCATCGTCCAGCCGATGGTGCAAGCGGCATTGGAAGTGATCGTCGGCATCAGCCGTTCACCCGGTGTAGGCCTGGTTCTGCTGTGCGGCCTCGGCGGCATCTACGCCGAGTCATTGCGCGATATCTGTCTTTGGCCCGTCCCGGTGTCTCGCGACACAATCGCAAACAAGCTGGAGCGCAGCGCACTGGGGCGAGTGTTGGGCAGTACTCGTTGGCAATACCCGGACGCAAACCGAGCGCTGATCGATCTGCTGCGGGCATTGCAAAACGTCGGGACAGCATTAAGCGAGCGGCTGGAAGCTGTGGACATCAACCCCGTGATGCTGGGTGAAGCCGGCGCCGTTGCGGTGGATGCTCTGGTGGTGCCGCGCGCATGACCGATCGGGTGGTTGCCACTTACTACGTGCGAGGCAATGCCGGTTCCATCGAGCCCCGCGCTGCTGCCATTGCGGTCGAGCAAAGTGTGGAAATGCCGCTCGACGCGATCGACGAACCAGCCATATTGCACGACATTGTTGGCGAAGTTCAGGCGATCGAACCCATCGCCGCGGGTGTGTTTTCTGTCCGTATCGGCCTGGCCGTATCCACAATCGGCAACGACGCCGGCCAGATGCTGAACATGCTGTTCGGCAACACCTCGCTGCATCAGGACGTCGTGCTGCATGACGTTGCGTTTCCGCCCGAACTGTCAAAGGCGTTCGGCGGGCCTCGTCACGGCATTGCCGGCTTGCGTGCGCCCGTCGGTGCGCCACGCCGCGCGCTGACATGCTCTGCGCTGAAACCGCAGGGGCTGTCGGCAGAGCAATTGGGCGCATTGGCGGAACGATTTGCCCGCGGCGGCATCGACTACATCAAGGACGATCACGGCATGGCGGAGCAGGACTACAGCCGCTTCGCCGACCGCATCCGCGCCTGCCATGCAGGCATCGCGCGCGGCCGCGACGCCACCGGACATCCGACCCGCTACGTGCCCAGCCTGTCGGGCAATCTGAACGCAATGCGCCGGCAACTTGGGCTGGCACGCGAACTTGGTATCGATTGCGCCCTGTTGGCGCCGATGATCGCCGGATTTGCGAACATGCAAGCACTGATCCGCGAATTTTCGGAAGTCGCCCTTTTCGCCCATCCCAGCCTGGGCGGCGCCGCACGCATCGCACCTGAGCTGCTGATCGGCAAGCTGTTCTCTCTGATCGGCGCCGATGCGGTGATCTTTCCCAATTTCGGCGGACGGTTCGGCTATTCGCCGGACACCTGCCGCGCACTGGCTGACAATGCGCGGCAGCCCGACCATGGGTCGCGCTCCAGTATGCCGGTACCGGCCGGCGGCATGACGTTGCAGCGCGTGCCGGAGTTGCTTGACTTCTACGGGTCAGACGCGATGTTGCTGATAGGCGGCAACCTGCTGGCGGCACGCGCGCAATTGACGGAGGCAACCGCCGCCTTCACGCGCGCCGTCGCGGCACATCAGTATCGGTAGCGATCATGGATATCGAGCAATTGCCGGAGAAGCGAGAATTTCGCGAAGGGTATCGCTGGGATGGCGTGGAGCACATGCCCTACAAGCAGGAGGGCAGCGCGCCGTTCAAGGATGTCTCGCGCCAGGTGTTGTTCCAGCAGCCAGGCATGGGCTGCGACCTGCGCTATTTCGAAGTGGGCGTCGGCGGCTACTCGACGCTGGAGCAGCATGAGCATGCCCATGCGGTGATGATTTTGCGCGGTCATGGACATTGCTTGCTCGGCAGCGAGGTGACGGAGGTAAAACCGTTCGATTTGGTGACGATTCCGTCCTGGACCTGGCACCAGTTTCGCGCGACGCAAGGCGAGCCACTCGGGTTCTTGTGCATGGTCAATCAGGATCGCGACCGGCCGCGACTGCCCACGCCGGACGATCTGGCCGCGCTGCGGGCCAGACCGGCGGTGGCGAGGTTTTTGGATTTGTGAGCTCTCGTCATGGCCGGGGTCATGTCCCCGGGCTGGACCCGGGGATCACCCGGCCGTCTGCGCACAAAAGATCGAGAGTAGTTGGCCGGGTCAAGCCCGGCCATGACGTTGAAGGGGGAAACCATGGCACCCAACGCGAAACGCGTGTTCTACGTAAAATACCTGTCCTCGCCGCTCTACGCGCAAATCCTGGCACAGCGGCCGGACATTTTGCTCGACCGGCTGGAGAACGAATCGCCCGACGATGTCGTGACGCCGATACTGAGTGCGGCGCACGTCTACCAGATCGGTGCCTCGCGCCAGGTGATCGCGCCGCATTTCCAGGTCAGCACTGCGCTGCTGCAACGCCTGCCGAACCTGGTTGCCGTGTCGTCGAACGGCGCCGGCTACGACACCGTGGACGTGGATGCCTGCACTGCGCAGGGTATCGCCGTGGTGAACCAGTCCGGCGGTAACAAGGAAGGCGTGGCAGAGCATGCGCTGGCGATGATGCTGACCTTGTCGAAACGCATCATCGAGACCGACCGCCGCATGCGTGCCGGCCCCGGCATTCCGCGCAACCAGTATATCGGCCGCGAGCTATTGAACCGTACCGTCGGCGTGATCGGTATCGGAAATGTCGGCAGCCGCGTCGCCGAGCTGTGCCGCGGCTTGTTTAACATGCGCGTCCTCGCCTACGACCCGTACCTGACTGCAGCGCAGATCAGCGCGCGCGGCGGGGAGAAGGTGGAACTCGACGAACTGCTGCGCTCGGCGGACTACGTGTCGGTGCATTGCCCGCTGACGCGCGAATCCCGCGGCATGATCGGAGCGGCGCAGTTTGCGCTGATGCGTCCCGACGCATGGTTCATCACCACGGCACGCGGCTTCATTCACGATGAAGGCGCGTTGGCTGACGCGCTGGCGTCCAAGCGCATCGCCGGCGCCGGCCTGGACGTATGGGAGGACGAACCGCCGCCGCACGACCATTCGCTGCTGAAATTCGACAACGTGCTGGTCAGCCCCCATACCGCGGGCGCCACCGAGGAATCACGCGAGAACATGGCACGGTTCGCGGCGGAGCAAGTGCTGGACATCTTCGATGCCAAGCGCCCGCCGCGGCTGGTGAATCCGGAGGTCTGGCCGGCCTATCGCGAACGCTTCGGACAGATCATGGGATTCGCTCCGGCGGAGTGACACCGCGTGGCGGCGGACGATGTCACGTTGGTGCCGTACGATCCGGCATGGCCTGATCTGTTTGCGCAAGAGGCCGCGCGGCTGCGCCTGGTGCTCGATCCAACGCAGGTGGTCGGGATCGAACATTTCGGCAGCACTGCGGTGCCCGGACTGATTGCAAAGCCGATCATCGATATCCTGGTCGCTGCGCGGTCTCTGGCGCATGCGAAGGCGGCGTTTGTCGCGCCGATCAACGCGCTGGGCTATGTTTATTGGGACGATAATCCGGCCACCGACCGCATGTTCTTCGTCAAGGGCATGCCGCCCTATGGCGAGCGGCGGACGCATCACGTGCACATCACCGAAACAGCCGGCGAGATGTGGCAACGGCGCCTGGCGTTCCGCGATTATCTGCGCGCACACCCGGAGGAAGCGGAGTGTTACGCCGCGCTGAAGTGCGATTTCGCACAGCGCCACGCGACCGACCGGGAAGCGTACACAGCGGCGAAGACGGACTATGTCGAAGCGTTGCACCGACGGATGAAGCTGCTGCCGACCAGTCAGGTTTGAACATCAAACAGCCCAATCGATGTGGCAGGATTTGTCCAGGCGCCCACGCAATCGGGCTCACTCGGCAGCGCGGGCAGGCTCTTGCCCCAGTGCGCCTACATCCCCCATCGTCCCCAATGCCACACTCACCCGCAGCCCCGGCCGGGCATCCTCCAACCGGAGCGCTGCACCGTGCAGCTCCGCGACCGCCGCCACGAGACTGAGGCCCAGCCCACTGCCTGGCGTCGTTCGGCTGTGGTCGAGCCGATAGAACCGCCTCAACACATGTGCTCGCTCCGCCTCCGGGATACCGGCCCCGTTATCCTCCACCGCCAGCACCGCCTGGCGCCCCTGCCGAAGCAGCGATAGCCGAACCTCGGTGCCGCATGGCGTGTGACGCAAGGCATTGTCCACCAGGTTCACCAGCATCTGCGTCAGCAGTTCCTTGTCGCCATGCACTACGACGCCCGGAGCAACGTCGGCGGTCAGGCAGCGCCCCTCATCCTCCGCCGACGGCGCGAACGCATCGGCGACGGTCTCCGCTACGTTAGACAGATCCACACGGCAAAACGCCGCGCGCTGCGCCCCGGCCTCGACTTCGGCGATCCGCAGCAGTGCGGCGAAGGTGCCCAGCAGCGCATCCACTTCCGTTTTCGCGCGGTCCAGCGCATGGTCGTGGTCGGCCTCGGAACCAGTGCGGCCACGTGCCTCCTCCAGATGTTGGCGCAGCCGCGACAGCGGCGTGCGCAAATCATGCGCGATGTTGTTGGACGCTTCGCGCACGCTGGTCAGCAACTTCTCTATCCGGTCCAACATGCGGTTCAGCGTCTCCGCCAACCGGTCGAGATCGTCGCCGCTGCCGCGCAGCGGAATCCGCTGACCGAGGTCACCGTCGATGATCGCCTCCGCCGTCCGCGACATCGCATCCACCCGATGCAAGAACACCCGGCTCAACCAGACGCCGCCGGCGCCGCCGATCAGGATGGTGACGGCGATGCTGAACGCGACGGCGCGCAGCACGGCGTCGTCGGCCCGATAAACGCGGCGGAGATCGTCGGCCACCGCAACGACGACTCCGTCGGGTAGTTGCTTCACATAGGCGAGGACCGGTTTCGTGCCATCCTGGTCTGTCGCGATCAGCCGCAGCCAGCCGCGGCGGTCGCCGACCATGGGAAGTTGCCCGGCCAGCCGCGCACCATCCGGCGACTGCACCAGATAGTCCAACGCCCCGGCGCCGCGGGAATACCGCCGCACATGCGCGACCAACCCGGCCGCGCCGCCTTGCTGATCCACCTCCGCGAAATGATCCAGTGCGCTATGCACCCGCGATTTAAGCTGCTGGAGCAGGGATTCGTGGGTCATCCAGAACACCGCCCCGCCCAACGCCGCGGCAGATGCCGTGAACAACAGCAGATACAGCGCGGCAAGCCGAAAACTCGCCGTGCGAAGGAGCCTGGTTCTCATGAGCAATGAGGTGTGAGTCACGCGTATCATGTCATTGCGAGGAGGGAAGCGACGAAGCGATCCCGTTCGCGGAATTGTCCTGATCGCCCGCGCACCGTATAATCGAGGTCGCTTGGTCGCTTCGCTTCTCGCATGGATATATCTGCATAACGACACATGCCATGTGCTAGGCCGACGCAACGGATGCCGGGGCACGCAGCGCATAGCCGGCGCCGCGCACCGTATGGATCAGCTCCGCCCCACCCCATTGGGCGAGCTTGGAGCGCAGCCGGCTGATATGCGTCTCCACGATGTTAGTTTTTGGATCAAAGTGAAAATCCCAGACTGCTTCCAATAGCATGGTGCGGGTCACGACCCGATCGGCATTGCGCAGCAGGTATTCCAGTAACTGGAACTCGCGCGGCTGCAAGTCGATCTCCTTGCCGGCGCGCGTCACTGCGCGCTTCAGCAGATCCATTTCCAGATCGCCGGCACGCAGCACGGTCTGCACCTCCACCAGCGGCGGACGCCGTGCCAGAGCGTTCACGCGGGCGAGCAATTCGGCAAAAGCGAAGGGCTTGGCGAGGTAGTCGTCACCGCCCGCATCAAGTCCCCGCACGCGATCGCCGACGCCACCGAGAGCAGTGAGGAACAATACGGGCGTGCGCACGTCGGATTCGCGCAGCATGCGCACCAGCGAGAGGCCGTCGATGCCTGGCAGCATGCGGTCGATGATCAGCACGTCGTACGGCGTGTCACCGGCGCGGAACAAACCCTCCCGCCCGTTGGCGACGTGGTCCACCGCATGCCCTTGCTCTCGGAGGCCGCGGGCCACGTAGTCGGCCGTCTCCTGGTCGTCTTCGATTACAAGTATCTTCAAGTCTACCCCCGAGATCGCAGTTCGGCATGAGCGCCGCGCGCATGTCCCGGCGTGGCCGGGCTCGACCTAGCCATCAGCGCCGGGTGGTTCGCCGCGAAATGCCGCGCCACACTTGCATCTCCGGTGCGCCGCCAACCGAGTCAAGCCGGGCCATGACGGGCAACATCATGCAGATAGTTGGGAATTCCCAATCCAGTTCCCACCGTTGGATGCTATACCAATCGGTATAAGTGCGCCGATCAAAGCGCGGGGCGGGTCGAAAGACCGGCCCCGTTTCTGTTGGGCGCGCCGGTTTCGGGGACGGCTGTCCTACTCGTCGCGCAGCGGCCGGGCGAGCAAATCCGTGATTGCCTGCCGCAGCGTTGTGCGGCCCTCCAGCAAAGCCGCGACCGCCGTACAGATCGGCAGGTCCACGCCGGCGGCCCGCGTGACCAGAGCCGGCGCCGTCGCCACACCCTCGGTGACCGCGCTGCGGGCAGCCAGCACGTCCACGAGTTTTTCGCCCCGGCCGAGCGCCACGCCCAGGCTGTAGTTGCGGCTCGCCGGACCGGTGCAGGTCAGCAGCAGGTCGCCCAGGCCGGACAGGCCCATGACGGTCTCGCGCCGGCCGCCCAGCGCCACCGCCAGTCGCGCCAGTTCGGCCAGGCCGCGGGTGATCAGGGCGGCGCGGGCGTTTTCCCCCAGGCCGGCACCGATAACGGCGCCCGCGGCAATGGCGATCACGTTCTTCGCCGCGCCGCCGACCTGGGCGCCGATCGGGTCGTCGTTGCCGTAGAGGCGGAATGTGGGCGTCGAAAGCGTGGCAATGACGCGGTCTCGCAATGGGGACTGCGTTGCTGCGACCACGGCGGCGGCGGGCAGCCCGGCGGCAATTTCGTGGGCGAAGTTGGGGCCGGTGAGAACGGCGGCCTCGACGCCGGGATGCACCGACTGCCCCACCTCCAGCGGCAGCAGGTTGGTCCCGGTCTCGAAGCCCTTGGCGCAGACCACCAGTGGCGCCGTGCCTGGCGGCAGGCGCGTGAGGACAGCGCGCTGGTGCTGCATCGGCACCGCCAGCAGCACGATGCCACTGACCCGGCCCAGGTCGTGGGTGACAATGACCTGCTGCGCCAGCCGGACGCCAGGAAGGCGGGAGGACTCGCCCCGCGCTGCCAGGTCCGCGGCACGCAGAGGGTCACGCGCCCAAAGCAGTACGTCCGCGCCGGCGCGCGCGGCCTGGATTGCCAGGGCGATGCCCCAGGTGCCGGCGCCTATTACCGAAACGTCACTCATTGGCGATCCTGGTCACGGTCGCACAAGCGCCACGTTCATTGCGTCCCAGCCGTTCCAGCAGCGCCTGCAGGATCGGCAGTGCCTCTTGCTCGAACTTGAACGGCGGATTGACCACCAGCAGGCCGCAGCCGTTCAGCCGGTCGGGCATCAGCGGCTCACGCAGGGAGAGTTCGGCCGCGACGATGTCGCGAATGCCGGTCTGCTGCATCGCCGTGTGAAACCCGCGCACGGGCGCGCGGTGCTTGATCGGATACCAGGCAACCAGCACGCCGGCGCGGAACCGCACATGCGCCGCGGCGAGACCAGCAGCGAGATTGCTGAACTCCTCGGCATTTTCGAAGGGCGGATCGATTAGTACCAGGCCGCGGCGCTCCTTGGGCGGCAGCAAGGCGCCCAGCGCCTCCCACGCATCGCGCTGGTGTACCGAGACCTGCGGATCGCGCGCAAAATGGCGGCGAAGTTCAAACAAATCGTCGGATTGCAGCTCGCAGCAGGCGAGGCGGTCTTCCGGGCGCAGCATGGCGCGGATCAGCGCGGGAGACCCGGGATACAGGCCCAGCGTGCGGATGAAGCCGAGATAGCGGCCGAGCGCGGAGGGCGGCACATCGATCAGGCGCTCGATGCCCTGGCGCCATTCGCCGGTGCGCCGGGCCGGGCCGGCGGTCAGGTCATAACGGCCGGCGCCGGCATGAGTATCCAACACGAAGATCGGCGCCGGCTTGCGTTGCAGCGCGTCGATCAGCCAGACCAGCAGCGCGTGCTTCATGCAATCGGAGAAACTGCCGGCGTGAAAGGCGTGACGGTAGTTCATCGCCTGTGCGTAGTGCCGTGCGCGGCAAAGGTATAGGGGCTGGCTCGCAATCAGTGCTGCCGCGGCCTTGCCATGCAGCACAAACCCTTCGACACTCCCATGCAGAAGCCGGGAGGAACAAGACGTGCACGTCCGCCCAATTGGACCGCAGATCGGCGTCGAAGTCACCGATGTCGACGTGACAGCGCTCGACGACGCGGGGTTCGCGCCGATCTATCAGGCCTGGCTGGAGCGCAATGTGTTGGTGGTGCGGGACCAGGACCTCAAAATCGAGGACTTCCTGCACTACAGCCGCCGTTTCGGCATCGTGGTGCCGCATCCGTCCAAATCCACGCGCCATCCGCAAATGCCCGAGATCACCTTGCTCGGCATCAACAAGTTCGATGCGGACGGCACGTTGAACCAGGCGATCTATCGCCGCGGTGCGGAAGGCTGGCACACCGATGGGGCCTATGATGCGGATCCGTTCAAGGCGACGCAGCTCTATGCACTGGCGATTCCCAGCCGCGGCGGCGATACGCTGTTTGCCAATGCGTACGCGGCGTATGAGGCGCTGCCGGATCGGCTGAAGCAGCGGCTGGAGGGGCGCAACGGCGCGTTCACCTATGGCGGTCGGCGGAAGAAGACGGCGCTGCTGAACCCCGAGGATCGCGATTGGCGGCCGGTTCTGCACCCGATCGTCCGCACGCATCCGGAGACGGGACGCAAGTCGCTGTATTACGATCCAGGAAAGATTGTCGCTGTCGGAGGACTGGATGCCGCTGAAAGCGACGCGCTGATCGAGGAGCTGGAAAGCTACATGATCCAGCCGGACGCTGAGTACCGCCACCAATGGCGCGTTGGCGATATCGTCATCTGGGACAACCGGTGCTCTTATCACCGCGCCGCCGGCGATTATCCGCCGGAGGAGGATCGCATCCACTGGCGTGTGTCGATCAAGGAGTTTGCGGCGGAGGGTCGGCTGGCGGCGGAGTAATTGCGGCGACCTGATCATCCCCACCCCCGGCGCCGCCGGCGCCTCGACCTCTCCCACATCGTGGGAGAGGTTTTCTTTTGACGCCGATTGCCGCACGCTCCGTCGCGACCAAGAGGGAGCGCTCGCCATGTCCCATCGCCCCACCATCTGCGGCACGCGCCATGCCGTGTCCGCCGGCCACTATCTTGCCGCTGCCGCGGCTTTCTCGATCCTCGAAGCCGGTGGCAACGCGATCGATGCCGGGTGCGCGGCGGGCATCGCACTGGGCGTGCTGCAGCCGGACTTGGTGAATGTTGCCGGCGTGGCGCCGATCATCATCCGGCTTGCGGATGGCACGGTGGAAAGCATCGCGGGCCTCGGCTGGTGGCCGAAAGCACTGCCTGCGGATTTGTTCATGCGCGAGCATGGGGGAAAAATTTCGGATGGCGTGCTGCGCACCGTGGTGCCTGCCGCGCCGGATGCCTGGATCACCGCACTGCGTCGGCACGGGACGCTGCGGTTTGCCGATGTCGCAGCGCCCGCGATTCGCTTCGCGGCCGAAGGCTTTTCGGTTTATCCCCTGCTTGCCGCGTCGATCGCCTCGCACGAGCATGAATACCGTCGCTGGGCGTCCAACATCGCGATCTTCCTGCCCAATGGGCGCGTGCCGAAAGCGGGCGAAAAATTCGTGCAGGCCGATTTGTCGCGCACGCTGCAATTCATGGCCGACCAGGACCACGCCGCCGGCCCCGACCGGATGGCCGGCCTGAGTGCGGCGCATGATGCGTTCTATCGCGGTGACATCGCACGGGAGATCGTGAAGTTTCAGAAGTCCGAAGGGGGCTATCTGTCGATGGACGATCTGGCATCCTACCATTCGCCGATCGAGCCGGTGGTGCGGCGGCGCTGGCGTGAGCATGAGCTCGTTACCTGCGGTGCGTGGTGCCAGGGACCCGCGTTGCAGGAAGCCTTGGCCTTGGTGGAACGTGTCGGCATCACTGGCCTGCCGCATAACAGCGCCACCTACCTGCATCGCCTCGTCGAGTGCGTGAATCTGGCGATGGCGGACAGAGAGCATTATTTCGGCGACCCGAATTTCGTCGATGTGCCGATCGATTATCTGCTGGACCCCGCGACGATCGCCCGCCGCGCCGCGTCGGTGCGCGATGTCAGGGCCTTTGGCCAGATGCCGGCGCCGCTCGACCTGCCGGGGCGGGCGCATGGGGCCAGTGGGGCGGAGCTGCCGAAGGTGGAAGCCGACACCTCGTATTGCTGTGTCGTCGATCGCTGGGGCAATGCGTTCAGCGCCACGCCATCCGACGGGTCGGGCAATGTGCCTGTCGTGCCGGGGCTCGGCATCACACCGTCAGGACGCGGTTCGCAGAGTCGTCCCGATCCGAAACATCCCGCCGGCGTGGCACCCGGCAAGCGCCCGCGTCTGACTCCGAACCCTGCGCTGATACTGACCGGAAACGGTGGCGTGATGCCGTTCGGTACGCCGGGCGGCGACGTGCAGACGCAAGCCATGCTGCAGGTGCTGCTGAACGTGCTGCATTTCGGCATGGACCCGCAGACGGCGATCGAAGCGCCGCGCGTTGCGTCGTATTCGTTCCCGTCATCCTTCGCACCGTTCGAATATTTCCCCGGACGCCTTGCGGTGGAATCGCGCATCGACAAAGCGACGCGCGACGATCTTGCCGCGCGCGGGCACGAGATTCGCGATTGGCCGGAATGGACGTGGCTGGCAGGATCGGTGGAAGCGATCGTCACCGACCCGGCGACGGGACTGATCTGCGCTGGCGCCGACCCACGCCGTCCGGCTTACGCAATGGCGATCTAACGAAACCTCTCCCGCTGCGCGGGGGAGGTCGAGATGCGAAGTAGCGAGGGTAAGGGTGATCGGGTCGGTTCACGCTCATCGCATACCGGGAGCAATGGCATCGCCGCGCAACGTCACAGGATGAACGGGATCAGCCGCCGCACCCGCGCTTGATAACGCCGATAGTCATCGCCAAATGTCGCTGTCATCAGCCGTTCTTCTGCGCCGGCTCTGTACCAAACGGCGCCGAACGTCAGTGCAAGGGCCAACAGGCCACGCCATTGCCCAATGGCGCACGCTGTTCCGCCAACCGCCACCAGCGCGCCGGTATAAATCGGATGGCGAACCAGACGATATGGCCCGGCCTGGATCAGTTCGTGACCCTGCTTCAGCGCGACCGACGCGCTCCAATTGCCGGCAAGTTCGAAGCGCGCCCAGAAGCAGAACGCGATGCCGAGCAACGTCAGTGGCGCCCCTACAAAAACGACGCCCGGATAGAAGCGGATGAACCGCATAAACAACCACGACCAGGGTGTTCCCGATGCCTGCAGCGCCATTCCCAGATGTGTCCGTTTCGCGAGCAATAGCAGAAGCATGGAAAGCACGATGGGCACCCTGAAGGCGAGCCCCGATCCGAACCCCTCCCGGCGCAGCGTTGGCTTCGTCCGCAGCGCCATCACAACCCACACGACGGCCCACAGCAGCCAGGCGAAGGCAATGCTTCGCCCGGCCCAACGCAGCAATTCCCAATGCAGCGTCAAATGCCGAAGCGCTCCAGCAGCGCGAGCGTGCGCGTAGGCATGCGCGGCGCACGGAGCAACATGCGGAGATCGGCGGGATGGTCGATATCCATCGCGATGCCGGGCTGCCGAACAATCGTCGGCTCGATCCCGCTGCGACGCGCCGCGGCAAGATGCGGGAAATAGCTGTCGTCACCGAACCGTAGCGGCACTGCGCCGGGCGGCGAGCACAGCACCGCGTTTGAGCCGAGTTCGTCATGCGCCGGCACGATGGTGAAGGACGGCGCCGGCGGGCACCAACTCACGACCGCATCGACTTCGGTGCACGTGACGCGCGGAACGTCGCCGGGCAGAGTCAGCATCGCATGGCCTTCCGCCGCAAGCGCCCGCGCCATGCCGTTCACCGCGCCGGTGTGGCCGTCACGCGCGCCGTCGGTCACCACGCGCGCGCCGTAGCGCTCGGCCAACGCCACGGCGCGCGGTTCCACCGTATTCACCAGAATGCCACCGAGCTGCCGCGCACCCGCCAGCGCCGCCAGCACGTCCTCCAGCATTGTCGCCGCGAGCAATTCACGTTGGTCCGGCGACAGCATCGCGGCCAGCCGTTGCTTGGCGCCGGTGAATTCCTTCACTGGCACCGCGGCCCAAACCTGCATCACGCCCGGCCTCGCTTCACCGGCGGCGCCGCAACACGGCGGCAGCATCCAGCACCGTCTTCGCCAGAGCCTCGCGATCCTCGATCGTCGTCATCAGTGTCTGCGCCAGCGTGACGCGCGCATCGATCGAAACCACCTCTGCCATGTCGGCGTGATCGATCACGTAGCCATCCAGCAGATCGCGATAACGCTGCGCGACGTTACCGGCGGTAGGATCGAGGCCGAGTTCGGTCATCATCTTCGCCGTCGGTCCCTTCACCGCGCGGCCGGCGATGATGGGGGAGACGGCGATTACCGGCGCAGAGCACCCGGCCAGGGCTTCGCGCACGCCGGGAATTGCCAGGATCGGTTCGACGCTGATGAACGGATTGGAAGGGCAGATCACCACCGCCTCCAGCCGCATGTCGTTCAATGCGGCGATGAAATCGGGATGCGGGCGGGCCTTCAGCGCGCCGTGGAAATCCAGTTCCAGCACTTTCGGCTCGCAGCGGTTGCGCACGAAATATTCCTGGAAATCCAGCCAGCCGGCGGGGGTGAGCAAGCGCGTGCGCACGGGGTCATTGCTCATCGGCAATACGCGCTGGGCGATGCCGAGGCGGCGGCAGAGATCGTCGGTGATGGCGGACAGCGTTTCCCCAGAGCGCAGGCGGCGGGTGCGCTCGATATGCACGGCGAGGTCGCGGTCGCCGAGGCGGAACCAGGTGTCGCCGCCGATCGCCGCCAGGGTTTCCATGCAGGACCAAGTCTCGTCGGCGCGGCCCCAGCCCAGCTCGCGGTTGGCAAGGCCGGCCAGCGTGTACATCACCGTGTCGATGTCTGGGGAGATCGACAGGCCCAAATGCTCGAAATCGTCGCCTGTGTTGACGACGACGAGCAAGTCCTCGGGTGGGAGGATGCGCGACAGGCCCAGCGCCAGTTTGGCACCGCCGACGCCGCCGGAGAGCGCGATGATCACCGGAACAAATCCTCCTCGGGTGGACGGACCAGTTCGTTAACCGGGGCGTCGGGCGCCGTCCAGGTGAGGCCGCGGACGATGACGACAGGCTGCGCTTCGGCGGCCTGGCCTTGCAGGAGGCCGGCGGCGGCGGCGATTTCGTCGGCGAAACCGATGACGGTGACTTCCAGGGTGCGGCCGAACAGATCGGGGCGGCCGCGCATATCGATCAGGGAAGGCAGTCCGGAGGAGCCGATCGCCACGCCAACCGTGCCGCGGCGCCAGGGACGGCCGAAGCTGTCGCTGATGACCACGCCCAGGCGGACTTTTGCCAGTGCTTCCAGCTTGGTGCGGAGGGCGTCGGCGGAGGTATCGGCGTTGAGAGGCAGCAGGAGGGCGTAGTCCGGACCGCCTGTTGGAGCGACGTTGGAGTGGTCCACGCCGGCGTTCGCCATCACGAAGCCCAGGCGGTGCTGCATGATCAGCAGGTTGGGTCGGGAGCGGACGACGCGGGCGGATTCGGAAAGGATGACCTCGACAAGGCGCGGGTCCTTGCCGATCTCGGCAGCCAGTTCGATGGCACGCGGGGATGGCGTGACGGTGGCGAGGTCGACGCTGCGGTTCTCCGCCTTGGAGACGATTTTTTGCGCGATGACGATCACGTCGCGGTCTTGCAGCGCGGGGGCGCGGGCGGAGATCAGCTCGGCGAGGTCGTCGCCCGGCTGGACCATGGGGATGCCGGGCACGGCGAGGAGTTCGAGGCGGTGGGGCATGGGTGGGTTATAGCCGCAGCAGGAGGTCGCGGGAGAGGTGGGGGCGGAAGGGATGAGAGGATCGGGCGCGAGCCACTTCGGACACAGAGGAGTTCCCGCACGCCGTACGACTCTAGCTGACGACAAAAGGACCATCGCCGTGCGTTCTCTTACGCGCCTGCAAGAGCGGGTCATCAGGTGGTGAGGGCCTTATAGTTCTGTTGAGGTCTTTGGTTGACCATGGCCGCGAGCTGTCCGTCACCCACTTTTCAAGCCGGTCGAACTCTTCACTCGTCTACCTGCGTCGAACACCGTTCAAGCCGTCCAACATCCCAGATATGTAACCCCTCCTAAAGCCTCGCTCAAAGGCCGGATCAACCGGCATGTCAGAAGGGGCTTCTGGAACCGATGTATGGGGGGTGGAACCAATCTCATCAAAGGAATCGGGCAACATGGGCGTATCTACTCCTTGTTCGTGGGAGCTGTGACATGCAGACCGAGACTATCCACATGTATTTGCCGGATGAAGCGCTGGACGTTTGGAGGCCGGTGCAGGCCGAGAAACTCGGGCCGGACATTTATCGTCTCGTCGGCCCGGTTCCGGAGGATGAGGTCTGGCAGTTTTCGCCGGACTCTATCGTCCGAGTGAAGATGACGCGGCTTGAGGGGGGCGATTTCCCGGTCGCGGCATATAACGCGACAAACTGACGTGACGGTCCTGCGGCAAATTTCAGGTTTTACCTGCGATCGCCACACCGCTAATGCGTCAACCCTCTCGGCTCCTGCTCTCCAGCTCGAAGACCACCTTCGGGGCTATGGCGATCAGGTCGCGGTCCTGGGGCGCGGTCGCGCGAATGGAGAGCGGCGCGGCAAGCTTGGTCCTTTAAAGCAGGCGGTGTTCGGGGGAAATTCGCAGCGCCTGTGGGACATGCATCTGGCTTATTAATCTTCAGAGGAAGCGGAGCTGGAGAGGAAGCTGAGAAGAATGCCCGATCGATGCACTCTGCCTGCCACGCCGCAAAGTGGGGCCCCGCCTAACGCAATTTCTGCTCCGCTTCCTCTCCTGCTCCGCTTCCTCCGAAGATTAATAAGCCAGCCGGCAACTAGTACTGCCCCGCGCGTTTAACCCAATCAGCCCCGCGCTCACCCGCTGCTCACTTGCTCCAGCGCGTGCCCCAGCACTTCCATCGCGTGATCGATCTGCCCAGGCGTCGTGGTCGCCGGCGGCACGAAACGCAACACGCTGCCACCGCGGCGCAAACTGAAAATCAGCCCCGCGGCAAAGCATAGCTTGCCGATCGTCCGCCCCTCATCGGTTGCCGGCTCTTTGCTCGAACGGCTGCGCACCAATTCAACGCCCAGAAGCTGGCCACGCCCCCGAATGTCGCCGATCAGCTCATAGCGTTGCATCAGCGCCTCCAAATGCTCCCGCATCAGGGCACCGATCTTGCGCGCTTTCGCCGGCACGTCTTCGCCCTCGACCACATCGAGGCTCGCCAGCCCCGCCGCGCAGATCAGCGGATCGTTGCTGTGCGAGTGCGTCGCGGCATAGCCGTCGCCCACCACCTTGTCCTCGATCGCGGCCGTCGTCGTCACGGCGCTGATGCCGACACCGCCGCCAAAATGCTTCGCTATCGTGACGATATCGGGCACGATCCCATCGCGCTCGAACCCGAACATCGTGCCAAGCTTGCCCAGCCCGGTTTGCTCCTCATCCACGATCAGCAGCATGCCGCGCGCATGCGTCATCTCTTGCAGCGCCTTGAGCCAGCCCAGCGGCGGCTCGACCACACCGCCGGCGCTGAACAGGGGCTCGGTGATGACGGCGGCCGGGCGGCCGGTCGATTGCGCGTCGAGCAATTCGAAGCTCGCCTTCAAACAGGCAAACTCGCATGCGGGAAAAGTCTGGCGCAGCGGGCAGCGATAGCAGTAGGGCGCCACCATCGCGTACGTCCCGCCCGCGAGAGGTCCATGATTCGCATGCCAGCCGGAGAACGTGACGGCGCGCGTGGCATCCGACAGGCCATGAAAACTGATATGCGGGCTGGCGATCTCGAACCCGCCGGTATATTTGCGCGCGATCATCATCGCCATTTCATTGGCGTCGGCACCAGACTCGCCGAACAGGCTCTTTTGCAGCGGATCGGGCATCAGGCGACCGAGGCGCGACGCAAGCTCGATCTCCTTCACGTTATAATGGCTGCTATGGGCATGCAGCATCGTGTCGCACGCGTCGCGGATAGCAGCGACGATGGTCGGATGGTTGTGGCCGAGCGCGGCGCACATCTGGCCGGAGTTGAAGTCGAGATATTCCTTGCCCGTCACATCGGTGACGACCGAGTCCTTGCCCTTGACGAAAATCGGTCCCTCGGCCGTCTTCTTGTCCATGCGGGCCCGAAAACTGTACGTCTCGGCCTGGCGCAGCAGGGCGGCTTCGGTGTCGGGGGAAACGGTCATGGGAAATGCCTTTCTGCCGCCGGTATGGTTCACCGCGTGCCGGCCCGCTTGCAAACGGATATTATTCACCACCATGCTGAGAAAAATTCACGGTCAGGGACATGCGCACCGGTCTGCCGCCGCTGAGAGCATTGATCGCCTTCGAATCCGCCGCACGTAACGGCAGCTTCGCGGCTGCGGCGACAGAACTGCACGTGACGCCGTCGGCGATCAGCCATCAGATCCAGGGGCTGGAGGATTTTCTCGGTTTGAAATTGTTCCGCCGCCACCCCGGCCGCGTGTCGCTGACCCGCGCCGGCACCGCCTATTGGCGGCGGATCGAGGCGGCGTTGCAGTCGATCGGGGACGCGACGGCCGAGATCGCACCGCGCCGCCATAACACCCCCGTCACGGTCCTGTCGCCGACCAGCTTCGCGGCGAAATGGCTGCGTCCGCGCCTTTCCGCGTTTCACACCGCGCATCCGTCGATCCGGGTGCGGCTGGAAACCTCGACCGAACCGCCCGATTTCGCCGCCCGCAATTTCGAACTGGCGATCTGTTACGGCAGCATCGTGCCGGCGCCCGGGATAACAGCGATCCCGCTGGTGGCGTAACACGTGATGCCATTGTGCAGTCCGGCGCTGGCGCGGAGGCTACGGCCGCGGACTCCCGCCGATCTGTCGCGCGCGACGTTGATCCACCCGTCCAATCGCATCACCTGGTGCGACTGGTTTGCCGCGGCACGCGTCGATGCGCCAGAAGAGAGCACGGCACTCTGGTTCGATCGATCGTCGTTGGCGATCGAGGCGGCGATCGAAGGCGCGGGCGTCATCCTCGAAAGCGATTTTTTGACCGTGGCCGAACGGCAAGCCGGTAGCCTCGTGGCGCCGTTCCGCGATGGGCCGCGCATTCGAACGCTGTCCTATTATCTGGCCTATCGCGCCGACCGGACGCTGAAACCCGCTTGCCGGGTCTTCATCGACTGGCTGCGCGGTACTGTTCCTGCAGTGAATCGTCCTGCGGCAGATCAGCCGTTAGTCCCATAGCAGCGGCAGTTGGGAATGACATCGGCAGGGACCGACGACGTGATCCCCAGCGTGCAATTGCGCTCGGACTGGCGGCAAAGAAAAATGGAACCACAGATGAACACAGATGCACACAGATAGAGCCATGCGGCACGGAATATCTGTGTGTATCTGTGCGCATCCGTGGTTCCATTTTTACCGTGCCCCGCAGCCGAGCAAGGCGCGTATTACGAAAACGCCCGTCGCAGCCTTGGCAGCACTTGCTCGCCGTACAGTTTCAAAAACCGCGCCTGGTCGGGACCCGGCGCGTGGAACACCAAATGATTGAAGCCCAGTTCCACGTAGGGGCGGATGCGTTCCACATGCTCGTCGGGGTCCGTTGACACGATCCAGCGGCTTTCCGCGCGTTCCACCGGCAACGCGGCCGACAGTTTTTCCATCTCGCGCGGGTCTTCGACCGACACCTTCTCCTCCGGCGTCAGCGCCAGTGCAGCCCAGTGGCGGGTATCCTGCCGGGCACGCTCGCGGTCGGCGTCGAACGATACCTTCATCTCGATCATCTTGTCGTACTCAGGCTTCGGCGCGCTCGAGGCCTTGACACCCTCGGCGACGTTCGGCAGCAGGGTCTCGGTGTAGAGATCCCATTTCTTGCCGCTGGTGCAGATGAAACCGTCGCCGCTGCGGCCGGCATATTTCGCTACCGCCGGGCCGGCCGCCGCAACATAGATCGGCAGCTTGCCCTCCGGCTTGTCATAGACCGTCGCATTCAGGGTGCGGTAGTACTCGCCCTCGAACGTCACATGATCCTCGCGCCACAAATGGCGAATCAACTGGATCGCCTCGCGCATCCGTGCGAACCGCTCCTTCGTCTCCGGCCATTTCATGCCGGTCGCCGGCACTTCGTTCAGTGACTCACCCGTGCCCACGCCCAGGATCACGCGGTCGGGGAACAACGACCCCAGCGTGCCGAACACCTGCGCCACGATCGACGGATGATAACGGAAGGTCGGCGTCAGCACGCTGGTGCCGATCACGATCCGCTGTGTCTTCGCACCTAACGCACCGAGCCAGGCAAACGCCGATGGCGCGTGCCCGTCGGTGTGTTTCCAGGGCTGGAAATGGTCGCTGACGAACACGGAATCGAAGCCGACTTGCTCTGCCAGGCATGAGAATTCCAGCAATGGCGTCGGGCCAAATTGTTCTGCCGACGCCTTGTATCCGAGCCTGAACATGAACCACCTCCGCCGCTGATACTGTCGCAACGCTACTGCCGGCACCCGGGTGCGGCAAATCGGCACCGCGCAGCGGCGACTGGCATACCGGCCTTGTTCTGCCGCCTCGCTGTCGAGCGAGCCGCCCACGTCGCCGTTGTGTCCGACATGCCATCCGAACGCACCGCTCCCGTCGAGCGTTTCTTGCCCGGATTGCGAGGAGCCGCGCCATGGCAGAGCGTGAACACCATGTTGCGATGCTGAGCGACATCCAAGGTGCCGGCATGCACCGGGTGACGGTCGAGGGCATCGAAATTGTGCTCATTCCGCTGCGCGGCGATGGCCCTTCCATCCGGGTGGAGCACTGGCGCGCTGCCGAGCAACAGGGGCGGACGGCTGCGATGAATATGCCGGGTCGGTCCGTGCGTGATGACGCCGTTCCGATGTTCTGATGAATATATATTTCGGCTGAATTGCGATCGGCGGTCCTTCATCCCTCGCCCATGTCATGGCGCAACGCGCTAATCATGGCATCGATGCTGTTGCCGTGATGCTGTTGCCGTTCTGCGCCACGAGACTGGCAACATTACTATGCTGGGTAGTCCGCAGGCTCATGCCTGCCGGACCCAGTCTCAGTGCGAGGAGCGTAACGCCCCGCGAAGCAGCAGCGCTTCTTAACCCCCCACCGCAGCCTCCGGCCCTTCTTCCTCATCGCCGGCATTCTGCGGCGGCCCGCTATCCAGCCCCTTCGCGCCCGGATCGCGATCCACCAGCTCGATCACTGCCATATCCGCCGCGTCGCCATACCGCACGCCAGCCCTCAGTACGCGGGTATACCCGCCGGCACGCCCGCGATATCGCTCCGCCAGCGTGTCGAACAACTTGTTGACGATCGTATCGTCTCGCAGCCGCGCATAGGCCAGCCGACGGTTCGCCATTCCGCCCTTCTTGCCCAGCGTGATCAGCTTCTCCGCTACCGGCCGCAGCTCCTTCGCCTTCGGCAATGTGGTGGTGATTTGCTCATGCTTGATCAGCGCCGCGGCCATGTTGCGGAACATGGCCTGGCGGTGGCTGGACGTAACGCCGAGCTTTCGCCCCGCAACCCCGTGACGCATAACGGCAATCCCCTTCGGCGAAAACTCAGAACGGCTCTTCCAGCCGCTTGGCCAGGTCCTCGATGTTCTCCGGCGGCCAACCCGGCACGGTCATGCCCAGCGACAGCCCCATCGAGGTCAGTACTTCCTTGATCTCGTTCAGCGACTTCCGGCCGAAATTCGGCGTGCGCAGCATCTCTTGCTCGGACTTCTGCACCAGGTCGCCGATATAGACGATGTTGTCGTTCTTGAGGCAGTTGGCCGACCGCACCGACAGCTCCAGCTCGTCCACCTTGCGCAGCAGGTTGCGGTTGAACGGCAGGTTGTCTTCCGGCTCCTCGGCGCGGATCTGCTGCGGCTCCTCGAAATTGATGAAGAGTTGCAACTGGTCCTGCAGAATGCGCGACGCCAGCGCCACCGAATCCTCCGGCGTCACGGCGCCGTTGGTCTCCACCGTCAGCAGCAGCTTGTCGTAGTCGGTTACCTGGCCGACGCGGGTCGGCTCCACGCGGTACGACACGCGGCGCACGGGCGAATAGATCGCATCCACCGGGATCAGGCCGATCGGCGCATCCTCCGGCCGGTTGGCGGCCGACGGCACGTAGCCCTTGCCCAGGTTCACCGTGAACTCCATTCCGAGCTTCACGCCGTCATCCAGCGTGCAGATCACCAGCTCGGGGTTCATGATGTCGATGTCGTGCCCGGCCTGGATCTGGGCGGCGCGCACCTCGCCCGGGCCGGTCGCGGTCAAGGTCATCCGCTTCGGCCCCTCGCCGTGCATGCGCAGCGCAAGCTGCTTGATGTTCAGCACGATGTCGGTGACGTCCTCGCGCACGCCGGGGATGCTGCTGAATTCGTGCAGCACGCCGTCGATCTGCACCGCCGTCACCGCTGCGCCCTGCAGCGACGACAGCAAGATCCGGCGGATCGCGTTGCCGAGCGTCATGCCGAAGCCGCGCTCCAGCGGCTCGGCCACCACCGTCGCCATGCGCGACGGATCGGCGCCAGGCTCGACTTCGAGCTTCTCCGGCTTGATCAGCGATTGCCAGTTCCGCTGGATGACTGCGCTTTGCCTCATCATGGCTTTGGATACCTTTCGGACCGCGCCGCCGCACGGTGCCTTTGCCTCAATGCCGGCGCGGGGTGGGGCCGCGCGGGGACAGAAATCAGACGCGCCGGCGCTTGCGCGGCCGGCAGCCGTTATGCGGGATCGGCGTCATGTCGCGGATGGCGGTGACCGAGAAGCCCACCGCCTGCAGCGCC
>DATKPQ010000028.1:0-8365 GCA_035523995.1 Acetobacteraceae bacterium | reverse complement strand
ATTGGGCGGCACGGCCAGGCCCGCCGGCACGCCTTCGAGGATGAAGCCAGCCTTTCTCGCTTCGTGCGGCGTGCACTGCTGCGGCGTAAGAGCGCCACCCGCAGGATCGGCGTCAGCTACGAAGCCGTGGAAGCTTCACCTCCGGTTCTCCCTCTTCTCAGGCAACTCGGTCTTGCTGTCAGCCTGCCGTCTGCGCAGGAGGTTGGCCCAGTGACCGCGAAGCTGTGTGAATTGGCCACCCCGGGAAAGGCTGTTTTTGGGGTCACCACACGATCTGTCCAAAATCGCACGTTAAGCAGTATGCTATTGATCTCGTTAGCCTTTCATATACGTTCGTTTGCACATGAATTTCCGTCAAACGGCAAATTCTGGGGCTTTTCCTTTCAAAACGCTCTTTCAGAACCGATCCCAAAGGCAAGGGCGATCTCCAAGGCCCGCCTAGCGTGCAGTTTTGTACGGATCGTGTGGTGACCCCTCTCACGAGCCACACCATAAGCCGCGACAAGGGTCGAACACCCGGTGGGGCCATCAGTTGGCCCGTCGCGGGGCACGGCCCGGGGCACGGCCCTCCCCTCCCCCGGCCCGCCGCTCGCGGCTGCGTGAGCCCCAGATCGTCCGCGTCAGGCTTCACGTTGGGTGTCGGTGGACTCGACTCGCGCCAGTGGACCTTACTAGCACAGGTCGGCGGCGGCATCCGCCAACCCTACTGCGGTTTTCTTGGCCGGTGGACTCTACTCGCGTCGGCCGGTGGACCCTACTCGCTCTTCGGGGTGGATGGGGTCGCAGATTGCAGCGATTTCCATTAGGCGGTGGACCCGACTCGCGGGGCGATGGACTCTGCTCGCGCCTATGCTCTGGCGGCGATCGGCGGCCGCGACGGCCGTAGCACGACGCCGCGGTCGCCCATGCCGATGTTGGCCTCCGGGTAGGCGGCCACGGCCAGATCGAGCGCATGCGCAAAGTCACGGCGGAAATCGCGGAGTCGCGCGTAGCCAGCGCCAAACTGGCTGAACAGGGCGGGCCAGCCGACCTCTGTATCGCGTCGGAGCGCATGGAGGCGGTAGGCGAGCCAGATATACACGTCGATCACCATCGACCGCGGGCCGATCGCGCGCAGTGCGGCCTCGGACAGCGGAACGGGGTGCTCACGGAGCGCGCGGTAGAATTCCTCATTGAGGACGACGCGCTCCTGCCACAACGCCAGTTGGTCGCCTGTGCCGTCCGTCATGGTGATAGCGCCGTCAACAAAACCACCGCGACGCATTACCTCAGCGCGTCCTCTGTCAGCAAAGAAGGTCAGCACGCATCCCGAGATCCGGCGGGCCTGTTCGTTGACCAGCCGATATGTTTTCCCGCCGACGCTCAGGCCCATCGACATGAGCCAGCGCTTCATGCTGGCGCCAAGCTCCACCTCGCGCGAGCTGGTGCGGATCGCCTCACTTTGAAGGAAGAGCAGGATGAAGCGAGCGTAGCTGCCGTGGGGAAGTCCGATGAGATGCCCTTGTCGGTCGGTGCCAGATTGCAGCACCAAGGTCAGGTTGTGCCCCTCCCTTCGCCACGTATGCTCCGTCTGCGGCTTGTGTGGCAGGCTTGTCAGCGCGAACCCGCTGTATGTGAAGCCGATCTTCTCGGCATCCTCACTGAGCACTTGGTAAGCGGTCTCAATCGCAAGCCGTTCATGCTTGGTGACCGCCTGTCGGCGAGCCTCTTCAATGCCGTGCCGAACGATGAGCTGATGTATCTCTGCCATGACGTTGCGTTTGATGCGACGAGATATCCACCACGTCAACTTGGACCCTTCTCGCGCAGGCTATTAGTAAGCGTTTTGTATTCTAGTTATTTGTATGTGCGAGGAAAGTCCACGGGATAACCACGAGTCGCGCGAGAAAGGTCCACGACGGGGCGCGAGCAGAGTCCACTGACTGCTTGTGGATAAGTATGTCCAGCGCCGCCTGCGAATCGGACGAGGTTCGCCGAGTGCCGCGGCCGGGGCCTTGCACCCTTACCTCCGATCACGTCGTCCAGTCAGCCCTGTCGTGATCACAGGGCCCGGGCCCTCTTCCCTCTACATACCGGCACTGGAAATGCGGCCCGCGCACCCGGCTGCTGGAACAGATCAAGCTGCAGGATCGTGAACACAGTGACGGGGGGGCATCTGAGGCCCCTCCCCCCTCTCCTTCCCCTCCTGGCGACTTCTCGCTGATGCAAGCAAACTGCCGGTCATCTCCGAATCGGAGGGACGATATAGGCGACGCCAAGCGCGGTCTTACGAAGAGGAAACGATAAGGGGAGACCCGCGCAATGCGCAACCAGCCCGAGGCGCCACAGTGCGCACACCTAAGTGCCTAGCCGTCGCTTGCTATTGCCCGAGGTCCAGATAGCTAGCAAGCTATCAGGATAGCTGGGCAGACTGATGGACGTGATTGGGATGGTCTGCATGGAGCAGCGCGCCGATAAAGCACGACGGCACGCGAAAATGTACTTGCCTCATCGCACCGTGGGCGGCAAAATCGTGCTCGATCTAGCGGGCGGCCCTTTCGGGTCGGCCGTGCGTAAAAGGAAGAGGGAGCTTGTCTGAATGCAAGTCATTGTGATCGCCTCCCGAAAGGGGGGTGCTGGGAAGACAACGCTTGCAGCAAATCTTGCGGTCGAAGCCACAAGAGACGGAATTCGCCCTGTTGCGACAATCGATGCAGACCCCATGCAGGGCCTGACCGGCTGGTTTGATGAGAGGAAGGCCAATGAGCCGCTATGCGTCGGCCCAGACGCCTTGGCAAAGGCGGGGATCGGCCGCACACTGGCAACCCTTGAACAGTCCGGAGTAGCGCTGGTGATTATTGACACGCCACCCGCCGCGACAGCGGATGTGGCGGAGTTAATCGGGGTAGCCAACTTGGTGCTGGCGCCAGTTATCCCGTCGCCAAACGACCTACGTGCCATTGGTGAAACGCTGGACCTGATCGAACAGCAGGACAAGCCGTTGCTCTTCGTGATCAACAACGCATCGACCAATGGAAAACTGACTAACCAGGCGCTTACTTTGCTCAGCCAGCACGGGACTGTAGCTGCCGTGGACAGCAAGCCGGTCATCATCCGCACGCGGCAGGATTTTCGCAGCTCAATGACCGACGGACGGACGGTTAGCGAACTAAAGGCGCCCAGCAAATCCGCCGAGGAAATCGCCGACCTATGGATGGCCGTGAAGGCACGCTTGGAGAAGGAGGAGGCACGCCGTGGCCGTAGATCCGCAGCCGCTTGACGCAGCTACGCTCATTCGCCGCAAGCGGCGGCCGGAAGACGCAGGCTCGTCCGATACCGTTACAGAAACAGCGGCTGCGATCGCGGAAGCCCAGCCGGCGCTGGCACGCGCCGAACCTGCCCCGCAGCCGCCGCCAGGGGAACAACAACCCACAATGTTGGCGGGCAGGGCAGGGGAGGGGGCTTCAGCGCCAGTTGCTCAGCCCGAAGGCATACGCATGAAGCCTCGAGAGACCATATCGCTTGCCGTCGTCCATGCCCGTGTGCCGGAGCATATTGCTCGTGGGCTAAAGCTCATGTCCGTGATGGAGGGCAGGCAGGCCCAGAACATTGTCGCCGAGGCCCTCGAGGGCGTGTTGAACGTCTGGAATCCAAGGTGGAAGGATATTGTCTGATTCGGTCTCCCATCCAAACGATGGCCGGCAAGGCGGCGAGCGTCAAGCCTAGCTGGTCCAACCGGACCCGGCCTAACTCGTCCCCTTGCTCGGCCGTCCTGGGTGGACACGCTGGAACCCCAAGCCAGTGGCCGCTCCCGGGGCGGGGCGGAGGGCAGGGGAGGCATGTGACAGGCAGGCGGTCGCCGATGGCCGGGGTTCATCGCGATCCGGGCTTTTCGCGCGATCCCCGCGCCGAACTCAGGCGCTGCACCAAACGGCGTTAGTCGCCGGCCTCGCGCTGTGCTTGACGCGCTGCCCGGCCCAGCAACCTGCGGTCATGGACCAAGCTCAGGATCTCGACGACACCGTCCGGCGCCACGCGATAGATCACGAGGTGTCGTGGACGGCCGACGCGATGCTCCGCGGCAACTCGTCGGCGCGCCAGATGAAGATGATAAGTTCGCACACCCGCAAGGCGAGGAACCACACTCGAACCGGGCCTGCCGGGGCAATCTCCCACGGCGGCCAATGCGGCGAGAATGAGCCGATGGTAGCGCCCGGCAGCTTCAAGGCCCCATCGCCGGGCGGACTCGAGGAGGATGGAGTCGATGCGTTCCTCGGCACGCCCGACCAGCCGATACGGCACTACCGGCGGTCGACGGCCAGACGCTCGCGAAGGCGTACCATGGTCCGTTCGTGCAGAGCCTCAACGTCATCCAATGTAGCGATGGTTACGGAGCGCCCAGCCTCCGCATCAGCGATCCCCATCTCAGCCTCCGTGGCAATCTCGTCCTCCAGGTCGAGGTCCTCGACATAGCGACGTGCCGCCTCGATGAGGAACTCCGACTCGCTCGACACGCGCCCCTCAGCCACCTGCCGATCTATGGCTTTCTTGATGTGGTCGGGGAGTTGAACCTGAACAGCGCCCATGAAGCCCTCTCGCGGCAGGCAAATGTCCCAACCTGTGGATAGCGCACGCGCGACTTTGGGGCCATCACGATTTGGCGCCAAGCCCCCCAGTGCCGCTAGACTCGGAGCGACTCGGAGCGGCGCAGCGCGGCGCCGAACCCAGGCTGCAGAATGGCGCGGTCGCGCGCGCCGATCGCTGACTCTGGCGCGGGACGGGTGGCGAGCCTGAGCCGCAGCACGCCGCGCACGGCGGCGCGGCGCAGCAGGCGACCGCAGGACAGGTGGGCGGTCTTGATGGCGGCGAGATGCATGCGGATCGCGATTACGACCTCGGACACCTCGACACAGCCCGAGCGTCGGCACCCGCCAGGACTCGGCCAGAGGTGAGGTCGTGAGGCCGCGTGGGGTTATGTGCTTGGCGTGGCTCATAGGATCGGGTTTCGCTCCGCTACGGCTATACAAGCCGGTGGCCGATGGGCTGGTCAGGGGCGGGGGATGGGGCGTGTCACCGGACGATTCACGGTCTTCTGCCGTCGTCCTTGGCCTGCGCGTAGGCGGCAAGGCTGCCTCCTCGACCAGCATGGTGACCGCCTCCGAGGAGCATTCCTCCGGCAGGACGGCGAGCGCCGCGGCCCAGGGCGGGACGGCGGCGCGGCCGCGGCACCAGTTGTTGACCTGGCGCGGGGTAAGGCCGGCAAGCCGGCTTGGCTGGTGCCGGTGCGGGCCAGGAGGGCGGCGAATTCGGTATGCAGAAGCGCGTGCATGCGCGCTCTGAGCATGGAACTCAGTGTCGAGGTGTCCAAGATCGTAATCACCCACTGTCAATCTTTTCAGACGCCTGCGCGTTACCAGGTTCATGAGAATATATCCTAAATGACGATACAAGTGCCCCAGATCGCGATAAGAATTCGCCGCGAATATCAACGGCGTACCATGACAAATCCGTGTCATGCTCAGTCGCCGCATGCGGCTTCTGATCAATCCCAGGCAGAGGCAGTCCGCCGTGGTGAGGCGGTCATCTGCCCGTTGTGGCGACGTCCCGGCTGAGCAAAGCGTCGGTCGACGTGCGGGCACGTGCTCGCGGCGTAAGTGCACCGCGTGCCCGGGTTGCGCCTGCCCGAATCGCCGCCACGGGGCTTTTTTTGCAATCGCAGGAGACGCGGCGAAACGCTCGTTTGCAGAGGTGGCCGAGATGCCGACGGCCAGGCAGCGGCTAGGCCGCGGGGGCAGGGCAGGGGAGCAGCGTCCGAACAACGGTCACCGGCAGCCGCATTTTATCACGATCCAGGGGACCTTTTATCGCGATCCTGGTGACGTTTTATCGCGATCTAGGGCCTCAAACGGGGCCTAGCACGGCCTCCGGGCGCCGATTCTCACGATCTTGGTCCCGCGACACAGGGAATGCGGTTCTCTGTCGATCTTGAGGTTGATAGAGATCGGTTGACGACACTATATCAACCAAACGAGCGATGGAGCTGTCATGCAAGCGAATGCCGAGGTGGTAGCTGTGGCCGGGGTCCGCCAAGCCGACCCTGGAGAACTGGCAGCCCTCAGCCGGATCATGGTCTATGTCGACCAGGCCGCATTGCTGATGAGTGCCGCTTTTGCGGCGGCCGACATTCGGGATTTCGCGCTGGGACGGCGGCGACAGGCGATCCAACCGAGAGACGATGCGGCACGCTGGTACGCCGACCTCACCAATGACGTTCTGAGCCGTCTCTCGCAAGTCCGCCATGCCGTCGTACACGGTTGGGGACCGTCTCCGGAGGCCGACGCCCTGGCGACAGAGGCGGTCGCATTGCTGGCGGAGCTGACGCCGGTGCCAAGCCAGATCATCGCGCTCTATCGGAGTAATCGGGCGGGGGGGTTGGCGGAATTGGCGCGGCATCTGGAAATCGTGGACCGCCAATATGCCCTGGCGGCGTCGCTGATCGCCCGACCGGAGGCAGGGGAGGGGGGACGCGTGTCGCCAGGACCGTCCGGATCCTCCGGATTTGCGGCGGCGCGCGAGGCGCTGTTGGCCGCGGCGGGCGGCGGCCTGTCGCTGACCGAGGCAGCCCAGGCGCTCGGCGTGACCCGCCAGAACCTGCACAAGCGCATCCACACCGGCTCGGCCCTAGGCATGCTGCTGGACAATCGGATCGTGGTGCCACAGCTGCAATTGGTTGAGGACCATGGTAGAACGACCGTCGTCGCGGGCATAGAACGCGTGGTACGGCCGTTCCTGGACGCCAAGGCGGGCGCCTGGTCGGCGCTGCAGTTCCTGCTCGACCCGGATCCCAATCTCGGCCGGCCACCCATCGACGCCCTTCGCGCCGGTGACGTTGCCGGCGCGGAGCACGCGGCGCGCGCCTATCTCGGCCTCGACGAAAGCTGAATCCGTTGTCGCAGCAGGGCGGAGCCGGTGCCCCATTGTTTCCGCGCGGCATGCTCGCGGAGGTGTTGCCCGAGGGGAGCGTGTTGGTGCGGGTGCATCACCTGGCGCATGGTGCTGTGTGGTTCGGTCCCCCGCCGGGCATTCCGCCGCAGTATCGCTTCGATGCACCGGCCGGCGAATACCGAATGCTGTACTGTGCGGCGCGGCTCGCCGGTGCCTTTGTCGAGTCGGTGCTCCGCAAACCGGCCGGTCGCGTCGTCGCCCGGGCCTATGTCGAGGAGCGCGGCTGGAGCGAATTGACGACCCGGCGCGTACTGCGGCTTGCCAAGTTGCGCGACGAAGGGTTGCACTGGCACGGCACTGACGCCGCGATCAGCGCGTCGAACGATTACAGCGTGCCGCGCCACATGGCGCACGCGCTTTACGCGGCATTCCCGGACGCGGACGGCATTGCCTACCGGGCGCGGCACAACAATGGAGAGGTCTGCTACGCCCTGTTTAATCGCGTGTCCGCGGCCGACCTGGTGCCGGGGTCGCCGCGGCGCTTTGCGGAGCATCAGACAGTGGTCGACCAACTGATGGCACTCCATGGCGCCATGTTCGACGCTGATCCGCCGGTGCCACCGTGAACGTGCTGCTGCGACTTGCCAATATGGTCAGGGGCGGGGCCTGGGCTGGTGGCCGGTTTTCCGCCGTGGTCCTCGCCTGCGCGCCAGCGGTGTCAATCCGGGTCCGCTGCGCCTCGGTGCCGCCCTGGTCGGGTGCGTAGCGGCGGGCGAGCCGGCGCACGGCGCCATCGATCTCTCCGCTCGCAGCGCCCCGCGGCACGCCGAGGGTTTCGTGCCAGCTGAACTGCGCGTCATCGACCATCATGTCGAGGGCATCCGGCGAGCGTTCGTCCAGGATCGCGGCGAGGATGGCGGCCCAGGGCGGCACGGCGGCGCGGCCGCGGCACCAGTTGTTGACCTGGCGTGGCGTGAGGCCAGAGAGGCGGGCGAAGCAGGCTTGGCTGATGCCTGCACGGGCCAAGAGGGCGGCAAATTCGGTGTGCAGAAGCGGGCGCATAGGCGCTCATATCATGGAACTGATCATGGAACTGAGTTCCATGTCGTGAGCATTCGGGCGCTGCCGGAGTGCCCGTGAGGCGCGATAAGCGCGGTTATCGCGCCGAGCACAATTATTTGGGCTCCTCATGGCCGTAGCGGTTATGCCTCGACGCCAACCGCGAGGGCGATCTGCCGCCGGATGGCGATGAGTTGGTCCGGCGTGATGCGGGAGGGTGTTGCAGAAAGACGGGCCTTGAATGTGGTGGCCACCAGATGCGACACCGCCCAGCAGGGCTTGCTGCAACCATTTTCCGGACTCGGCACGATTGCGACCGAGAGGTCCGGAATGGCGAGCGCTGCGTCCTCGGTCAGCGGCACCAGGATGGCGTTCGGGTACG
>DATKPQ010000027.1:0-54763 GCA_035523995.1 Acetobacteraceae bacterium | reverse complement strand
TGAAGTCGTTGTACATGAGATGGGCGCGCTTCGGATCGAACAAGCTGGAGTGGACGTCCACCCAGACCGAGTGGTGCTGGTCGCGGAAATCGTCCGGCAGCTCGGTGTAGGGCATCAGGTGGAACCAGAGCAATTTCATGGTGTGGATCCGTTTCCTGGGGACGTTATACCGGCGAGTATGGCGTCAGGACCGGGCGGTTCGTCAACCGGGCAGCGGGCGGGGACGGGCGGGCGGGGACGGGCGGGCGGCGAGCCATCGCGTGCGGCAGACGCGTTAACCGCCCATCACTGCCTTGCGCAGCATGTCGTTGGCGCGGCTCTGCCAACCCGGGCCGGAGGCACGCAGCCGATCGACGACGTCGCGTTCGAGGCGGAGCGAGACCAGCACCTTGGTGGGCGTCTTCTGCTTGCCGCGGGTGCGCAGGTATTCGGCGGCGATTGCCGGATCGGCCGCGCGCGCGGGACGCAAATTTGGCAGATCAGCCTCGGTCACTTCCCAGGTATCGGGATCAGCCTCGATCCCCCGTTGTATTTCGGCATCTTCCTCAGAAGTTGGAAGAATGAGACGCTTGCTCATAGATTCTGACTTCCTTCCGTTTGGACTTGCGCAGACTGATGATGCGCTTGCGTTCGATCCGTTCGGTATAAACCAACGTGTCGAGGCGCGCGCCGATCTTGCCGAGTGCAAGCCATCGACGCTCCCCATACGCGTGCCGGCGGTCTTCGATGATCACGGCATCGAACCAGTCGAAGCCGTTGGCGGCCGCGAAATCTACCCCATGCTTTACCAGGTTGTTGCGCCGCTTCGCCCCGTCCCATTCATACTCCACAGACGCACCCCCAAATTGTAGCTACAATCAGCCTGGCCCGGCAAGCCCGTCAGCCATCCCGGCCCTGACAGTCTCCGTCGTTCGCCCTATCTTCCGGTTGACGCCCGCTCTCCCGCTGAACGGCGGAAACCAAGGCAAGGAGGACTTGCACCATGCTCAACCCCACCTCTCCGCTGCCCTTGCAGGACCCGACTCTGTTCCGTCAGGCGAACTACCTCGACGGCAAGTGGGTCGAGGCCGACGGGGGGAAGACCATCGTGGTGAAGAACCCCGCCACCGGCGAAGCGATCGGCGAGGTGCCCGCCATGGGCGCCGCGGAAACCCGCCGCGCGATCGAGGCCGCGAACCGCGCCTATCCCGCCTGGCGCGCCATGCTGGCGAAGGAACGCGCCGCCATGCTGCGGAAACTGTCCGACCTGATGCTGGCGAACACCGAAGACCTCGCGGTGATCATGACCGCCGAGCAAGGCAAGCCGTTGTCCGAAAGCAAGGGCGAGATCGCCTATGCCGCCAGCTTCATCGACTGGTTCGCCGACGAGGCAAAGCGGGTCTATGGCGATACCATCCCGCAGAACGCCAAAGGCCGCCGCATCCTGGTGCTGAAGGAACCGATCGGCGTGTTCGCCGCGATCACGCCATGGAATTTCCCGTCGGCGATGATCACGCGGAAGGCCGGTCCCGGCTGGGCGGCCGGCTGCACCGGCGTGATCCGTCCGGCATCGCAGACACCGTTCAGCGCGCTCGCATTGGCGGTGCTGGCGGAGCGGGCGGGCATGCCGCCGGGCGTTTGCAACGTGCTGACCGGTCCGTCCGGGCCAATGGGCGAGGAACTCACCTCCAATCCACTGGTGCGCAAGCTCTCCTTCACCGGATCAACCGAGATCGGCGCCAGGCTGCTCGCGATGTGCGCGCCGACCATCAAGAAGACCAGCATGGAACTGGGCGGCAACGCGCCATTCATCGTGTTCGACGATGCGGACCTGGACGCCGCGGTGCAGGGCGCGATGGCCAGCAAGTACCGCAACACCGGCCAGACCTGCGTCTGCGCCAACCGCCTGCTCGTGCAGGACGGCGTGTATGACGCCTTCGCCGCGAAGCTGAAGGCCGCGGTGGAGGCGATGAAGGTCGGCAACGGCATGGAGCCCGGCGTGGCGCAGGGGCCGCTGATCAACGCCGACGCGGTGGCGAAGGTGGAAGAGCATATCGCCGACGCATTGAAGCGCGGCGCCAGCGTGGTGACCGGCGGCCATCGCCACAAGCTGGGCGGCACGTTCTTCGAACCCACAGTGCTCTCTAACGTGCCGCACGACGCGATGATCTTCCGCGAGGAAACCTTCGGACCCGTTGCCCCATTGTTCCGGTTCAAGACCGAAGACGAGGCAATCAGGCTGGCGAACGACACCGAATTCGGTCTTGCAGCTTATTTTTATGCCCGCGATGTGGGCCGCATCTTCCGCGTCGGGGAGGCATTGGAATACGGTCTGATCGGCATCAATGAGGGCATCATCTCTACCGCCGAGGCGCCGTTCGGCGGAATGAAGTTCTCGGGCCTTGGGCGCGAGGGTTCGAAATACGGCATCGAGGAGTATCTCGAAATTAAGTATCTCGCAGTTGGCGGCATCGGGACCTGATGGTCCGGTGCTGACGGGCGGCAGCCTGTGCGGTGCCGTCCGCTAAGAAGCGGGCGGCATTCCACGCGGTACTCGGTCATTGCACCGCGTGCCGCGCTGCGGCCGCGGCGCCGGGCATGGCGTGGTTCAGCGTGGGCCCAATAATCAACCCCCAATAATTAGCCAGGGTACACCAGGCAGGACTTCCTTTGCCTTTGCACTCACCCTGTACTTTGCCCAGCAAGGCATGGCCGCTACCTTCCACGTGGCGACGGCAGCCAGGGTCAATCCTCACGGCCTCGCACGCTGTGAAGGAGACGACTGCCGATGCCGGATGCGCCATCAGACCGTACTGTCGGGGCATCCGCATATCAGTCCGGCGTCTCCTCCGCACGCAGTGCGGCAACCTTCGCGACCCTTCGCCGGCTGCCGCGCACCGCAAAGCTGCTGATCGCATGCCGTGCCGTCCGCAGCCTTGGCCAAGGCGCGCTGGTGGCGGACTTCGCGTTCTATCTGGCTGCGCTGCACTGGACTCCGGTGCAGATGGGCGCCGTCTACATGGGCGGCCTGACGCTCGGCGCCGCCATGACTCTGGTCTCCGGTCCGTTGTCCGACCGGTTCGGCCGCAAGCCCTTCCTGCTGGCCTACAGCATCGCTCAGGTCTTCGCCGCCCTCGCAGCACTGTTGAGCGCGGCCCCTGTCTGGCTGGTTCCCGCTTCCCTGATCGGCGCCTTTGGCCGAGGTGCCAACGGTGCCGCCGGCCCATTCGGACCGGTCGAACAAGCCTGGCTTTCCGACGGCCTCGACCCGGCCGATTTCGGGCCTGTCTATAGTCTGAACGCCGCTGTCGGCTTCGCCGGCATGGGGACCGGGGCATTGCTCGCCGCGCTTCCCGCCTGGTGGCAACATTGGCTCCCCGGTCCGTTGCGCTACCGGCCCTTGTTCCTGCTGGTCCTGTTCGGCGCCCTCGCCAGCCTTGTGCTGCTGATCTGGATGACAGACGCACCGCGCCCAGTCGCACGCGGCAATGCATCGCCGCCGGCTGCTGCCATGCGCGCCTGGCAGCAGGAACGTGGGATGCTGCTTCGGCTCGTGGGGATCAACGCGCTGAACGGCCTCGCCATCGGCATCATCGGGCCATTCATGGCCTACTGGTTCTATCTCCGTTTCGGCGTTCGGCCCGCAGAGATAGGGCCGGTGCTGGCCGTCGGCTGTTTCGTCGCAACGTTTTCTTCCGTCGCAACCGGCTGGCTCGCGCGACGCCTCGGCACGGCGATGTCCGTCGTTACGATGCGGCTTGCTGGCCTGGTATTGTTCGTGGCGCTGCCGTTCGCTCCCAGCTACGGGCTGGCGGCGACGTGCTATGTGCTTCGTGCGGCCTGCAATCGCGGCACAGCCGGGGCGCGCCAAGCGGTGGGCCTGAAACTGGTCGGCTCCAGCCGCCGCGGGCTGGCCGCAAGTCTCAACGCCATTTCGATGCAGGCGCCGCGCGCCCTCGGCCCGCTGATCGGCGGCCTGCTGCTGGAATCGAATTTGCTCGCGCTACCCTTCCTGCTCGCGGCGGCATTACAGGCTGTCTATCTCGCGCTGTACGGGCGAACCTTCCGCGCGATCGACTGAAAGTATGCCCGCCCGCAGCAGCCGCCCGCCGCCATGACAGACGCCGCGCCGCCTGCTAGCCTCCCCCCGAACCACCGTGGGGGGAGGCTTCCAATGAAGCTGGCATTTTTCGATGACTTCAAGCTGGGGGTCGTGAAGGGGGACAGCATCGTCGATGTGTCCTCGGTCGTGCGCGACATCCCGCATACCAACCCGGGCAATCTGATCAGCGGCCTGATCGAGCGTTTCGCCGACTACCGCGCCCGCCTGCAGGACGCGGCGAACGCGCAGGGCGTTCCCGTGACCAGCGTGCGCATCCGCCCGCCACTGCCGCATCCGGGCAACATCGTCTGCATGGCGGTGAACTACATGGAGAACGGCACGCTGCCCAAGCCTGCACCGATCAATGCGTTCCACAAGGCGCCCACCGCGATCATGGGTCCCGGCGACACCATGGTGCTGCCCGATGTGCCCGCCACGATCTTCGAAGGCGAGGCGGAACTTGCGGTGGTGATCGGCAAACGCGCCACCAAGGTGAGCCAGGCCGACGCAATGGACTACGTGTTCGGCTACATCAACTTCATTGACGGCTCGGCCCGCGGCCTGCCGCCGCCGGGCAACGTGTTCTTCCAGATGAAGTCCCGCGACACCTTCGCCCCGATCGGCCCGTACCTGGTCACGAAGGACGAGATCGCCGATGTGAACGAAGTGCCGATCAGGCTGTGGGTCAACGGCACGTTGAAGCAGGATTTCAACACCAACGACATGGCCCACAAGATCCCGCGCTGCATCGAATGGGCGACCAGCATCCACACGTTGGAGCCCGGCGACATCCTCGCCACCGGCACCAACCACCGCGGGCTGTCGAGCTTCATGGACGGCGACAAGGTCGAGCTGGAATGCACCGGCCTCGGCCGCCTGGCGTTCAATATCCGCGACGACCTGAAGCGCACCTGGCTGCGGGAGACGCGGCTGGATCGCCAGCAGGCCGGCAAGGAAGGTCCGACGCCGCAGGTTTCCGGCAAATACGCCCCGGGCACCTGATGCCGGCGTGGCTTGTGGTCCGCGCGGTGGTGGCCGATGCCGCCGACCGCGCGGACTTCGACCACTGGTATCGCACGGCGCATTTGCCTGACGCGTTGCGCGCCTTCCATGCGGAAGCCGCGTGGCGCGGCTGGAGCCGCGACGATCCCTCGGTGCATTTCGCGTGCTATCGTTTCGCCAGCGTCGCTGCGGCGGAAGTGGCGACCAGCGGCGCGACGATCCAGGCTTTGGTCGCGGAATTCGACAGTCGATGGGGCACGCGCATCACCCGCACGCGCGAGATCATCGACGTCGCCGATATGTTGGAGGCCTCATCGTGAGCGATCCGGAAATTGTCGCCCTGCGCGAACTCATTGCCTCGCGTCCGCGCGCGGCCGACATCGCGCAGCGCCGCCGCGACATTGACGAACGCGGGCGCCAGTTCGGCGTCCCCGCCGACGTAACGGTGGAGAAAGTCAGCGCCAACGGCGTGCCGGCCGAATGGACCGCAACACAAGCCGCCGACCGCAACAGCGCCGTGCTTTACTTCCATGGCGGCGGCTATGTGATCGGCTCGCTCGACAGCCACCGCCATGCCGTGGCCGAAATCGGCCGTGCCAGCGCCGCGCGCACTCTCGCGATCGACTACCGCATGGCACCAGAGCACCCGTTCCCCGCGGCAGTGCAGGACGCGCTGGCCGCGTACAGGTTCCTGCTGGAGAGCGGCATCAAGCCCGGCCGTATCTGCATCGCAGGTGACAGCGCCGGCGGCGGCCTGGTCGTGGCCGCAATGCTCGCAATCCGCGGCGCGAACTTGCCGCAGCCCGGCTGCGGCTGGTGCATCTCGCCCTGGGTCGATCTCGCTTGCAGTGGCGGCTCGATGCAGGACAATGCCGCGCGCGACCCGACGGTGCAGAAGGCCGGCGTACTGGAGTTTGCCGGGATCTATCTCGCCGGCGCCGATCCACGGTCACCGCTTGCTTCGCCGATCCATGGCGATCTGCACGGACTGCCGCCGTTGCTGATCCAGGTCGGTTCGGTCGAGACCTTGCTCGATGACGCGCTGATGCTGGCGCGCACCGCTGCCCTGGCCGACGTGCATGTCGAACTGCAGGTCTGGCCCGAGATGATCCATGTCTGGCATCTGTTCTTTCCCATGCTTGCCGCCGGGCGTCGTGCGATTGCGGTGGGTGGCGGGTTCGTGCGGCGTTGCACGACGCCGGGCTGATTCAGGTTCGGGGCGAACGAGAACACCCCGGCGTTAGTCGCGCACTTCTGCCGCCTGCATGGCAAGTCCGCATGGCAGGCCAAATCGCGTTCGTTCAGTCGGACAGAAGGTGCAGCACGATCTCGCGGTTATGCGGCGCCGTGCGATGCTCGAACACATAGATGCCCTGCCAGACACCCAGAACAAGCTCGCCACGATCCACCGGAATGGAAAGCTGAGTCTGCGTCAGTGCCGCCTTGATATGTGCGGGCATGTCGTCCGGGCCTTCGTCCTGGTGGCGATACTTCCCGTCCTCCGGCACCAGGCGCCGGAAAAACGCCAGCAAATCCGCGCGCACGTCGGGCGACGCATTCTCCTGCACCAGCAGCGAGGCGGATGTGTGCCGGCACCAAATCGTCAGCAAGCCCGTGTCAACACGTTGCGCCGCCAGCCATTCACGGACGGTGCCGGTGATCTCCACCAGCCCCTGGCCGTCGGTCCTTACGCTGATGCGATGCAGATCTTGGCGCATGCGCTAGACTTGCGGCGAACTCTTCCCCCGCACAAGACGCCCCACCATGCCGCCCCGGTTTCACACGCTGACGATCGCCGCACTGCACCGCGAGACCGAGGACGCCGTCTCTCTCGCCTTCGCCGTGCCGGAGGCGGTGCGTGCCGCGTACCGATTCACGCCCGGCCAGTACCTGACATTGTCCGCCGTGATCGACGGCGAGGATGTCCGCCGCAGCTACTCCATTTGTTCCGGCCTTGATGACGCCGAGCTGCGTGTCGCGATCAAACGGGTGACAGGCGGGGCGTTTTCCACCTGGGCAAACGAGGCGTTGCACGTCGGCGATAGAATTTCCGTGATGACGCCCGGCGGCCGCTTCGGCGTGCCCATCGAGCCCGGCGCGGCGCGGACCTTCGCTGCCTTCGCCGCAGGTTCGGGGATCACGCCGGTGCTGTCGATTCTGAAGACGGTGCTCGTGCGCGAACCAGGCAGCCGCTTCGTATTGTTCTACGGCAACCGGACGACCGGCAGCATCATGTTCCGCGGCGTGCTGGAGGATCTGAAGGATCGCCACCTGGCGCGGCTATCGGTGTTCCACGTGCTGTCGCGCGAACAACAGGATGTGCCGATCCTCAATGGCCATCTGGACGCCGAGAAAGTCGATGTGCTGATGCGCGCCATGCTGCCCGCGTCGATGGTGGATCACGCCTTCGTTTGCGGTCCCCAGCCGATGATCGAAGGGTTGGAAAAAGCACTGGCCGACCTGGGAATGCCACGCGACCGCATCCATGTCGAACGTTTCACGCCCGGCGTGGGTGGGCGCCCGCGTGCGGTCGTCGTGCCCGCATCGGCACCGCCAAAAGCCATCGCAACTGTCATTTGCGAAGGTGCCCGCTGGGAAATTCCCATGGCCGCAGGCGAAGCGATCATCGACGCAGCGTTGCGCGCAGGCCGGACCCTGCCATTCTCCTGCAAGGGCGGCATGTGCTGCACCTGCCGCGCGAAATTGCTCGAAGGCCGGGTGGAAATGGCCGTGAACTTCTCCCTGGAACCATGGGAAACGGAAGCTGGCTACATTCTGACCTGCCAGGCACAGCCGGTAACGGACCGCATCACAGTCGACTACGACCAGGTCTAACCAAAAAAAGTCCCTGTCCCGCAAAGCGGGAGAGGTCAGGTGAGGGTGATCGGGTCGGTCCGCTTCACCCCGGCCCTCGCTCTTCCCTTCGCGAGAGAGCAATTTCTTCTACTCCTCCTGTCCCGCCTTATGCGCCAGCAACCCCATCAGCCTGCGATCGCGCCACTCATGCCGGGCCGCCATCATATCCGCCGGCAGCTCTGCGCGCCGGGCTGCATGCAGACGATCCACCAGCACCTTGTCCCACAGCCGCGGCACCATCTGCCGCTGCATCCGTTCGTACAACGGCCCATACCGCGTGCAGTAATCCGCCAGCCCGCCCGGCGCATTCAGATCGATCGTCTCCAGCGGACCCATGAAACTCCAGCGCAAACCAAGCCCATGCTTCATCAGCGCATCGAGATCCGCCGGCGAGATCACGTCATCCGCCAATAACCGGAACGCCTCCGCCAGCAACGCGCCTTGCAGGCGGTTCAGTGCGAACCCCTCCATTTCATGGCGGACCGTCGCCGGCACCTGTCCTGCCCGGGTCATCAGCGCGCGGGTGCGTTCGGTCACGGTGGGATCCGTCCACGGCGCCGGACAAAGTTCGACCAGCGGAATCAAATACGGCGGGTTCACAGGATGCGCCACCAGGCACCGCGAGCGCCCGGTGAGACCTTCGGTAAACGCGCTCGCCGGGATACCGCTGGTGGAGCTGGCCAGCACCGTATCGGCATGGGCCAGCAAGTCGAGCTCCACGAAAATCTTCTGCTTGTCGGCAACGCGTTCCGGGCCGTTCTCCTGGACATGGGCCGCGTCTTGCACGGCGTCGGCCAGGCTGGCAGCCGGACGGATGCGCGCACTGACGGAAGCCGGATCATCCGCCAGCAATCCGGCCTGGCGCAGTTCCGGCAGGCGTTCCGCGATGAAAGCCCGGGCGGCATCGATTGCCTGCGGGATCGGATCCCACAGCGCCACATCGAAACCCGCGCGCGCGAATACGATGGACCAGGCGCGGCCGATCAGACCCGCACCGACGACCGCGACTTTCGTCATCCCAACGTCTCCCTATCGCCCGGTGAATGAAACCAGCCGCACCGCGAATGAAACCAGCCGCACCGCGGGCGGGCAAGCCGCCGACACGCCGGATCCGCCGCAGTCATCATAACTAACGCAGGCGCCATCCCCCCACCAGCCTTGCCTGCGCGGGACCCCGGACTTTGTCGTTGACTTTGCGGTGGAAGGCATGTTAGAGACACAGTCAAAGTGTTAGCTGAACCAGCATGAGAGATACATCCACTTACACCACGCCTTCCTTCCCCTCGCCTCCCTCACCCGATTCCCGTCAGGATCGGGCCGGCACTCTCATGCCCAAAAACATCGCTCAGCTTCTCTACGTTCTCGGCGTTCTGCTTGAATATGGCCGCCATCTCGTGGCGACCATCGAGCGTCGCGCCGCCGCACCCGGCTTCTCCCTCTTCTCTGCTGTATTCGGCACCGCAAGGCTCCCCCTTATCCTCGGCCATCTCCATCGCGGCATTCTGCGCGCCACCGCGCTCGAATCGCTGCTCCGCAAGCACGCCGCCGGCGGACATGACGTGGAAGCGGCGCCGCTCCGCATTGACGCCGCATCCAACGCCGGCGCCGATCCGATGAATGAATGTCTCGGTCCCCAGGCCGCACGCCTGGCCGCTGAGCGAGCGGCGCATGACGCACCGGTTGATCCCGATCATCTGCCCACTCTGGAGGAGATCGAAGCCGAGGTCCGTCACCATCCGATAGGCCGCACCATCGCCGCCATTTGCCGCGATCTCGGCGTCGTCCCCATCATGTGCACCCGCATGTTCTGGGACGCGACAACGGCCGCGATCGCCGGTTACGAAACCCGCGTGCTGGACTCGCCGGACGACACGCATAGCGAGCCCGAGTCAAGCCAGCACGAGCCGGAAGAGGACGATCCGGAGCAGAAACAAACAGATCAGGGCGGTCGTTTGTCCACGCATCGAACGCCCGGGTTCGGAATTGCCGAACCGCGATTTGTTGTGGCCGGCACCAAGCCGACGCCGGTCACGCCTGGCCATAACGTTACCTACAAGAAACATAATGGCGCTGTCGCCAAGGCCACAGGCCCGCCGCCATGCGCGGCGATGAAAATCGCCGCCTGAGTTCCCAAACATGATGCCAGACTGATGAACGGGTCCGGGAGGCGGCCGGCCCCGCCATTCTGATTCGTGCCATGCACTGCGTCACCGAACCGCGCAACAAGGCAATCGTCGCGCGCAGACCGGACGCCAAGCATCAACGCGCCCCGATCGACATCGCGCAACCGGCCAACGCTTCTCGGGTCAAAGGCCGGCGACTCCCCCAGCCACCGCGAGACAAGCGGCTTTGCCGCCTGTCCGCCTGCAAGCTACACCACCAGCATGGGGAAGCATGAGCCGATTGTGACAATCGGACGTCGGGGTTCGCGAGAGAGGAGATGCTAATGGCGACATTGCAGGCCAAATCGATCCGCCGCCGGGAAGACGAGCGTTTGCTCACCGGCAAGGGCAACTATGCCGCGGACGGAAAGCGTGACGGCATGCTGGCTGCGGTATTGGTGCGCTCGCCGCACGCCCATGCGGCGTTCGACAGCATCGATATCAGCGCCGCCCGCGACATGCCCGGCGTTATCGGCGTTTACACGGCAGCCGATCTCGCCGATGTCGGCCCGATCCCGGGCGGCATCGGATTTCCGCGCCCCGACGGCGGTCCTGCGGCGAAGACCGACCGCACTCTGCTGGCCGCCGAGCGCGTGCGCTTCGTCGGAGAGCCGGTCGCGCTGGTCGTTGCGGAAACGCGTGCCGCCGCGATGGAAGCCGCTGAAGCCGTGCTGGTGGATTACCGCGAACTGCCGGTGGTGACCGACCAGATCGCCGCCATGGAGCCTGGCGCACCTGCGGTGTGGGACGAATACCCCGACAATATCGGTTTCCTCTGGAAGCGCGGCGATGCCGGGCGCACCGATGCGGCACTGCGCGATTCCGCGCATGTCGCCAGGCTGCAATTCACGGTCTCGCGCGTCAGCGCCAATTCGATGGAGCCGCGCGGCGCCTGGGCCGAGCTCGGCGCCGATGGACGGTTGGTGCTGCACCCGTCCATTCAATCGCCCTATCCGCTGCGCAACGGCCTGGCGCAGAACAACCTGAATCTGGCGCCGAAGGATATTCAGGTGCTGGTCGGCGATGTCGGCGGCTCGTTCGGCATGAAGTCCGGTGTACAGCAGGAATATGCGCTGGTGTGCTGGGCCGCGCGCAAGCTTGGCCGGGCGGTCCGCTGGATTTCCGATCGCACCGAGGGGCTGCTAACGGACGAGCAAGCGCGCGAGATGCGCATCACGGCGGAGCTTGGCCTCGACAAGGACGGAAAATTCACCGCGCTGAAGTTGCGTTGGGATGTGAATTTGGGGGCCTACACGTCCGGCCGTTCCGGCTGGCCGGTGGGCAATATCGGCGGTACCGCCGGCGTTTATACGATTCCCACGATGTATGCGGAATCCTGCGGCATCATGACGAACACGGTGCCCACCGCGGCCTATCGCGGCGCCGGGCGGCCGGAGGCGACCTACACGATCGAGCGCATCATCGACGTGGCCGCGCGCGAGCTCGGCATCGACCCGTATGAACTGCGCCGCCGCAATCTGATTCCGCCCGATGCGATGCCGTACAAGACCGCGCTGACCTTCACCTATGATTGCGGCGAGTTCGAAGGCAACATGCAGACCGGCGCCGAGCTTGCCGACCTTAAGGGATTTCCGGCGCGCCGTGACGAAGCCAAGGCGCGCGGCAGGCTGCGCGGTATCGGCCTGTGCAATTGCATCGAGGTCGCCGGCGGTCCCTTCCTGCGTCCGGCGAAAGACATCTCCACGCTGCGCCTGGCCGAGGACGGCACGCTGATTTTGAAGACCGGTTCGGTGTCGGTAGGGCAGGGGCTGGAGACGGCGTTCAGCCAGATCGTCGCCGAGCGTTTCGGCGTGCCGCTGGAGCAAGTGCGCTACGAACAAGGCGACACGGACGAGCTGCCGTACGGCAAGGGCAACGGCGGCTCCGGCGCGCTGTGCATCGGCGGCGCCGCGGTGGTGCTGGCGATCGATGCAGTGATCGAGAAGGCGAAGCGCATCGCCGCGGAGTTGCTGGAAGCGGCTGACGTGGACGTGACGTTCGAGGCCGGGCGTTTCAGCATTGCGGGGACGGACCGTTCGATCGATCTCGCGAGCGTGGCGAAGGCCGCCTACGACCCCGCGCATATCCCGCCGGGCGAGGAAGGCGGGCTGGTGGAGACTGGCGAATTCACCCCGACCGCGGTCACCTTTCCCAACGGCACGCATATCTGTGAAGTGGAGATCGACGTCGATACCGGCGTCACCGAGATCGTGCGCTACAGCGCGGTGGAGGAACTGGGCCGCGTGCTGAACCCGCTGCTGGTGGCGGGGCAGATCCATGGCGGCGTGGCGCAAGGCGTGGGCCAGGCGCTGGGCGAGCAAGTGGTGTGGGACGAATCAGGGCAGATGCTGACCGCCACCTTCATGGACTACCAGATGCCGCGCGCCTGGGATCTTCCCAGCTTCCAGCTGGCGACACGGGAAGTGCCGACGAAGGGAAATCCGCTCGGCGCCAAGGGCGTCGGCGAAGCGGGCACGGTCGGGGCGCTGGCCGCGGTGATGAACGCGGTGAACGACGCGCTGGCGCCGCTGGGCATCCGGCATTTCGACATGCCGGCAACGCCTGCCCGCGTCTGGGCCGCCATCCACGCCGCCCACCCCTGAAACCTCTCCCGCGCTGCGTTCCTCCGCGCAGCGCGGGAGAGGCCGAGGTGCCGCAGGCACCGGGGGTGAGGGTGATCGGGTCGGTATGCACCTTCCGTCACCCTCCCGCTCATCCCTCAGCCGCAACGCAGCCGGCGTTCAGACCGGCCCCACGCCGAACCGGCAAGAGGTTCGAAACTGTAAAAATTGCAGTTGATCATCCAAAATTTGATCGCGCATCCGTAAACTACCGCTTGCATCCTCACGAACCCGTGAGGTATCCAATCCCCGTCATAGCCTCTCACCGGGTCACCTCCCGTCGGGAACATCGTCCGGCGGGTAATCGAAGGGCGCGCGGGTATGCAGCACAAATCAATGGTTTTTCGGCTCTCGCTGGACGCCTTGCAGCATCGCCGCCGCTGTGAGCGGCTGCCGGCCCTGCAAGCCGGCGAGGCCGACAGGCTGGTCGCCGCCTATTTGTCCCAACGCAGCATCACAGTTTGCCCGACGCGCTATGTGCTTCCCGTCGAGCAGCGCCCGCAGTACAGCCGCAGCAGCGACTAACGAACCTCGCCCGCGAAGCGGGAGAGGTCGGCGAGCAATGCTCGCCGGGTGAGGGGGACCGGGTCGCTACACACGTCTACCAACCCACCCCATCACCCTCGTCGCCTCAACCTCTCCCACGCGAAGCGCCGGGGAGGGTTATAAATCACTGAAACGCATTGAAAGTAATCAGCGTGTAAGTATCCTTCACGCCCTTCAACGTCTGAATCCTCTCCGTCACAAACAGTCCGATATCCTGCTCCGGGTCCAGGTAGAACTTGCCCAGTAGGTCATACTGACCGCTCGTCGAGAACAGTTCGGACATTTCTTCAATCGTGTCGGCAGCCTCGCGCGCGACCTTGTAGGCCTGTCCCATCTCGCATTTGATCTGTACGAAGATCGCCCGCATGCGCCGCCTCCTGTCTCATGGCGGCGCATCCTAGCACGGATCGTCGGGTCAGGCGCGGGCCGCCTCGGCCTGGCCGTCCGACAGCACCGCCAGCCGGTAGCTGGCCTGGCCCAAACGCACCAGCATGTCAGGCAGGGGCGGCGTCGCCGGCAGCGGACCATCGTTCATAAAGTCCGCCCAGTGGCTCCATTCCTGCTGGTCCAGCAGCAGCGCCTCGCGGCGATCTTCCTCGGCAATCTGTGCCGCATCGCCGAGTTCCTGGTAAATCCGGAACTGGCTGCGCGCCAGAGTGTCGGTGCTTTCCCAGCTCAGGTTCCGTAGCATGCAGGCCTCCATTGAACGTCGTATCGTGGGGCTAATCTTTCGCCGGGCTGGCGGCTGAATTGCGTATCGGCGATGGCCAGTTTGTGGCGAAGCAACACCGATCCGTGACAGACGCCTCACGACTGCGAAAGACACGTGGCGACAATTGCCGGACTTCCGATTACACTGTCGTTGCAGGAGCAATGCATCCGGCGTGCCAACAACGCATCCGGCGTGCCAAACGGTGCGATCGCGGGCACGTCGCCCCAACAACGTGGCCCACAGGTGACGACTGTGCGGCGCCTGCCTATTGTGCAAGCAACCGCCCTGGCAGGAGGCATGGATGGATTTGGCACAGGCGCGCAAGGCGCGGATTACGCCGCGGATGGGGGGACGCATCCTGGCGGACGCGCTGGTCGCGCAGGGCATCGACCACGTATTCGCAGTGCCGGGCGAGAGCTTTCTCGACACGCTCGATGGCCTCTACGATGTGCGTCAGAAGCTGAAGCTGGTGACCTGCCGGTTCGAAGCCGGCGCGGTCAACATGGCGGAAGCCTATGGGAAGCTGACGGGCCGTCCGGCTGCCGCATTCGTCACCCGTGGTCCCGGCGCGTGCCATGGCTCGATTGGCGTCCACATCGCCATGCAGGATTCCACGCCCCTTTTGTTGTTCATCGGCCAGATCCCACATCAGGACTCGGGTCGTGATGCGTTCCAGGAGATCGACTACCGCCGGATGTTTTCCTCCGTCGCCAAGTGGGTAACGCAGATCGACCACGCCAAACGTATCCCGGAGATTGTCGCGCATGCGGTGGACGTCGCGACCTCCGGCCGGCCCGGCCCGGTGGTGGTCGCGCTGTCCGAGGAAATGCAGCGCGACATGGCGGAAGTGCCCGACCTGCCTCGGGCGTCCGTAACGCCTGCTTATCCCGACCCCGCGGCGCTGATGCAGTTGCGTGCGATGCTGTCGCGAGCGCGGCGGCCGGTAGTCGTGCTCGGCGGTTCTTGCTGGACCGAAGCCGGCCGTGCTTCCATTCGCGACTTTCTGCTCGGCAACGAACTGCCTGTCACGGTCGGCTTCCGACGCCAGGCGCTGTATAATGGCATGGCGGAGAATTTTGCCGGCGACCTTGGGGTGGGATCGGATCCCGGTCTGATCGGCAAAGTCAAAGACGCTGATTTGATTTTGGCGATCGGCAGCCGGCTCGGCGACACCGTGACACAGGGCTACACATTGCTCGACATGGCCGGAGGCGTGCCGATCGTGCAGGTGCATCCCGATGGCGGCGAGATCGGCCGCGTGTTCCGTCCGGCGCTGGGCATCGTTTCCGACCTGAACCGCTTCGCCGAGGCCGTCGCGGCGATGGAACCCGTGGCGCCCAGTTGGTCCCACTGGACGCAGGAACTGCGGTCCTTGCGCGAGGCACAGCGTGCGGTGCCGAATTATGAAGGCCCGTTGAACTTGGGTACGGTGATGCACGAATTCGCCGGCATGTTGGCGGATGATGCGATCGTCACCACCGATGCCGGCAATTTCGCCGGCTGGGCCACGCGCTTCATCAACTTTCGCGATGGCCAGCGCTATATCGGGCCGACCAATGGCGCGATGGGCTACAGCGTGCCGGCCGCTGTGGGGGCAAAGATCGCATTTCCGCAGCGCATGGTTGTCAGTCTGGTCGGCGATGGCGGGTTCCTGATGACAGGCCAGGAAGTCGCCACGGCCTTCCATCACGGCGTGGCACCGATCGTGATGGTGTTCAATAACCAGATGTACGGCACGATTCGCATGCACCAGGAACGCACGTATCCCTGGCGAGTCTCCGGCACGGCGCTGACCAATCCGGATTTTTCCAAGTACATCGACGCGTTCGGCGGTCATGGTGAAGTGGTGAACGAAACCGGCGAATTCGCCCCGGCCTTTCGCCGGGCGGTGGAAAGCGGACGGCCGGCTGTGATCGAACTGCGCACGAATCCTGAGCAAATCACCACGCGCCAGACCATCGCGCAGTTGCGGGCGGGGAAGACACCGCCGAAACCGGCGGCCAAGCCGAAACGCGCGGCGGCGCCCAAGCATCCCAAGCCGGCGCGCGCGGGTGCCAGCGCGGCTAAGCCTCGAGGCTGAGGTTATCGGCGCTGCATGGAGTACCGGCTCTCCGCGCAATTCCGCCTGGATGGCGCCGGGCGGCCGTTGCGGCACGAGACCGGACCTGCCATAGAAGAGGCGGGACGCCACTATCGGGCGCGCGATTATCCGGCCGCCGCCCGCGTGTGCGATGCGATCCTGGCGTTGCGGCCACAGGATTTCGACGCGTTGCATCTGCGCGGCGTGTTGTTTCTGGAAGAACAACGGCCTGCCGACGCGTTGGACCATCTGCGACGTGCCTCGCAAACGCGCGCGGATGTTGCACAACTGCAATTCAACATCGGCAATGCGCTGATGGCACTGAAGCGCCATGGCGATGCGGCAGAGGCATTCTGCCACGCGCTGGCGCTGCGGCCCGATGATCCGGATACGCTCAACAATCTTGGCAATGCATTGCTCGGAGATTCGCGTTACCAGGAAGCGGAGGCCTGTCTCCGCCGGACGCTCGCGTTGCGGCCTGGGTCGGCGAAGCCGCTGTACAATCTCGGGCGCGCATTGGTATCGCTGGACCAGCTTGAGGACGCCGCAGCATGTTTTCAAGAGGCATTGGCTGCGGCTGGCTCTGATCTCGAAGAACGCCGGCTGATCGATCTGTATGTTAACCTGTGCGACGTGCGCGTGCGCCAGGGCCGCTATGAGGAAGCGCTGGCAATCTGCCGCGGCGTGCCCCAATCGATCGCGCATGCACCGGCGATCCGGTGGAACGAAAGCCTGACGTTGCTGATCCTTGGCGACTACGCCGAAGGCTGGCGCAAATACGAGTGCCGCTTTCAGGTTCCCGACCACGATCCGCCCCGGGAGGCGGCGGCGGCGCTCGACCTGGATACCGTGGCAGGAAAGCGCGTGCTGGTATTTCCGGAGCAGGGCAGGGGGGACATGATCCAGTTCGCGCGCTATCTGCCGATGCTGGCGGCTCGCGGCGCAACAGCGCTGGTGGAGATGTACGCCGATCTGATTCCGTTGTTTGAACGGATTGAAGGCGTGGCGCAGGTGGGGACGCCCGACGATCCGCCCTCGCAATACGATCTGCTGACGCCATTGCTGAGCTTGCCTGCGGCGTTTGGCACGACGCTCGATCGTGTCCCCGACGCGGTGCCGTATCTGAGTGTGCCGCTGCAACGCAGAATGCAATGGGCCGCATGGCTTGGTCCGCGGCAGCGTCGGCGCGTTGGGATTGCATGGCGCGGCTCGACGGAAAGTGCGCCGCGGTCTGCGCTGCCGTTGCCCGCGCTGGCACCGCTGCTGGCACTGGCAGGCGTCGAGTTCCATTGCCTGCACAAGGAGGTTTCGCCGGAGGACCGCACGTGGTTGGATACGAACGCCACGGTGACCTGCCACGACGCAAGGCTCGGCGATTTTGCCGACACCGCAGCGCTGATCGAGCAACTTGATCTGGTGATCAGTATCGATACGGCGGTAGCGCATCTCGCCGGTGCGCTGGCCAAATCGGCGTGGATCATGCTGCCGTTCAGCCCGGACTGGCGCTGGCTGCGGCACCGCGAGGACAGTCCCTGGTATCCGACCGCGCGTCTGTTCCGGCAGCCGCGGCGGGGAGATTGGGATGATGTGGTGAGGCGGGTTGCGGGAGCGTTGTTGGATATGGTTTAGGAAGCGGACGGGGCGCGCCATCCACAAGTCATTGCAAGAAGCGTAGCGACGAAGCAATCCCGGTCGTGTCGGCGCGCGGACGGTCCTGTTACTTCTCCGAACGAGGTTGCTTGTCTCTGACCGAGACTGCTTCGTTGCTCTGCTCATCGCAATGACATGGGGGCAGGGTGGGCTGCGCTCGCCGCCGCTGCTTGCCGCTTCGCGTGCCGCGCGCAATCATCGCTCGGACCAGCGGCCATACAGAGCCGCGCGGGAGGCAGCATGGAATTCCTTCGCAACACCTGGTACGCTGCGCTGTGGGCACAAGATTTGGAGCAAGGGCAGCTCGTTCCGCGCATCTTCCTGAACGAGCCGATCGTCTTGTTCCGCCAGTCGGATGGCCGGGCCACCGCCATCGCCGATGTCTGTGCGCACCGGTTCAGCCCGCTTTCCAAAGGCAAGATCGTGCACGGCGACCACGTCCGCTGTCCGTATCACGGCCTGGAATTCGATGCGCGCGGGCAGTGCGTCGGCAACCCGCACGGCAACGGGCGCATTCCTTCGAATATGAAGGTGCGTTCTTATCCGATCCAAGAGAAGCACTCGCTGCTGTGGATCTGGATGGGCGACCGCCCCGCCGATCCGGGGCTGATTCCGGATTTTAGCTTGCTCGATCCCGACAGCGGTCTCCTGGTCAGCAAGCGCGACTGGATTCTGATGGCCGCCAATTACCGGCTGATCACCGACAACCTGCTGGATCTCAGCCACACGGCGGTGGTGCACGAGGGCATCCTCGGCAGCGAGCATACCATCCGTGCCGACCTGAACGTGATGCAGACGGGCAATCAGATTCTCGTGGCGCGCAGTATTCCGAATGTGCCGGCGCCTGGGCTGTACGACGTGATGTTCCGGCGCGACGGCGGGCTGGCGGATATCTGGATGGACATCCGCTGGGATGCGCCCGGCTGCATGCTGAACGATACCGGCATCACCGCGCCGGGCGCACCTCGTGCGGAGGGGACGGGGTTCTGGGGCACGCATTTCCTCACGCCGCAAACCGACGACACGACCTATTACCTGTTCGCGGCGGTGCGGATGAACCCGATCTCCTGGGGCGAGCCGCTGGATTCGGAAATTCACAAGCAGATTTCGGACCTGCGCCGCATCGCGTTCCAGGACCAGGACCAGGTGATCATCAAGGCACAACAGGAGAATATCAGGCGGGCGCCCTATCCGCTGCGGCCGGTGTTGTTCGATATCGATGTCGGGCCGGTACGGTACAAGCGGGTGCTCGATGATTTGATTTATCGGGAGACGTGCGGAGGGGCGGGAGTGGCGTTGGAGACGCGGGAGTCTGCGGCGGAGCTTGCGGTATAGGGTTCAAATTAGCTATTGGTGTAACGTGCATCGCTACCCTCAATCTCCCACCGCCGCAGCTGGCGCCGCAACCGCCCCACCGCCCCCACCAGGCGCCGCCGCCGCCGGCCGCGCCTGATGCCGCCGCATCAGCAGCAACAGCAGCAGCGGCGGTACCACGACAAACGTCATCAGGTGAAAGTCATTGTTGTAGGCAATGATCTGCGCCTGGTGATCGACCATCCGATCCAGCAGCGCCGCGCCCTGCCGCGTCGCCGGGCTCAGCCAGCGTGACACCGCATCATGCCCTTGCAGCACGCGGCTGAACGGCGTCACCCCCGCGGCGATGTCGGCATGCGACGTCTGTGCGTCGCGCACCAGCATCAGCGAGGTCACCGAAACCCCGATCGCCTGCCCCATGTTGCGGCATAGCGCCTGCAACGATGTGGCATAGCCGCGCAGCGACGTCGGCAGCGTGGTAAACGCCGCCACTGTCATCGGATTGAACAGCATTCCGATACCAAAACCTTGCACCAGCAAGGTCAGCATCATGACGCGGTCGGAAACGTCGGGTGTCCAGAAGCTCACGGTATAGAACGCGCCGCCCATTGTCAGCAGGCCGAACGCCATCAGCTTGCGGTGGTCGATGTGGTTGGACAGGCGGCTGGCCGCCAGCATGCCCACCATCACGCCCACGCCGCGCGGCGCCATCGACCACCCGGCGGTCTCCACCGGGTATTGCGCCAGCGTTTCCAGATAGGGGGCCATCAGCGCAGTGCTCGCCAGCATCACCGTGGGGGTGCACAGCACCATGGTCACGCCGCAGACGAAATTACGATCTTTGAACAAGCCCGGCGGCAGGAAGGGCCGCTGCGCCGTGAGCATGTGGACAATGAACAAATAGAACCCAAGGGCGGCTAACACGGCCTCGACAATTATTTCGCGCGACGAGAACCAGTCCAGGTCCTGGCCGCGGTCCAGCATGAGTTGCAATGCGCCGACGCCCATCGCCAGCACGGCAAAACCGGTCCAGTCGAAGCGCATGTCGCTGCGCGGCGCGGCGCGGGGGAGAAAAATCAGCAGGCCAGTCACCGCGGCAATGCCGAACGGCAGGTTCACGTAGAACACGTAACGCCAGTTATAGGCTTCGGTCAGGTAGCCGCCGAGCGTGGGGCCGATGATCGGCCCCACCATCACGCCCATGCCGAAGATGGCCATCGCCTGGGCGCGGCGCTCGAACGGGTAGATGTCGAGCATGGTGGCCTGCGACAGGGGCACCAGCGCGGCGCCGCACACGCCTTGCAGGAAGCGGAAGCAAACCATCTGGGTCAGCGAATCCGCTGCGCCGCACAGCATGGAGGCGATGACGAAGCCGATCATGCAGGCGACATGCAGGTTCTTGCGGCCGAAGCGCACCGCCAGCCAGCCGACCGGCGCGGTCATGATGGCAGCGGCGATAACGTAGGAGGTGAGCACCCAGGTGATCTCGTCGGCGCTGGCCGACAGCGTCCCTTGCATGTAGGGCAGCGAGACGTTGGCAATGGACGAATCCAGCGACTGCATCAGGTTACCCATCATCACGCACAGGGTGATGATGCCGCGGTTGGGAACGCGCTGGTTGATGCTGCCGGACATCCTCCCGCCGGTTCTTTCTGGACGTTGCAGGGCGATTGTGTGCCAGGGCAGCCAGCCGCGCAAATGCGCATGGCACCACGGACGCCCGCGAATGCAGGCGGCGTAAGAGAAACCCGTCCGATCCCCGGGGATTTTCAGGGTTAGCGATACAGACTACTCACGTCAGGCCGAAATAAGCCCTGTGCAAATTGTCATCGGCTTGCAGTTCGGCGACCGTACCGCCGAAACGGATGCGTCCGCCCTCCAATGTAAATACCCGATCGGCGAGGTCCAGGAACGCGATATTCTGTTCCGCAATCAGCATTGCCAGGCCGGAGGCGCGAAAGCGCGCCAGTACCGTGATCACCTGGCTGACGAACAGAGGCGACAGGCCGGCCGAGGGCTCGTCCATCACCAGCAGGCGCGGCGATGAGGCCAGCGCCTTGGCAATACCGAGCATCTTGCGCTGACCGCCCGACAGGCTGCCGCCCAGCGCGCCTCGGCGTCCGGCGAGATCGGGAAAGTATTCGTACAATTCGGCAAGACGGCGGCGCAGTGCGGCTTTTTCGATGAACTGACCGCCGACGCGGAGGTTTTCCTCGATTGTCAGGCCGGGGAACACGCCGAGTTCCGACATGTAGGCCAAGCCGCGTCGCACGCGACGGTCGGTCCGCCAGTGCGTCACATCGTCCGGCTCCAGCCGAATACTGCCACGCCAGGCGGGCAGCAGACCGACAATGACCTTCAGCAGCGTGGTCTTGCCCGCACCATTGGCCCCCAGAAGCACGACGCTTTCCTGCGGCTTCACGTCCAGGCTGGCGCCCCATAACACTTGCACGCGGCCATAGCCGGCCTCGATGCCGGCAGCGTTTAGTACTTGCGCGACGTCAGGCATGGTGTCCGCCGCCCAGGAAGACGCGAATCACTTCCGGATCCTTGGTTGCCGCGGCCAGCGTGCCTTCGAAGAACTCCTTTCCGGCGGCCAGCACCACGACGCGGTCGGTGACCTGGTCTATGAAGCCCATCAAATGCTCTACCACCAGCAGCGACATGCCTCTTTGCGCCAGAGCACGCAGCCGTTCGCCCATGCGGGCCAGTTCCACCGGATTCAATCCCGCGGCCAGTTCATCTACCAATAGCAGCCGCGGGTCGGTCGCCAGTGCGCGCGCCAGATCCAGCGTCTTCTGCTGGGCGGAGTTGAGTTCCGCCGCGGGGCGCTGGGCGAACTGGTCCAGTTCCATCTCCGCCAGCAGCGAATCGATGTCGAAGCCAGGTTTGGGCTCGCCATAATGTGCCGCGACCTCGACGTTCTCCCGCACCGTCAGCGACAGGAACGGGCGCGGCGACTGAAAGGTGCGGTTGATGCCGCGCTTGACCAGGCGATGCGGTTTCCAGCCACCGATCGGGTGTCCGTCGAAGGTCAGCTTGCCTTCATCGGGCGGATACAGGCCACAGATCACGTTGATGCAGGTGGTCTTGCCGGAGCCGTTCGGTCCGACCAGGCCAAGCACCTCACCCGGATTCAAGTGAAAGGATACGCCATCCAGCGCGCGGAACCCGCCGAAGCGCTTTGCCACTTGGTCAACCACCAGCAGGGGGCGGTCAGGGGACACGAATGCCTCGGCTGGTCAGCAGCGATACGAGGCCGTTCGGCAAGAACAACACCAGCAACACGATCAGGGTGCCGTAGGTGAACTGGAAATATTGCGGCACCGTCAGGCCGATCACATTGTACGTGCCGTAAAGGATGAACACGCCCAGCAGCGGCCCGGACAAGGTCGTCGCGCCGCCGAACAACAGGAACACGGTGGAGAAGATCGCGACGCTCAGGTCGAACGCGGTGTCGGGATAGAACACCGAGACGTGCCAGGCGAACACACCGCCGACCAACCCGGCGACCAGCGCGGACAACAGCCATGCGATGGTGCGGCCGCGGACTACGGAAATGCCGGCCATGGCGGCGCTGACGTTGTCGTCTCGAATGGCCTGCAGCGATAGGCCGAAGCGCGAATTGCGCAGCCATACGACCAGCCCGAGCGTGACGGCCAGGATTGCCAGCGCGATGTAGTAGGAGAATGCCGGCGCGAACACCTGGGACAGAGAGACGCCATAGGGGCCTTTGGTAATGTCTTCCAGCGAGGGGTTGGCGACCACCTCGTAGACCGCCTGCGCTGCCGCCATGCTGGCGATGGCGAAATAGGCTCCGGAGAGCCGCAGCAGCGGCAACAGAACCACCGCCAGCACCAGTGCCGCGAGGCCCGCCGCCACCATGCCAAGCAGAGCCGGGGCGTGCAGGTGCATCACCGCCAGGGCAAATCCGTAGGCACCGGCACCGTAAAATCCGACATAGCCGAACGGCAGATAGCCGGTGAAGCCGTAGATGATGTTCAACCCCTGTGCCAGCGCGAGGAAGGCGATAAAATTGAACAGCATGAGTTCGTTGGAATAGACGAAGCGCAAGCCGCCCATCAGCACCACCACCACCGTGGCGACGGTGCAGTCCAGCACGATGCGCCTGATCTGCCGGGTGCGTGCCTGTTGGGCGATGGCAGAGGCGGCGACGTCACGCACGGCGCATGCTCTGGCCCAGAAGGCCTTCGGGGCGGATCAGCAGCACTGCGATCAGCAACAGGTTGGGCAACAGGTCGGCCCATGAACTCAGGTAGGTCTGCATGAGCATCAGCGATACGCCATAGATGATGCCGCCCAGCGCGGTGCCGAGCGGATTGCCCAGCGTGCCAACCACGATCACCGCGAAGGCCGTGATGTTGATGGCGACGCCGATATTCGGCGTGATGCTGCCCAGGATGAAGGGCGCGAACACGCCGGCCACGCCAGCCAGTGCCAGGCTGATTCCGAACGCGACGGCGGAGACGAAATTGACGTCGATCCCGGTGGCGAGCGCTTCGTCACGACTGACCATCACTGCCCGTGTCAAGGTACCGAGCCGCGTGCGGTAGAGATAGAGATACACCAGCAGGACTGCGATCGCGCTGGCAACGGCACTGAACATCCAGGATTTCGGCAGGCGGGTGCCCAGCAGGATCACCGGGCCGACCCCGAGCAAGCGCGGCGGCAGCGAGCGCTCGGTGGTGCCGAGAAAGATTGTCGTCACCGCCTCGATCATCTGCGACAGGCCAAAGAACAGAATGAGCGACAGCATCTCGGAGTCGCGGGCACGCAGCAGGCGAGGGACTATCAGATAATACAGCGGCAGGCCGACCGCGGTGAACGCCACTACCACCACGGCGACTGCACCCAGCGGATGCACGCCGAGCATGGAGAACAACAGCCAGGCCGCGACGCCACCCAGCATCAGGAAATCGCCATGCGCCAGGTTGACGATGCGCATGACACCGAACACCAGGTTCAGGCCCAGGCCGACCAGGGTGTAGTAGAGGCCAAACACCACACCTGCGACGAGCGCGCCGGTCAACATGCGGGGCCCGTGTTTTGAAGCGAGAAGCGACTGCTGGCACGCATAGCGTTCGCACCCTCTCTCCGACCCAAGCAACTTAAGGGTTCCAAGGGCTCGCCCTTGGCGGGAGTTCCAAGAGGGCAGAGCCCTCTCGGCAGGGGTTCGGGGGCAAAGCCCCTGACACGTGCTTCACGGCGCAAAGACGCCCTCACTTCCCCAGCACGGCCTTGCCATTGGCCAGATCGGGCGGATAGACCGCGACCAACTGCAGCTTGCCCTGGCCGTCCGGCTGCAACTGACCCAGCGGGGTGACCTCGCCGATCTGTGCGCCGTCCTGGCGCAAGGTGAAGGTGCCATCCAGGGTCTTCAGCTTGCCGGAGAGCGCGAACACCGCATCGTGGATCGCCATCTGGTCCAGGCTCTTGGTGGTTTCCAGCGTGCGCTGCACGACAAGGCCGGTCATGTAGCCGTAGATCGCATTGGCGCCGAAGGAGACGTTGGACCCAACCGGATATTTCTTGTCCCAGGCGGCTTTGAATTCCGGCAGGGTCATGCCGAAGTCGGGCTTGTATTCGTAATTGGACGCCGGCACATAGCTGTAGATGTCTTTCATCGCCGAGACGCCGACGTTTTTCTGGATTTCGTCCTTTTCTGTCCCGGCATAGATCGAAAATACGAAGCGGAACTCGTCGCCGCTATCCTGCAGGTTGCGCAGGAACGCGATATCGTTGCCGACATAGCCGAGTTCAAGGACCGCGTCAGGATTCAGCGAGGCGATGTTGTTGATCAGCACCGTGTAGTTGGACGTGCTGGTGGGCACGCCCTGGTAATAGACGATCTTGACCTTGCCGGCATGCTCGAAGAAACCCTTCAGGGCGGCGGCCTGGGTGCCGGTGAAATCGTTGGTGGAATACAGGATAGCGACCGTCTTGATGCCCTGCCTGACGCCGTCGCTATCCAGGAAGTCCGAGACGTAGTGCGGCCAGATGGTCGAGACGGGGTCCGACATCAGCGCGATATACGGATTGTCCTTGGTGAAGAATGTCCCGCCGGTGCCGGAGACATCGAACAGAAATTGCTTGTGCTCCTTGGCGATGGGCACGGCGACGGACGTGAGTACCGAACCGGAATCTGAAATCAGCAGGTTCACGTGATCCTGCGTGATGAGCTGATTATACAGCGTTGCGGCGGTCGCCGTACTGCTCTCGTCGTCGTAGGCGATCAGCTTGATGGGTATTTTCTTGCCGAACGCTTTGACCTCGACTCCACCCTTGGCGTTGACCTGGTCTACCCACAGCTTGAATGCATCGTAGACCGGCATGGAGATGCTGGCGAACGGCCCGGAGCTGGCATACAGCGTGCCGATCTTGATTTCGCTCGGCGCGTTCTGCGCATGCGCGCCGGCGACGGTAGCGGCGGCGGTCAGTAACCCAAGCAGTGCGGCTTTGAACTTCATAGACGTTTCCTCAATCCGATCCGACGGATCGCTCGAAACAAGCCCCATCGCCGGGGCCTTGGGGGCTCCGGTTGGGGCAGATATCGTTGCGATCCGGCTTGATGTCTCCCGTGGTCGCGGCCTGGCGGCTACACGCCGGGCCGGCCGCGGGTGTTTGGACCGGAGCTGCTTGCGAGTCAATTCCGTGCTGCCAGGAGGCCGGTTAGCCGCACGATCCAGTGCGAACAATGCCTCGCAAGTGCGCATTGCGGCAGAGTAAGTCAGTTCACCATAGATTTCACAGATTACACAGAACAGGATTCGCATCGAAATAGAATTTACCGAGACCTGCCCGCAATTGTGCACGTATAGCGTCGAACGATCCGTGCCTTGCTTTGTGATATCTGTGAAATCTGTGGTGAACTGACTTACCTTGATGCAAGCGGCACAGGCCTCGCGCGGTGAGCCGCATGCCGATTTCCGGCCCGCTCCCACAGGTGATTGCCTTGCCCAGGCGCAGTCCCCCTGCCGCAGTCCTCCTGCCGCAGTCCCCCTGCCGCAGTCCCCCTTGGCCGGATGCAAACTCTGCGCAACATTGGGCGCAAGTGGAGGATACCGCGATGCCAATCACTGCACAGCTTTCCGAATTCACGGCCGGCATTCGCCTGGACCGCCTGCCGTCCGATGTGGTGGACCGGGCGCGCTTCCTGGTGCTGGACCTGGTGGGCAACATCGTCCGAGCGCGGCATGATGCGGAGAGTACGCCGTCTTTCCTCGGCGCGGTGCGCGCCATGGGCATGGCGGCCGGCAACTCGGGCGTGTTCGGCGATGCGGCGCGCTACACACCGGCGGGGGCGGCGTTCCTGAACGGCGCGCTGGCGCACTCGCTGGATTTCGACGACACGCACGCAGCCGGTTCGTTGCATCCCGGGGCGCCGGTGATCCCGGCGGCACTGGCGGCCGGCGAGATGGCGGGTGCCTCGGGGGCCGACGTGCTCGCCGGCATCATCGCCGGCTATGAAATCACTTGCCGCGTGGCGCTGGCCCTGCCGGCAGGAGCCCATTACGACCGTGGCTTCCATCCCACCGCCACCTGCGGGGCATTCGGCGCGGCGGCTGCTGCGGCGCGGGTGTTCGGCTTGGATGCCGAGGGCGTGGCAGGGGCGCTGGGCACCGTGTTGAGCCAGTGCGCTGGCAGCCTGCAGTTCCTGGTGAACGGCGCCTGGACGAAGCGCTTCCAGGTCGGCTGGGCGGCGTGCAACGGGCTGATGGCCGCCACGCTGGTGCGCGAGGGTTTCAAGGGGGCCGCCGAGGCGCTGGAAGGCCGGCACGGATTCCTGCGTGCCTATGCCCCGAACCCGAACCCGGACCGGGCCGTGCAGGACCTGGGCCGCGTGTTCGAACTGATGGCGACGGCGGTGAAGCCGTATCCGTCCTGCCGCTATGGCCATGCGGGGATCGACGCCGCGCTGGCGTTGCGGGCGGCAAACGAAATTAGGCCGGCAGCGATCGAGCATGTCACACTGGGCCTGCCGCGTGCGGGGATGATGCTGATCGGCCAGCCGGCGGGGAAGAAGGCCAACCCGGAGAACGTGGTGGACGGGCAGTTCAGCGGGCCGTTCGTCGTCGCGTCCGCGCTGGCGACCGGGGCGATGACCTGGGACAGCTACAACCACCTGAACGATCCGGCGGTGCGCGGCCTGCTGCCGAAGATCGAATGCACGTTCGACCCGGAGATCGAGGCGGAATTCCCCGCCAACATGTCGGGCAAGCTGACGATCGATGCGGGCGGCAAGCGGTTCAGCCAGAAGGTGGTCGTGCCGAAGGGTGAGCCGTCCAACTTCCTGACCGAGGCGGAATTGCGGGCCAAGTTCTCCGGGCTGGCCGACGCGGTACTGGGGGCGGAGCGTGCCACAAGGCTGGCCAATGCGGTACTGGCAATCGATGCGACCGCCGACGTCGCCAGCTTGATGCGCCAGGCGGCACCGCTGACGCCGGCGCGGCTCGCTGGAGAGTAGAACGGGCTTTCTCCCGTGCCGGTCGCGAAGGCGGGTCGCCTTCAGCCGCCGGGGGTTTTCAGGATGGCGAAGCTCGGCAGGGGTCCGTCCGGACGGCACACCGCCAGCAAATGCTCTGCGCCGAAGGCCACGTGCCGGATAGCCGCCTCGGCGGGCAGATGAAGGCCATGGAACACGAACGCAACGATTATGACAATCGCGAAAAGGCGACCGCTACGTAGAGTTGGCGGCGGGCCGGCCAGCGTCAGCAACACGGTCGCACCGATCAGACCTACGATCGCGCCCACGGCCACCTCGGGCAACGAGTGCGACCCGAGAACCAGGCGTGAAATTCCAATCACGACCGCCGCCAGGACCGCGACCGGCAAAATGCTGACGCGCCGGCGGCTGAGCAATGCGGCGAGGCCGCCGGCCACGACCGTGGCAGCGGCGACGTGGCCACTCGGACTGTGGATATCGATCGGTCCGGCCACCGGCGGGCATGACAGGAACACGAGTTTCAGAACCAGCATCGTCAGGAACGTGGCACCCACCACGCCGAGCCACACCAGCGCGCCGCGCCGCCAGCCCTGGAGCGTCAGGACGATGGCGACGGCCAGCACGACCGGTAGTACCACCGCCTGGTCGGCGAAGTCGGTAAGGAACCGCATTGCCGCCGTATTATGCCCGAACGTCACGGCGAAGAGACCTGGGATTATCGTTTCGCTGCGGTGCAGCGTACACACGGGCATGCGGAGGCATGCGGCGGAGCGCTCGCGCAGTCGTGAAAACCCTGCCGCGGCGTCGCCATGATCGCGCACCAATGATTGCGGGCAGGGCAACGGGAACTGTTGCAAGGAGACAAGCGATGCGCACGATTCGGACGGCGTCCCTGGGCTTGGCGCTGGCAGCCATGGCGGGTGTCGGATTGCTCGCGACGCCGGCGCAGGCGTACTGGCACGGCCACTATTGGCATGGGCACTACTGGCATGGTCCCTGGCACCCTTGCTGCTGGGTGCCGCCTGCGGTGGTGGTGGCACCTCGGCCCTATTACTACGCGCCGCCGCCGGCTTATTACACGCCGCCGCCACCGGTGGTTTACGCGCCGCCCGTGTATGCTGCGCCGGGCATTGGCATTGGCGTGACGATCCGCTGACCGGCTGTTGAGAAGGGGGAGATCGATGCGACGGAGTGTTCTGCTGCCTTGTGCGGTGGTGTTGAGCGTCGGGATGGGCCTTTCGGCCTGCACCAATCCGTATGATCCGGGCCAGCGTGCGGTGGGCGGGGGTTTGATCGGGGCAGGCGCGGGAGCCGCGATTGGCGGCCTGGCGGGCGGCGGACGGGGCGCCGCGGCGGGCGCCCTGATCGGTGGCGCCGTGGGCGCGGTCGGTGGCGCGGCCACCACGCCGCAGCGTCCGCCGCCGCCGGCTTACTATCAGGCACCGCCCCCGGGCTATCCGCCGCCGCCGCCACCCCAGTATTGACGATTCAGCCGGTCGAGGCGGCAGGGTCGCTATGGCTCCGCCGCTTCGATGGCGGCGACGTCGAGGAGGCGCTCGATTACCTCCGGTTCCTGGGCGCCGGCGATGGCGTGGCGGCCGGCGATGACGAAACAGGGTACGCCGTTGATGCCCAGGCGATGGGCGCGGAGGTTGTCGGCGTGCACCGCGTCGGCCTCCGCATCGCCCGCCAGGAAGCGCTTGCTCGCGGCGGGGTCGAGGCCGCAGGCCTGGGCGATGGAAACCAGGACCGCGTGGTCGCCGATGTCGCGGCCGTCGGTGAAATGGGCGGAGAAGAGTGCCTCCACCATTTCGTCGGCGCGGGCGAAGCGGGCGGCGTAGCGGACCAGGCGGTGGGCATCGACCGAGGAGGGGGTGCGGCGGATCTTCTCGAAGCGGAACGGGACGCCTTCGGCCCGGCCGATCTCGGCGATGGAGGCGTAGAGGCGGCGGGCGCGGTCCTCGCCGCCGAACTTGCGCACGACGTAGTCCGGGCGGGACATGCCGAGGCGCGGCATATCGGGGTTGAGCAAGAACGGGCGCCAGGTGAGTTCGAAGAGGAGATCCGGGCGGCGGCGGAGCGTGCGCATCAGGCGGCGGGTGCCCAGGAAACACCAGGGGCAGACGAGGTCGTAGACGATCTCGACGCCAAGCCTGGCCTTCGGAGGGGCGAGGATGTTCACGAGGGGTGATACTGCCGCGTAACGGGGTCGGTTGTCACGTGGTTATCATGGGGTTGCGGTGGTGACTGGGCTAGCTGGCTTGCCGGCGGCGCTGCAGGCGTTCGGCCGGTTCGCCTTCTCGCAGGCTCCAGTATTCGGCTGGTTCGACGAAAGGCGAGTTCAGGATCGGAGTGGGGACCTCGAACCCGACGCTGGCTTCCAGGGTGCCGCTCATGCGGGCCTCGGGGGGGTCTGTGCGTCAACCGTTTGGCAAGGTCTTGTTGGCTGGCTGGATAAGAAGAGAGGTTTAACGCTGATGAACACAGATGCACACAGATGAACACGGATAGTCCGGAGCGGAATGCGATTACGGAGCGGATCTGCGGCTGCGCGTTCACGGTAGCGAACACGCTTGGCAGGGGATTTCTGGAAAAGGTTTATGAAAATGCTCTGGCCCTGCAACTGCGTGCGGCGGGGCTTGCCGTTGAACAGCAGCGCGGGATCACTGTCACTTATAAGGGTGCCGCGGTCGGAGCATATTTTGCCGATCTGCCGGTTGAGGACTCCGTGGTCGTTGAGTTGAAAACCGTGCGGACGCTTGACCGTGCGCGTCGCGCGCAATGCATCAACTACCTGCGGGCAACCGGAAAAGACCTTTGCCTTATGATCAACTTCGGCGCCCCGCGCGTCGAAATTCAGCGCGTTGTCGAGGACCCATGAAGTGCGCGACGAGATCGCCTGCCGCCCTGCACTATCCGTGTTCATCTGTGTGTATCTGTGTTCATCTGCGTTGAGTCTTTCTTTCTTCCTTATACCCCCAGCCGCCGGATCGCCGGCAGTTCGGGCCCGGCTGGGGCGATCCCTTGCCACTGCCGCAAACGTGCCCCGCCACGTTGGATCAATTGCTCAACAACGACACCGACGCGTCGGAAGCGCAACTGGCCGCCACGCACGAGAGCTGAACGGCGCCCGGCCGACGCTGGCTTCCAGGGTGCCGCTCATGCGGGCCTCGGGGGGTCTGTGCGTCAACCGTTTGGCAAGGTCTTGTTGGCTGGCTGGGTAAGGAGAGAGGTTTAACGCTGATGGACACAGATGCACACAGATGAACACGGATAGTCCGGAGCGGAATGCGATTACGGAGCGGATCTGCGGCTGCGCGTTCACGGTAGCGAACACGCTTGGCAGGGGATTTCCGGAAAAGGTTTATGAAAATGCTCTGGCCCTGCAACTGCGTGCGGTGGGGCTTGCCGTTGAACAGCAGCGCGGGATCACTGTCACTTATGAGGGTGCCGCGGTCGGAGCATATTTTGCCGATCTGCCGGTTGAGGACTCCGTGGTCGTTGAGTTGAAAACCGTGCGGACGCTTGACCGTGCGCATCGCGCGCAATGCATCAACTACCTGCGGGCAACCGGAAAAGACCTTTGCCTTATGATCAACTTCGGCGCCCCGCGCGTCGAAATTCAGCGCGTTGTCGAGGACCCCTGAAGTGCGCGACGCGATCGTCCGCCGCCCTGCGCTATCCGTGTTCATCTGTGTGTATCTGTGTTCATCTGCGTTGAGTCTTTCTTTCTTCCTTATCCCCCCAGCCGCCGGATCGCCGGCAGTTCGCTCCCCCGCTCATCGATTAGCTTCACCGTAATATCCGTCCCCACCGCAGCCACAATCGGCGCCGACGCATCGCCCGCAAGATGCGACCACACCGCCTCATCGTGCGTCGCCTTGAGCGCCTTGCGCAGGCTTTCCCAGGCCGAGGTATTCGGGAAGAACACCTGATCGGCATGGAACACCAGGCCGTTATAGGCCGTGTCCAGCATCCAGCACGGCACGTCATCGCCGGCCGCGTGGTGCGTCTGCTTGGTGATCGGATCGAACACGTCCAACCCGCGCAGCGTGACCTGCCAGCGCGGCGTGCCATCCTCGGCCGCTTCGTCGAGACGGCGCAGTTCGACGTCCGGCGCGCCGCAGACCGAGAAGATCTGGCTGGAGCGCTGGTTCTTCAGCAGGTCGCCCATATTTGCAGGTCCATCGTTGCTCAATGGTAGAAGCGCTGCCGCTCTCAGATGATTCGCTGCGCAGAATGGGTTCCGGGTGGCGAATGGTTGGCCCGGCGGGGGCGATCCCTTGCCACTGCCGCAAACGTGCCCCGCCACGCTGGATCAATTGCTCAACGACGACACCGACGCGTCAGAAGCGCAACTGGCCGCCGCGCACGAGAGCTGAACGGCGCCCGGCCGGGACCTCGTGTGACGTTCATTGTTGCCGCTTCACCGCTGCGCCTCCTCGCCATCCGGCCGCCAGCGAAACGCGAACACGCGCCCGTCGCCCGCGAGGTAGATCCGGCCTGCCGCCACCATCGGCGTCACGAAATGCCGCAGTCCGGGGAGGGGATCGCTGGCATAGAGGGCGACGCCGGTATCGCCACGGTAGCCATGCAGGCGTTCGTCGCCCTCGGCACCGGCCACCCACACGATCGGGTCCGCTTCGGGACCGGTCGTCGTCACCATCGGAATGCCGCGTCCATCGATCGGCGCGCACCAGGCCGGGGTCAGGGCGCCGGCGGTTACGGACAGCGCCACCACCGCCGTCGTGCTGCGTCCGTCCGGGCAGATCGCGCCGGGCGCGCGATACACCACCAGCGTCCGGCCGCCGTCCCGGTACGTCACCGGCGCCTGAAGCACGGGCCCGTTCGCCACACGCCGCACAACCAGCGCACCGCCGATGCCGCCGAGATTGAGACGGTCGAGCAAATAGGCATTGCCGTCCTTGCCCATGGCGAGCAAACGACGCGCGCCGCCGGGCAGATCGATCGGCAGCGGCACCGTACCGGCGAGGTCGAGATCGTCGTCATCCAGGGCGGGATAGTCGCGTGGCGCGAAGAAGTCGGCCGGATCGGCGCTGTGCTGCAGTGATGGGGTCACTCGGAAGGCACCAATACTGTCGTCCCATCCCGCTGTCCGGGTCGACGACGGGTCGCTGTTGCCGGTGGCAAAATAGAGATATCCATCGGCGACACTGATCCCGCCGGGCGACCAGATGCCGGCCTTGGCGCCGCGCGTCACCCAGGTGGCCACAAGACCCGGGGGGGACGTGCTGAAGCCCAGCACCATGCCGTGGTACTGTCCGCAGTCGCCGGCGTGGCCGCCATAGCCCAGGTAGATGCGGCCATCGAGCAAGGTCAGCGGCGTGCGCTGGTTCTGGTCGCGGGCGAAGAAGCGGATGCCGCGGGCCGTCAGTGCCGTGCCGACGTCGATCGGCCAGCCCGGCAACACAGCACCGTCGGCGAGGTGCAGACCGAAAACTTCGTGCCGCGGGCCGTAGCCGTTGTTCACCATGGCATCCAGGTAGACCGCGCCAGCGGCCGGATCGATGACCGGCGTGCCGGTAATGCCGAGCGGGTCGACGTTACCGCAGGACAGCGCCGCCAGCGGCACCGGCGTGCCGACACGCGTCTGCCACACGGTCTTGCCGGTGCTGGCGTCGAGCGCGATGACGATGTCGTCCTCGGTGGCGACGATCAGTAGTCCGGGGGCCCCCTGTGGCTGCCAGAACAATGGCTGGGCGTAGACATGGCCGGGCACGCGGCCGTCGAAGCCAGTATCGCGCGTCAGCGAGGCAGCGGCGGCCCAGGTAAGGCCCGCCGTCCGGTAATGGCCGGTGCGAGCGGCGTCGGCGTGGTAGGTGGTGACAGCTGGCGCCGGTGCCGCAGGCTGTGCGCCGGCGCGATGCGGCAGTGCGATCCAGGCCAACAGCAACAAAAGCATGGCGGGGAGGATTAGTCTGCCGATGATGCGGGGCATGAAGGTCCAACCTTGGTGGGGCGGCCGGCATGACCGCATGAGGCAGGATACACTTCGGGATTGTAAAGGTGCGTTACGAAATTGGCGGATCGATGTCAGCAGCGACGCGTTTGACCGCAGGGATTTTCCGGGGAGAGCAAAGCTGGCATCACGCTCGTTGCAGCGGCAGTCGTGCCATTGGGGTCCTCTTGTCCGGCGCCGCTGTTCGCGATCGTCATGGGGCTTGTGTGGCTCGCTTCAGTGCTAAAGATTCTCCACCAAGACACGACTCTGGGTGATACGAATGCGATTTGCTGCCGTCGCACGTGACCGTGTTCCATTTTGTGCAGTCGTCGTGCCTTCGTACCTTCGTGCTGAACCTACGCTGTGGCCTCATACGGACGTTCCGACGAATCAGGCATTCCAAGGGCTGGAACCACTGCTTGCGCAGCACATCGCCTGATAGGGCGAAGGCGCTCGTGCAACGGTGGCGTGTAATGATGTCCACGCTGCAAAAGCGACGCGATGTACCGAACCTCAACGCCCACGGAAGTGCCGCCGCAGACGTGCCACCGCTTCGTCCAACACCGCCTCGTTCTTGCAGAATGCGAACCGCGCGTAATGGCTGGGTGCATCCGGCGCGTCGTAGAACGCCGAGACCGGGATCGCTGTCACCCCCGCATGCTCTGTGATATGCCGGCAGAAGGCCACGTCGTCGCCGTTGAACCCCAGAGGGCGGAAATCGGTGGTGATGAAATAGCTACCCTGGGTGGGCAGCACGCCCAGGCCAAGCTCGGCCAGTCCAGCCGCCAGCCGGTCGCGCTTTGCCTGCAACGCGCGTGCGAGGCCGGCGAAATACGCATCGTCCTTCGCCAGGCCCACCGCGACGGCGCGTTGCAGGTTGGGTGCGGTGGTGAAGGTCAGATTCTGGTGCGCCTTGGCTATGTTCACCGCAAGGGCCGCGGGTGCGGTGACGTAGCCGACCTTCCACCCGGTCAAGGAGAACGTCTTGCCTGCACTGCCGATGCGCATGCAGCGCTCGCGCATGCCAGGCAGCGTCATCAGCGGAATGTGGCGTGCGCCGTCGAAGGTCAGGTGTTCGTAGACCTCGTCGCAGATCGCATAGGCGTCGTGGCGCAGCATCAATTCGGCGAGGAAGCCCAGTTCGTCGGGTGAAAAGACCTTGCCGCACGGGTTCATCGGCGAGTTGATCACGATCGCCTTGGTGGCGGGGCCGCACGCGTCCGCCAGGGCGGCGCGGGGCAGCGACCAGTCCGGCGGTTCCAGCCGCACCAGGCGCGGGATCGCGCCGAGCATGCGTACGACGGGTAAATACGTGTCGTACAAGGGCTCGATCAGCACGACTTCTTCGCCCGGGTTCAAGACAGCCATCAGGCAGGCGGTGATCGCTTCGGTGGCGCCTGAGGTCACGACCACTTCGCTCGCCCAGTCCATGTCCAGGTCGTAGAAGCGTTTGTTGGCTGTGGCGACGGCCTGGCGCAGCTCTGGCACGCCGGGCATCGGCGGGTACTGGTTGCGGCCATCGAACAAGGCGGCAGCGGCGGCCTGCAGCACGTCCGTGGGGCCGTCGGTGTCGGGGAAGCCCTGGCCGAGATTGATCGACTTATGCTCCACCGCAAGCGCCGACATCACGGTGAAGATCGTGGTGCCGATGCCGGAGAGCAGGGTGTTGGCGGGCTTCACAGGACGTTCGTCTCCTGAGCAAAATGGTTGTCGCGGCGGCGCGACAGTATGGAAGGCGGACAGGTGGGGTTCAACCGGCAGGCGCTCGCGGGCGTGATGGCGGCGCGGAATGGCGCTGTTAGGGCCTGTTCCATTCTCCGGCATGGTCGCGCGACGCGGAACGGCAGTGGCAGCGCGCCCGCCATTTCACACCGGATGACGTGATACCGCCGCGGCTGCTGGCAATTTCGCTGCCTCTTGCAGTTCTTTATGATTGCATCGAGATCAGGCCCGAGTGGCCCAGGGTGGTGAGGTAGGGCAGTCCACGCGTCCGGACGCCACAACCCGGGGCAGGGGAGGTCACAAGGAATGCTGGTAACCGTACCGGCCTCACGCGCTAATACCCACTATAGGAGAAGCGCGGCACCGCACGTACTATGTCATTGCGAGTTGACCACCGGCCTGGCGGCCGACCCGCGATCGGATGAGAGATTCCTCCCGATGCTGTTTCGGGGGAAGTTATGCCCTTCTTTCTCGCTGGGAGCGAAGCGACGAACTCGCAATCACATGAAATCCGCTGTGCCGTGCTTCTCCGATTGCGAGTGCCGGAGACCGCCGCTATGCAGCCCGCACCGCGGCAACGAAGGTGCCCACTTCTGACGTCAAGTGCTCTGCCTGGTGCGACAGGTTGCGGGCGGCGTCCAATACCTGGCCGGCCGCGGCCCCCGTTTCATTGGCCGACTGGCTGACACCGGCAATGTTCGTTGTCACCTCGCGCGTACTCGCTGCCGTCTGCTGCACGTTGCGGGCGATTTCCGCCGTGGCCGCGCCTTGCTCCTCCACCGCCGAGGCGATGGTAGTCGTGATGGCACTGACTTGCTCGATCGTGCCGGTGATGCCCTTGATCGAATCGACCGCCTCCTGTGTCGCCGACTGGATCTGCGTGATCTGCGCGCTGATCTCCTCGGTTGCCTTGGCGGTCTGGTTGGCCAGGCTTTTCACCTCGGACGCGACGACGGCAAATCCCTTGCCCGCATCTCCCGCACGGGCTGCCTCGATGGTGGCGTTCAGTGCAAGCAAGTTCGTCTGGCTGGCGATGTTGGTGATCAGTTCGACCACCTGGCCGATCTTCTGCGCGCCATCGGCCAGCGCACGAACGATCGCGTCGGTGCGTTGCGCATCCTGCACCGCCTTGGCGCTGATCCCCGCCGAGTGCGTCACCTGCCGGTTGATCTCATGGATCGAACTGGTCAGTTCATCGGCCGCCGCGGCGACCGTCTGCACCCCGGCGCTCGCCTCTTCTGCGGCACTGGCGACCGTTGCCGCCTGCTGATTGGTCTGGGTGGCGGTTGACGACATCGATTGGGCCGTCGTCTGCATCCCTGTCGAGGCTTCGGACAGAACTTTTGCAAGGCCGCCGATCTTCTCCTGGAACCCGTTAACCAACTCTTCCAGCCGCCGCGACCGCTGCTCCTTCACCGCGCGTTCGGCCTCTTCGGCGGCGGCCAGCCGGTCGGCTTCGACCAGGTTCTGCTTGAACACCTGTACAGCGCCGGCCATGGCGCCGATTTCGTCGCCGCGTTCCGCGCCGGGGATTTCGACGGCCATATCCTTTGCGGCCAGCCGCCGCATGGCGGCGGTCATCAGGGTGATCGGCTGTGAGACGTTACGCACCATCGCCCACCCGGTCGCCAGACACAGGGCACCCGCGATGCCGAGGACCACGAAAATCCACACCCGTGCAGAGTCGCCAAGCGTGGCGCCAAGGTCAGCGGCACGCTGGCCCTCTCGTGCGTTCAGTGCAGTGCCCGCTTCGATCGCGTCGCGGAACTGCGTCATCGTATTGAGCATATCGCCCACGAACAAGCGGACGGCGGCGTCGTGCTTGCCGTCACGCAGAAGCCCGGTGAGTGTGTCCTTCATCCCCTCGAGCGTCTTCCATGCCGCCAGGAACGTATCGGCCAGCCGCTGCTCTTCGCCGGGCGAGAGGGGCATATCGTTTGGCGCTTGCGTCGAATGGCGCTGTTGCCTGAGCCAGCGTCGCAGTCGCCTGTTGCCGCTCGGCGTCGGTCTGGGCGAGGAGCAATGTGCCTTCAGCCGCGCGAACACGTTCCGCGTCCTGTCCCATGCGGCCCAAAAGCCGGACGCTTGGCAGCCAGTTGTCGCGCACATCGGCGCCGCTCGCATTGACCGCATCGAGGCGTTGGACTGCGAACAATCCAAGCCCGATGGTGCACAGGAATACGATGGCGAAGGCTGCGATGATGTTGGTGCGAATGGTGAGCCGGGTCAGCGGGTTGGCCATTGGTTCTCTCCGGTGGGCCCGACGTTGGGCGGCAGGGCGGACGCCCGATGCAATAGCGACCGAAGGTTAAAGAATCGAAAATCGGCGCGTTGTCGCGAGGCGGACACGCGTTGTTGGTTGCAATAGCCGCGGCAGGCAGTGTTCGCGCTGCGCGGCGCGCTTGCCCGATTTGCCGGTGCATCTTGCGCCGGCGCGCCAAACGGCCATATCGACGTGGCTGTGGAGGGGGATGCAGCGCATGCAGGACAGGCTCGACGCCGTCGTCTCGCATCCCGATGAGTTGTGTCGCCGTCGCCGCCACCCACCCGCCGGCGCGTGCGACCGTAACGGCTGAAGCCAGTGCCGCTGATCTACCTGATCGCCGGTGAGTCCAGTGGCGACATGCTCGGCGCCCGCCTGATGCACGCCATTGCCGCGCGCCGCCTGGACGCGACCTTCGCTGGCATTGGCGGCGAGGCGATGGCTGCTCGAGGCCTCAACAGTCTGTTCTCCATGCGGGAGCTGGCCCTGATGGGGCTGGTGGAGGTCGTCCCCCGCCTGCGGCAACTGAATGCCCGCCTCGCCGAAACCGTCGCCGACATCACGGCGCGGCGCCCGGCCGTGGTGGTGACGATCGATTCCCCCGGCTTTACCCTGCGTGTCCTGCGGCGCATCGCGCCGCTGGGGATTCCGCGCGCCCATTATGTCGCCCCGCAGATCTGGGCCTGGCGCGAACGCCGCGTGCGCCACTATCCCGGGCTATGGGACCGGCTGCTTTGCCTGCTGCCGTTCGAGCCGGATTATTTCGCGCGCCACCATTTGCCGGCGACGTTCGTCGGCCACCCGGTGCTGGAGAGCGGTGCCGACACGGGCGACGCCGTCCGTTTCCGCGCCCGTCACGCCATCCCTCCAGATACGCGTCTGCTGACCGTCATGCCAGGCAGCCGCCGCACCGAGGTTTCTCGCCTGCTGCCCGTCCTGGGCACCGCGCTACAACGGGTCGGCGCCACCTTGCCGCGACTACAGCCGGTGGTGCCGGTCGCCGCCCCGGTCGCCGATGCTGTGCGCCGGGGTACGCGCGCGTGGCCCACCCCGCCGATCCTGGTGACCGACACCGACGACAAGCACGACGCGTTTGCCGCCTCCGCCGCAGCGCTGACCAAGTCCGGCACATCCACGCTGGAACTGGCACTGGCGGGGGTGCCGATGCTGGTCGCTTACCGCGTCAATCCGATGACCGCGGCGATCGTCCGCCGCACCGTCAGCGTACGCTACGCGTCATTGCTCAACCTGCTCGCGGGGCAGGAAATCGTGCCGGAACTGTTGCAGGAAAACTGCACGCCCGACCGCCTCGCCATCGCCCTGACCCGATTGCTCACCGATCAGGCTGCCGCCGCCGCGCAACGCGCCGCCTGCCGCGCCGTGCTGGACCGGCTGAAGCCGCCGCACGGGATGCCTTCGGAAGCTGCCGCCGAAACAGTACTTGCCCTTATTGGAGCGCCACCAATCTGAGTTTACCGTGCGTCTTGTTTCCCCGCCCGCCGCACAGGAGTCCTGCCAATGAGCGTCGGCCAATTTCCCTCGACCCGCATGCGCCGCAACCGCTACGACGCCTGGACCCGCCGCCTGGTGGCGGAGAATTCCCTCAGTGTGGACGACCTGATCTGGCCAGTGTTCGTCATCGAGGGCAGGGGGCTCACCACGGACGTTTCTTCCATGCCGGGCGTGCAGCGCGTCACGCTGGACCGCCTGGCCCGCCACGTCGAGCCCGCTCTGAAATACGGCATCCCCGCCATCGCCTTGTTCCCCGCCACACCACCCGAGAAGAAGGACGCTGAAGGCACCGAGGCGACCAATCCGGAAAACCTGATGTGCTCTGCCGCGCGGCTGCTGAAGCGCGAGTTCCCGGAACTGGGGCTGGTGGGCGACGTGGCGCTGGATCCCTACACCGATCATGGGCATGACGGCGTGATCCGGGACAATTACGTCGCCAATGATGAGACGCTGCGCGTGCTGACACGCCAGGCGGTGAACCAGGCGGAAGCAGGCATCGATATCATCGCCCCGTCGGACATGATGGACGGGCGCGTCGGCGCCATCCGCGGCGCACTGGACGAGGCGGGGCTGATTCATACGCGGATCATGAGCTATGCGGCGAAATATGCCTCAGCGTTCTATGGACCGTTCCGCGAGGCGGTGGGATCGGGCGGTTCGCTGAAGGGCGACAAGAAGACGTATCAGATGGACCCCGCCAATTCCGACGAGGCGTTGCGCGAAGTGGCGCTCGACCTGCACGAAGGCGCCGACATGGTGATGGTGAAGCCTGGCCTGCCGTATCTGGACATCGTGCGCCGTGTGAAGGACCGGTTCGGCGTGCCAACCTTCGCCTATCAGGTGTCCGGCGAATACGCGATGGTCATGGCCGCAGTGCAGAACGGCTGGCTGGAGCACCATCGGGCGATGCTGGAAACGCTGACGGCATTCAAGCGCGCCGGCTGCAGCGGGGTGCTGACATATTTTGCGCCTGAGGCGGCGAAGCTGCTGCGGCGGTAGCCGCGGCCGAGAGATCTCGCCAGGACAGTCAGCCCTGCACTTCCCACGGATTGATGAGCGTCACGCCGCTCCCTTCAAAACCGGCGGTGTCACGAGTAACCACGCTGGCATTGTTCGCGCGCGCCGTTGCCGCAATCATGCGATCGAGAGGCGCGATCGGATGGCCGGCACGTTTGCGCAGGGCCAGAATGTCGGCACAGGCCGCGGCCGCCTTGCTGTCGAAGGGCAGGATGCGATTGTCGAAGTCGTCCTGGAACATCGCGCGCGCTGCGGCCTCGAGTTCGCGCCGGCGGCGCCTGTCCGGCCGAATCTCGGTGCCGGCGAGAAGCTCGGCTTGGCAGACCGCCGCAATAAACAGCGTCTCCTAGGGCCGGTCGGGTCGATCGAGATCACTTCGGCCCCTTTGGGGGCTCGCAATGACATGCTGCGGCGGTGCCGTACTGCGCCGATGTCACGACCTCACAAGTTTCCGGGCCCCACCGGTTCAAAAAACCGCACGGCAATCGCGTCGAGGGGAGCGAGGCACGCGAACTGAGATCGCGATGCCGTGACATAGTTTTTGACCAAACGTCGTCGAATGATCCAACATTCGGCCGACGTGCCGGTCTATGATCTGCCACCATGAGTCGCGTGCTGTATCGATCGCCTGAAAGAAGAATTCCGAATCGCCACCCGGTTGGAGAATCGAGACGTCGGTTGTCTCAACTTTTCTTGGTCGGCTGAGTTCGTCTTCGTATAGCGCCAAGCCTTCGTTTGGCACAGAGTTCTGGGTCGGGGAAGAGGCGGACGAATGACGCTGCCGTCTTGGCGTGACTGGCTTTTCTCGGCAAAGGCATTCGCCGGCGCGATGCTGGCGCTGTGGATCGCGCTGCGCATGAATCTCGACCGCCCGTACTGGGCGATGGCGTCGGCGTATATCGTTGCCCAACCACTCACCGGCGCGATGCGTTCCAAGGCCGCCTACCGGTTTTACGGGACGTTGCTCGGGGCGGTCGCCACGCTGGTGTTCATCCCCAATCTGGTCGATGCGCCGGTGCTGTTGATCGGCGCGCTGTCCCTTTGGATCGGCGGCTGCGTCTATTTCGCCGTCCTGGACCGTACACCGCGCAGCTATGTCTTCCTGCTGGCTGGCTACAGCGTGGCGCTGATCGGCTTTCCGATCGTAGACCAACCGGGCACGGTCTGGGACGTGGTGCTGGCGCGGGTCGAGGAGATCACACTTGGCATCGTCTGCACCACGTTGATCGGCAGCATCGTCTTTCCGGTTTCGCTCGGCCCGGCCCTGTCAGCCCGGTTGGACAACTGGATCAGCGATGCCGCAGCTTGGACTGTAGGTGTCCTCTCGGCGAAGCCCCAGGACGCCACAATGGTCGCCGCCCGGCGCAAGGTTGCCGGCGCAGCCGGTGAGATCGCGATGCTGGCGACACATCTCGCGTACGACACGTCCAACCTGCAGACCGCGACTGTGCCGGTCGCGATCCTGCAGCAGCGGATGCTTCTGCTGCTGCCGGTCGTCAGCGGCATGGCGGATCGCATCCGGCTGCTGAACGAGAACAGCGGAATCACGACCAGCCTGCGCGCCATGCTCGACCGGATCTGCGCATGGATCCAGGCAGGACACGCGGCGGAACTCTCCGAGGCCGACGAGCTGCATGCCGACATCGATGCAATCGAGCCGGCGATCGACGCCACCGCGGACTGGAAGGCCGTCGTGCTGGTCGGCCTGCTTGAACGGCTGCGCGAGCTCACGGACCTGGTGCACGACATCATGGCGCTCCGGCGGCAGATCAGGGCCGGGGAGCAAAAGCTGGCGAGGCTGACCTTCGCCCAGGGCGAGACCATCCAGACATTGCACCATCGGGACCACCTGATGGCCTTGTATTCGGCCTTTGCAACCATCCTTGCCATTGGGCTGGTTTCGGCGTTCTGGATCGGGACCGCCTGGCCCGAAGGCGCCGGGGCAGCGAGCCTGGCAGCCATCGCCTGCGCCTTCTTTGCCGCGCAGGACGATCCGGTGCCCAGTATGGTCGGATTTTTGCTCGCCGCAGTCATCGCGCTGATCATCGATGCCATCTATCTGTTTGCGATCCTGCCGCGGGCGCAGAACTTCGAGATGCTGGTCCTGGCGTTCGCACCCGTGTTCCTGATCCTGGGGGCGATGACCAGCATGCCGGCGACCGCGCGGGTGAGCGGTCCGATCAGCTTCATCGCCGCCACCCAACTTGCCCTGTCCAGCAGCTACAGCGCCGACTTCCCGAGCTACGTCAACGGCTCGCTTGCTGCCATCTTCGGACTTGCGGGCACCGCGATCATCGTCCGGATCGTGCGCTCGGTCAGCGCCGAGTGGACGGCGTGGCGATTGTTGCGGCGCAACCGCATCGACATCGCCAAGCTCGCCGCTGACAGAAGTTCCGCCAGCCTCGCGACGTTTGCCATGCTCATGCTGGACCGGCTCAGCCTGGTGGTTCCGCGTCTCGCCGCCAGCGCCGAGGGTCCCGACGGCGCGGCCGCAACGGCGCTCGCCGACCTTCGTGTCGGCATCAATGTCCTCGGGCTGCAGCGCGTGGCGATGGATCTGCCGGAGCAACTCCGCGCCGCGTTGCACACGATGATGGACGCAATCGCCAGGCATTATCGTCGGCGCAATCTGGACCAGGCCGATGCCGGATTGCTCGCTGTCATCGATCGGGCCATTGCCGCCGTGGTTGAAGACCCGGCCGGCATGAGCCGAGAGCTGTTGCTGCAGCTCAGCGGGATCCGGCGTGGATTGTTCCCCAATGCCGCGCCTTATACTCGCGAAACTGCCCTCGAACTGGGCCAACAACTGGTTGCAGGGACCAAATGATCGGCGAATTCAACGTCTATGGTGTGTTCGTTCCTCCGCTGCTGGTATGGGTCGGCGCAGCGCTGCCGTTGACGGCCGTGGTGCGGCGCGTGCTGCGATGGTCGGGTTTCTACCGTCTTGTCTGGCATCGGCCCCTGTTCGACCTGGCATTGCTGGTCATGGTGGTGGGGGCCGTGGTCGCTGTTGCCACGCGGGGGGCGGTGCTATGAGGGCGCTCGCTCGCACCATTGACCGCCATCCGGTGAGTACCGCCGCCACCAAGGTCGGCGCCTTCCTGGGGCGTTTCACGGTCACCGCCATCGCTGTCGCGATTGCCGCCGTTATCGGATGGCGTTTGTGGTTCTACTACCTGGAGGCGCCATGGACCCGCGACGGGCGCGTGCGCGCCGATGTCGTGCAGGTGGCCGCGGATGTCTCCGGCCTGGTCAGCGACGTTCAGGTGCACGACAATGAGCAGGTGAAAAAGGGCCAGGTGTTGTTCCGCATCGACCCGGCCCGCTTCGAGATTGCGCTCCGGAATGCGCAAGCCGATGTCGATACCAAATTGGCTGCTGCACAGGAGGCCGAACGAGAGAGGCACCGCTATGACGAGCTTACGTCATTGTCGGTCTCCCAGCAGCAACAACAACAGTACGGCGCCACTGCCGAGGAAGCGGATGCGACGTACGAACAAGCTCTCGCGAGCCGCGATCTGGCGGCGCTTAATTTGGCGCGATCGCAGGTGCACGCGCCGGTCAATGGCTATGTCACCAATTTCGACATGCGGCCCGGCGATTATGTCGACGGCGGCAAGCCATTGTTCGCGCTCATCGACAGCGACAGCTATTACGTGGACGGGTATTTCGAGGAAACCAAGCTGCCGCGGATCAAGGTTGGCGATCCGGCGCGGGTCTACCTGGTTGGCGAGAATGCCACAATTGACGGCCACGTTCAGAGCATCGCGGGTGGCATCGCAGACCGGGAGCGACAAGGCAGCGCCGACTTGCTCGCCAATGTGAATCCGACATTCAGTTGGGTCAGGTTGGCGCAGCGGGTGCCGGTTCGGATTGCACTCGATCACGTGCCGCCGGGCGTGCGGCTGGTTTCGGGGCGGACGGCGACCGTTGTCATTCTTCCGGGGGATGCAACGGCGCATTGAGGCCAGATGGCATGACGGTCGTCCGAAGGATCGGCTGGCTCGCCGCGAAGCACGGAACGCACGCTGGCGAAGGTGGCAGGGCTGACCCGCTCGACGGCATGTTCGGATTCCAACCGGCGGACGATGACGACGGACACCTTCGCATGCTCTGCCAGTTCGGCTTGGTCGAAACGCAGAAGGGCGCGGGCAGCGCGGATTTGGGCTGGGGTGATGACCATGATAGGAACGTGCCACCGAGAACGATTCCGTTCGGGCGCGCACGCAGCGTGCGGCCGTGAGGAATCACCGCGACGCCACGCACTGAGCGTGGTTTCGATTTATTAAGGTGGCAGAACCCCTTCTGCCGGAGTCCTGATCCTGCAGACCACCCAAGACCATCTGCTGAACGGCCGTATTGCCTATGCCCAACCCGCGTCCGGCTTCCGCACCGGCATCGAGCCTGTCTTGCTCGCCGCCGCCGTCCCGGCACGGTCTGGCGATCGCGTGCTGGAAGGCGGCAGCGGGGCAGGGGCCGCATTGCTTTGTCTCGCCGCGCGGGTACCGAACCTGCAAGGCGTCGGTGTTGAGTGCGACCCGGCGCTGATTGCGATTGCGGGCCAGAACGCCCGGGACAATGGTCTTGCCGGACTGACTTTCATTGCCGGCGACGCGACCGCCATGTCCGATCTCGGCAGGTTCGATCATGCTCTCGCCAACCCGCCTTACCATCCGCCGGCGGGCACGCCGTCGCCCGATCCGGCACGCCAATTGGCCAAGCGGGGAGGCGAGCGATCGCTCTCGGCCTGGGCCCGAGCACTGACTGCACCACTCCGTCACCGTGGCACCCTGACCTTCATCCTGCCCGCTGCAACACTGCCCCAGTGTCTTGATGCGATGACGGCAGCGGGATGCGCCGTTAGCGCAGTGTTGCCGTTATGGCCGAAGGCGGGGCAAGCGGCGAAGCTGGTGCTGGTGCAAGGCGTGAAGGGCGGACGCTCCCCGTTGCGGCTGTTTCCCGGCCTGGTGCTGCATCGCGCAGAGGGCGTCTACACCGCCGAAGCCGACGCCGTCCTGCGTGGCGGTGCCGCGCTGACCATGATCGAGCGCGCGGTATGAATGCTGCTACGCATGCAACGCCGCTGCTCGTTATCGTCTTCGTCGGCCCGCTTGCCTCTGACGCACGACGTGCCGGTGCACGCAAGTGCCGGTGCACACCGATTGCGATCCGTCGACCTTGGCCCGTTGAGCCGGCAGTTCTGCCGGCCTCCATAGAAAGGGTGACTTCATGAGCATGCCTATCTTTCACATGATCGCGGACGCGCCGAAGCCGGTCGCGCCCTACAGCCACGTGGTGGAACAAGACGGGTGGTTGTTCGTCACCGGGCAACTCGCGACCGATCCGGCGGACGATAACCTGCCGCTGCCCGACGGTATCGAAGCACAAACTCACAAGGTGATGGACAATTTGCGTCGGGCATTGGCGGGCCTTGGCGTCACGCTCCAACGCGTGGTGTGCGTGCGCGCGTTCCTGGTGCATTTCGAACGCGACTATGCCGCGTTCAATCGGGTCTATGCGGGCTACTTCCCCGCCGATCGGCTGCCCGCGCGTACCACGGTCGGGGTCACCGCGCTGGCACGCGGCGGGATTGTCGAGATCGACATGATCGCTCGGCGGTAACCGTATTGCTCTCGACGGGGCAGGCCGCGCCCTCCCTCAGCGCCTCCCGAGAGGGGAGGCAGAGTGCAATTGGCGCGGCCGCGGCTCCTCACGCGATTCTGCGCGGGTTTGCCGCTATCCCGCCGCGGTTTTCCGGTGATCATACGGCGCGATGCCGCGGAGCCACGAACGCAATGCCATACTACACCAGGGTGCTACAGCCGGATGAGCGCGTGCTGGCGATCGGCCGTCTGCACTGGTCGATCTACGACCACGCCGTGCTGATCCTGTTGCTGGCGGCGGCGCTGGCTATCGGCGCGTTCTGGATACCGGAGCAAAACTGGCAACGCATTGCCTGGCTCGCCGCAGCGGCCATCGCGGTACTGGGATTGCTGTCGTTCCTCGCCGCATCCATCCGCCGCCATGCCACCGAGATCGTCGTCACCGACCGGCGGGTAATCTACAAGCGCGGCATCCTGTCGCGCTACACGGTCGAGATGCACACGAGCAAGATCGAGACGGTGGATGTGGATCAGGGTATTCTGGGCCGGCTGCTCGATTACGGCACGGTAGAGGTTCGCGGCACGGGATCGGGCATCGAGCCGCTGCGGAACATCGGCCATCCGCTGGAGATTCGCAATGCGATCATCGCCCCATAGGGCGCCGATCAGCGGAGATGCAGGACCGCGCCAAGGATCGCGACGGCCGCCCCCAACATCACGCCAAGACGGATCGTCAGCCGAACCCCGGGCGCTTCCATGGCAGCCTGTAATCGCTGCTCCATAGCGACATGTCGCCCTTCACAGAGGCGATATCATCTTGGACCGCAAGGTCCGGCATGAGCAACTCACGGTTGGCATCTGCCAGTGCCTCGGTGCGGGCTTCGGAGAAGCCTGCCGCCTTGAGCCGCCGGGCATAGCTGGGCTGTCGAAAGACATTGGCTTTCCCCACCTATGGCGAGCCAATCCCCACCCCGCCATCCGGCAGGTTCAGAAAGCGTCAAAGCCTTCGTTGCTCACTCCCGGCCGGCGCTGAAGCCCGCGTATCAGCGGGAAGCTGCCGATCCATCCCTAGCGACAGCAACGCCGCCGCCAGGCAGAGCAGGGCCAGGATGAAGCAGCGCGTCGTCGCATCGTGCCGCACCACGCTGAGCGTGGAGGCGCAGAGGTCGCCCAGCGCACCAGCCATGGCGAGCACTGCGAACCCGGCAGCGGCGGCCGATCCGGCCAGGACATAAGGCGCCAGCACCCAGGTGAGCGCCAAAAGCGGCGGCAACAGTATGGCGATGAAGGCCAGCACCAGCACCGCCATCATCGCGCTCGGCAGTATCGCCGCGGTGGCCAGAAGAATTCCCGCCACGGCCAACCCGATCGCCAAGGCCCGCCGCAACCATGGCCTGGTGTTCCAGGGCAACCCCGGCACGAATGCGGCCACGGCGCCCAGCACCGTCGCTACCGCCATGATAACGGCGCCGACGCCCGGGGACAGGTAATCGGTCTGCTGCATCGCCAGCGGCACCCACATGCCCAGACTACCCGCCACCGCAGCCACTGCGAGCCGGGCCGCCGCCAGTTTCCAGTTGGCCGCGCTGCGCAGACCGTCGTTGAACCGGCTTGCACCGCGCGCCCGGCTGGCCTCGCGTAGCTGCATGAGCAACCAGTGGCGTTCGGGGTGATGCAGCCAGTTGGCCTCGGGGGGCGTTTGCGGCAGCGCGCCCAACATGTGCAGCCCAAGCCACACCGCTGGCAGGCCCTCGGCGAAGAACACCCAGCGCCACTGGGTGATGCGGAGCAGAGGCGGCACGACCAGGGCGAGATTCGCCAATTGGTCGCCAATCACCGGAACCAGCGAGGCGACGGCGATGATGACGGCAATTGGCAGGGAACGGTAGCGCGGCGGCATCCACTCGGTGAGGTAGAACACCATCGCCGGGATCAGGCCGACCTCGGCCGTGCCCAGCAGCACGCGGAGCACGTAGAGCGAGCCGGAACTCCAGGCCGCGCCCTGGACCATCGTGATCACGCCCCAGGCAACGACGACGGCGGCAATCCAGCGCCTTGCGCCCAGGATCAGGATCCCCGCGGCTGCGGGAAGGCCGGCGAGGAGGCAACCGATGTCGAATGCGTCGTTGGCATGGCGGACCTGGTCCGCTGTCAGGCGGAGGACCGAGTCCATGGTAGGGGCTGCGTAGGTCAGGTCGAGTCGGTCCAGAACATTGCCGACGGCCAGCAGGCACAGCAGCGGGAGCAAGTTCCACAGTAGCTTGGTTATCGTGCTCCGCTCGATCACGTTGTCTTCGTAATACATCCGCCTCGAGTCCGGTGGGCATCCTGGCGCGGATGGTGATACCGCGGGGATTCATGGAGGGATAGGGCCGGCGGCCAGGGCCGCACCAGGCGCATGCCAGCCCGCAAGGCGCTATAACGGCGCCATGTCCGCCCCCGACCCGCGCACCAACTCCATTCTACTCGGCCATGAATCAGCGGAGGCTACACTGCTGGAGGCGATGCGTGCTGGGCGCCTGCATCACGCTTGGTTGATCACCGGGCCGGATGGTGTCGGCAAGGCCACGCTGGCTTATCGCTTCGCCCGGTTCCTGCTGTCGGGGCGGCCGCCGGGCGACAGCCTGTATCTCGACCCTGCCCATCCCACCTTCCGCCGCGTCAGCGCCGGCAGCCATGCCGACCTGCTGACCATCGAGCGGGCCTATGATCCACAGCGCCGGCGCATGCGCACCCAGATCGCGGTGGAGGATGTGCGCAAGATCAACGCCTTCATGGCCCTGACCCCGGCCGAGGGCGGGTGGCGCGTTGCCATCGTGGACGGCGCCGAGGACATGAATGCCAATTCCGCCAACGCGTTGCTGAAAATCCTGGAGGAGCCGCCGAAGCGGGCCATGCTGCTCCTGACCTGCGCTGCGCCCGGGCGCCTGCCGTCCACTATTCGCAGCCGCTGCCGCCGCCTGCGACTCTTGCCGCTGCCGGATGACGCCATGGTGCGGCTGCTGTCCGACTATGCGCCGCAGCTCGGGATGGACGAACGGAGCCGCCTTGCCAGCCTGGCCGAAGGTTCTCCTGGCCGGGCGCTGCTGCTGGCGGAGGAAGAGGGGCTCAAAATTGCCGCCCTGGTGGAGAAGGTGTTTTCCGAGCTGCCCAACCTGCCGCAGACCCGCGCGCTGGACGTGGCGGATGCGCTGGGACGCAGCGAGACCGGCTTTTCCACCTTCATGGATCTGTTGCGCGCCGACCTTGCCGCGGCGGTGCGGGATACGGTGCGCGGGCGCGCGGACCCGGAGCAATTGCGCGTTGCCAACTTGCGCTCACTGGATGACTGGGGCGACGTCTGGCAGGGGCTGACCCGTTTGCAGGGCGAGACCGAGCGTTTTGCCCTGGACAAGCGGCAGGCGTTGATCCAGGGGCTGGGGCTATTGGTGAAATAGTTGGGTGGCGCGCTGGACCGAATTGCGATTGTTATCGCGGGACCGGCGTTGATGTCTCGCGCGTTATTGGAATGTGCGCACGCCGCGCGCGCCAATGGCGACCATCTTTGCCTCGCTGCTGGCCGTTAGCGACATTTCCCCGGGTCTGCTCTGCCGGTATGGGCGCGCGCTCCGGAAGAGCGCATGCACGCTCTAGGGGAAAAGATAGGCCATCATCACGCAGCACGAATATGAATCTGCGTTATTCAATGCCTCAGCGTGAGTTGGCAGAGGAGCAACATAAAGGAAGTTCGTCGCCGCAGACGTGTAGGCATAATCCCCTGTGCTGGCGAACTTGTGCGTCGCCTCGTGGATCAGGGTCATTGCGGCATATTCCGGACCACGGTCCATTGCCGAGTCACTCAGATGAATATCTCCGAAATGGGTTTTCCGGTTACCAGCTTCGATATCATAGCCAGGGGTCCATCGTGACTTGGCGCCGGTCTTCGTCCGGATCTTGTCCATCAATCCGAACCGGCTGTCATGCATATTGGCATAACCGACCGTACCACCACCACCAGTCTTTACCTTCACGTTGAGATCGTTGGAGAACAATCCATTCGACGTCAGTTGAAGAGTCTGGCGTATGATACCAATGTCCCCAGGGGCCGGCGGATTACCGCCCAAAACGAAGTAGTAATCCAGAACTTGCAATTGATTAACGGTAAGCGCCATGGCGCCTTTGTTCAATTTTGCCAAAATGTACCGCATCATAATCCGGGCCAAACCAATCGCCTCGGATGCACTGTCGGCATAATCTTGACCGCCACCCAACAGCTTAAACTTTAGATGGACCTGAGGCCCGACTGAGGGCATTGCATCCGACCCTCGCCAAATGGCCATAAAGGTTTTCCCTATGTCAATCTGGTCCAACTCACTATCGAAATCATAAAACCAAGTCAAGCGCGTTCGGGCCATCGGCGGCAGTGGCGGTTGCTGTCACGTATGGTAGAAGCTCGGACTCACGCCATCGGGCATCGCGTGATCAGCGTCAGCGCAAGCGGAGCAGGGACATCCGCCGCCCGGAGGCCGCCTGGGCGTTGGTGCAGGTCCGGCCGCGTCGACCGCGGTCTGGTTGGTAGAGGACACGACAGGATCTGGTTCGTTGGCAATGGCGTCCTCTCACGCTTGCATGCGGAGCCGATCACGTGGTCGACACGGCGCGTCTTCGTGTTCGAGTGGTTACGCCAAGTCCAGATGCGTCGGGCGGCGTCCGGATCTTGCTTTATGCAGTCCCAGACTCCGCACGACTCACAGAGTTGCCGAAGCACGTTAGTGGACTTGATGAACGTAACAGCGCCTGCCGGAGATCGGGGAACATTCGAGGAACATCGCTGTGGAGATAAGGCACGCGCCAGCGAGACAGGCCCCGCGCGATTCAGGGCTCCTACCGATGAGCAAGCTCGGCTTGATGCGCGGCGCGCCGTATGGCAGGGCATCACCCGCCTGCAGGAGCAATCCGGGCGCTTCGCCCTCGACAAGCGGCAGGCGCTGATCTGGGGCCTCAGGCTGCTGTCGGCAGGAAAAGTGTTATGAAACCGAAGTTCTACATCACCACCCCAATCTATTACGTGAACGGTGCGCCGCATATCGGGCACGCCTACACGTCGATTTCCGCCGACGTGCTGGCGCGCTGGAAGCGGCTGGACGGCTACGACGTGTTCTTCCTCACCGGTACCGACGAGCATGGCCAGAAGGTGGAGCAAGCGGCGCGGGAGCAAGGACTGGAGCCGCAGGCGTTCACCGACCGTGTGTCGGCGGATTTTCAGGACATGACGCGGAAGATGGGTGTTTCCAACAATCGGTGGATCCGCACCACGGAGGAGCGCCACATGCGTTCCAGCGCCGAGCTGTGGCGGCGGATAGCAGCTGCGGGCGATATCTATCCGGGCCATTATGAAGGCTGGTATGCCGTTCGCGATGAAGCATTTTATGACGAGGGCGAGCTCACCACGCTGGCCGACGGCAGCAAGCTGGCGCCGTCGGGAGCACCGGTCGAATGGGTGCGGGAGCCTTCGTATTTCTTCCGCTTGTCCGCCTGGCAGGACAGGCTGTTGAAATTCTACGAAGATCATCCGGAGTTCATCGCCCCCACGTCCCGCCGCAATGAGGTGATGAGTTTCGTGCGCGGCGGGCTGCGCGACCTGTCGATCAGCCGCACCACGTTCAACTGGGGCATCCCGGTGCCGGGCGCGCCGGACCACGTGATGTATGTCTGGCTGGACGCATTGCAGAACTATGTCACCGCGTGCGGCTTCCCGGACGAAGGCGACCCGCAGTGGAGATACTGGCCCGCCGATGTGCATATCGTCGGCAAGGACATCATCCGGTTCCATGCGGTGTACTGGCCGGCCTTCCTGATGTCGGCAGGGCTGCCGCCACCTCTTCGGGTGTCCTCGCTCGGCTGGTGGCTGGTGGACGGGGCCAAGATGAGCAAGTCGCTGGGCAACGTGGTCGAGCCGCGCAAGCTGGCGGAGACCTACGGGCTGGACCAGATCCGCTATTACCTGCTGCGTGACAAGCCGTTCGGTGCCGATGGGTCGATGAGCCACCAGGCGATCGTCACTCGCATCAATGTCGAGCTGGCGAATGATCTGGGTAACCTGGCGCAGCGCTCGCTGACACTGATCGCGCGGAACTGCGGCGGGCAACGGCCGGGCAGGGGGGAGATCACCGAGGACGATGCCGGATTGCTCGATGCGGCGGTGGCGCTGCCAGGTGCGGTCCGCGCCTGCATGGACCAGCAGACCTTCCACGAAGCGCTGGAGGAGGTGTGGAAGGTGATCCGCGCCGCGAACGGCTACATCGACCGGCAGGCGCCCTGGGCTCTGGCCAGGACGGACCGGGAGCGCATGGGGGCCGTGCTGCGCGTGCTGGCAGACGTGCTACGGGCGGTGGCCACGGTGCTGCAGCCGTTCATGCCGGAGAGCATGGGAAGGATGCTGGATCAGCTCGGGGTGCCCGCGGAGGCGCGGATGCTGGCCGATCTGGCCGTGCCGCTGCCGGATGGCGTGGCGCTGCCGCCGCCGCAGGGTGTGTTCCCACGGTACGTGGAGCCGTAGCGACCCGTTCTCCGCGCTCGCGCGGGGTCGGGCGGCGCAGCGGATCGACGCAGGGTGAACGCGCTGCGGAGCTTGCTCGGCGCGGCACGATGCGGAATTGGTTGGGTCCACATGGTTGGCTATATCCTGGACCAGCGGGATCGATCGGCGCGGGGCGGATCGAGGCGGGCGAACGCGCGTACCTGCCATCTCGCCGAGCAAGAGAGCATTCATGTTGATCGATTCTCACTGCCATCTGGACTACTACACCCCGGCCGAACTTCCGTCCGTGCTGGCACGCGCCGCCGAGGCCGGCGTCGGCGAAATGGTCACCATCGGCACGACTCTCGAACAATCGACCCGCCTGCCGGGCATTGCCGGCACCCACCCTAAGATTTGGTACACCGTCGGTGTCCACCCTCATCATGCCGCCGAGGCACCTGTCCCAACCCCGGCAGCACTCGCCGCCATGACGGAACCTCCCAAGGCGATCGGGATCGGTGAGTCGGGGCTGGACTATTTCTACGACCGCTCCCCGCGCGACGTGCAGCAGGCCAATTTCCGCGCTCATATCCGCGGCGCCCGGCTGGCTGGCGTGCCACTGGTCATCCACGCGCGGGATGCGGACGATGACGTGGCTAATATCCTGCAAGATGAATGCGATAGCGGCGGAGATTTCAGGTTCGTTCTGCACTGCTTCAGCTCATCCCGCCGGCTGGCCGAAGCGGGTCAGGCGCTCGGGGGATATATCAGCTTCTCTGGCATCCTCACCTTTCCGAAATCCAGTGAACTCCGGGAGATCGCGCGCGATATTGCAGCGGATCGCCTGCTGGTGGAGACTGATGCCCCGTATCTTGCGCCCGTCCCCCTGCGCGGAAAGCGCAACGAGCCGGCCTTCGTCGCCCATACCGCCCGCGTGCTGGCCGAACTGCGCGGCATGACGCTCGACGCCCTGGCCGACCTGACCACCGTTAATTTTCGTCATCTGTTCTGCAAGGCCGCCTGAGCATATGCGGGTCATACTGCTTGGGACGGGCGGGTCGGCCGGCGTGCCGCTGATCGGTGGCGCGGATGGCAGCGGCAACTGGGGCGCCTGCGATCCCAGCGAACCTCGTAATGCGCGGACACGCGCCAGCATCGTTGTGGAAAGCGGCGAGGGGACACGGCTGCTGGTGGACACCGGGCCTGATCTTCGCACTCAGCTTCTGGCCTGCCGGATTCCGGCGGTTGACGCGGTGCTGTACACCCACGCTCACGCCGACCACATTACGGGCATCGACGAAATCCGCATCCTCAATCGGATCGTCAACCGGCCGCTGGCTGCTTTTGCCTGTCACGCCACTCTGGACGAACTGACGCGGCGCTTCGCTTACGCGTTCCGCCCCTGGGAGCCACCCAATTTCTACCGTCCGGTGCTGGTGGCGCACGAAGTCTGCCCCAACGACACGATCCAGGCCGCGGGCCTGACCGTGCGGCTGTTCGCGCAGGACCACGGCCGCATCCAGTCGCTGGGGCTGCGCGTCGGGACGTTCGCCTACTCCACCGATTTGGTCCGGCTGGACGACGCCGCCTTCGCGGCGCTGGCCGGGGTCGAGACCTGGGTGGTGGGCTGCTTCCTGCGCCAGGGCCCGCATTCCAGCCACGCCGACCTGGCAACCGTGCTGAGGTGGATAGAACGCGTCCGGCCTCAGCGCGCCGTGCTGACACATATGGGCACCGACATGGACTGGGCCTGGATGTCAGCGAACCTGCCGCCCGGCGTGGAAGCGGGTTACGACGGGATGGTATTGAACGTGGGATAGCTGGCCGGCGCTATTCGGCCCAGCGCAGGGGTGGTCCCGGCATTTACTCGGACGAGGGTGCTTCGTCGCTTCGCCCGTCGCAATGACATGGGGTTGGGGGATGGGGGGTTGGGGGATGGGGGGTTGGAGGGGCGGGCGCTAGCCGCGTCCGCAGATCAGGCAGGGCGCTTCCACGGCTGCCAGCCTGGGATTTGCAAAATGAACCAGGTGAACAACAAGCGGACATTGCGGACGGTGCGGATGTCCATACTCAGCGGTGCGCCGCCCGGCCCATAGCGCAGCCGCGCGCCACGGCCTTCGTCTGTTGGATCGGCCATCACTTGCTCGATTTCCACATCCGTGCCGGCGCGGCGATCGTAGCGCAGCAGCTTCCACTGGCCTGCCCTGGTATAGGCATCCGACGAGGTGCTGACTTCGAACTTGCGGGCTTCCGGATCTTCGACCTTCACATTCCCGACGCCGGCGGCAAAGCCGCGGGCCGAACCGCCCGAGACCTTGCCCTTGGCGCCGATCTCGATCCACGGCACGCGCCGCCGCGGCAGCGCCGCCAGCAGCGTCTGCGCGTCCTCGGCGCGGAACGTGTCAGGATCGTCGTAGATCAGCCGGTCAACGATGGCCGTGATCAGCAGCCGGTCGGCCGGGGCTGGACGTTCGCTCATGGCGCTGGCGTGGCACGGGAATGGTTAATGAAGCAACCACACCGGCCATTTTCGGTCGCCAGAGGTATTTAACATAATATTCCTTATGCGGCAAACGTGTGTCGCAGCGATATATGAATGGCAGCGCTCAGCAAACCGTCCGACGCGAATGCCGTTCGACCATGCCCGCACCCTACCGGCCGCCTCGGCACGTCACCCCCACGCGCCGCAGGCTCTCC
>DATKPQ010000026.1:0-48384 GCA_035523995.1 Acetobacteraceae bacterium | reverse complement strand
ACGGCTTCCAGATAGGCGGCGATATCTGCGGCCGTGTCGAGATGATCCGCAGAGTCCCAGGGCAGGGTCTTGGTCTTTGGCATGATTGATCTCACAGCGAGCGCGCGAGGTCGTAGGCGGCCGCGATGTCCTTCGCCTGCGTGGCTTTGTCGCCGCCGGCGAGGAGCACGACCGTGGCCTCGCCATGGCGAACAAAATAGATGCGGTAGCCTGGACCGTAATCGATGCGCAGCTCCGATATTCCTTCACCCACGGGTTTCGCGTCTCCGGCGAGGCCGAGGGCCAGCCGGTCGATGCGGACCTGGATGCGCGCCCGCGCCTGCCGGTCCCGAAGCCGGCGCAGCCAGCGATCGAAGACCTCGGTCTGCAGCACCTCGACCACGCTGATTGTCTCCTACAGAAGACAAATTGTCAATCACGGTGATCAGAGCATCGAACATTCAACAGCGGGTTAATGCTGGTTCCGACGCCGCGGCGCGTGCTAGGTGTGCCGCTCGTTTGGTTCCCGCGCCTTACGCATCCCAGTACGGTGCAGCGGCACGTCCGTCGCGGCAGCCCTTCGGGCCAGCGCCTGCATTGGGGGGCTGTGCCCGGCTTGCTCGCCGAGCGTGATGATACAACAATCCGAAACGAAGCGGTGGCGCAGTACACTGGCATTGTTGGCACGAGGCCACGGTCGCGATGTGGAGCAGGGGCCACGGCAGCGGCTCGCTGGCTGTGTCTGTCTGATCGGGGGGCGTCATGTGGGATACCGTTACGAAGCCGCGGCTGCCCCTAACGACTTTGGCCATTTGCCTTGCGCTCTGGCTGACAGTTCTGTTCAACTGTAGCTCTGCAAATGCCAGAGACGTCAGTAACGCGATTGAGCGTACCGCGGGTTGGTAAGCGCGGTGAGCCTGGATGACCACTGCACGGTACTGACGCCAATCGAACGAAATGTGCTGAACACTTATCGTGACCGCCTGGTTGGGTTTATTCGCGCCAACGACGCCGGATTTGCTTCGGCAAAACCGTCGATAGACGCCCAAGGCAGTGCGGCGGCGACAGCGACCTCATGCGACGCAGCCGTTATTCCGGTAAGAGGCGCCTATGAGGATGTGGTCGCAACGAATTTGTCGTTGAAATCGGCGCTACTTACGTTTGCCATGAATCTAGGCGAGCGTTGCAAGACGATTTCCAAGGCGGACGACAGCACGTTGATGCAGGCCTGGGTGCAGTACAGCAACGATATCACGAAACACTATAGCGCATCGATCAGAGCGAAATACGTCCTGCATAACGTCGCAGCAGAGCAGAGAGCCCAAAGTCTGGCATGCTCCGACTCACGACCGACCATCGACGCAGCCTTGAAATTGGCAGCAGTGATCTTGCAGCAGTAAAGGTAAACCCGCCTGGAGCGTCGCCGAAAACCCCAAGTCAGGACGATCCTGGGCCATCCGCGTGCATGGGTGGCCCGGTCAGCGCGGTTAATCAGGGGCCCGCGGCGCTACCGCGTCGGCCGCGGCGGATTCTGCGTGTAATCGTAAAACCCCCGGTTCGTCTTCCGCCCCAGCCACCCCGCCTCGACATACTTCACCAGCAGCGGGCAAGGCCGGTACTTCGAATCCGACAGTCCTTCGTACAAAACCTGCATGATCGACAAGCACGTATCCAGCCCGATGAAATCCGCCAGCTCCAGCGGCCCCATCGGATGGTTCGCACCCAGCCGCATCGACGTGTCGATCGCGCTGACCGACCCCACGCCCTCGTACAACGCGTAAACCGCCTCGTTGATCATCGGCACCAGGATGCGGTTCACGATGAACGCCGGGAAATCCTCCGCCACCGCGGTGATCTTGCCCAGCTTATGCGCCAGCGCCTGCACCGCCTGGAAGGTCGGCTCATCCGTCGCGATCCCGCGGATGATCTCCACCAGCTTCATCATCGGCACCGGATTCATGAAGTGCATGCCGATGAATTTTTCCGGCCGGTCGGTCGCCGCCCCCAGCCGCGTAATGGAAATCGACGACGTGTTGGACGCCACCAGCGCGGCGGGCTTCAGATGCGGCAACAACTGCTTGAAGATCGCCCGCTTGACGTCTTCCTTCTCCGTCGCCGCCTCGATCACCAGGTCGGCGTCGTCGAACATCGCGTAGTCCTGCCCGGGGTGGATGCGGGCCAGCGCCTCGATCTTGTCTTCCGCCGAGATCAGCGTCCGATTCACCTGCCGATCCATGTTGCGGCTGATTGTCGCCAGGCCGCGGTCCAGCGCATCCTGCTTCGCGTCCAGCATGCGCACGTCAAGCCCGGCCAGCGCACAAACATGGGCAATGCCGTTGCCCATCTGCCCCGCACCGATGACCCCGACGCGGGCTATGACCGGCGGCTCGACCAGCATCGTGGTCGAAGCAGGGGCGGGCTTGACGTCGATGTTCATTTTAGGAGCGCTCCAGTTCTGCTGCCAGCTCGGGCAGCGCAGAGAACAGATCAGCAACCAGGCCGTAGTCGGCGACCTGGAAGATGGGCGCTTCCTCATCCTTGTTGATCGCCACGATCACCTTGCTGTCCTTCATCCCGGCGAGGTGCTGGATGGCACCCGAGATGCCGACGGCAACGTAAAGCTCCGGGGCGACGATCTTTCCGGTCTGCCCGACCTGATAGTCATTCGGGACGAATCCGGCATCCACCGCGGCACGGGAGGCCCCGACCGCAGCTCCGAGTTTATCAGCAATAGGTTCCAAAAGCTTAAAATTATCGCCGGACTGCATGCCGCGCCCACCGGAAATCACTACCCGGGCCGCGGTCAGTTCCGGTCGCTCGCTCTTGGACAGCTCGGCGGAGACGAATCTCGAGACATTCGGCAAATCCGGGATGGCTGCTTTCTCGATCGGGGCGTTGCCGCCATCCGCCGCCACCGGATCGAAGCTGGCGGCGCGGACCGTGATCACCTTCTTGCCATCAGCGGATTTGACCGTTGCCATGCCGTTGCCGGCGTAGATCGGGCGGACGAAGGTGTCGGCGTCCACCACCTCGGCGATGTCGCTGATGGGTTGCACGTCCAGCAGGGCAGCCACGCGCGGCATGACGTTCTTGCCCACCGCCGTCGTTGCCGCCAGCAGGTGGTCGTAGGCCGGCGCCAGGGCGACCAGCAGCGCGGCGGTTGGCTCGGCGAGCAGATGGTCGAGGGCAGGGGAGTCGGCAACCAGCACCTTGGCGACGCCGGGCAGCCTGGCGGCGGCCTGAGCGGCGGCATCCAGGCCGGCGCCCGCCACCAGCGCGTGAACCTCACCGAGTTTTTGCGCGGCGGCGACCGCGCTGCGGGAGGGCTGCTTGATGCCGGAGGCATCGAATTCGAGCAAAACCAGAGCTGTCATCGGGTAGATTACCTCGTTGCTGGCTGTTCCTCAGATTTCATTGCGAGGCTTCGCAGGGGCCGAAGCACCCTTGGTCAGTCGGGCGCACGGACCGTGGTGCGCTGCTCGAGCGAAATTGCTTCGTCGCTCCGCTCCTCGCGATGACATGAGGCGCATCAGATCACCTTCGCTTCCGTCTTCAGCTTCGCCACCAGCTCGGCGACCGAGCCGACCTTGACCCCAGCTTTGCGCCTCGGCGGCTCCGACACCTTGATCGTGGTCAATCGCGGAGCGGGATCGACGCCCAAATCTGCCGGCTTCATGTTGTCGATCGGCTTCTTGCGCGCCTTCATGATGTTGGGCAGCGACGCATAGCGCGGTTCGTTCAACCGCAGGTCGGTGGTGACGATCGCGGGAAGATCCAAGGTCACTGTCTCGAGTCCGCCATCCACTTCACGCGTGACGGTGATGTGCTCGCCGTCGATCACGATCTTCGACGCGAACGTGCCCTGCGGCCACCCGAGCAAGGCGGCCAGCATCTGGCCGGTGGAGCTCATGTCATCGTCGATCGCCTGCTTGCCCAGGATGATCAGCTTCGGTTGCTCCTTGTCGGCGATCGCCTTCAGCAGCTTGGCAACTGCGAGCGGCTGCAGCTCGGTGTCGGTCTCCACCAGGATGCCGCGGTCGGCGCCCATGGCCAGCGCGGTGCGGATGGTCTCGGCGCATTGCGGCACGCCCAGCGAGACGGCGACAATCTCGGTTGCGGCGCCCTTCTCTTTCAGGCGCACGGCCTCCTCGACGCCGATCTCGTCGAACGGGTTCATGGACATCTTCACCCCGGCGGTTTCCATGCCGGAGCCGTCCGCCTTCACGCGGACCTTCACGTTGTAGTCGACCACCCGCTTGACGGGGACGAGGATTTTCATGGGAGACCGTGCCGCTTCCAGGAGATGACTCAGCGTTCAGGCGCCGGGCATCCCGCCCGCCTGTTCGCACCTGCAACAGAGGGCGCGGACCTTAGGCAGGGGTGCCGTTACCTGTCAAACGCCGGTCATACCCGGCGGTAGTCGGCGTTGGTGCTGGTGTGTTTGCGGAGGACTGCCAGTCGCGGCGGCAACCCCGGCGTGCCCAGCCAGGGGGCGTCGCGGTATCCGGGGCCGAGCGATGAATGGCGCAGCCATCAGCGCAGCGAAGGACGGCTTTGCGTCCGCGACAAGCGCGAAGCACCCGCAGGATCAGCCCTGGCGGGCCTTCATCCGCGGATTCTTTTTGTTGATCACATAAACCCGGCCGCGGCGGCGCACCACGCGGCAGTTCTTGTCGCGGACCTTCGCTGCTCTCAGACTGTTGCGTACGCGCATAACCGGGGCTTTCGGCGGAAAAACGAGCGGCGGTGGATAGGGGCCGGTCCCGATGCTGTCAAGCGAGCAATCGGCCGGGAACCCGCCCGGCGCCGCGGTATCCCGCCCTTTGCTCAGCCGGCGGACCGGCCGGCCGGAACGCGCTGCCGCACGTCCGAAACCGTGAATTTGTTCTGCCGTCCTGCCGCGTGCGAACGATCAGTGCGGCAAGCCAGAGAAGGCCAGGGAGATCGCGACTGTCACCACGATGATGACGACGGCGACCAGAAACGGCTTCAGGTGATCGCGTCCGGAATCGTAGCCTTGATCGGGATGCGTGACACTCATGGCTGGTAGTCTCCTGGGGTGGCTCAGGCATTTTTGGTGATCCAGCCGCCGTCTGGCTTTGATTCAGATCAAACGATCAGGGATGCTGACGTTCTCGCGCTGAGACGCGCACCGCGTTCCCGTGGTGCTGGCGGCTCGCTGCGATAGATTGCCGCCTGTCCCGGGAGGAAGGTTTCGCCATGCGCCAGCATTCTTTTGGCCGCTTGCCGCCAGTTTCCGTTCTCACCCTGGGCGGCGGTGGGCTCGGCATGTTGTGGGGCGTGACCACGTTCGATGAGTGCGTTGCGACGGTGCGGGCTGCCGTGGACGCGGGCGTCACGTTGCTCGACCTCGCCCCGCGCTATGGCGATGGCAAGGCGGAGGAGGTGGTCGGCGCGGCCTTCGACGGCAAGCTGCAGGCGGGGGTTCGGGTGACCAGCAAGTGCAATCTGGGCAATCCGCCTCCGGAGCAGGTCGAAACCATGCTGCGGCGCTCCATCGCAGCCAGCCTGCAACGCCTGCGTCTGTCCCGGCTCGATCTGTTCTTTTTGCACTGTAATGTCGCGCCGGATGGCCACCCGATGTGGCTTAACCCGGACGCCGCGCCGCGGCTGACGTCCTATGCCCTGTTTGTGGACCATGTGCGGCCGGCGTTCGAGCGTTTGACAGCGGAGGGGCTGATCGGCGCCTGGGGCCTGACGGGCATCGGCCATCCCGACACGATCATCCGGCTTCTGCACGAGCGTCCTGCGCCTGCCGCCGTGCAATGCATCGCCAACCTGCTGGATTCGCCTGGCGGACTCAAATTCTTCGACGGGCCGGCACGGCCACGTGAGGTGATGGCGGCTGCGCACGCCAACGGTGTTGGCGTGATGGGCATCCGCGCGGTCCAGGCCGGCGCACTGACAGCGGTGATCGACCGGCTGTTGCCGCCGGAACATCCGGAAATGCGGGATTATGCGCGCGCGGCCGGGTTCCGCGCGCTCTGTGCGTCGTGGGGCGAAAACCCTGCTGTTGTCGCGCACCGTTACGCACTGGGATTGCCGATCGATACCCTCGTGCTGGGCGTGAAGAACCGGCAGGAGCTGGCCGAGTGCATCGCTGCCGCGGCAGCAGGACCGCTGGCGCCGGAGCAAATGGCGCAGGTGGATGCGGCGGTCGCGGCAAATGCGTGACAGGACGAGGACGGACGGCCGGAGACCCTTGAAGGAGGTTGTTGCAGTTCCTAACTGCGCGGGCACTCGTAGTCAGGGAGTGCCAAGCCGCCGCAAAGCGGGCGGGCATGGCTGGCCGCGTGTGTTGGCCGACGTGCAGCGGCGCCTCCTGCCTGCGTGCAGCAGAAAGGGGTGTGACGATGGCGCTGTTTCCGGATCCATTCGATACGCTGCTGACCCTGCAACAGGCGCTCGACTCGTTCCGGTCGAGCGGATGGCTCGGCGCAAGCCCGAGCGGCGGCGGCAGCTATCCACCGATGAACGTGTTTCGCAAAGGCGATGACTTCATCATCATCGCGGAACTGCCCGGCCTGAACAAGACCGCGCTGGACGTGCAGGTGAAAGGCAACACTGTCCGTGTCGCCGGCACCAAGGTGGTGACCTTCCCCGAAAAATCCTCGGTCCATCGCCGCGAACGTCTCGCGGGCCGTTTCGACCGTGCCCTGACGCTGCCGGTGCAGATCGACCCGGACGCGGTGAAGGCCGAATACCGCGACGGCATCCTGGCCTTGTTCCTGCCGCGCGCGGAGAAGGACAAGCCGCGCTCCATCCAGGTGGCGTGACACGAGCGAGACGACGGAGGACGCGATGGCAAATGATCAGGACCTGGCGGTGCGCGAGAAGAAAGAGCTCGCGACCAAGGAAGAAAAGACGGTCCCCGGCCGCTACTACGTGCCGTATGCCGACATCTTTGAAACGGAAGATGCGCTGACCGTGGTCATGGAAATTCCCGGCGTGGAAAAGAAGAACCTGGACATCGCCTTGGAGAACGACGTGCTGCGGATCGACGGGCAGATCGATTTCGCCAAGTACGACGGCATGGACCCGGTCTATTCCGAGTACAACATCGGTCACTACACACGGTCCTTCACCCTGTCGAACAAGATCGACCAGGAGCAGATCAGCGCGCAGCTCGATGACGGCGTGCTGACGCTGACGCTGCCGAAAGCCAAGGAGGCACAGTCGCGGCGCATCTCGATCAGGTGAAGGCGGCGCTTGGAATGGCGGTGTCGTTGGGCCGTTCGTTGTGAGGGCACCGGGCATGTTCACCACCAAGGCACGAAGCACACTGCAGCATTTTTGCCAGCCACATAACGCTTCCGCGGCTTTGTGCCTTTGTGGTGACTCTTTAACCTTGGAGCGAGCCACAACAGCCAGCACCAATTGCGGCTCCGCGCCACCTATCGCGGCCCGCAGGTGCCGGCGCAGTCATGCCATCGGATCGCGAGGCGCTCGCCACGGTACCTGCGGTCCCTTCCTGACGTTACTAATCCAGCTCGAAAGCAAATCGCATCGGCACGTCCGCCGATACCGGGCGGCCATCCTTCACCGCCGGCATGAAATGCCACGTCGCCACGGCATCCTCCGCGGCATGATCCAATGCGGGGTAACCTGAACTGCGCAGAACGTCGGTGCCGCTGACCAGGCCGTTCGGCGAGACATGAATCAGCAGCGTGACGGTGCCTTGCTCCCCGCGAAAGGCAGCATCGAGCGGATAGCTTGGCTTGCGATTGTGATACTTGATGTCGGGACTGGCCGGCACCATCAGATCGCCGGTCACAAGGGCATTCGTGTCGCTTTCCACCGAGGCGAAATTGAAGTCGAGCTTGCTGTCGCCGGGTGTCTGGGCTGGCGGGGCAGGCGGCGATGCGGCGGGCCGAGGCTCGGCGGCGGCTTCTATGGTTGGGGGTGTCGTCGGCGTCGTCTTGGCAGGTGACTTTATTGCGGGGCTCGATGCCGCCACCTGTGCCGGCGCTGCCACAGGCTCGTTGCCTTTGGCGATTTCGGGCATCTCAGGAGCGTTGGTTTGGTTTGAAGCGACCTTGGGGTGGGCCGGAGCTGTCGTGGGCTTGGTTGCTGCACTCTTGGTATCCGCCGGCGTGGGTTTGGAAGAGGCGGTGGCAGGTTCGGATGGCTTCGGGGACGGTTGATGTGCGGGCTGCGGCGGTGCGGCCGGGGGCGTCGCGCCGCCGGGTGGCGACATCTCGAGCTGCACCGTTGCCGGTATCTCCAGCGGCACCAGCGCGACCGGCTGATGATGACGCGCCCATAATACGCCCAGGCCGATCAGCGCCGCGTGCAGCGCCAGCGACAGCGCGGCGGCGAGACCGATCCAGGACCGCGTCCGTACCGGCCGTGGCCGGGAGTCCGCCAGAAGCGGCGGATCAATGCGGAGCGTCTCGTTCATCGTCCGGCAGCAGGCGTGGTTCTGGATCGATGCCGAAGGGAAGCCCGAACGCGTTCGCCAGGGCGGGGAGGGCGCTCCTCGCGGCCAAGTCCGCCGTGACGTGGCCGGCCTGCATGACGACGATGCGATGTGCGTAGCGTATGGCCAGGTCCACCGCGTGCTGCACCACGACGACGGTGCGCCCGGCCTCCGCGGTCTGCCGCAGCAGCCGCATGATCGCCTGCGCGGCGGCGGGATCCAGGTCGGCGGTCGGCTCGTCCAGCAGGAACACGTCGGGCTCCGTGGCAAACGCGCGTGCCAGCATGGCGCGGCGGGCCTCGCCACCTGAGATGCGGTCCACCCGCCGGTTGCGCAACGCCAACATACCGCAGCTCTGCAACGCACATGTTACCGGGGCTTCCGCCGAATCGCGATGCGGAATGCGGCCCAGGGCGGCGACTTGCTCGACAGTCAGTGCCCAGGCACAGCGCGCGTTCTGCGGAAGGTAGGCGACGCGCCGCGGGTCGCGCAGGGGCGTGCCCGGAAGAAGGCCGGCGAGGGCGCGCAACAAGGTCGTCTTCCCGGCGCCATTCGGGCCGCAGACCGCGACGAGTTCGCCCGGGTGAAGGGTAAGGGCGATGCCGTGAAGAATGCCATGGCGGGTGAGTGTGACCGAAATAACCTGCCCCGCGTCAGCGAGAGAGGTGTCGTGGGTACTCATGGGAGAGGTGTCCTTCGGGCAATTGCCACCACGAAGGGGGCGCCGAGCAAGGCCGTGAGCACTCCCAGCGGGAGCGGCTGCGACACCGGCAGCACCAGCGGGGCGAGACGTACCAGCAGATCCGCGGCCAGCAGCAACGCGGCCCCGCCAAGTGCCGATGCCGGCAACAGCAGCGCGGGGCGCTGGCCCAGCAATGGGCGCAACAGATGTGGCACCACCAGCCCGACGAACCCGATGCCGCCTGCCACCGCCGCACCTGCTCCCGCGGCCAAGGCGGTTCCCGCAGCCGCCAATCGCAGGGTGCGGGAGACCGGAACTCCCAGACTGGCAGCCGTCTCCTCGCCGAGACTGAGTGCGTCGAGCCCAGGGCCCAGCCGCAGCAGGATCGCCATGCCCAATAAAATCAGGGGCCCCGCCATCGCCACATCATGCAGCGAGCGATCGTTCACGCCGCCGAGCAACCAGAAGGTGATCTCGGCCAGCGCGAACGGGTTTGGTGCCAGGCTGAGCGCCAACGCGAGCAGGGCCGCCGACAGCGCTGAAACGGCGATGCCGGCCAGGATAAGGGATGGCCCGCTGGGCGCTCTGCCGGCGAGGGCGAGCAGGAAACCGGCCCCGACCGCGGCGCCGATCAGGCCACCGATGGGCAGGGCCGGAGGGAAATCGGCGGCGAGGCCCCAATAAAAGGTAATCGCCGCACCCAGACCCGCTGTTCCGGTGATGCCCAACAGGCCCGGATCGGCCAGGGGATTGCGCAACGCGCCTTGCAACACCGCGCCGGAGAGCCCCAGGCCGCTGCCAACCAGGGCCGCCAACAAAGTCCGCGGCAGCCGGACTTGCAGCAGGATCAACCGGTCGGGGAGCGCGAGGATGCCGTCGCCGATCAGCAGCGAGGTGAGAAGAAGGATCGCCAGAAGCGCTGTCAGGCCCGCGAGAACCTGGCGTGTTACCTGCTGTTCCGTCGAGCCTGCGGTTTGCCTTCGGCTCATCGTGCCAGCATGGACGCGGCCTTTGCCGTGAACGGACCCGCGCAGATGGTCAGGGGCGTCGGTATGTCGCGGCGAGGGATCGAGGAAATGGCTGGGTTATCGAGCAAGTCCGTGGCGAGCGACGGATAGACCGAGCCTTGCGGCACCACCAGCAGGTCCGGCGGATGCCGCAGCAGCGCCTCCAAGCCGACGTATCGGCCAGTGCCGATATCGATCAGGCCGGCTGCGCGCAGGACCGCACCCATCAGCGTATCCGGGCCCTCGGTATAGCCTCGCGGCTCCCAGGCCAGAGCGGTCATGCGGCGCGACGGGCGCGGCAATGTGCGGAGCGTCGCGTCCATGGCCGCGATCAGCGCTGCGCCACGGGCTGGCACGTCCAGCAGGTTGGCAAGCCGCAAGGTCTGTCGCCGAATGCCGGCAAAGTCGTGCGGCGTGTCCAGCCGCACAACGCGGATTCCCTCCTGCTCCAGCAGGTCGAGCGTGGTCTGGGCGCCGTAGTCGCCGGCGAGCACGAGGTCCGGATGCAGGCGGAGCACGGCCTCCGAGGTGGCTCGGACCACGGGTAACCGGGCGGCCTGCGCGGCGACAAACGACAGCGCCGGGTCACGCGCCAGCGGTGACAAGGCGGCGACTTGCTCCGGGGCGAGCAGGACCAGCATCTGGTCCGTGCATAGATTGAGGGACACGACGCGCTGTTTAGCGCGCGCGGGGATGAGAACCAGGAGCGATATCACCCAGGCGGTGGTTGTAATGCGTGCGAGCTGTTGCAGGGCAGTCATTGCGGCGCGGCGTGTTCCTTCATCCGGGCGGATCGTGCCGGAGAGGCCACAGAGCATGACGGGTACCGATCCGGTCTCCCTCGCGCTACCTCTCCCGCGTAGTGCAGGAGAGGGGTTTCAGAACATCGGCCTTCGACCCCGAAGCCCAGCGGCTTGCTCGAATTGATGGCCGACGCGCAGCACCATCGCATCGCCCCAGGCCGGGCCCATAATTTCCAGGCCCAGCGGCAATCCGGTGGCGGTGAAACCGCCGCACACGACCAGCGATGGGATCGCGGCGACATTCGCGACTGTCGTCAGCAAGGGGCGGGAGAACCCATCGTCGGGGCGTTGCTCTGTCAGCAGTGGGGCGGCGCCGGCGGTGGGCGGTGCGATCAGCACGTCGAACCGTTCGAAGACGCGGGCGGTCTCGGAGATCAGGTCGGTGCGGCGGCGTTGCGCGGCGATGTAGTCGGCGGCCCGGATCAGCGCCCCGGCCAGCACCCGTACCCGGAACACACGCGAGAAGTCGGACAGGCGCGACTTCAACGTGGCCTCGTGCAGCGCGTAGGCCTCGGAGGAGATGATCACCCGACCCACCGCATTGTACTCCTGGACGGAGGGCAGCGCGGCCTCTTCCACCCGGCAGCCGAGGCTGCGGAATGTCGCTGCGGCGCGGGTCATCATCTGCATCACCTCGGGTGCGCCGGGCACGTCATGCTCGTAGAATCGGCGCAACAGACCAACGCGCACGCCCTGCAGCGATGCATCGAGACCGCTTGCATAGGATACGGCCGGTCCTGGCACAGAGGCCGGGTCCAACGCATCGTGCCCCGCCAGCCCATCGAGCAAGATGGCGCAGTCCTCGGCCGTCCAGGCCATTGGGCCGGCGGTGTCCAGGCTGGGGGCCAGCGGGATGACGCCGCGCCGCGACACCAGGCCGGGCGTCGGCTTCAATCCGGCGATGCCGCAATAGGCCGCAGGGAGCCGGATCGAACCGCCGGTATCGGATCCCAGCGCTCCCAGCGCCAGTCCTGCCGCCACCGCGGCCCCTGATCCAGACGACGAACCGCCGGTGAAGCGGCGCGTGTCCCAGGGGTTGCGGGCGGGCGGCCAGGGCAGGTCGAACGCGGGGCCGCCGATGGCGAACTCATGGGTTGCCAACTTGCCCAGCATAACCGCGCCGGCGGCACGCAGGCGGCGGACGGTTTCCGCATCCTCGGTTGGCACATTGTCCGCCAGGATGCGCGAGTGCGCCGTGGTGCGCACGCCGGCGGTTTCATAGATGTCCTTGTAAGCGACCGGGATGCCGAGCAATGCGCCCCGCCGTCCGGCAGCGATCGCACGCTCGGCCGCGCGGGCGTCAGCCAGAGCCTGACGCTCGGTGACGAGCAAGAACGCGTTGAGCTGCGGGTCAACCGCGGCAATGCGCGCCAGCAGGGTCCGCGTGAGTTCAACGGGGGAAAGCTTCTTTGCCGCGATCAGCCGGCTGGCCTCGGCGATGGAGAGAGAAGGCGCGGCCCCGCCCGTCATCGGCCGCGCGACGCGGGACGCCGCGCCGGTGCCTTGCGTTTCGCTTTGGCCTGCGCCTTGGCCGGTGACGCGGGCTTGCCCGCGGCCTTTGGAGCAGCGGTCTTGCGGGCCGGCTTGGGGATAGATCTGCCAGGCTTGGCCACGGTCTTGGCCTGGGGTGGCGGGGTGCGCACTGTGGGCGGTTTCCCGCCGGCATCGGCTGGCGGTGACAGGCGGAAAGTGAGCGCCATGTCGTCGGCCAGCTTGCGTCCCTGCGGAATGGCCGCGATCAGTCCGGCAACCTGCCTCCAGGCAAGCACCAGATCAGCCATCTGCCCCGGATTCAGCACCAAACCAGAGCGGGAGATCAGGATTTGCATCTCCGCCGGGCTGATCGACGGGACAGTGCTCGCCGGCTGGGCGGCCATCGGGACGGACTCGATCCGGTTGTAACTTTCGCGACCCTAATCGGCGGATTGCGCAGCGGCAACCCGGACGGGGGGATTTTCAGCCGCGAGCGGTTCGAGGCGGCGGCCGGACTCGGCGTCGAACACGTGCATGTGGGCTTGTGGCACGGTTACGGCCACGCGCTCGCCAAGGGGCGGATGGCCGGCAAGCTTCATCACCAGCGTGTCTGTGGGTCCGCCCGGCAGGTGGCCATGGATCAGGGTTTCCGAGCCGAGCGGTTCGATCAGGTCCACGTCCAGGGTCAGGCCGCCTTCGCCCAGTGTGAGGTGCTCTGGCCGGATGCCGATTGTCAGGTTTCGGCCGTCGGGACCATCGCGGCGGCCGTCCACGAAGGGTAGCAACGGGCCGGCCGTGAGCTGCGCGGCGGCGCCGCCGCCAGCCAGGGTGGCCGGCAGCAGGTTCATCGCGGGGGCGCCGATGAAGGTGGCGACGTAGGTGTCGGCCGGGCGCTCGAACACCTCGATCGGCGTGGCGAGCTGGGCTGGCTGGCCCTGATGCAGCACCAGCAAGCGGTCGCCGAGCGTCATCGCCTCCACCTGGTCGTGAGTGACGTAGAGGCTGGTGACGCCCAGGCGGCGCTGAAGGCGGCGGATCTCCGCGCGCATCTGGACACGGAGCTTGGCATCCAGGTTGGACAGGGGCTCGTCGAACAAGAAAAGCTTGGGATGCCGGACGATGGCGCGCCCCATGGCGACCCGCTGGCGTTGCCCGCCGGAGAGCTGGCGCGGCTTGCGGGCCAGCAGCGGCTGCAGGCCCAGCATCAGGGCGGCTTCATCGACCCGGCGGCGGATTTCGTCGCGCGGCATGCGGCGGATCCGCAGGCCGTAGGCCATGTTGTCGAAAATCGTCATGTGCGGATAGAGCGCGTAGTTCTGGAATACCATGGCCATGTCCCGCTGCGCGGGATCACGGCCCGAGATATCCTGGCCATCGAGCCGGATGTTGCCGGCGGTAGGCGTTTCCAGCCCTGCGACGAGGCGGAGCAAGGTGGACTTGCCGCAGCCGGAGGCGCCGACGATCACCAGCATCTCGCCGTCGGCGAGGGCGAGGTCGATGCCGTGCAGCACGTGGGTGTCGCCGAAGCTCTTGCGGAGCCCGATCAGTTCGAGAGTGGCCATCGGGGGGAAACTGCCATGGGCGGCGGGGCGGCAACAATGGCAGGCATGTGACAACCGATGCGAACCGACCGGATGCAAGCCGGGCATCGGTCCATTCCGGTTGTTTGCCCTCCGCTTGCCCCTTCCGACCCCGCGCGTCATGTTCCGCGCCGGAGGCCCGCCATGATCCGATTGCCTGAACCTCGGCAGGACGTGCTCGATCGCCGCGACGCCATCATCGCCGGTCTGCGCCCGTTGCTGGACGCGGAAGCGCTGATCTCCGAACCGAATCTGCTGAAGCCGTACGAAACGGACGGGCTGAGCGCCTGTCGCCAGGTGCCGCTCGCGGTGGCGTTGCCGGGCACCACCGAGCAAGTCGCTGCGGTCATGCGTTTCTGCCACCAGAACGGCGTGCGCGTGGTGCCGCGAGGCGCCGGTACATCACTCTCCGGCGGGGCGCTGCCTCTGGCTGATGCGGTGGTGATCGGAATGATGCGGATGAACCGGATCATCGACATCAACTACGCCGATCGCTGCGCCACGGTGCAGGCCGGCGTGACCAATATCGGCATCACCAATGCCGTCGCGCCGTGCGGATTTTTCTATGCACCGGACCCGTCGAGCCAACTGGCCTGCATGATCGGCGGCAACGTGAACATGAACTCGGGTGGTGCGCATTGCCTGAAATACGGCGTCACCACCAACAACCTATTGGGTTTGAAGATTGTCACTGTTGAGGGTGACATCATCGACGTTGGCGGCCAGCACCTGGATGCGGCGGGGTACGACTGGCTCGGCCTGCTGACCGGTAGCGAGGGACAACTTGCGCTGATCACCGAAGTCACAGTGCGCATCCTGCGCGCTCCGGAAGGTGCCCGTGCCATGCTGGCTGCGTTCCGATCGAACGAGGTGGCCGGGGCCTGTGTCGATTCGATCATCTCGTCCGGCATCATTCCAGTGGCGCTGGAGTTCATGGACAAGCCCGCCATCCATGCCTGCGAGGATTTCGCCCATGCCGGCTATCCGCTGGATGCCGAGGCGCTGCTGATCATCGAAGTGGAAGGCTGCCCCGACGAGCAAGACCGGTTGCTGGGGCAATTGAAGGAAATCTGCGCGCGGCATGACCCGATCAGCATGCGGGTGTCGCAATCGGCGGCGGAGTCGCTGGCGATCTGGAAGGGGCGCAAGGGTGCGTTCGGCGCGATCGGCCGTATCAGCCCGGACTATCTGTGCATGGACGGCGTGATCCCCACCTCGCGCCTGCCCGACGTGCTACGGCGTATCGGCGAGATGTCAGACGCCTACGGTTTGAAGGTCGCCAATATCTTCCATGCGGGCGACGGCAATCTGCATCCGCTGATCATGTTCGATGCCAACGATCCGGATAGTTTCCATCGCGCCGAAACCTTCGGTGCCGAGATTCTGAAATTGTGCGTCGAAGTGGGGGGCTGCCTGACCGGCGAGCATGGCGTGGGGGTAGAGAAGCGCGAGTTGATGCCGGTGCAGTTCGCGAAGCATGAGCTTGAGCAACAACGGCGGATCAAGACGGCGTTTGATCCGGGTTGGCTGCTGAACCCGCACAAGGTATTTCCGCTTGCCAATGCCCGATCGTAGCGCATCGCCAATCGCGGCCGTGCGGCGATTGCGCGGCGTGGAGCCACTGTTATTGGCAGGCGAGACGCAGCCGGACGGTATGTCATTGCGAGGAGCGCAGCGACGAAGCAATCCCGGTGACGGCATCCGCCACACGACCGACCGGGGTTGCTTCGTCGCTGCGCTCCTCGCAATGACATAGCGACCCATGTCCGGCACTGCCGAATCTGCAATCGCCGCCGCGGTCGCCGACGCCGCGCGTGCCGGCGAACCGCTGCTGGTCTGCGGCAACGGCACCAAGCAGGGCATGCTCCGGCCGGTGCAGGCGGCGCGCAGCCTCTCCACACGCGAGCACACCGGCATCACGTTCTACGCCCCAAAGGAACTGGTGCTGTCTGCCCGTGCCGGCACGCCGCTGCCGGACATCCAGGCGGCGCTTGCCCAACAACGCCAATACCTGATAGCCGAACCACCCGATCTCGGCGCCTTGCTGCAAGCACCCGATTGCCCACAGACCATCGGCGGTGTCGTTGCTGCCAACCTTTCCGGGCCGCGCCGCGTTGCCTGGGGCGCCATGCGCGACCACGTGCTCGGCTTGCGTTTCATAACCGGCTGGGGGGAGGCTGTTCATTCCGGCGGTCGCGTGTTGAAGAACGTGACCGGTCTCGACCTGTGCAAGCTGCTTTGTGGCAGCCACGGTACGCTGGGGGTGATCACCGAGATCACACTCAAAGTTCTGCCGGCACCGGAGACCACCGGGACCATCGTAGTGCCCGGTCTTGACTCGACCACCGGTGTAGCGGCGCTGTCCGCCGGCCTTGGTTCCCCGTTCGGTGTCTCGGCCGCGGCGTGGTTGCCGCAAGAGGCGGCCGCACTGGTGCCGGAACTCGCATCTTTTGGGCGTTCAACCACGTTGCTGCGGATTGAGGATTTCGCGGCGTCGGTTGCCTACCGCACCGCGAAACTGCGTGACACACTGGGGCTTCCGGCGGCCGAAATCCTCGATGAAGCAATTTCTCGCGCAGTCTGGCGCTCGGTCGGCGACGCCCGTCCCTTGCTGGCCCAGGAGGGCGATGCGGTGTGGCGCGTCTCGGTGCGCCCGTCCGCCGGCCCGGACGTGCTGCGCGCCGCGGAGGCGGTGGGCGCCAGGGGCTTTCTCGATTGGGGCGGCGGACTGGTCTGGCTGGCGGGTGCTGCCGACGCTCCCACGCATGCGGCAATCGAAGCCGCCGCCGGCGCCGCGCGTGGCACCTGGGCTTTGCTGCGCGCGCCGGAGCCGTTACGTGCCGCCGTACAGGTGGTGCCGCCCGAACCTGCCTCGCTTGTCAAAATCACGCGCCGGGTAAAGGCCGCGCTCGATCCGCGAGGCATTCTCAATCCTGGCCGGCTCTACGCGGGGATGTAATGATGATTCCTACCTTCCTGATCATCATCCCGTTTATTGCGGCCTTTGCCATCATCGTCTGGCAGTACTGGGCGATCGATCCGCGCCGCCGCATCTTCAACCTGCGCTTTATGCTGGCGGTCTGCGCGGTCGTCGCGATATTTTATTATATTTTCCACGTTCATGATTACCCCCATGATCGTCACACATCGTGGATCTTCGAGGCGCTCAGCCTGATCTGGCTGGTTTGGGCCTGGTGGCTGCTACGCCGCATGCCGCCGCGCGAAACCTACTGATGCAGACAAGCTTCACCCCGGACCAACTGCGCGATCCCGACACGGCGGTGTCTAACCAAGTCCTGCGTACCTGTGTCCATTGCGGCTTCTGCACCGCGACCTGTCCCACCTTCGTCTTGCTCGGCGACGAACTCGACAGTCCGCGCGGCCGCATCTACCTCATCAAGGACATGCTGGAGACCGGGCGTCCCGCTACTCAGGAAGTGGTAACGCATATCGACCGCTGCCTTTCTTGCCTGTCCTGCATGACCACGTGTCCGTCCGGTGTGAATTACATGCACCTGGTCGATCACGCGCGGACCTATATTGAACGTACCTATCGGCGGCCCTGGCACGAACGCCTGTTGCGCGGAGTTCTGGGGACGATGTTGACCCGGCCAGACGTTTTCCGCGCGGCGCTGCTGGGAGCGCGGCTGGCGCGTCCATTTGCGCAGCGGCTGCCCGGCGCCGGCATGCTCGCCCAGCGGCTGCGGGCCATGCTGGCGATGACGCCTCGCCATCTGCCGCCGCCAAGCGCAACCGAGCGCCCCGGCGTGCATCGCGCCCAGGGCGAACGTCGCGGACGTGTCGCGTTGCTGGCCGGCTGCGCGCAGCAGGTCCTGGCACCAGAAATCAACGCCGCCACGATCCGTCTGCTGAATCGCATCGGCATCGAGGTGGTGGTGCCGGACGGCAGCGGCTGTTGCGGCGCACTGAACCACCACATGGGCCAGCACGAAACGGCGCTGGACCGGGTGCGCGGCAATGTCGAAGCCTGGAGCGCCGAGATCGAACGGGAGGGCCTGGATGCGATCGTCATCAACACCTCCGGCTGCGGCACGATGCTGAAGGACTACGGGTTCCTGCTCCGCACTGCGGAGGAGCCGTGGCGGTCGCGGGCGGAAAAGGTTTCGGCACTGGCGCTGGATATCAGCCAGTTCTTGGCTCGCATCGGCTATTCGCCGACCCGGCCGAACCCGGGGCTGACGATCGCCTATCACGCAGCTTGCAGCTTGCAGCACGGCCAGGGCATCACGCAGGAACCGAAGATGCTGCTGGCAGCGGCGGGGTTCACAGTGGTGGAACCGGCGGAGGCACATCTGTGCTGCGGCTCGGCCGGTACCTACAACATCCTGCAGCCCGCGATTGCGGCGCGGCTGCGGGCGCGGAAGCTCGGGAATCTGCGGGCGACACGGCCGGACTTGATCGCGACAGGGAATGTTGGGTGCATCAACCAGCTTCGCGGCGGGGGTTTGCCGGTGGTGCATACCGTCGAGGTGCTTGACTGGATGGCGGGGGGACCGGAGCCCGCGCCGTTGGCTGATTTGGCGAAGGCGCCGGCGTGAGGTCCGGTTTGGTTGCGGTGGGTAGCTATCGCAACGACAACGCGCCGCCGGTCCATGGTATTCCGAGCCGTGCCATGGCATGCTGTCCGCTATGCGTCGCCTAACCCTCGCATTCCTTGGCTTCGCTCTGCCGGTTGTCGCGCTGGCGCAGACCCCCGCCCAATACCGTGCCCAGGCCGATAAGCTACTGGACGCGCTGAAAAGTGCCCCCAGCGAGGCCATCGCCGGCGCGCTCGAAGGGCAGATCCGGGAGCTTTGGGGCCATGCCGGCTCGCCCGCCGTCATGCTGCTGATGAGCCGCGGCGTGCGCGAACTGGACGCCGGCGCCATGTCCGACGCGATCGAGGATTTCGGCGATGCGATCGTGCTGGAGCCCTCGATGGCCGAGGCCTATCGCGAGCGTGCCATCGCCCGCTACCAGGCCGGCGACGTTCCGGGCGCCATCGCCGATCTTCAGGCGGCGGTGCAACATGAGCCGCGCGACTTCGCCGCCTATGAAACGCTTTCGCATATCGCCGAGGACAGCCAGGACTGGAAAGGCGCCTATGCCGCCTGGCAGAAGGTAATGGAGATCGACCCCAAAACCCCTGGCGGGGAGCAGCGGCTGAATGAGCTGAAACGTAAGGCGCTGGGCGAGGAGACATAGCGTCGACCCGCTTGCGTATCCGCCGCGTCCGCCGCACTTTCCCGCACAGCGGCAGGGAGGCGGCAATGACAAAAGTGGCAGTGCTGGACGACTGGCAGGGTGTAGCGCAGACCAGCGCCGACTGGTCGAAGCTGATGGCGCGCGCCGAGGTGGTTTTCTTCGGCCAGGCCTTTGCCAGTGAAGATGACGCCGCGGCGAAGCTGGCCGATTTTGACATCGTGCTGTCGATGCGCGAACGCACGCCGCTGCCCGCCAGCCTGATCAACCGCCTGCCGAAGCTGCGCATGCTGGGCATGACCGGCGCGCGCAATGCGTCGCTGGATACGGCGGCGTGCACCGCGCGCGGCGTCGCCGTCTGCAATACACAGGGTGGCGGCAATACCGAAGCGGCGACGGCGGAACTTGCCTTGGGTCTGTTGATTGCTGCAGCACGCGGTATTCCGACAGGCGACGCCAATATCCGCGCTGGCAAATTCCAGGAGGGCGTGCCGGTTGGCATCAATCTGGCCGGCAAGACTCTGGGACTGATCGGGCTCGGGCGTCTCGGTAGCCACATGGCGCGCTATGGCCGTGCGTTGAACATGAACTTGCTTGCCTGGAGCCAGAACCTGACGGCTGATAAGGCGCAGGCAGCGGGTGCGACTTTGGTATCAAAGGAGGAGCTGATGGCGAGATCGGACGCCATCAGCATTCATCTGGTGCTGTCGGACCGCTCGCGTGGTCTGATCACCGCGGCGGATCTGGCGCGGATGAAGCCGGGTGCGATTTTGATCAACACCTCTCGCGGCCCGATCGTCGATGAGAAGTCGCTGATCGCGGCGGTCCAGTCGCGCCGAATCATTGCGGCATTGGATGTGTTCGACCGCGAACCGTTGCCGCCCGACCACCCGTTCCGCACTTCGCCCAACACGGTGATGACTCCGCATCTTGGTTACGGCGTGCGGGAGACCTGGGACCAGTTCTATCCGCAAAGCATGGAGAACGCGCTGGCGTTTTTGGAAGGGAAACCAGTACGGGTGGTGAACCCGGAAGCGTTGGCAAATCGTTGATACCATGAGGATGCCGGCAGCGACAATTGCCACAGCCGGCGCACGAGTTCTTCGTATCTTCACAATACGAGATGGAGGTCTGGGCTAGGCCGCTCATCCCAGCAGGGCAACCCGCCGAGAGGAGATCGCCATGTCCCGCGCGCCGCACCATCGGAAGGCCAAGATTGCTCCGCAAACGGAGGAGGTAGACAACACGAATCCCAGTGTCGTGGACGGGCCGATATTCGCCCAGCCGCAGCCAACTCCCGATCCGACGAAATTCGAGATCAGGCACCCGTCGGACAATCCTGCATACAAAAAGATCGACGAACTCAACCGCGAGCATAAGCTCGCGCCATTGCCGTTTCCTCCGCCGCGCGGCTTGCCCGAACCGAAACTGACTCTCGCGGCAATCCTCGGCACCAATGGCGCGGCGGCCGTGCACAAGATCACGCAATCCGGGCAACTCGTGTTCCATGCAGTCGGCGATACCGGCAACACCCGCGGTCCGGAGACCCAGAACCTGGTGGCCGACAAGCTGGTCAGCGACTTTGATGAGACCGATCCGAAAGAGATTCCGAGCTTCTTCCTCCATCTGGGTGACGTGATCTACAGTTTTGGCGAGAGCCAATACTACTACGACCAGTTTTACGAGCCGTACCGCGACTATCCCGCCCCGATCGTGGCGATCCCAGGCAATCACGACGGCATGGTGGCGCCAGGCACCAAGGCCCCGACACTGGCGGCATTCCTTGAGAATTTCTGCGCCACCGAATTCGAGATCACGCCGGAAGCCGGCGGCCTGTCGCGCACGGCGCAGATTCAGCCCGGCGTGTTTTACACCTTCGAAGCACCGTTCCTGCGCGTGCTGACGCTCTACAGCAATACGCTGGAGGATCCTGGCGTGATCGCTGATTCGCATATCGGCGAGTCGCAACTCGACTACCTGAAGGTGGCGTTGGGGCGCGTGAAGTCCGAGGGGTTCAAAGGCGCGTTGATCATCGCTCACCATCACCCGGCCTACACCGCCGGCAGCAAGCACGGCTGGAGCGAGCAAATGCTGTCACAGGTCGACGCGATCTGCACGTCAACGGGCGTGTGGCCGCATGCCGTACTATCGGGGCACGCGCACAACTACCAGCGTTTCACGCGGCATCACGGGCAGACACAGATCCCCTATATTATCGCCGGGAATGGCGGGCACGGCCTGGCCAAGCTGACTCGCCGGGGCGAGCAACCTCTGCGCACGCCGCAGCCGCTACAGATCACGGGCCATGCCGACAAGGTGACCCTGGAGAACTACGACGACCAGGACTATGGCTATCTGCGCCTGGTCGTCACGGCATCGCAATTGCGCATCGAGTACCATCCGTCCAGTGACGGCGACAGTGCAAAGACGCCGGACGATTTCGTCACGGTCGATCTGGCATCGCGCAAGCTGGTGCACTTTACCGGGTGACGACAGCACAACAGAGTGTTGCCGTGCTGATGAGGGCATCAATCGGCCTTGGGTAGCGGTTCCCAGACCACGTGTGGTGTTTCACCTCTCGGCGTCGGTCCGGCTCAGGATGATCGCCAATACCGCCGCAAGTGCGTCGCGCCGTTCCGTCGATGGCAGGGAACGGCCGATCGCTTGCGCGATCCCTTCCAGCAGAATGCCGATCAGCAGGTATTGGTCGGTGTCGCCGTGCAACAACGCCTTGATCTGCGCGATCACCTCGTCCAGCGCTGTCGCATCCTGCACGGCGGCGCGTTCAACCCGGGTGATCAGCTCGGTGACAGCCTGGAAGCTTCGAAGCTCCGCCTCGTCATGCGCATCGCATGGCGCGCGATCATCGCCGGATGTACGGAGCAGGAACTCGCCGACGGGCGCAGTTACCAACAACAGCGCATTGCTTGAATTTATCCGGCGCTCCACGGCCGACATGATCGCTGAAATATCCAGCGAATGCCGCTGGGTCTGCTGCACCAGCCGCCGCGACTGCGCGATGAGCGTGCGCTGCCTGTCCGCGAGCGTAGTCAGGTGTCCCACCTGCCGCATGAGCGCGTTGCCGCCCAAATGTTACGCCGGAACATCATGCTGACTCGTTCTTCGCCCCCCGGCGGCGCGGCGATCAAACCCTGGCACCATCATGCCAACGTATGGTAGGTTGCGCAACGGCATACGCAAAAGACATCACGAGTCCCCGGGGAGAGCCGGCCGATGAGCAAGAAGCTGCTTCTCGTCGACAATCACCGTGACGTGGCTGGCGCAATCGACGCCATCATCCAACCCCTCGACATTATAGTACGAGTTGTCGATGATTCGCGAAAGGCGGTCGCAACTTTCCTGTCGTTCGCGCCCGATTTCGTCATTTTGGATATGGTGATGAAGGATATCGACGGGATCGATGTCCTCAGCAAGCTCATTGCCACCGGTCGCGATGCGCTGATCATTCTCGCCGCTTCACCCGGCATCGGCGAGGCATATGTTCGCATTGCCCAGGGCGTCGCCCGTTTCAACGGGCTTGGTCCCCTGCAGGTGCTGCACAAACCGTTTGATGAAGCGCAATTGCGTGCATTGCTCGCGCAGGTTGTGTCGTCTGTCTGAACCGCCACGCGGCTGCCACGGCGATCATGCCGGGCTCGCCCTGCGTCCGCGCCTATTCACGTCGCTCGGCGCCTGCTCTATCCATCGGTCCGCATACCAAAGCAGGAGGAACGGACATGCGCGCCTGGGCCGTGGTCGAAAACGGGGCTCCGCTGCAGGAAATCGAACTTCCAACGCCGGAACCGAAAGGCACCGAAGTCCTGCTGGAAGTGACGCATTGCGGCGTCTGCCATTCCGATTTGCATATCTGGGATGGCTATTACGACATCGGCGGCGGCCAGAAGATGTCGTTGAAGGATCGCGGCGTGACGCTGCCCTTGGCGATGGGGCACGAAATTGTCGGCCGCGTGGTGAAGCTGGGTCCGGATGCGAAGGGCGTCGAAGCCGGCGACGTGCGCATCGTGTTCCCATGGCTGGGCTGCGGCAAGTGTGAGCGGTGTCTGAACGAAGAAGACAACATGTGCACGGTCGCGGCTCGCAGCCTCGGCGTGTACCAGAACGGCGGCTACGGTACGCACGTCATTGCGCCGCATCCACGGCATCTGGTGGATCCCGGCAGACTGGATCCCGCCGTCGCCGCAACCTACGCTTGCTCTGGCATCACGGTATATTCCGCGATCAGAAAGGCGATGCCGGTGCCGCCGCAGGAGGCGATCGTGCTGGTGGGTGCCGGTGGCCTCGGTCTGAATGCCGTCGCCGTGTTGAAGGCGATGCAGCACCAGAACATCGTGGTGGTGGATGTCAGCCCAGAGAAGCGCGAGGCGGCGCTGAAGGCTGGTGCGGACAAGGTGGTGGATGGCAGCGGCGACGGCGTCGCCAAGCGCATCATGGATGCCTCCGGCGGCCCGGTGCTGGCGGTGATCGACCTGGTGAACGGCACAGAGACGGCGCGGTACGCGTTCGGTGCGCTACGCAAGGGCGGCAAGCTGATCCAGGTGGGATTGTTCGGTGGCGAGCTGATGCTGCCTCTGCCGATCATGGCCATCCGAGCGCTGACCGTGCAGGGCAGCTATGTCGGCAATCCGAAGGAACTGCGGGACCTGGTGAAGCTGGCACAGGACGGCGCGTTGCAGGCACTGCCGGTGGCCACTGTTCCGCAGAGCCAGGCCTATGACGCGCTGATGCGGTTGAAGGACGGAAAGGTGACCGGGCGCTTGGTGCTGCGGGCGGAGGCGGCGTAACGAAGTGGCGCCAGTGCCATCCGGACAGGATGTCGGACTGGCGAAGTTCGCGAAATGATGGTGCAAAATCGACAGGAATTTTCTTAGTTGGCGGTTTGTACAAGACAAGAACCTCCGCCATCTTGATTTCTTGATGTGCGTAAGGCGGATGGCTGGCTAGGTAAATGGCGGCCGAGCTATGGAAGAGGAGAAGGCCATGCCAAAGTTCGTGACGATCGGACATGGTGATCGCGCAGGATATGAAAGCACTGCACCGGAGAATCGTGATTCCGCTCACGCACGTGACGAAGAGTTGCGGCAGCGCGGGGCGCTGATGGGTTTTGCCGGCCGCCCTGTGCAAGTACGCAATCCGGATGCTGCCGGTCTTCAGACGGTGAGCGGTTCCTTCATGTCGTCACCTTTACCCGTCGCCGGCTTTGCCGTCATCGAGGCCGCCGACCTTTCGGAAGCGATACACATGGTTTCGCAGGTGCCCTGTGCTGTCGCCCACGGCGTTGTAGAGGTATGGCCCTTGGAGCAGGCGTAATCGCAGGACCACGCCCCACCCAACAGCTCCTTCCATCACGACAGCCACCGATACCTCGCTGGGGGCGCGAACGAACGCCGCCACCGCCAGCGTGAACTTCTGCCAGGCATGGTTGTCAGCGCGATGCGCCGTTCCGCCACCGGGTTTGCCAATGGCCGCTGCCACGGACATCGCCGTCACGGCCTGACGCCGTCGCTTCTCTCCCTTCCGCCCAGTGCGAGCGGCTCGCTGAGGCGGCGCCTTCAATCGCGGCAAAATAAATTTGCAAGGACAGCGGCATCTGGAGCAGTCTAGTCTCCCAATTTGTCCGTTGATGGACGGTTCCTGCTCGTTTCGAGCCTGAGACAGGGGAGGCAGCCATGATCTTCCGCCAATTATTCGACGCGGCATCCGGCACCTACACCTACTTGCTCGCCAGCCGGCGCGGTGGGGAGGCACTGATCATCGACCCTGTGCTGGAAAAGGTGGACCGTTACCTTCAACTCATCCGCGAACTGGATTTGAAGCTGGTAAAGGCGGTGGATACGCATTTGCACGCCGACCACATCACCGGCCTGGGTGCGCTACGCGACCGCACGCACTGCATTACCGTGATGGGAGAGCAATCCGGCGTCGATGTCGTCTCCATGCGGCTGACAGACGGCGACAAGCTGGGAATCGAAGGTCTGGAACTGGATGTGCTGTACACGCCAGGCCACACGGATGATTCGTACAGTTTCGTCATGGCGGACCGCGCGTTCACAGGCGACACGCTGCTGATCCGCGGCACCGGCCGCACCGATTTCCAGAACGGCGATCCGCGCATGCAGTATGAATCGATCTTCGGCCGGTTGCTGAAACTGCCGGACGAGACTCTGGTATTTCCGGCGCACGATTATAAGGGCGATACGGTCAGCACGATTGCGGAGGAGAAGGCGTGCAATCCGCGCCTTCAGGTGAAGTCAGTCGATGAATATGTAGCGCTGATGAACGGTTTGCATTTGTCGAACCCGAAGATGATGGATGTGGCGGTGCCGGCCAATATGCGCCAGGGCTTGGCGCAGGCGGAAATTGCGCGCCGCGGCTGGGCCGTGACGGCCGAGGAAGTGCAGACGTTGCTCGGTCGCAGCGACGTGGTGCTGATCGATTTGCGCGAACGCGGCGAACGCGAACGGCAAGGCGAGATCCCCGGCGCACTGCATGCCCCGTATCCGGATTTGCAAGAGAACATCCAGCCCGGCGGCATGTTGCATGAACTCGCGATCGCAACGGGCAAGCGGCTGCTGTTCTATTGCGCTTTCGGCGAGCGCTCGGCGATGGCAGTACAGGCGGCGCAGGATGCCGGCGTTACAACGGCATGCCACATCCATGGCGGAATGGACGCGTGGCGGAAAGCCGCACAAACCCCCCTCGCATCAGCGGGAGAGCTCAAGGCGTGTCGGTAGCGCCGAGGGTGAGGCCTGCCCCGGCGAAGGACGCGGTTGCCGGGGGGCCCTTTGTTTTCTCCCCGCGCTCCGCGTTACACTCGTTTGCCATGCCCTTGCCCATCCCCACGCTCGACCACGTGGTGGTCAACGTCCGCGACCGCATCGATGAGGCCGCGGAAACCTATCGCCGCCTCGGCTTCACCTTGACCCCGCGGGGCTATCATACGCTCGGTTCCATCAACCATTTGGCGATGTTCGGCACCGAGTATCTGGAACTGATCGCCGTGCCGCCGGGCGACACCCGGCGGCCGGAAATCCTTGCCACGCCGGAGGGACTGAACGGACTCGTCTGGGGAACAGAGGACGCCGACCACACCTATGAAGCACTGCGCTCGGCTGGGGTGCCGGTTGAGCCGCCGCAACAGTTCTCGCGTCCCGTGGCATTGGCGGATGGTCCGCGCGATGCAACTTTCCGCACAGTGCACGTGACGCCGGGCACGACACAGGCCGGGCGTTTGTACTTCTGCCACCATTTGACGCGCAACCTGGTCTGGCGCGACGAATGGCGGCATCATCCGAATGCTGCGATCGGCGTGGCTCGCGCGGTGATCGCTGCGGAGGATCCGGCGAAGCTCGGCGGATTGTTCTCCCGCATGTTCGGCATGGACGCCGTGCGCGAGATCGCCGATGGGCGCCGATTGCTGGCCGGTCTATCGCAGTTCGATGTCATTACGCCCGCGGCGCTGGCGGGTGCGTTTGGCGATGCGGTACCCGATAGCGGCGGACGCAGTGAATTCATGGTGGCGCTGACGCTGCGGACCCGGTCGCTCGCCGCGGTCGCTGCGGCACTGCGGGCGGGCGGCATCCAAGCGGCACGACGCGAGGACGATCGAATTGTCGTGCCGACCGCCGCCGCGTTCGGGTTGGTGCTGGAATTCCGCGAATAGCGTGGCGGTGAGCCCGTGGTTGCCGCCGGGTGTCATTAGCTCACCGTATCATCACGGACAGCGGCGCGACCAGACAATCTCGTGCGAGTTCGTCCGGGACCAACTTTGGTTCGTCGATTCGCTCCGAGCGAGACAGAAAGAGCAAGCTTCCCACCGAAGTAGCGGACCGAGAGGAATCTTTCATCCAATCCTGGGTCGACATGTCCGGCCGGTGCCAACGCGTAATGACATACTCGCAAGAATGTACGGCGTGCAATCGCACATCAGCCGACAAAATCCAATCCAATATCCAATACCGTCGCGCTATGCGTCAGCCAGCCCACTGACAGCAGATCGACGCCTGCAGCGGCAATGGCGGGGGCTGTGTCTGGACGGATGCGGCCCGAGGCCTCGGTGATCGCCCGGCCATCCACCATGGCCACGGCATGGCGCAGCATGTCCGGCCCCATGTTGTCCAGCAATACGGCATCGACACGAAGCTGCATGGCTTCGGCGAGTTGCTCCAGGGTATCGACTTCCAGCTCGATCTTCACCAGGTGGCCGACATAGCCCCGGGCGCGCGTCACCGCCTCGCGCACGCCGCCGGCGATGGCGACATGGTTGTCCTTGATCAGCACCGCGTCGTCGAGGCCGAAGCGATGATTGGAACCGCCGCCGACCCGCACCGCATATTTCTGAGCGAAGCGCAGGCCGGGCATGGTCTTGCGGGTGCAGCACACCTGGGCGCGCGTGCCGGTGATGGCGTCGGCGATGCCGCGTGTGGCGGAGGCGATGCCGGAGAGATGGCAGAGGAAGTTCAGCGCGGTGCGCTCGGCCGTGAGAATGCCGCGGGCCGGGCCACTGATGGTGGCGATGCGGTCGCCGGGGGAGAGTCGCGTGCCGTCGGGGCGATCGACCGTCGTGGTGATGTTGGGGTCGATCAGGCGGAACGCGGTCGCCGCGAAGTCAAGGCCGGCGACCACGCCGGACTGGCGTGCGACCAGCGCGGTTTCCGTCCGGGCGTCGGCGGGAACGACGGCATCGGTAGTGATGTCACCGGCGCGGCCGAGGTCTTCCAGCAAGGCAGCCCGGACGGCGGGTTCGACCAGGATGAGGGGCAGGGACATCGGGAATCCTTATGACAAAACCTCTGCCGCAAGCTGGAAGAATTATTTGACCGCGAGCATCCGTTCGACCGCCTGCCGGGCACGCGTGGCCACCGCTGGATCGATCGTCACTTCGTGCCGCATCTCCTCCAGCGCCGTGCGGATATTGCCCAGCGTTATGCGTTTCATATGGGGACACAGATTGCAGGGGCGAACGAAGTCCACCTCCGGGTGATGCACAGACACGTTGTCAGCCATCGAGCATTCGGTTAAGAGCACTACCCGAGCAGGGTGCTGCTTGCTAACGAACACCGACATATCAGCAGTCGAGCCCGTGTAGTCGGCTTCCGCGATTACCTCGGGCGGGCATTCGGGGTGCGCCAGGATCGTCACGCCCGGGTAGTCGCGGCGCAGCGCACGGACCTGCGCGCCGGTGAAGCGCTCATGCACCTCGCAATGCCCGGCCCAGGCGATGATCTTCACCTGCGTCTGGGCCGCCACGTTCTTCGCCAGGTATTCGTCGGGCAGCATGATCACGCTGTTGCTGCCGAGCGATTCCACGATCTTGCGAGCGTTGGCGGAGGTGCAGCAGATGTCGGATTCCGCCTTCACGTCGGCGGATGAGTTCACATAGGTCACGACAGGCACGCCGGGGTGCTTTTCCCGCATGAGCCGCACATCGGCCGCGGTGATCGAGGATGCCAGAGAGCACCCGGCGCGCATGTCCGGGATCAGCACGGTCTTGGCGGGGTTCATCAGCTTGGCGGTCTCGGCCATGAAATGCACGCCGGCGAGCAGGATCACGTCGGCGTCCACCTTCATCGCCTCGCGCGCCAAAGCCAGGCTGTCGCCAGTGATGTCGGCGACGCAGTGGAAGATCTCCGGGGTCATGTAATTGTGCGCGAGGATCACCGCGTTACGGCGGCGCTTCAGCGCCAGGATTGCCTCGACGTCGTCGGCGAAGACTGGCCACTCCATGGGCGGGATCACACGGCTGACGCGCTGGTACAGCGGGGCGGTGCGTTCGAGCAGGGCTGTGGCGGACATTTGCGGTCCTCCGGCTGATTATGCTCAATATGAGCACTCATGCTTGTTATACTAGGTATGAGTATTTCCATGTCAAGCGCCGGGGTTGCCAACAGTGGTCGGCCCGTCAGATGAACTGGCCGTGTAGAAATCCCAGCGCCGGCAGCGGGCGCCAGGAACGGGGCAGGTCGGCGCGGCGGATTGGTCGCACTGTGTAACGCGGCGGCGGTTGGCGCGATGCGCGCAGGAACGCCGCGTAGGCCCGCACTTGTTGCTCGCGCCAGGCCTGGTCGGCGAGGGCGGCGAGGTGGTTGGAGAAGATTTCCGCGATTCGGGTGGTGCGGCCGAATGATGCGACGACCGCCCAAAGCGTGTCGTCGCGCAGGGGACTCACATTGGAGGGCTGATCCATTACCGAATGGTGGCGGGTCTCGCGGTGGTGGGCAAGACCCGCCGCTGCCTCAATGCATCCGCGCCCGTAGTGCACTCAGGCTGCCGCCCATCTTCACCGAGCCAGGGAGGGGATGCCCGACGATGCCTTCGGCCAACTGGGCTACCGCGATCAGCTTGTCCAGGTCAATGCCGGTGGCGATGCCCATCTCGTCCAGCATGAACACCAGGTCTTCGGTGCAGACATTTCCCGCGGCGCCCTTGTGAGCGGCGAACGGACAGCCGCCCAGGCCGGCGACGGTGGAATCGTAGATCGCCACACCCATTTCCAGGCCGGCATAGGCGTTGGCAATGCCCATGCCGCGCGTATCATGCAGATGAAGCGACAGCGTCATGTCGGGCCACAGGTTGCGCACCTTGCCGACCAGCGCGCGGATTGATTTCGGCGTCGCCCAGGCCATGGTGTCGGCCAGCGAGAAGACTTCCGGCTTCATCCCATGTTCTTCGCATATATCCAGGAGTTGCCGGATCATATCGAGCACGCGCTGGTGCGGGATCTCGCCTTGGAAATTGCAGCCGAAGGCGGCCATGATGCCGGCGCGTTTCAGCGGGATACCGTGCTGCTTGTACAGCCGCAGGGTCTCATGCGCGCGGGCAATGTTGTCTTCCAGCGAACTTTGCTGGTTCCGCGCGAGGAACGTTTCCGAGGCCGTCAGCGAGAAGGAGCCTTCGATGTCCAGCCGGTTGCCGTGCGACAGTGCACGTTGCAGGCCCTTGGTGTTCAGCCACAGTGCCGTATAGAGAATGCCGGGCTTGCGGTTGTAGCGCTCTACAACCTCGTCGGCATCCGCCCAGCCTGGGACGCGGCTGGGATTGACGAAGGAGGCCACCTGGATGTGGTTGACGCCGGTTTCCGACAGCGCGTCGATCAGTTCCACCTTGCGGGTGGTGGAAATGGGTCCTTTTTCGAACTGGAAGCCCTCGCGTGGCCCTTCTTCATTGATCTGGACGAATTTTGGTAAGTCGGTCATTGGCGTTCCTCTCTGACAGAGTCATTGCGAGGGGCGCAGCGACGAAGCAATCCTGTTCAAATCTTTGCGGCGATCGATCGGATTGCTTGGTCTCTGTCCTCCTCGTAATGACAGGAAAAACCGCACTACGCGGCGACGTCCTGTTCGTGCTTTGGGTCGTCGTTGGCGTCGCACCGCCAGGCCAGCCAGTCGGCATAGGTGATCGTGCGGAACCTCATGGCCAGTGATGACGAAAAACCCGACCTGTGTCAGCGCGTCGTGCACCTGCCGTGCAGTCTCGGCCAGCGCGCGCGGCTGGCCCGACAGCATCGCGCCAACGTCGATGACCGGAATGACAGCGGCCACTGCTGGTCTCCATTGATCTGGGCTGTCAACGTTAAGGCTGCTGCGGGGCACCGGCAAGCTGGATGAGTGGGATTCTCGATAGCCGGCCCCCATGGGCGGCACGGCTTGTACCAAAGGAAGGTTTCGCGCATGTAAAGGCAAATGAACGTAAAACATTTAGCGCGGCCGCAATCGGCTGCAACAGGTGCGTCCCCGATATCCAGCGGCGTCAACACGCCACGAACCAGTATAAGACATCTTACCGCAAACGTACCGAGACATCCGTGGAACTCGCCGCCACGTACCCAGGGCATGCTGCCATGCATTACCCCCAACGTCGGCACGACAGTCGCAGCGCGCGGTGAGCAGCGTGAGCTTGGCGCGCAATGCCGCAGCGACGTCGATCCCGGCCGAATTGTGTGTGCCTGCCCGGCCGGCGTTACGATGCCTTGTGCGACGGTGGCGCCAACGCGGCCGGAATGGGTACCGGTGATTGCTGCGTCGCCTCGACATGCGCGGCGTGAGAAATGCCATGCTCGACATCAATGCTGAACGCAAAGCCGACCACCAGCAACACCGCGCAGACGACAACCACAACTAAGGTCAATGCGTTTTGCCCGCTCATGTGGATTGAGTGCATTGCCAGATGCCGCACAGGCAAGGCCAAAGAACGCAGCGCTCGTTCACAACCTGACGATCAGGTCAGCGCCCACCGCGGCGGCCCTGCATCGCGCCGGAATCGCGCGCGTGAGTCAGGAACGACAGGAGGACGATGGTGCGGACTTGCTCTTTCATCAATCTCACAAGGATGGTATTTGCAGTACGCCACACTCTCGGCAACGGTGTGCACCACGGAGGCAGGTGCCGACAGTGCCGGCCGCGCGCGCTGACCGGTCGATCCGGATATGCCCGTGGCAAGGGCGGCTGATGGGACCATGGCGTTCGGGCCATGACGTGGTACACCCAAACCGCGGAAACGCGGACGACCCGGCCGGTACCCCGGCCGGCTCAAAAAAAGCGGGAGGAAGCCATGGACCGTCTCAAGGGAAAGGTCATCCTGATCAGCGGCGGCGCGCGTGGGCAAGGCGCGGCCGAGGCTCGGCTGTGCGTCGCCGAAGGCGCGCGGGTGGTTCTGGGCGACGTGCTGGCAGCCGAGGGCCGTGCTTTGGCCGCCGAACTTGGTGCCGCCGTGACATTCCTCCGCCAGGACGTGACGCGCGAAGCGGATTGGGACGCGGCCATTGCCGCCGCGCGCGCGATGGGCGGGCTGCATGGCCTGATCAACAACGCCGGCATCTACCAGCCGCGAACTCTGATGGAAACCGACGCCGCGTTATTCGAGCGCCACATGCGAGTGAATCAGCTCGGGTGCTTCCTGGGGATGAAAGCCGTGGTGCCGCTGATGGAGCAATCGGGCGGCGGCTCGATCGTGAACATATCGTCGGTGGCGGGGCTGCGCGGATCGCCGGGCGCGATCGCCTACAGTGCGACCAAATGGGCGTTGCGGGGCATGACCAAGGCGGCAGCCGTCGATCTCGCACCACGCAACATCCGCGTGAATTCCGTGCATCCCGGCCCGATCGACACCGACATGCTGAAGGTGCGTACGCCGGAACAGAATGCTGCACGGCTGCAGTTTGTGCCGATGCGCCGCATGGGCACCGCAGAGGAAGTCGCGCGCCTGGTGCTGTTTCTGCTCTCCGACGAAAGCGGCTATATCACCGGTGCGGAAGTCGCGATCGATGGAGGCGCGACGTTGTAGCTGGCATTTCTTTCATCGGCCCGAAAGCTCCCCGACATGTCCAGAGTCCTTGGAAGTTCCGAAAAGGCCAGCAATGGCGGGCTAACTCGTGCGACGGCGGGTTCCGGCCGAACAGGTTCTGTATGGCCAGTTCCCTGCATTGCTGATAACTTGCAGCTCCAAGCCGTATCGAATATCGAGGTTCACGGACCCGCCATGTTGATGACCACCGCCACTTTGGAATCCCTGCCGGGCTTCGGCGACCTGGACGCCGATACGCGCTATGCCGTCGAAGCCATCAGTCGCCTGATCGAGGTGCCCGGTGACGCGGTGCTGTGCCGCCAAGGCAGGCCGTCGGAGTCGCTCCACTACTTGCTCGATGGTCAGGTGACGCTATCGCAGTCCGCCGGCAACGGCGATGTGGCGATCATCGACGTGCTGCAGCCGGTACGCGGCATCGACCTCGCCAACGTGGTGACCGGCCAACCGCATCAGATCACGGCACGCGCGCTGACGCCGTCGCGGTTGGTGGAACTGCGCGCGGCCCCGCTACGGGATTTGATCAGTCAGCAGCCATCGCTCGCTACCACGATGCTGCAAGGCCTGTCGTTTGACCTGACGACCGTCACTCGGCACGTCATCGATCTCAAGCTACGCACCGCAACGCAACGCCTCGGCTGTTATCTGTTGCGGCTGGCGGCGGATGCGGCGGGCAACCGCGCGGACTTCCGCCTGCCGGTCCGCAAGGGATTGCTCGCAGACCTGATAGGCTGCCGGCAAGAAAACCTGTCACGCGCTTTCGCCGCGCTGCGTCACTGCGGTGTCGAAACTCATGGCGGGCGCGTCACGTTGCACGATATCAATCGGCTGCGCCACTACGCGTTGGCCGACGAAATCGCTCCGGTGGCCGAGTCGAGCCTGAGCCGTTCCGCGCAAGCTTTCAGCGATGCGTTCTCGCTGCGCTAACGCGGTAGCTTGGTGTTCCCGACGGATAGCGGCCGCGCCACCTGTCATTGTGAGCGAAGCAAAGCAATCCCCAACGGGCGATACCACGTTCTCCCGGCGGAGATTGCGTCGCTTCGCTCGCAATGACAGCAGGCGCGATCATGAGTACCAGCGCAGGCCCCGGGCGTCGCACTACTGCGCTGGAGCCAGCGCGACAGTCTCGGCATAGTCCTGCCGGATCTCGTGCAGGGCCGCCGCGGTTTGCTCGCGCAGCTTGCCGCTGCACACCGGCGTCGTTATCCGCGAGACCATCTCGCGCCGCACGGTCACCGCCTGTCCCTGCACGGACCAATGCGATTCATAGCTGAAGGCGCTATTCTCAATCTTTAGGTCCGGCGGTAGTTTGAGCACGCGATACTTAGGCGCCACATCCAGTGTCACCGTGGAAATCGCGCGCCCGGGAAAGCAAGTTGTGGGCTCGCTCGTCGGCAGGTCCGGCGCATCGAGCGGGCCGATCAAGAAATCGCCGGGGCGCGGCACCACGCGCAGTCCGGTCGGCATCGTCAGGCGATCGTCGGCGCTCAGCAACGGCCATAGGCCGACGGAGAATTCCCCCGACAACGTATATGGCGAGTCGCCATTGGCCGTGGGAGCGTCGAACCGGCCGGTACCGGCTTGCCCCAGCTCTTGCAACTGCGTCACGGCAGCTTGCTCGGCGTTGCCCGCAGCGACAGAGGCGGCCGCATCGCGCAAGACCTGCTGGAACGGGCCGGTTGCCTCAGTCTCGCTCTCGCCAACAACCATGTCGTTGTCCGTCACGTGCGCCGTGGTAGTGTACGTCGTGGTCGCAGCGTCTGGTGTCAGCATCGGGGTGGTGCCCAGCACATCACCGTCCGAGACGGCGTACAAAGCCGGCTTACCGTCCTCGTTGAAGGGCAGCACGCCGAACGGCAGCAGCCCCGCAGTGCTATCGGCGTACGTGCGCAATTGCGGCAGATAAAGCAAGGCGTGGCTCAGTTGTTCGAATGGCGCCGGCAAGCTCAGGCGATAGATGTTGTCGAGGGGAATCAACACCAGGTCGCTTTGAATGCCCTTTGCCTTCAGCAGCGCGGCGAGCAATACCGCCTGGTCGGCACTGTCGCCCTTTTTGGCTGCCAATACCGCATCGGCGGTATGCGGCGGGATGTCTGCCTGGCCGAGCGGTATCGGCAGGTAGGCAATATTGGTTGTGACCCAATCGGTCAGTCGCTCGGCGATTGCGCGCTGATCCGTCAGGCCGCTTGTTGCTGTCTCGGCAATATCGTCCACCCGGTTGGTGACGGCCTCCTGCGGCAGGGCGGCGACCGCATAGTCGTGCGCGATCTGCTGCCAACTCGCAGCGGTCGTGACAATCAACCGAGGCAACCGCTCGATGGGCGCTAGCATGGACACTTCAAGCGGAACAAAGTCGGTGCTGCGATAGTGCCAGGCATAGGTTATTTCGGCGCCGTCGCTCACCTGACTCGCAGTGGGCCCGACGGCATCCGCATATAGTTTCGTCGTGCCGGGGAGGCTGAACGTGGCACGAACGTCCCAAAGCTGTGTGGGGTCGAACGTCAGCGCCAGGCTGAAGACGCCGGGCAATCTGGACTTGAAGACACGTTCGCGCAGATCCAGCACCACGCTGTCGCCGGCGGTTACGCCGGGGAAGCGGAGCAGTTTCTCTCGCAAGGTTGGAGGGATTGACGCGGCGTCGGGGCCGCTGGGCGGCAGGTCGTTGAATGTGGCAGGATTCACTGCCACCTTACGGCCGTCCGGTTTCAACGTATACGCGTCGATTATGTCCACACGCGAGCGGGACGTGTCGTATTGCCAGGGAAACACGGAAAGCGTTTCAGCCTCGGCGTCGGTCGAGGCGTGCCGTTGCAAATGCAGCGTTCGCACATACGTTCCATCCGACGCCACGTCGTAATGCAGCACGACGGTATTGCTGATGGGCCCGGATGTCGCAGCGTCGGACTGGTGCGGCAGGCAGGCAACGACGACTACCGCCAGCAAGTGCCGCAGTATCCATCCTCGCATCCTGGACTCTCCCCACCGCGTCCCTTGCGAGAGTGGCAGGCATTCTCTCGGCGGGCAATCCATTTCATGGGCGTCGCGTACGAACCCGGGAAAGTGCACAGCAGTACACTACCGAACCGGACGAGCATGGCACATGCTCCGACATCGACGCTAACGGATGGGGCGTTCGCGCATGTTCGGCAGAGCGCACCGGTGACATGGCGATCGCGGCACGGTCGGTCACTTGATGAGAGCCATTGTGGCTCGCGTCAGGTCGTACTGCGCAGACCTGTGCGGAAACGGCGTGCCAGTTCGCGATATACTTCCGCATTGCGGTCGAACTTTTTGCGCTCATCGTCGTCCATCACGCGGAGCAGCCGGGCCGGGGTACCGGCCCACAATTCGTTGCGACCGATCACCTTGCCGGGGGTCAACAGGCCCCCGGCCGCCAGCATACCGCCTTCCTCGATCACTGCGCCGTCCAGCACAGTGGCGGAGATCCCGACAAAGGCGCGGTTCTTCAGCGTGCAGGCGTGGATCACTGCGTTGTGGCCTACCGTGACATCGTCGCCGATGGTGGTGGAGAAGCGCCCGGAATCGACGTGGATGATCGCACCATCCTGGATGTTGGTGCGGGCACCGATGCGGATGAACTGTAAATCGCCGCGCACCAGGCAGTGGAACCAGATGCCGGTCTCGGACCCCACGGTCACGTCGCCGATCACGGCTGCGGTGGGGGCGATGAACGCGTCGGGAGCGACGGTCGGGGTGACGCCGTCAAGCGAGAAGATCGGTCCGGTGCCCAGGACCGGAACCGCCCCGCCGAACATCTGCTCAGGCATCCGCCAATTCCCGCGCGCCTACCCCCGTGTACAAGCCGAGCATCAGGCCAATGTTTTGCACCGCCGCGCCGGATGCGCCCTTACCCAGGTTGTCCAGCCGCGCGACCAGCACCGCCTGGCGATGCTTCTCGTTGGCGTGGACGTACAGTTCCAGGCGATCGGTATCGTTCAGCGCCTGCGGTTCCAGCTTGCCGTCTGTCTGCGGCGGCACCATCCGCACCAGCGCGCAGCCGTCATAACGGGCCTGCAGCACCGCTTGCAGGTCCGCGGCCGTTGGGCGCCCGGGCAACGTATCGAGATGCAGCGGGACGGAGACCAGCATCCCTTGGCGGAAATGCCCGACCGATGGCACGAAAATCGGCCGCCGTGTTAGCCCGGCGTAAAGATGGATTTCCGGCAGGTGCTTGTGTTCTAAACTGAGTGCGTAGAGTTCGAAGGCTGGCCCGCCATCATGCTTGTGCGCTTCGATCATGGATTTGCCGCCACCGGAGTACCCACTGACGGCATTGATGGCGATTGGATAATCGGCAGGCACGATTCCGGCATCCACCAGCGGGCGGAGCAGACCAATCGCACCGGTGGGATAGCAGCCAGGATTGGCAACTCGGGTAGCGCGCACGATTTGGTCCGCCTGGCCGGGTAGCATTTCCGGGAAGCCGTAGGTCCAATCCGGATGGATGCGGTGCGCCGTGCTGGCGTCCAGGACTTTGGGCGCCGCGTTGCCCAGGCTGTCCGCGATAGCGACAGAGTCGCGTGCGGCGTCGTCCGGCAGGCACAGTACGACGAGGTCCACCAGCGCCATCATCTCGCGGCGTGCACCGGGATCGCGGCGGCGATCGGCCGGCAGGCTGCGCAGTTCGACTTGCGGCAACGCGGCCAGCCGCTGGCGGATGCCCAGGCCGGTGGTGCCGGATTCGCCGTCGATGAAGACGCTTGGCTTGGAGGGCATGGATTCCTCCTGTTTCGTCAGGGCCGTGCCTTGTCCTCCGCCTCGAGCGGGGGATTGCTCGGCCATTTGCGCACGATTGCTTTTGGGTGGATGGCCGGGTCAAGCCCATCCAGGACGGAGATGACGGGGACGGGTTATCGCTTGCTGAACTGGTAGCTGCGGCGTGCTTTCACCCGGCCGTACTTCTTGCGCTCCACCACGCGGGGGTCGCGCGTCAGGAAGCCGGCCACCTTCAGGATGCCGCGCAGGTCCGGTTCGTAGTTGGTCAGCGCACGGGAAATCCCGTGCCGTACCGCGCCGGCCTGGCCCGACAGGCCGCCGCCGACAACCGTGGCGATCACGTCGAACTGGTTGTAGCGGTCTGCCACCAGGAATGGCTGGGTGATCAGCATCCGCAGGACGGGCCGGGCGAAATATTGCACCACCTTCTTATCGTTGACGGTGATCTCTCCCTTGCCTGGCTTGATCCACACGCGCGCAACGGCGTTTTTGCGCCGGCCGGTGGCATAGGCGCGGCCCCATTGGTCGCGCTGCGGCTCCCGCTTCGGCTCGTCGGTCACGAGCGGCATAGCCGGGGTTGGTTGCGCGGCGGCCTGGGCCGCGAGCATGTCCTTCAGATCGGCGAGCGAGCGCCCCTGGGTTCCGGACATCGGGTTCAGCCTCGCTTGTTCTTGGGGTTGAGGGCGGCCACGTCCAGCTTCTGCGGCTGCTGGCCGTCATGCGGGTGCTCTGCGCCGGAATAGACGTGGAGATGCTTCATCTGCTTCCGCTGCAGCGGGCCGCGGGTAATCATGCGCTCCACCGCCTTTTCCACCACGCGTTCCGGGTGCTTGCTGTCCAGCCGCTGGCGGATGCTGCGGCCCTTGATGCCGCCGGGATAGCCTGTGTGGTAATAGAACACCGACTGATCCGCCTTGTTGCCGGTGATCTTCACCTTGGCGGCGTTCACCACGATGATGTTGTCGCCGCAATCGACATGCGGGGTGAATTGCGGCTTGTGCTTGCCGCGCAGGCGATTGGCGACGATGACGGCGAGGCGGCCGAGCACGACGCCCTCGGCGTCGATCAGCACCCAGTCCTTCTTCACCTCCGCCGGCTTCAGGGAGGGCGTGGTCTTCAGCATGGGATTTGGCGATCCGTGCGGTTTGGCGGCGGGGTATGGGGGGAAATGCCGGTGGGGTCAAGGGTTTTGGTGTGTGGTATTATATTACCTCACACAGCAGCACCGCGCGACGGCGGCCCGATCCGGGTACGGCTGTGACAGCGCGTGCGGCAAAGCTGGACAATGTCGCGGCCAACGCCAGCGCCTCCGGCTGTGCAGTCCCCGCAGCCTTGCCCCTCGCTCGCGCGCACCCCACTATCCCAACCCCATGAGCGAGACCTTGCTCGACGTAAAAGGCATGAACTGTCCGCTGCCGGTCTTGCGGGCGAATCGCGCCTTGCGCGCCCTGCCCGCCGGGGCGCGCCTGCGCGTGCTCGCCACCGACCGCGCCGCCGTTGCCGACTTCCAGGCGTTCTGCCGCGAAACCGGCCACGCCTTGCTTGCCTGGAGCGAAGAATCCGGCGTGTTCAGCTTTCTCATCCGCCGCCGCGCCGACCAGCCCGAACCAAAGGAAGCGTGACGTGGCCACCGCCCTGATCACCCACCCGGCCTGCCTGGAGCATGAAAACGGCCCCTACCACCCGGAAAACCCCGAGCGCCTGCGCGCAGTGCTCGCCGCTCTGGAGGCCGAGGAATTTGCTCCACTGCTGCGTGAATCCGCTCCCGAGGCCACGCCGGAACAATTGCAGCGGGTGCATCCCGCAGATTACGTCAGCGCGATCCTGGAGATCCGGCCGGAGCCCGGCGAGACGATACAACTCGACGCCGACACCTCCATGAGCGCCGGCAGCGCGGAAGCCGCGTTACGCGCGGCCGGCGGTGCCGTGGCGGCGGTGGATGCGGTGATGCAGGGCTGGGCACGCACTGTGTTCGCCGCGGTGCGTCCGCCGGGCCACCATGCGGAACCGTCCCGCCCCATGGGCTTCTGCTTGTTCAACAACGCTGCGGTCGCCGCTTTGCAGGCGCGCGCCGTGCACAACGTGCAGCGCGTCGCGGTCGTGGATTTCGACGTCCATCACGGCAACGGCACCCAGGCCATGTTCGAGGCGGATGAGAATCTGTTCTATGGGTCGTCGCATCAGAGCCCGTGCTATCCGGGCACGGGCGATGCGTGGGAACGCGGCGTCGCCAACAACATCGTCAACGCGCCGCTGCGTCCGGGTGACGGCAGCGCCGCGTTCCGCGCCAATTGGGGCGACATTATCCTGCCGGAACTGGATCGGTTCGCACCTGGATTGCTGATCGTTTCGGCCGGGTTTGACGCGCACAAGGCCGATCCGCTGGCGCAGATCCGGTTGGAGACAACGGACTTCGCCTGGATCACCGACGAGCTGATGCGCATTGCGGAGCGGCATTGCGAGGGCAGGCTGGTCTCGGTGCTGGAGGGCGGCTACGACCTTGACGCGCTGGCGGCCTCGGCCGCGGTGCATGTGCGGGCCCTGATGCGGGGCTGAGCCCGGGTCCGAGAGGAAAGCGAAGTATGTCGGAAGCCAAGCGCACGCCGCCCGATGTGAGCGGGTTGTCGTTCGAGGACGCGCTCGCGGAGCTGGAGCAAATCGTGCGGGCACTGGAAAGCGGGCAGCAGAAGCTGGAGGACGCTATCAACGCGTACGAACGCGGCGCGGCGTTGCGGCAGCATTGCGAGGCGAAGCTCGCGGAGGCGGAAGCGCGGGTCGCCGCGATCGTGCAGCGCGCGGATGGGTCGCTGGCGACAAGAAGCATCGAGTAACCTTTCTCGCCCAAGGCGGGAGAGGCTATGTGCCTATCTCCGCTGCAGCAGCCCTCCGCCGATCAGCACAATCCCCAGCGCCAGCGCGCCGCCTGCGACTCCGGGCGGGATGAAATGCGACTCGTGCTCGGTGGCCTGAACATGCAGCGGGCCGACATTCGCCACATCCTTGGTGTGCTGCGTTGTGAACTCCGGCACCGCCAGCCCGACGATGCCGAGCAAGGCCAGCAACGCGCCGACAATCATCAATGCACTCATCGAGGACCGCAAACGCACCTCCATCGTTGACCGCGGCAACTTGGGTGCGGATTTGCGACGGTGCCAGCGGAACGGCCTTCAACTTGCCGTAACGCAAACGGCGATCATCCGTCGTATCCTTCGATGATGATCAGCGTGGCGTCCGCGCGGCCATCGCGCAGCGCCTTCGCGGCCGCATATTCCGGCGAGCGATAGCATGCGAGCGCCGTGTCGTAATCCTTGAACTCCAGGACAATGTTGCGAGAGCGCGCCTTGCCTTCGGTCATTTCGAAGCGTCCGCCGCGCACCAGGAACTTCGCGCCATATTTCTGAAATGCGGCGGCGTTGGCGGCGATGTATTCTTTGTAGCCCTCGGGATCGATCACATCCACGCTGGCAATCCAATAGCCTTTGGTCATTACCCTTCCTCCTGCAGTCTTTACTCGCCGACCTTCCCAGGGGCAGGCGGGTGCTCCACCGTCGGGTCCCATGTCTGCAACGAGTTCTTGTTGGGCAGTTCACTGGTCGTCCACCCGCCACCCAGAGCGGTGATCAGATCGACGCTCGCCACCAGCCGGCTCTGCTGCACGGACAGCGCGGTCTGCTGGTCACCAAGCAGTACGGTTTGTTCCGTCACGACGCTGGTGTAGTCGACCGTACCGGCTTTGAATTGGTTCAGCAGGACGTTCACCGCACGCTGCGATGCATCGATCGCGATTTGCTCTGCACGAGCCTGTTGCTGGAGGATGCGCAGCGATGCGAGTTCATCCTCTACCTGCTGGAACGCCGACAGTACCGTTTCGCGGTAGTTGGCGACGCTCGCATCGTAAGTGGCGCGCGCCGCCGCCACCGCTGCCGAGCGCGCGCCGCCTTCGAACACTGATTCACTGGCCGAAGCACCGAGCGACCACACCTGGTTTGCCGTCGTGAACAATTGCGACAGTGGGGTGCCGACGAAACCGCCCAAAGTGGACAGACTGATATCGGGATAGAACGCACCGATCTGATAGCCGATCAGCGCATTCTCTTCCTGCATCTGCCGTTCCGCGGCGGAGATATCGGGGCGGCGTTCCAGCAATGTGCTGGGCAGGCCCGGTGGCACAACGGGCACATCATTCGGCATCAGTCCAAACGGTATGGTCAGGTCCGCCGGTGGATGCCCGGTCAGCACCGCGATGGCATGTTCAAAGATCGCGCGCTGTACGCCGACGCCGACAAGTTGCGCGCGGGTGCTTTCCAACTGGGCGCGCGCTTCGACGTCGGCTGCCAGCGAGCTTGTGCCCGCGAGATATTGGTTGTGCGTGATTCGCCAGGTGGCTTCATATGCGGCAACGGTCTTGGTCAGCAGGTCGATCAGGGAATCTTCGGCGCGCAGGTCGAAATAGTCCACCGCGAGCGTCATTTGCGCGGAAAGCTGCGCGTTGGCGAGATCGGCGGCGCTGACCTGCGCTGCCGCGACCTGGCTTTCCACCTGGCGGCGGATGCGGCCCCAAACATCTGGCGTCCAGTCGATGGTGCCTTCGAGGCTGTACTGGGTGACGGGCGCGCCGCCCCCACCGCTGCTGCCGCCACCAGTGCTGACAGTGTTGAGAGTGCTCGAACGTCTGCTGCTGCCGCCGCTGAAACCCGGACTGCGTGTCACACCCGGCGTAATCCCGGCCGTCGGAAACAGACTGGCACGGGCTTCCTGCACCAGGGCGACGGCGTCCTGGTATTCCGCCTCGAACTGCTTCACCGTCTGGTTGGAAACGTTGACCTGACGCTCCAGCATGTCAAGTTCGGGGTCATGGTAGATCGACCACCAGGGACCGCGACTAACGGCATCCCGCGGCTGTGCGATGGTCCAGCCCTTCAGCTCCTTGTAGGCGACCGGGACCGGTGCGGGCGGCCGATGGTAGTTGGGCCCGACCATGCAGGCGGACAGCGTCAGCAGGACCGGCAGGCTTTTCGCCAGCCGTCGAGACGTCGGCAAATTGATCATTCTGCCGGTCCGGGGCTCGTGGTCAGGCCCGGGAATGTCTGTCGCCACCAGCGTCCGACGCGCAGGCGGAAGCGGTCGAGATACAGGTAAACCACCGGGGTCGTGTACAGCGTCAGCACCTGGCTCAACATCAGCCCGCCGACGATGGAAATGCCGAGCGGCCGCCGCAGCTCGCCGCCTTCGCCGAAGCTCAGTGCCAAGGGCAGCGCGCCCAGCATGGCGGCGCAGGTGGTCATCATGATGGGGCGGAAGCGCAGGCGGCAGGCTTCGAAGATCGCGTCTTGCGGGTCCATGTTGTGGGTCCGTTCCGCCTCCAGCGCGAAATCGATCATCATGATCGCGTTCTTCTTGACGATGCCGATCAACAGGATGACGCCGATCGCCGCGATGATGGTGAACTGCTGGCCGAAGACCATCAGCGCCAGCACCGCGCCCACGCCGGCGGACGGGATGGTGGACAAGATCGTGATCGGGTGCATGTAGCTCTCATAGAGAATGCCCAGAACGATGTAGACGGCGATCAGAGCCGCGATGATCAGGACCAATTCGTCGCTCACCGTCTTCTGGTAGGTGAGAGCAGTACCAGCGAAACCGCCATGAATGCTGGAGGGCATGTCAATCTGCCGCACGGCATTGTTGATCGCCGTGGTGGCGTCGCTCAGTGACTTGCCGGCGGCCAGGTTGAATGAAAGCGTTGTGGCAACGAACAGACCCTGGTGGTTGACCGCCAATGGCGTGTTGCCTGGCGCAAAGCTGCTGAACACGCTCAGCGGGACCATGGTCTCCTGGCTGGTGCTGACGGCGGCGCCGGACGAAGCGGAACCCTTGCCGGTGTTGGCCAGCGCATTCGTCGAGGCATTGCGTGCCGAGCTGTTGGCGATGCTGGCGGCGGTCACTGTCGTGGTCGCAGTGGTCGTGCCGGCCGCGGAAGATGCTGTGCTGGCAACCGGCGGGCTGGTCGCAAGCGTGCTTGTCACTCCGGTTGGAGAACTGCCGGCTGTGGTTGTGCCGATCACCGCGTTGGTCGATTCGGTGCCGCTCGCCGAGCCGCCTGACGTACTGACCCAGATGTCCTTCAGCGTTTCTGGCGATTGCCAGTACCGCGGTGCCACTTCCATCACGACGTGGTATTGGTTCTGCGCGCTGTAGATCGTGGAAACCTGGCGCTGGCCGAAGGCGTCGTACAGCGTATTGTCGATCTGGCTCACGTTGATGCCCAGGCGGCTGGCCGTGGCGCGGTCGATATGCAGGTTGGTTTCCAGGCCTTTCTGTTGCTGGTCGGAATTCACATCGCGCAGGACCGGGCTTTTCTGCAGCAGAGCCAGCAGCTTCGGGGTCCATTCGTAGAGCAAGCTCGTGCTGTCGGCGGTCAGCGTGTACTGGTACGCGGCATTGCTCTGGCGGCCGCCGACGTTGATGTCCTGGATCGGGATCAGGAAGAGCTGCGCGCCGGGCACGACTGACAGGGCACGGCGCAGTTGCGACATCACCGTTTCGACACCGGGCCGCTGTGACAGCGGCTTCAATGCGACGAACACGCGGCCGGTATTGGCGCCGCCGAATCCGCCCTGCCCGGTGAAGCCGACGACGCTCTGCACCGCCTTGTTGTGCTGCACGATCGTCATCATCTGGTTCAGCTTCTGCTGCATGGCATCGAAGGAGATGGCCTGGTCCGCCACCAGCGCGCCCATCATCCGGCCCGTGTCCTGCAGCGGGAAGAAACCTTTCGGAATGATGGTGAAAAGGCCGACGCCGAACAGGAAGGTGAACACCAAGGAGAGTCCCACTAACGCGCTGTGGCGCAGCGACCAGGCGAGCGTGCGCTCGTAAAGCGACAGGGAGCGGTCGAACAAGGTCTTCCGCGGCGGTCCTTCCGATTGGCGACGCGGCTTGAGGAACAGGGCGCACATCATGGGCGTGGTGGTCAGCGAGATTGCGAGCGACACCGTGATCGCGAGCGACAGGGTCATGCCGAATTCGCGGAACAGACGGCCGATGATGCCGGGCATCAGGAGGATGGGCAGGAACACTGCGACCAGCGACGTGCTCATCGACAGCACGGTGAACCCGACCTCACGGGCGCCGAGCAAAGCTGCCTGCAGGCGCGGCGTTCCGGCTTCGAGATGGCGGGAGATGTTCTCCAGCACGACGATCGCATCGTCCACCACGAAGCCGGTGGCGACGGTCAGGGCCATCAGCGACAGGTTGTCCAGGGTGTAGCCCATCAGGTACATCGCGCCGAATGTGCCGATGATGGAGACCGGCACGGCGATGGCCGGGATCATGGTGGCGCGCGCGTTGCGCAGGAACAAGAACACGACCATGGTCACCAGCGCGACGGAGATCACCAGGGTCATCTCGGTATCGCTGAGGCTTTCCCGGATGGTGGTGCTGCGGTCGTTGGCGATCGTCAGGTGCATGGAGCGCGGCAAGGCGGCCATCAATTCCGGGATCGCGGCCTTCACGCTGTTAACGGTCTGGATGATGTTGGCGCCGGGCTGACCGAACAGAATCACCAATACCGCCGGCTTGCCGTTGGAGAATCCGGCGTTGTCGATGTTCTCGACGGAGTCTTCCACGTCGGCGACGTCGGACAGGTGCACGGCAGCGCCGTTGCGATAGGCGATCACGAGGTTGCGGTAGTCCGCCGCCTTGGAGGCTTGGTCGTTGGTGTAGATCTGGTAGTGCAGTCCGTCGGCTTCGATGGCGCCTTTTGGACTGTTGGCGTTGGCCGAGGCGAGAGCGGCGCGCACGTCCTCCAATCCGATGCCGTATTTGAACAACATGGTGGGGTTCAGTTCGACGCGCACAGCCGGCAAGGCAGCGCCGCCAACGATCACCTGGCCGATGCCGGTGATCTGCGACAGGCGCTGGGACAGGACGTTGGTGGCCGCGTCGTACATCTGGCCGCGGGTCAGGGTTGGCGAGGTCAGTGCCAGAATCAGGATCGGCGCGTCGGCGGGGTTTACCTTGCGATAAGTGGGATTGCTGCGCAGGCTGGTGGGCAGGTCGGCGCGTGCGGCGTTGATCGCCGCCTGTACGTCGCGTGCGGCGCCGTTGATGTCGCGGTCGAGGCCGAACTGCAGCACGATGCGGCACTGGCCGACGGAGCTGCTGGAGGTCATTTCCGTTACGTCGGCGATCTGGCCGAGATGGCGTTCCAGGGGCTCGGCGACGCTGGTCGCGACGGTTTCCGGGCTGGCGCCGGGGAGAGTGGCCTGCACCGAGATGGTCGGGAAATCGACCTGGGGGAGCGGCGCGACCGGCAGCTTGAAGAAGGCGAACATGCCGGCCAGCGCGATGCCGATGGTCAGCAGCGTGGTCGCGACGGGACGCGCGATGAACGGGGAGGAGATGTTCATGCGCGATGGAGCCCACCGTTGGCGCAACGCTTGCTGCGTCGGGGCGTGGAAGCGACGGGGGCTTCGCCCCCGAACCCCTGATGCATCTCACGTCCTCGACACCGCGAGCGCTGCGTCAATGGGCGGACCGCGTAGCACATCGTCATTCCGCGGCCTCGCCGGCAGGGCCGCCGTGGGCGAGGCCCTTGCCGGACAGACGCCAGGCCAGGCGATCGAACATCAGGTAGATCGCGGGCGTGGTGAACAATGTCAGCACCTGGCTGACGATCAGTCCGCCGGCCATGGCGACGCCCAATGGGCGGCGTAGTTCGGAGCCGGTGCCATTGCCCAGCATCAACGGCAACGCGGCCAGCAAGGCGGCCATGGTGGTCATCAGGATGGGGCGGAAGCGCAGCAGGCAGGCCTGGTGGATCGCCTCGCGCGGCGGCTTGCCTTCCTCGCGTTCGGCCTGCAACGCGAAGTCCACCATCATGATGCCGTTCTTCTTCACAATCCCGATCAGCAGGATGATGCCGATGATGGAAATGACATCGATGTTGTCGCCGGCGATCAGCAGCGCAATCAGCGCGCCGGCGCCGGCTGACGGCAACGTGGACAGGATGGTGATGGGGTGGATGAAGCTCTCGTACAACACGCCCAGTACGATATAAACCGTGAGAATCGCAGCCAGTACCAGGAACAACTCGTTTGACAGCGAGGCTTCCAGCGCCGCCGCCGCGCCCTGGAAGGCGGTAATGAAGCTGGCGGGCAGGTGGATGTCCTTCTCCGCCTGCTTGATCGCGTCCAGTGCCTCACCGAGCGACGCACCCGGCGCGGTATCGAATGAAATGGTGGTTGCCGGAAACTGCCCGAGATGGCTGATCATGGCCGGCCCCGGCTTCTTCTCGATTTTTACGATCGAAGAGAGCGGCACCTGCCCTGTCGTCGATCCCGCCGCGGGCAGGTAGATCGCATTCAACGCGCTCAGCGACTTCTGCAACGACGGCGCGGCCTCCATGATGACACGGTACTGGTTGGACTGGGTGTAGATGGTGGAGATTATGCGCTGGCCGAACATGTCGTACAGCGCATTGTCCACCGTCGCCGGCGTGATGCCATAGCGCGCCGCGCTCTCCCGGTTGATCACCAAATCTATGTCCAGCGCCTGTTGCTCCAGATCGCTCGCGACGTTGGCAAGGTCGGGCGATTTCTGCATCTGCGCGACCAGCTTCGGCACCCATTCGTTGAACGCCGAGAGGTTCGGGTTTTCCAGCACGAACTGGTACTGCGTGCGGCTGAGTGTGGTATCCAGCGTCAGGTCCTGTACCGGCTGCAGGTACAACTGCACGCCGGGCACGTTCCCGGTTTCCTGTTGCAGGCGGCGCGCGATCTGTGTCGCGTTCAGCGTGCGGTCGTCCCTGGGCTTGAGGTTGATCAGGAAATTGCCGGTGTTCAGCGTCATGTTGGTGCCGTCGACGCCGATGAACGAGCTGAGGCTGACCACATCCCGATCCTTCAGGATCGCGTCGGCCAGCGCCTGCTGGTGCTGCGCCATGGCGTCGAAGGAGGTGGTCTGCGCCGCCACCGAAATCCCTTGCAGCAGGCCGGTGTCCTGCACCGGGAAGAAGCCCTTGGGCACGATGATATAAAGCCAGACCGTGGCGATCAGCGTGATCAGCGCGACCATCAGCGTCAGCAGCTGATGGTCCAGCACCAGATTCAAGCCCCGGTCGTACTGGCCGATCATCCAGTTGAAGCCGCGCTCGGCTGCAAGGTCGAAGCGGGTACGCTGTGACTCAGGCCGATGCTTCACCAGGCGCGCGCACATCATCGGCACCAGAGTCAGCGAGACGAAGGCGGAGATAACGATGGTCGTGGACAGCGTAATGGCGAATTCGTGGAACAATCGGCCGACGACGTCGCCCATGAACAATAGCGGGATCAACACCGCGATCAGCGATACGGTCAGGCTGATGATGGTGAAGCCGATTTGCTCGGAGCCCTTCAACGCCGCTTGCAGCGGGCTTTCCCCGGCTTCCACGAAGCGGGCGATGTTCTCGATCATGACGATGGCGTCATCCACCACAAAGCCGGTGGAAATGGTCAGCGCCATCAGCGACAGGTTGTCCAAACTGAAGCCAAGCAAATACATGATCGACAGCGTGCCGACCAAGGACAGCGGGACCGACAGGCTGGGAATGATCGTGGCCGGCAGGTTGCGCAGGAACAAGAAGATGACCAGCACCACCAGGGCCACCGCAAGGCCAAGCTCGAATTCTACATCCGAGACGGAGGCTCGGATGGTGGTGGTGCGGTCGGTCAGCACCGCGACCTTGATGGCGGAGGGCAGTGTCGCCTGAAGCTGCGGCAGTAGCGCCTTGATGTTGTTCACCACCTGGATGACGTTGGCACCCGGCTGGCGCTGAATGTTCAAAATCAGCGCCGGCGTACGATTGGCCCAGGCGGCAAGCTGTGTGTTCTCCGGCCCGCTGACCACTGTGGCGACGTCCTTCAGCCGAACGGGCGCGCCGTTGCGGTAGGCGATCACCACGTTCAGGTACTGGCTGGCTTCGGTGATCTGGTCGTTGGCGTTGATGGTGGACGCCTGCGCCGGGCCATCGAAATTGCCTTTCGGCGTATTCACATTGGCGTTGCCCAGCGTGGTGCGCAGGTCATCGATGTTCAGGCCATAGGCGGCGAGCGCGCGCGGATTGAACTGCACTCGCACCGCGGGCACCTGGCCGCCGCTGATGGTGACCAGCCCGACGCCGGGC
>DATKPQ010000025.1:0-13521 GCA_035523995.1 Acetobacteraceae bacterium | reverse complement strand
GGTAAAGCATTGGAGCAAACGGAAACCGCGCCAGCCCTGCACTGGCCGGTTTCGCCACCAACGGCGCCAGAGGTCGCCGCAGCGGCACCGGCCTGACCCATGCAACCATTCGAAATCGATGCACGGGACCGGACCACCGCCAGCCCCGCCGTCCTGATTCGCGTCCGCCGTTCCGCGGCGGCGCATGCGCACGCCCGCGCGTTTGCTCGCTATTTCCACACCCAAAAACGCGCGGGCTTACTCACCACGATGCGGACTGGCACCGGCCCGAGGCGGGTATTCCAAAGCGGACGTCATCCAAACCCGGGAACCGTCAGGCATTCCTCTCGCCAGGTCTCCCCGCGCAACGGCCAACGCGCGCGATCGTGCCGTGTCCCGGCCCGCCTCGGTTACCGCCAAACCCTCAGACCATCGCTTGTTCGAAGAACCCGGTATAGCCGAACAATCCCACCGCCCCGCCGGTATGCAGGAACACGACCCGCTCGTCCTTGTGAAACGCGCCCTTGCGGATCAGGTCGATCAGCCCCGACATGGCCTTCCCCGAATACACCGGATCGAGCAATACGCCTTCCAGCCGCGCCAGCATCATCACGGCCTCGCCCATGGCCTCGGTCGGCTGGCCGTAGCCCGCGCCGATATAGTCGCAGTTCGCCTCCACCGCCCCGCGCGGAATGCCGCCGCGCATGCCGACATAATCCGCGGTGGCCTCGGCCAAAGCGTGGACGGCCGCCTCCTGCCGGTCCTTCGGATTGCGCACGCCGATCCCCAGCACCGGGATATTCGCGTTGCACCCCTGCAATCCCACGATCAGCCCGGCATGCGTCCCCGCACTGCCGGTCGCGGTGACGATGCGGTCGATGCGCAGCCCCATCTCGTCGGCCTGCGCCACCAACTCCTGCGCGCAGGACACGTAGCCCAGCGCGCCGACGCGGTTGGACCCGCCGCCAGGGATCACGTACGGCTTCCCACCTTCGGCCTTCAGCGCCTCGCCCTTGGCCACGGCCTCGGCGTTCATATCCAGCCCCGACGGCCGGTATTCTATTACGCAATCGAACAATTTGTCCAGCAGCACATTGCCGCTGTTGAGGTAGTCGCGGTCGTTGGTGACCACCCGGTGCTCCAGCAGAGCCGTGCATTTGAGTCCGAACTTGCGCGCGGCGGCGGCGGTCTGCCGCACGTGGTTGGATTGCACGGCCCCTTGCGTCACCAGATGATCGGCGCCCTGCGCCAGTGCCTCGCCCACCAGCCATTCCAGCTTGCGTACCTTGTTGCCGCCGGTCGCCACCACGGTGCAGTCGTCGCGCTTGATCCAGATCTCCGGCCCGCCGAGGTGGCGCGACAGGTTGCCAAGCTTCTCCAGCGGCGTCGGCGCCGGGAACATGCGGACACGAGGGAATCGAGCAAGATGCATTCAGAGCCTCCAGGTCAGCCGTCGGCGGAAAAAATCATCTCCGCGACCAGGGTCGCGTGTAATGTTCCCGATCTTGCGGCGACACACAATTGCCGCGGTGCCCACGCGAAACATGACAGGGTGTTAACGGAAGCGCGGGCTAGGGCAAGGTGTCTATAACCCTATGTGTTGGGGATTGGAGGCTGGGATGCATATCGTACGGCGCCGTGGCTGGGAAATCGCAGAGCATGCGGTCACACCGGAGGCGCTAGTCCTGCGCCGGCGTGGCGTTCTGGCCGGTGGGATTGCCTTGGGGGCGGTGTCGGCCATGCGGTCCGCCCGGGCCGCGGACGCACCGGCACAGCCATTGGGCGCCACCGGACCGCTGGACACCAAGTATCCGCCCAACCGTGCGGTCACCGACGCCAAATATTCCACCACCTACAACAACTACTACGAATTCAATGAAACCAAGGACATCTGGCACGAAGCTCAGAAACTACCTCAGCGACCCTGGTCGATCGCCATCGACGGCATGGTGGCAAAGCCCCGCACCATTGCGATCGACGATCTGCTGAAGCAGGTCCAGCTTGAGGAACGCATCTACCGCCATCGCTGCGTCGAGACCTGGGCCATGACGGTGCCCTGGACCGGCTTTCCGCTCAGCCAACTGGTCAAGCTGGCCCAGCCGCTCGGCTCCGCCACATACATCCGCTTCCAGTCCGACCAGGACGCGAAATACATGCCCGGCCTGGACAGCCCGTTCTACCCCTGGCCCTATATCGAGGGCGTGACCATGGCGGAGGCGATGAACGACCTGACGTTCGTCTCCACCGGCATGTATGGCAAGCCGCTGCCGCCGCAGGATGGCGGCCCGATCCGCCTGACCCTGCCCTGGAAATACGGCTTCAAGTCAGCCAAGGCCCTGGTGAAGATCACCTTCACCGACAAGCAGCCGCTGAATTTCTGGCAGGCGCTGGCGCCGGACGAATACGGCTTCTGGGCCAACGTGAACCCCGCCGTCCCGCATCCCCGCTGGAGCCAGGCGAAAGAGCGCTTACTCGGATCCGATGAAATTGTGCCGACCGTGATCTACAACGGCTATGGCGAGTGGGTCGCCAGCCTCTATACTGGCATGAAAGGCCAAAAGTTGTTCATGTGACGCTGCAACGCATCTTTGCCGTCCTGTCCGCCATTCTGCTCGTAGGCGCGGTTGCCGCGGCAACGCTGGGGCCGCCGTCTGTGCCGCTGGGGCAGGTGCTGCTGATGGTCGACCACGATCTGACGGAGACCTTGCGCACTGCGATAGAGCAACATTTGGCGGCGTGGTTGTGGTTGGACGTGGCCCAGCCCCTCCTGGTTCGGCCGGCCTGGCTGGTGCCGGCCTCATTGGGTCTGATCTGTGCCGGGGCAGCCTTCTCCGTCTCGGCGCGCAAGGCGGCCGGCCGCACCCACCGACGCAGCCAACGATAGTAACCTTCCCGTAGTCCGATCTGATAGATGTATGATCACCCGCGATGCCGGTGATCCACATGCCCGCTGCGACCGCCGATACCAGCCGTGACCCATCCGGGCGCACGGCGGGTTGGCTGATGCTGGCCTGCGCGGCGCTGATCATCCTTTGCGTCGGCGGCGCCGCTCTGGCGACATGGGACATGCGCCGTGAAGCGCTCGCCCGCTATCAGCAGACGGAAACCAATCTTGGCTTCGTCCTGGCCGAGCAAACCGCACGCACGATCCAGGGCGTAGACCTTGAACTGCAGATCGTGAGGACCCAGGTATCATCTCGAGCCGGCAATATGCCGCTGGTTGCCGGCCAGGGGACGCAGGCAACGGTGCAGTCGTTGCGTGAGCGCCTGACAAATCTGCCGCAGGCTTCCGCCATCGGGCTCATCGACCCGGAAGGAAGGATCGTAGCCACCTCGCTGGGCGTGCCCAAAGCGCCGCTCAACGTGTCCGATCGACCGTTCTTTTCCTGGTTCCGCCAACACAAACAAGACGTGCCCTATGTCGGCCCGGCGATTCAGGCGCGCTTGCTCCCGGGCTGGACCGCCTATGTGGTGCGACGCATCGCGGCGCCGGACGGTGGTACGCTCGGCTACGTCGCGGGCGCGCTGTCGCTGTCCTATTTCGAGGATTTTTACCGCACCATTGTCCACGATAGTGCGACGGCAATCACGCTGATGGGGCGTGGCGGGACTATCCTGGTCCGCTATCCCGGGTTCGGCCACTATGTGGGCCAGAAGATACCTCGCCGATCGCCCTGGTACGCGGTGGCGGCGCGCGGCGGCGGGATGTACCGCTCTCGCGGGGAACTGACCGGCCAGCCGCGATGGGTCTCGGTGCATCCCCTGGCGAACTATGACCTGGCCGTGGATGTCAGCTTCTCTGAAGCCGCCGCCCTGAGTGACTGGCGGCGCCAGAGCATCGTGATCGCCGTCGGCACCTTCGCCGTCGTATTGACGTTGCTGCTGTTGTTTCGGGCATTGATTATACAGTTTCGCCGTCTCGCATTGTCCGAGGCGTCGCTGGCACTGCGCAACCGGGAGCAGGAGACGGCGCGGACCCGGTTGGAGAGCCAGGCGGAGGCGCTGCGCCGCAGTCAGGCCGACGCAGCGGACATGTCTGGCACATTGCAGACGACGCTCGAATCCATGGACCAGGGCATCATGATGGTGGGCTCGGACCGCCGCGTGGAGGTCTGCAACGAGCAAGCCGTACGAATGCTCGACCTGCCGCCTGACCTGATGAAAAGCCGGCCAGCTTTCACCGATGTGTTGGCGCATCAGTGGCAGATGAATGAGTTCCGATTAACACCGGAGAGGCTGCAAGAATTCGTCCGCTCCGGCGGCATCCTGGACCAGCCGCACGTGTACGAACGTCGGCGGCCGAATGGCACGGTACTGGAAATTCGCTCCACGCCGCTTCCGGGGGGCGGCGTTGTGCGTACCTATACCGACGTGACCGAACGCAAGGCGTCCGAGGAACGTGTGGCCGCCGCACATGCTCAGGCGGAAGCGGCGCGCTCCGCGGCCGAGCAAGCCAACCGGGCGAAAACCGAGTTTCTGGCCAACATCTCGCACGAGATCCGCACGCCGATGAACGGCATCATCGGCATGAACGAACTGCTGCTGCGTTCCGAACTCACCTCCACCCAGCGCGATTGTGCGCTGACCGTGCGCGACAGCGCCGGCGCGCTGCTGCGGGTAATCGACGATGTGCTGGATATTGCCAAGCTGGAAGCTTGCAAGATGGAACTCGACCCGATCGATTTCGACCTGGGCGAGACGATCGACGCGACGGTGGCACTGCTGACGCCTCGTGCGAAAGAGAAAGGCCTGGTGCTGACCACGTCGCTGGAGCCGGCAGTGCGCCAACGCTTCCACGCCGACGCGATCCGTTTGCGCCAGATCTTGCTCAACTTGCTTGGCAACGCCATCAAGTTTACCGAACAAGGCGGCGTGACCGTGTCCGCCCGTTTGCTGCCGGGTGCGCTGCCGGACGGAGCGCGTCAGGTCGCGATCGAGGTCGCGGATACGGGCATCGGGATGAACGAGGAGACGCGGGCGAGATTGTTTCAGAAATTCACCCAGGCGGACAGCTCGATCAGCCGCCGCTTCGGCGGGACGGGGTTGGGGTTGGCCATCACCCGTGAACTGCTTGCCTTGATGGGTGGCGCAATCGTGGTGAGCAGTGCGCCAGGGCAGGGCAGCCGCTTCACGGTGACGGTGCCAATGTTGCCGGCCAGGACGGCAAGCGCGGAGCAGCCACTGGTGGGTATGGAGCGCTCCGGGATGCGGCGGAAGCTGCGTGTGCTGGTCGCCGACGATAACCGGGTGAACCAGCGGCTGGTTGCCGCGCTGCTGCAGGCAGTTGGGCATACCGCCGAGGTTGTCGCCAATGGCCGTGAAGCTGTGGAGGCGGTGATGCACGGCGGCTTCGACGTGGTGCTGATGGATGTGCAGATGCCTGTCATGGACGGTGTGAAAGCGACGCGCCGCATTCGTGCCCTGCCGCCGCCTGCCAATGCGGTACCCATTGTCGCCCTGACCGCCGATGCGGTGACAGGCGCCGAGGAGCGATATCGCAATGCCGGCATGGATGCCTATTTGAGCAAGCCGCTGTCGCCGGAGACGCTGGCCACGACATTGGACGCGATCATGCGCGGAGAGCGGCGGGAGGTTAACGCTCCGGCTGTCGATCCGGCAGCGATCTCCGGCTTGCGCGGGTTTATGGACGGCACCCAGTTCGCGGACTTCATCGGGGCATCGATGCACGATCTGGTCACGCGGCTCGAGTTGCTGGGAGCGCGGCTCGCCGCGGGCGAACTGGAGCAAGCAGCGCAGGAAGCGCACAACATTGTATCGGTGGCCGGGAACTGCGGAGCCGGTGCGCTGAGCGGCCTCGCGCGGTTATTGGAGCAAGCCGCGCGCCGTGGCGATTCGACGGACGCGCGCGCATTGTACGAGAAGATGCGCAGCGCCGGAGGGCAGGCGGTGCAGGCGCTGGAGGAGTTATTGAACTGATTGCCTCACCGGCTTTGCAGGAGAGGCCGGGTGAGGGTGATCGGGCCGGCATCATCTTCTTACCGTCCTGTTCTTACCGTCCTGTTCTTACCGTCCTGGCGAAAATCCGGGCGGCAGCGCCGGCAGGGTCGGAACGGCAGGCGGCGGCGGTGGCGCAGGGGTTGGTGCAGGGGTTGGTGCAGGGGTTGGTGCAGGTGCGGGCGGCGGCCAGGTTGGCGGTGCTGACATCGGCGGGTTGGGCGCCAGCGGCGTGGGCGCCGCATTGGCCGCCGGGGCCGGCGAGCCCGGCGGCGGTGGCGGGGCGGCAGGGGCTGTTTCCAGCGGTTGCGTCTGCACAGGCGGCTGGACCGACGAGGCCGTCGCAAGCCACGGCTGGAGGTTCCTGTCCACCTGGTATTCGAACTCTACGTTCAGTGCGTTCATCGCGTTCTTGGTCAGGTCGTAGAGCGTGGCGGGCATGTCATCGACAGACCCGATATGCTGACGCGATGCTGTTGCCTGGGCAAAGCCGGAGCGTATGCCTGGTGTTGGGTAGATTTCCAAATTTACCGACAGGGCGCAGGTGATCACGTCGCCGACTTTGGTCAGCGACGCGTTGGTGATCGCGAATACCGCTTCTCCCGCTGTGCCGCTGGCCTGTAACCGGTCCTGGGCCATCGTGCGCAGGGCTTCGACCGGATTCACCGGATCCAGATCCGTGATGTCCGGCCGTGCGCCCGATGGATAAAATTGCTGCTGAATGCTGAAGCTGGCGACGTTCAGGCGGATTGGCGGCAGGTAGTTGTAGCGCAGCGGCGGAAAGGTTTGCTCCCCGCCGCCGCAGGCTGCGAGCAAGAAAGGCAGCAGCAGCGAGGCTCGTCGGGTCAGGCGAAGATCTTGCATGACGGGGTTGGCTCCGGGCGCCGCTGGCTTGGGTCAGGTGCGCTTCGGTGCAGCGGCCGCGCCATGCACCTCGTCGCGATTGAATCGAAAATCGAAATTACAGAATTCGCATTTCATGACAATGTCGCCGTCCACCGCCATGTGGTCCAGGTCGTCGGTGGAGAAGCTTTCCAGGATGCCGGAGAGCCGCGCGCGGGAGCATCGGCAGCCGAAGGACAGGGCGCGGGCGCGGTCCACGGCGACGCCTTCGGTGTGGAACAAGCGGTAGAGCAGGGTCTCGGGGGAGAGGGAGTCGTCGAGCAATTCGGCGTCGGTGAGGGTGGCGGCGAGCATGGTGGCGGTGCGCCAGCTTTCTTCCTGCGCTTCGGCGTCCAAAGTGGGGTCGATGCCGCCGGCGCCGGCGACCTTCTCCAGGATCAGCGCGCCGGCGCGCCAGCCGGACTGGGTGGGTTCGCAAGCGAGATGGACCATGCAGCGTATTTGCTCGCTGGTGCGGAAATAGTGCAGTGCCATTTCGGCGAGGTTGGCGCCCTCGATGGTGACAATGCCTTGATGGCGGTGCTGGTCGGGGCCCTGGTCGACGGTGAAGGCCAGGTAGCCGCCGCCCAGCAATTCGCCCGCTGCGGGGGTTGGCGAAGAGGCGAGCAAGGCGTCCAGCTTGTCGGAATGGGCGCGGGCGTAGCCGCGCAGGGCGCCGGTGTCGGTGCAGTCGGCGAGCAACATTGGAACGGGGCCGTCGCCCTTGGCTTGCAGACTGAACGAGCCGCGGAATTTGAGGGCGCCGGACAGCGCGGCGGTGAGGGCGAGCGATTGGCCGGCGAGGCGGGTGACGGCGGGGTGGTTGTTATGGCGGGTCAGCAACGCGTCGGCGAGCGGCCCGAGGCGGACCAGGCGGCCTCGGACGGGGCGCCGGGGCAGGTAGAACGGCGTGACGCCACGCGGCACCACGATGTCGGGCACCGGCGGGCGGCCCGGATCCAGGAAAGCGGGAGTTTGCGACATCGCTGCAAGATAGGCGCGCATCGGGCGCGGGGCTACTGCGCGGGGTGACGCGGCCTTGGTGGTTGGGTTGCTGACTGGGTGCGAGGCGAGGGGCGTGGGGGCGAGTCTCACGGATGTCTCAGTTCGTTTGTGGTGAGACGGTGTTGTGCTGGTTTGTGGTGCGTCGGCCCTGTTGGAGGTCGAGGGCGTGCCGTCGGTGCGGTGCGGTTGGGGAGAAAGGAAGGATTTGAACCGCAGATGGACGCGGATGAACGCGGATGGGGCTGCCGTTGGCATGCTCGGCTGCGGCTCGGGCCGCAGGTGTCGCGGGAGCAACCGCGTTGGCGCGGCGTGCGCGGGCGATCCGAGGGCCTTGCGTGCAGTTGCGGCTGGTCTGCGTGAGGGCATTCCGTGCCGCTGCTCGGCGCAATTCGCAGGCGAAAGGAAGATGCTGATGGACGCCAGGTGGGAATATTTTATTCCCGGAACGACATGGTGCGAATCAGGACGGCGGGGCTGGCCGTGCTCCGGCCCCGGTCGGTGAGTCGTGATCTTGTTGACGAAACTCAGGCGGCACATTTTGTTGCCGCGCGCAGCGGCGGACCCGTGGCACGGCCTGCCACGGTTGCATGTCTGTTTGGTTCCGGGACGCTAAGGCGCGACTTGGGGCGCGGCTTGGCTGGTGCCGGCATGGTGCCGAACCGATCCAGCGGGCGCTCGACGATTTTGGAACCCGGAGTCCGGCGCGGGCGATTGGTCCGCTGCGGATACGGATCTGGACCGCGGTCCATTTGATTTGTTGGCGGTTTCGCCGCGTGCTTCTGTTGGGGACATTCGGGCGCAGGCTGCGTGGCGTCGAGGTACTCCGCCGCGCTGTCCTGATAGGCGGCGACCGCGTCGGTTACCGTGTCCCAGAACTCGCGCGTGCACATGATGGCGATGATTCCGAGATCCCGTCGGATGTCGGCGATGGTGCGGCCGATGGGGCGGGCGCGGACCTCGGCCTCGATTTGCTCTGCTGTAGCCGGGTTGTCTGGATCGACCTGCGCGTCGTGCCGCGCCCTTTCCGCGGTCAGGCGCGCGACCTGGGCATCGAACGGTTCATTGCATGGGTCGGCGTTTGTATCCTCGGTGGGGGCAGGGTTCGGGTGGAGCGGGCGCGCGGCCATGTCGCGGCCGGCGGCGGCACGCTGGAGCAACAGGGATTCGAGGGTGGCGGCGCGCAAGATGCCGCGGTGGATGTGAGTGTGAATAACAGGCAGCGTCGTGGTGCCGAATACCGCAGAGAAGAGCCAGAAGTCGCGCGTGGCGGCAACGCGCTCGACGCCAGCGGCGAGGCGCCGGCCGAAGTCGAGCAGGATGCGGAGGATGCAGAGGAGACGTGCAATGTTTGGGGGCATGGCCGGGCCGTCCCGATTTGCAGCGGGGCCACAGGCGTCGGCCGGAGCGGAGAGCGTGTTGCTGATCATGGCGAAACGGTTACCAGGTTGCCTTTCGTTGTGGGTCGAACGATCGGTTGCTGTTAGCATAAATAGAACAAAAAATCAAGAAAAACTAACCACGCAAGGAGGGCGGGTTTGCGTCGGCTGCGGGGGAGGCTGGTTTGCCCCGACTGCCGACTGCACCTGGTCATCGGTTTGCCAATGCGCGGGCGCGTTGTGCGACCTCGGGTGTGATAACAACGGCGCGACGTTTGAAGCGCGCCCGATCCGCTCGGGCCGATGGCCGGGTCGAGCCCAGGGGTGAGCCCAGGGGTGAGCCCAGGGGTGAGCCCAGGGGCGAGCCCAGGGGCGAGCCCAGGGGCGAGCCCAGGGTCGAGCCTGGCCAGGACGGGGGGAGCGTGGCACAGCGCTAACGGATGCGAGAATACCGCACGTCAGTGCACAGCGGCATACATGATCTTCTCCTGCGTCGCGTCGCGCGGATCGAACTCGGCGACGATCTGGCCGCCGCGGGCGACCAGGATGCGGTCGGAGATTTTGAGGATTTCCGGCAGGTAGGACGAAATAACCACGACTGCCTTGCCCTCGCGCGCAAGCCCGCGGATGATTTCATGGATTTCCTCGACGGAACCTACGTCGACGCCGCGCGTTGGCTCGTCGAGGATGATCAGCTTCGGTTCTTGCGCGAGGCTCTTGGCCACCACGACCTTCTGCTGATTGCCGCCGGACAGTTCGATCACCTTGCTCTGTCGATTGATCGCGGTGATGCGGGTGCGGGCCACCCAATCGGCCGCTACCTGGCCGCGTTGCTTCTTCGAATACAGCATTCGCAGGCGCCCGATCAGCGAGGCGAGCCAGCCGGTGTAGATGTTGTCGTCCACGGTCATGGTTTCGAAGAAGCCGCTGACCTTGCGGTCTTCGGTAACGTAGATGATGCCGTCCTTCACCGCCTGCGACGGCACGCGGTAGCGCACGGGCTTCTGGCCCAGGTAGATCATTCCGCCGTGGATCAGGTTGCGTTTGCGCGCGCCAGCGATGACCTGGGCGATTTCCGATCGTCCGGAACCGACCAGTCCGGCGATGCCCAGAACTTCTCCGGCGAAGACGGAGAACGACATGTTCTTGACCATCGTGCCGGAAATCACGTTCTGCACCCGCAACACGCGCTCGCCGCGGTGGTTGCTGCCGCTGCCATGCTCTGGGCGCTTTTCTGCCAGGCTACGCCCGACCATGTATTCGACCAGCCTGGTGCGGGTGAACTGCTTCGCCGGCGCGGTGATCACCTTGCGCGCGTCGCGCAGCACGGTGATGCGGTCGGCGATGGTCAGCGCCTCTTCCAGTGCGTGGGAGATATAGACGATGGCGATCCCGCGGCGGCGCAGATCGTCGATCAGCAGGAACAAGTGCTGGGTTTCTTCCGGGGTGAGGCTTGCGGTCGGCTCGTCGAAGATCATCACCTCGGCCTGGTAGTAAACGGCGCGGGCGATCTCGACCATCTGGCGCTTGGCGGTGCCCAGCGTCGCCACCACATCGTTGGGTTCGACGTGGAAGTTCATCGATTGCAGCAGTTGCTGCGCGCTGATGTTGATGCGGCGGAACGTGGTCAGGAAGCGTTCGCGGCCGAGCTGTACGTTCTGCGCCACCGTCATCGTCGGCACCAGGCTATCCTCCTGGTACACCATCGCGATACCGCGCCGCAGCGCGTCCGCCGGGGAGAGGAATCGGCACGGCTCGCCATCAAGCAGGATCTCGCCAGACGTAAGCTGCACCGCACCGGCAATCGCCTTGCACAGCGTCGATTTTCCGGCGCCGTTCTCGCCAACAAGCGCATGGACCTCGCCAGCGTGCAGGTCGAAATCGACATTCTGGATTGCCGCCACGCCTTCGTACAGTTTCGTCGCCTGCCGGACGCACAGCTTCGGCACCGCTCCTCCGCCGGCAAGCGGCCCAGCGTTGGTCATCTCCTCCGGCCCAGCGTTCATACGTTGCCTCCCGCGCTCTCGAGGTTACACGCACACAATCGGCCGTCTCCCTTGGACACCACAATCAGCCGACCACCCGACTCGCGCGCCGCCGTTGTCCCGTGGCAGTGCCCGTCCACCCGGCTGTGCATCGAGAACACGGGTTCGGCTTCGGCATCGAGCCGAACTACGAGCCCGTAGGAGCGCGGCGGCGCCCAGGGCTTTCGGATGCCGAGCTTCTTTATCCCACCGCCCTGCAGCGGTTCGAGATACGAGCCCGTAGCGCGCAGCGACGGCCGCACCCACAATTCCGGATCGACGACGCGCATCATCTCTTGCCGGAACGGCGCTTCGCGCAGCACCAGTTCGACCAGTTGCGTGCGCATCGCGAAGATCGCAAGCCAATGTCCCCCGCCGCGAGCCGGCGCGATGCGCGCGGGATAACCCGGCAGATTGTCGATGACCGTTTCGACTACGCTTGATTTTTTGGCGCCGATCCGGTAGCGCGCCACGCTGTGCGACCACCCCTGCGTGAACAGGAGGCTCTCGCCGCCGTCTTCCACCGCTAGCCCGTTCGGATAGGGCAGACCCTCGAGCAGAACCTCGGCACGGCCAGCGTCCGGCTGCCAATAGCCGAGCAGCCCCGCGCAGTTGCGCTCCATCAGGTCCCAAACCCAATCCTCGGCGTCGTGACGCAAGCTGCCGACGGTGAAGAACACGCCCCCCCGCACCGGATCTTCGGCGATCGCAGTAACGCTGCGGAGAGGCGCACCGCCGAGCTGAGCGAGTGCTGCCTCTACCGTTCCGTCGGGGCGTAGGATGCACACCCCGCCCCCATTGAGGCCAACGGCGAGCCGTCCGTCCCTAAGCTGCTCGAGTGCGGTGATCGGCGCACCGACCTTCGCGACCACCCTCTGGTCCTGCAATCTCGGACCAGACAGCCGAAGCAGGCGGTTCTGCGCGCTCACAAGAAGCGTGCCGTCGGGCCCGACCGCGATGTCGTCCGGACGCACCAGATCAGGCCCGACGACCAGCTGCGCATCCAGACGATCATTGGGAAGGTAGGCGCCATCCAGGGTTGGAATGGCTCGCCGGGGGCGTGGCGCAAATAGCAGCGGCTTAAGGATGTCCAGTGCGCCCGCCATGTGGTGATTCCTATTCCTATTGCGCCGTCGGGCGTTTGCCCCAGTAGCTCTCGCATCCTGTCCAGGTCGGATCGACGCCTGTCAGCTTGATCCGACCGATCCGATTGTTCTCGAGCCCACCGAGATAGAGATAGCCCCGGTCCTCTCGCATGGAGGTCAGCGACGGATGCGACTCCCCGCCCGGATCCCAGTATGACTCGACCGGCTGGCAATCGCCGTCGAGCTTAACGATGCAGCCGTTGTTGATGCCCGGAAACAGCCACTCGTCGATTGGCAACTGCTTGATCATGCGCATCCGAAAGCCCGGCATCCGCATCGCCACGTCATAGACCGGCGTGCGCATAGCCACCAGCGCGAGCCAATAGCCGCCGTCGGACGCGCGGTTGATGTTGTCGGGGGAGCCTGGAAGATGATCGAGCACAACCTCGGTCTTTCCTTTCCTCGGCCCGTCGATCCAGTAGCGCATCAGGCGCAGCCCGAAAGTCTCGCAAAACAGGATGGATCGGGCGTCATGCGTCAGGCATACGCCGTTGCAGAAGCGCACGTTGTGCACCACCGTGCGTGTCTTGGCGGTGACCGGGTCGTAGCAGACCAGGCGGCCGCTGCCGCGGCCTTCCAGCCCGTCCACGGGCCACGTGTGCATGTCGAACCGGGTGGTACCCTCGCTGAAGTAGATTTTCCCGTCCGGCGCGATGTCGAGGTCGTCGGTCAGCTTCAACCGCGAATCGTCGATCAGCTTGAACCAACTCCGGTTGGTCTGATCCGTCAGCTTGAACACGGTACCGTCGGGCTTCACCCCGTACAGCCCCATCAGCGCCGCGCAGACGATCAGGTTGTCGTCCTTGTCGAATGCGAGTCCCAGCGGTCGCCCACCAATACGGGCGAACAACTCGCGCATCTCGAAGTTCGGACCAGAGAATCGCAGGATCCATCCCTGCCGCGTGCCCGTGTAGAGCCGCCCTTCACGATCCAGGATAACGTCCTCCGGTCCTTCGACCTGATCGAGGGCGATCGCTTCCGCTCCGCGCAAGCGAGCATTCTTGGCGTAGGGCGTGCCGCTACCCTCGGATGCATCCGGTAGGGCACCGTAGTCCAGATAGGTCGGATTGACATAACTCTTCTGGATCGCCTTGCCGCGGTTCTTCGACCATTTCACGTCGATGCCGACCGCGAGTAGCAGGATGGCACCGTTCA
>DATKPQ010000024.1:0-31962 GCA_035523995.1 Acetobacteraceae bacterium | reverse complement strand
CATCAAGCATATGGCGCAGAACCTGATCCGCCTCGCTCCCGGCAAGGCGTCCCTACGGCTCAAGCGAAAGACGGCCGGATGGGACGACGACTTCCTCGCCAGCCTGATCACGCGCTAGGGATATTCACCCGATTCCCCTGGGGCTGGACTGCGGCGATGGGCGGACACGCTTCCGGCCAGCCCACCTGTGGAAGGACCGCCCACCACCACCCCTTCTGCCTGGCGACAGCGGGATGCTAACCTCTGCACTTGGCGAAGCGGACAGGATTTCGCATGGCATTCTCGCCCCACACCGAAAGCCTGCTGGACCGCGCCGGGTCGATCTGCACGGCGCGCGGCGCCCGGCTCACCGATCTGCGGCGGGACGTGCTCGGTCTGATCCTCGACTGCGAAGCCCCCACCGGCGCCTACGATTTGCTCGAGCGCCTGCGCACATTGCGCGGCCCCGCGGCGCCCCCCACCGTGTATCGCGCACTCGACTTCCTGCAAGAGCAAGGGCTGGTGCACCGCGTAGAGCGGTTGTCGGCATTCGTCGGCTGCGTGGCGCACGATCAGGAGCATGCGGCGCAGTTCCTGATCTGTCGCACCTGCGGGAAGGTGACGGAACTGGAAGATTCCGAACTGGCACACGCGCTCGAAGACGCAGCGCAGCGCCTGGGTTTCAGGGTGGGCAAGGCGACGATCGAGGCCGAAGGCCAGTGCGCCGCCTGCACCGCGGAAAACAGCAAGGCCCACGCATGACACTGGTTGCGACCTCAGAAGCAGCGCAAAACAAGCGCCGTCGCGCAACGGCCGGCGACGGCATGGGGTTCTGGCACACGCTGTACCTCGGCACCACACGTTACAACATGACCACCGCCGATGCCGATCCCGATCCGCATGCCTTGTTCCCTATGGCCTTCCTGGTCGAGCAAGATCCGGGCGAAGTCGCAAACGCGCATTACCACCAGGCAGATCAGTTCCAGGTGGTGGTCGCCGGCGAGGGCACGCTGGGCACGCACGTCGTGCGTCCGTTCAGCGTGCATTTCGCCGGCGCGTTCACGGCGTATGGGCCGATCCGTGCCGCCGCGATTGGCCTCAGCTATTTCACATTGCGCAACGGCTTCGATCCTGGCGCACGCTACATGATGCGCAGCGAGAACCGCGCGGCATTACGCCGCGTCACAGACCGGCAGCATCGCGAAGCAGTCGCCGGGCCGCTGAATCACCACGCGACGGCATCGCTGCTTGGGCCCGAGCCGGATGGCATGGCCGCCTGGCACTATCGCCTGGCGCCAGGCGAACGCGTATCAGGCGCCACACCAGCCGAAGGCCAAGGCCAATACTGGCTGGTCCTCGACGGCAGCATCGCGCACCTGGGAACGACTCTCGATCTGCTCTCCTGCGCGTTCGTCTATCCCGACGATTCTCCATTCACGGCAATAGCGGGCGCGCGTGGCGCCAGCCTGTTGGCCATGCAATTTCCAAAACACTGAAAAGATCAGCGGTTAGGGGAGGCAGCGAACATGGCAAAAGAACATTGGGTCGGCACCTGGGCTGTGGCACCGGCGCCGGCCGAAGGCGTAGCGCTCAACAACGTCACACTGCGCATGAACGGCCGCATCAGCCTGGGCGGCAAGATACTGCGCGTGCGCCTGACCAACGCGCATGGCACGAAGCCGCTGGCGATCGGCGCCGCGCATATCGGGCTGCGCGCGGGAGGCGCCGCTGTCGTTCCAGCCAGCAATCGCAAGCTCACCTTCGGCGGTGAAGCCAGCGCCGCGATCCCAACCGGCGCCCTGCTGATCAGCGATCCGCTGGAGCTGGAGGTGCCGGCACTCGCCGACATCGCAGTAACCGTGCACCTGCCGCAGGACCTGCCTGCAAGCTTCGGCCTCACCGGCCGCTATGCGCGCGTAACGAACTACCTTTCTCCTCTCGGCAATTTTGCGGATGCCGACGTGATGCCGGTGGGAAAGATCACCGACGACTGGCACGTCGTCGCCGGCATCGACGTGTTGGCCGAGGCCGGCACCGGCGGCATCGTGGCCCTCGGCGACTCACTAACAGATGGCAACATCGCCACGCATGACGCCTGGGCCAACTGGCCAAGCCAGCTCGCGCGCCGGTTGGTAGCACGGCGTAACGGGCGGCCGATGGGCGTGATGAACCAGGGCCTGGGCGGCAACCGCATCCTGCACGATATCCGCGGCGACAGTGGCCTACGCCGCTTCGACCGCGACGTGCTGGCGCAGCCAGGCGTGACGCATGTCATCGTACTGCTAGGCACCAACGACCTGCGCAACCGCTGGGCCAAGCCAGAGGAGGAAGCAAACGCACCAGCACTGATCGCGGGCCTGAAGCAGTTCGCCCTGCGTGCCCACGCACGCGGCATCAAAATTTTCGCCGGCACGATCACGCCGTTCGAAAACGAGACCTTCCTGCCCGGCGCCTGGACTCCAGCGCGCGAGCGGATCCGTCAGGACGTGAATGCATGGATCAGGACCGGCAACGCGTTCGACACGGTAATCGATTTCGATGCCGGCGTGCGCGATCCGGACCGCTCGACCAGCATGTTGCCGATGTGGGATTGCGGTGACCATCTGCACCAGAGCGATGCCGGCTACAACCACATGGGCGACATCATCGACCTGGGATTGTTTGAGTAAAGCGCACCCAAAAGCATCTTCCCCTTGTGCGAGGGGTCAGGGAGAGCCGTCCGGCAGCCTGTCAGGGGGAGGGGTCCGAACAATGTCTGGCAACGGAGCACGAGCCGCCCGGCGCCCTGTCTCGCTCCCTCCCCTTCACGCCGGCTGCTCGCGTTTGCGCATCCGTCGTGTTCTGAAACCTATCGGTCAAGTCCAGCCGTAACGAAAAATAACGCGCACCCTATCGAAACAGCGCATGCACGTCGCGACGTACCGTTCCGATCAAATACACCGCAGGCCACGGCATCACGATCCGATACGAAGGCCCGCCCGACACAGGCTCGGCCTCGTGCCACACCCGCGGCGGTGGCACAGGATCAACAACGGCTGCGGACGATGTCGAGGCCACCCACGACCCCTGCCCGGCACCGGTCGCGGCTACCCACGACGCCTGCCTGGCACCGGCCCGAGGCTTGCCATCCGCCGCATTGTCCTGCACGGCGACATGGGCCGGCAAAACCCCGACCTGCACGGTGGCCAGCGGCTGCAGCATCGTATGGCCTGGTGTCATCGCCTGCGCCTGCACCTGCGTCATCGCCGGTGCCTGCATCGGCAACTGCGCTGCCGGCTTGACGTCATTCGGATGCGTCGCGCCTTGCGCCTGCAGCGCCGCCAGTTGATCGCTGATGCGGTGCTGCAGTGTGCTGAGCGCCTGCATCTGGTTGGTGAGATCGGCAGTCTTATCCTGGACACCGAGCAATCGGCCCCCCATCGCACTGGCGACCGCCACCGCAATGCCGAGCATCGCCAACGCTACACCCGCTATCACGCCACGCCGGGCGCGGCGGCTTGCGTCGAACGCTTCCTGGGAAAGCACCTCGGCATCCTGAGCGGAGGCCAGCGCGTTTGAGACCAGTTCCTCAAGGGCCTCCATGGTGCCGACATCGGCCAGTCCCAGGCGTGGCGGCAGTTCCAGCGAGGGTTCCCAACAGTGTTGCATCTCCGGCAACGCAAGGATCCGGCTGTGCATGTCATCGTCGTTGGCGGCCGTCCGCTGTGCCAGCCTCGCATCCTGTCGCGCATGCTGAAGCAGGCGCTGGGCAAGGTGCTCTACTGGCACTTGCGTTTCGTCATCCGGTGTCACAGGAAAGGCTCCACTCGGAACATCGCGCAATCCGCCCCTGGCGCAGCGGCCATGTAAGGGCCGACGGACAGCGGCTGCAACAAAGTACACGCGCTTGTGGTTGCGTCTCCGCGGCGGCCCGTCGTTCACGATTCCGTGCGGGCTATTTGATGCGGCCCATCTCCCGCAGCTTCTCCGCGACATTGCCCATCAGGCCGGTATAGGGCCGCGCACGCGACATGTCGCGGATACGGTCGATTTGCTCCGCAATCATTTCGATCGTCACCGGTTCCGCCGGATCGAACTGCATGCCCTCGGAGATGAAATACTGCACCCGCGCATAGCCGCCCGCGGTGGCGGCGATGATCTCGCCGTTCTGGTCGCATTCCTCGCTGCACAGCCAGGCAACGGCGGGGGAGACGAGTTCCGGCTTCATCCACGGCGCGACATCCGGCGGCAGCAGCGATTCGGTCATGCGCGTGAGGGCGGAGGGGGAAATGGCATTGATGCGGATATTGTATTTCGCGCCCTCGAAACGCAGCACGTTGATCAGGCCGTTCACCGCCATCTTCGCCGCGCCGTAGTTCGCCTGGCCGAAATTGCCGACGGTGCCGGAACCCGAGGTGGTCACGACGATCCGCCCGTATTGCTGCTTGCGCATGACCGGCCACACCGCTTTCGTGCAATATGCCGTGCCGAAATGGTGCACCTGGTTGACGAACTCGTAATCCGGCATGTCCATGTTGTTGAACGCCTTGTCGCGCAGGACGCCGGCATTGTTCACCAGGATATCGACGCGGCCCCAGGCGTTCATCGCGGTCTCGATGATGCGCTGGGCGGATGCGAAATCGGCAACGGAATCATAGCTGGCGATGGCCTCGCCGCCGGCCGACCTGATCTCGGCCACCACCTTGTCGGCAACCGCCTCGGCGGTGCCACGGCCATCCACCGCCCCGCCCGGATCGTTCACCACCACCTTGGCGCCGCGCGAGGCGAGCAACAGGGCATGCGAACGGCCGAGCCCGGCGCCGGAACCGGTGACGATGGCAATGCGATTGTCGAAGCGGATGGTCATGGGTCTGCTGCCTTGGCTGGTATCGGGAAGGGTTGGTATCGGGAAGGCAACCTTGCCAGGGCTACCGTGGTTCGGCCAGCCTGCCATGCCGGCCAAAGGGCGTTGCAGGGTAATTCCGCCGGCCAACCGTGAACGCGACGCTCATTTCAGCGTCAGCCTCGCCTGCTGTTGTGCCGCCAACCGGAATTCCCTGAGGAATTCCGCGGTTTGCGAGGTCAGTTCCCGTTCCGCGACGGTCGCTTCCATGCGATACTCGCAGGCCCACCTGCCGAACTGCCCGACCGTCGCCTTGATGAATTTGGCAACATGGCTGCCTTCCAGAACATGAGCCTCGACTTCATAGTCAAGATGCGACAGCGCCGCTGCATTATCGATCAGCAGTTGCTTGACGGCTTTCTCGAGCGCCAGCATGGCGCCGTTGACCGCCGCGGTACCGGCGACGAGGTTCTCCGGTACCTGGCCGAGTTGGTTTGCTCGCAGGCTGTGTGCGATCAAATGACACCAATGCCAGGAACGGGGTTCGCTCGAGATGCCGAATACGGCGAGCAAGTGATCACGGGCCCCCACCGCGACGTTGGAACCCAGCGCCCTTCCCATCACCACGCCTTGGTCCGGATCACGCTTTTGCTGGTCGTAGGTTCGCACGTCCGTCAGCGTCAGTTTTTCGACGAATTGTACCTTGCGGTAGATCCGGTCTGCGCTTCTGAGCTTGTCAAATACCGGGTCGATCGGCGGCGTCGGGCTGAAATAATTTGCATTCCCGGAATAGAACCAGTAGTTCAGCGGATAGAACCGGTTGCCCTCCCGGTCGCTGATGTAGTTCGGCATGTTGAAAGCACTGGAATCGGAAATGACCGGTCCCACCGTGGCCGCGTCGACGTCGGAGCCGTTCTGGCCTTTGTACTTGATGATGGTGACCTGCTGGGAAACAGTGTTGTAGCTGAACACCGTGTTCGGACTCTGGGTCAGCCCGTAATTGGCTCCGCCGCTGCCGGCGCCTGAGGAATGTTGAAGATTCTTGAGCTGCACGTCGCCAACGGAGATGAGGTCGTTGAAAATCTGGATGCAGATGACATTGGCGTTGCCGTCGCACTGCCATATCTTGGTGCCTTCCTTGGTAACTCCGCGGAAAGTGTAGGTTCCTGCGGGCGGGTCGCTGGTCCTTTGCTGGTGATACTGGGCCTGTGTCTCCGACAACATGGTCAGCGTGCCCATGGCTCAACCCTTCCTGGCAAAACCGTCTGCTGTTGCACCTTGCCAAACATCCGGCACAAGATAAACTTTCCTCCGTGCATCGCTCCGTGGCATCGCCGCGCGGCCCGTTTTGCCATCGCCGCGGCGGGCTGCGCACAAGCCGCGTGCAACGCCGGGTGACGCCCGGGCCGAAGGCTTATGCGCGTAACGCTTGCCGGCCCAGGCCGCCGTACAGATCCAACATCCGTTCGAACCATGCCGCAATCACGTCATCGTCCGCCAGCACCGCGAAGCGCGAGCAACAGCGCGGCCACATCAAGGTGCCGGCGATGATTGCGTCGGCATAGGAAGGGGTGGCGCCGCCGAGCCAGGGCTGCGCGCGCAGTACCAAACGCAGCGGCAGCAGCGACTCGCGGAATGCCTCGACGCGGGTTTCGCGTCCGGCCTGCGTCTCCTCCAAGGTCATACCGAAGCGGGCCTCGCGGGCCTCACGGAAATAGGCGCGGTCGACCGGATCGATCACGTCGTAGATGTCGCGCAGGATCAGCCGCGCGATGCCGCCCAGTAGCACCGAATCGGCCCAGGCGTTGATGAACCGGGCATGCGCCCGGGCGGTCGCGCTGCCGAACAAGGCGGGCAGCGGATACCGGGCTTCCAGGTATTCGGCGATCGCCCAACTGTCGAAGACCACGGTCTCACCGTCGCGGATCACCGGAACGCGTCCCTGGCCGGAGAACGCTATGGCGGGCTTGTCGGTGAAGCGCCAGGGAATGGTCTCCATCGGCAGCCCCTTGTGCGCCAGGGCAAATCGGATGCGCCAGCAATACGGGCTGAACCGCAGCGCCGGGTCGGCACCCGCGAGGTCGTGCATGAAGATGGTCATCGATCCCCCCATACCGGCGTCAGCGGCCTGGCTGGTACGCCCCGCCCGCCGCATGCTCGCCTGACCGATCGTCGGGGTGCAAGCCCATCGCCTGATGTGCCTGCTGGCGCGCCAGCAGATCCATGGCCGGTTGGTTGCCCGCCGCCGCAGCCTTCTCCAACCACAGATGCGCCTGCTGCTTGTCCGTCTTTACGCCGTGACCGTTGGCGTACATCAGGCCGATATTGTAGTCGGCCATCGAAAGTCCCTTGTCGGAAGCGAGGCGGAACAATCGCATCGCCTCTGTATAGTCCTGCGGCACGACGCGGCCCTGGCGATAGAACATGCCCAGATTGTTCAGCGCGATCGGGCTCCCGGCATCGGCTGCCTTGCGGAACCAGTAAAGCGCCATGGCCTCGTCGCGCGGCACGCCGATGCCGTGGACATAGATCAGGCCCAGGCGCGCCTCCGCGGGCACAAAGCCCTGCGCTGCCGCACGTTCAAACCAGGAGCGCGCCTGCGCCATGTCCTTCGGCACGCCATCACCGAACTGATAGAAATTCCCAAGCGCCCACTCGCCAAGCACATTGTTATGCAGCGCGGCACGGCGGTACCAGTCAGTGCGTACCGTGATGTCGCGCTGCACGCCCAGGCCTTGGCCGTAGAAGCGGCCCAAGGCGACCTCGGCCGGCGCGTAACCCTGGTCGGCCGCACGCCGGTACCATCGCAATGCGTTGGCGTAGCTGCGCGGACCGCCGAGTCCGCGCTCGTACATCGCGCCAAGATAGTATTGTCCCTTCATTGCTCCCTGGTTCGCGGCACGCTCAAACCATTGTCGCGCGACAGAGTAATCGCGTGCGACCCCAAGGCCTTTCGCATAGGCCAGGCCTAGGTCGATCTGAGCGTCCGGCCTGCCCTGCGCCGCTTCACCATGGAGCATTGCCACACGCCCTGCTGCGGCTTGCGAGGCTGTCGCGGCCGGCGCTGCCCCCGGCGCTGCTGCGGAAGGCGTGGCCGGTGTCGCGCCCGGCGTCGCCACGGCAACCGTCGCCTGGCCTGACGGCACAGCACTCGCCGGCACGGCACCGCGCTCGGTCTTGCTCCCGCCCACCGGCACTGCCGTCGCCACGACGCTCGCTCCGCTATCGAAAGCGCTCGCCGCGATCGGGGCGGAGGCCGCGTCGGTCGCCGTGAAATAGAATTCGCCGTCGATCGGCGAGCTGGAAACCCACGGCACCTGCACGCCGTCGGTGCCGTGCTGCACCGTCAGCCCAACGCGGTTGAAGGTCTGAAAGATATCCAGGCCCGGCTGGCGCATCGCCGCGGCAAGCGCCATCGCGTACGGTCCATCGCCGCCGGTGCCGTCGGTTGCCACGTTCCCGGGCTGTGTGGCGAAGGCGATCATCGTGCCTTCCGGCGCCCGCATCTGCGCCAAACCGCCCTGCACCGCCCGTGTCCCCAGCACGCTGAACGGATTGTTCCGGCAGGCGTCGAGTATCACCAGGTTCAGCCGGGTTCCCGCGCCGTTCATCTGCTGCAGCACGAGGTCGGCGTTGACCATCTGGAAGTCGAGGTCCTGCGGGCGGGTCGGATTGGCGTCGATCGGCACCAGCCAGTTCTTGCCGTCCACCTGAAGCCCGTGCCCGGCGTAATAGAACAATGCAACATCGGCCCCCTGGATGGCGCGGCCGAACGCCTGAACCGAGCGGTCGAACTGTGTCTTATCAAGGTTCTGCTGCGCCGCGCCGCCAACCAGCGTGAAGCCGAGCCGGCGCAGCGTCGTCGCAACCAGCGTGGCGTCGCTTCCCGGGTTCTTCAGCTGCGGCACGTGCTGATAGCCGAAATTGCCGATCACCAGGGCAACGCGCCGGCTGCCGTCCGGGCCCTGTGCCGCGACCGGGGGCATGGTGGCGATGACGAAGATGCATAGCAGCGCGCCAAGCCCTGCGCGGTACCGGCTGAACAGGGTCATGATCCCACCCCATACTGATCTGCCACCAGGTAACGTGACCGGGAAACGCTTGGCCCGGCGATCAATTCCCCGGTATCGGTGCGGCGTGTGACCGGGCGGTCAGATGGCTCCGCCGCCCCACACGACGCGGCCGACAACCGTCACAGTTTGCAGCATTTCCCCGCTCACATGGTCCGGCTGGTAGGTCTCGTTGTCGCTGATCAGCACCAGGCTGCCATCCAGCTTCCGTTGCACGCGCTTCACCAGCCGTTCGCCGCTGATTTCCAGCACGTAGACGCCGAAGCTGGAGACGGCGCGGTCCGTGGTGTCCACCAGCAGCAGGTCGCCATCATGGATGGTCGGCTGCATGGATTCGCCGACCGCCGTCTCCAGGATCAGGTCGCCGGGCTCGATCCCCAGCGTGGCGCGCACCCAGTCCTGGCGAAAGGCGATGTATTCCGTGGCCGCAATTGCCGGGGGCGGGTTTCCGGTGCCCGCCGCCGCCGCCTCCACCCGCTTGGGCAGCAGGATGAAGTCATCGGATTCGGCGGTGCGCTTCCGGTCCACCGATCGGGGTCGGCGGTCGCCGTTCTCGGGCGATTGCAGGGATGGGCCAGGACCCTCGCCTTTCGCCAGCCAGGCGACGCCCACCCTGGCGGCATCCGCCAGCGCGACCAGGCGTTCACGACTCGGCTCCGCCTCACCACGCAGCCACTTGCGAAATGCCGAAGGAGACACGCCCATGGCACGCGCAAGCCGGTCGGCGCTGGGCCACTGCCGCAGGATCGTCTGCAAGCGTGCGGTAAACGCCGCGCGACTCGCGCCTTGTGTGCTCAAACCCTCGGGACTTTGGGGCTCAGTCTCCCGCGGACGTGACATTCGTTTTCGCTCCATCCAAAGTCCCGACACTTTTCGGCCTGGATGCCGCGCATTTCAGGCGTTTACTCTGTGCCGACGATAATCGATTCGGTGTTGATTCTGTAAAGAGAAACCTATCACAGCAATGAACGATACGGAGAGCACCCCACCGCCGCCCGATTGGCACCCGGCCGATGTGCTGGCAGCCCTGAAGAAGCGAGGGTTCAGCCTGGCGGGCCTGTCCGTGGCGAACGGCTATCATCCAACCGCGGCTGGCAAGGCGCTGAAGCGCTCCTGGCCGGCAATGGAGGCGATCATCGCCCGGGCATTGGATGTGAGCCCGGCCGCCATCTGGCCGAGCCGCTATGACCCGGCGGGCCTGCCGATCGCGGACCGGCCCAGACGCTAGCGCTCGCAGACCTGTCTGGCTGCCGGAACGCGATGGCACGCGGGACGAACGGCTGTGCATGGCGCATCAAGAAACGCTGACAATTCCTGAGCAACTCCGCCGCAATCAATGAGTTGCAGAAACCTCTCAGCCCGGCAGCGGCCCGCCCGCACCTTTTTGACGGCTGGCGTCACTTTCATGGCGCCAATCGGCGCCACGCTGATCTCTTCAGGCCGCTGCGGGCGCCGCCCCACCAATTTCGCGCGCCACCGCCGCAGCGAGTTCGGCAAGCGTGAACGGCTTCAGGATGAAGGGCCTTGGCTGCGTCGTCAGGCTTTCCATTCGTTGTGGATCGCCGGACATCAGCACCACCGGCAAGTGCAACCTGTCGGCCGCCGGAATGAGCGTGGGATGGATCCCGTCCGGCAGCGTACAATCCAGCAAAACCAGATCGATGCCGCCACCCGCCAGCGAATCGAGCGCGGCAGCAGAGGTCTCCACCACGCTCGTGTTGTACTCGTCATCCAGCGCCGCAGCGATGACCTCGGCCACCAGCGGGTCATCTTCAACCACAAGAATATGCTGTCGCGAGCGCATCAGGGCAGCAGGACCATGCCTCGGTTACTCCAGCGGAAACACTAGACGAACCTCCACCACCACTAAAGTGGCGGCAACACTGCTCGCGCGATATTTATCAAGACGCGAAAGGCGAGCAGTGTTCTGGAAAAAGAACTTTCCTCCGCGCGGGTGGAACGCTCAAGCCCGCACGTCGGTTCCCAGCGCCGTCTCGTAAACTCGAATCATGGCGCAGGAATCGGAGGTGCCGAGGCCCATGCCGCGTGCCATCCGCATCAGGTTCATCACCTGCGGCGCGATCAGGCCAGGCACGCCCAGCTCATCCGCCATTTCCAGCGCGAGCCGCAAATCCTTGTGCGCGAGGTCCAGCGCAAAGGTCGCCTCGAACGCGCCCTTGAACGCCTTGCTCGCCATGTTGGCATAGCCGCTGGACATGCCCGATGCGTTGCGGATCACCTGGTCCAATTTCGTCAGGTCGATGCCGGAGCGCTTGCCGATCATCAGCGCCTCGGCCGCGGCGGCGGAATTGCAGAAAGCCAGCATGTTGTTGATCAGTTTTGCGACTGAACCCATGCCGATCTCGCCGCAATGCACCACCTCGCCACTGAAGGATTTCAGCAATGGGAGCTGCGATTCGAACGTCGCGGCATCGCCGCCCACCATGATGACGATCGTGCCGTCCTTGGCACGGGCGGTGCCGCCGGAAACCGGGGCTTCCAGCATCGCCAGTCCCTTGGCGCGCATGCCTTCGGCGCAGCGGCGCGCGGTGGCAGGCGAATTGGTGGAGAGGTCGATATAGGTCGTGCCAGGCTTGGCATTCGCGGCAATGCCATCGGGACCGAGCGCCACCTCCTCCACCACCCGCGGCAGCGGCAGCGAGGTGATCACCACGTCGCACGTCCTGGCTACGTCTGCCACGGAACTGCCGGCGGAGGCACCGAGTTCGGTGCACGCCTCCACGGCGTCGGAGCTCAGGTCGAACACCACCACCTCGTGGTTGGTGTTGCGGATGATATTGCGGCACATGGGGCCGCCCATGTTGCCGACCCCGATGAACCCGACCTTCATGGCATCCCTCCTGCCGATTCCGAGCGTGCGGAGATGATTTCATCGCGGTGTTGCGATGACAACCCGGGCACGCCGGTGCGGCAGGCGGGTCTACTCGGAACAGTACGGCGGAACACTACGGCCTGGAACACTACGGCCTTGCGCAAAGTTCGCGGCGGGATTTGAATATCGCCAACACAGCGGACGGAGGACCGGCCATGACGATCCACGCGCGGCTCGCTCACATGGGCATCTACGTCAAGGACCATGACGTGATGGAGCGCTTCTACACCGAGGTGCTTGGGCTGTTGGTGACCGACCAGGGCGCCGGCCGCGGCGGTGCGCAACTGACCTTCCTCAGCGGCAACCGCGACAACCACCACCAGGTCGTGCTGGTGACGGGGCGGCCCGATACGGCGGGGTTCAATCCGATCCAGCAAATTTCGTTCATGGTGGACTCGCTTGCGGACCTCCGCGAGGTTCAAAATCGCGCCCTGGCACTCGGTGCCACGGACATGCGTCCGGTCAGCCATGGCAATGCCTGGTCGGTGTATTTCAAGGACCCGGAAGGCAACACCGTGGAGGCCTATCTCGACACGCCGTTCCATGTGTCGCAGCCGCATGGGGAGTTTCTGGATCTGTCCAAGTCCGATGCGGACATCCTGCGCGATACGGAAGCGGCCTGCCGCAAGGATCCAAGCTTCATGCCGTTCAACGATTTCACCCGCAGCCTGGGTGAGCGGCTGGCAAATTTGGCGCCCTAGACCCGCATGGCGCTGCATCTAATTCGGTCTGTCTCATAATTTGGCCTTATCTACGATTTTGTCTGCTGACACGCATTCGCAACCTATTGATGCCGCAGGAAATCCCCCGCATCCAAGGTGCGGCGGCGAAGCGAACACGCAGAGACAGCCGCCCGCTGCGGCAGGGACCATTATCGATTCCATCGCACGGGCCCTACCAAGGCCGACCGGCAGATCTTGGCGGAAGATCGGGCATGGAAACACCGTCTGGCAGTCGTAGCGCTGAAGCCCTTACTGTGCCAAAATTCCTTTGTTTCGATTGCTCGATTGACGGGCGCATTCTCCGTTGACAAATATCACAATCGTAGGTTATTATTCGGTCCGTGGAGTTTCTTTAATGGGGAGGAAGCGTCATGGCAGAAGCTCAGCCAGGAGCCAAGAGCGGCAAGAAGCGGATCCACATCAGAGTCGTAGATGTCGATAGCGGCGAGGAGATTTCGTCGACCGAGGTGGTCACGGCGAGCACTATCCTTCGCGCCTGCTCGTGCAGCAGTTGTTGTTGGCCAACTATAGATGGCCCGGTGGCTGAATAGCCTGTTGCCGCGACAATATAACACGGACCCGCGTCGCACTTCGACGCAGGGCTGCTAACACGCCGATAACACGGCAGCTATAGGGGACGCTCTGCGGAGCGTCCCCGTGAGTGTTGGCGACGGTACCACGGCCGTGCTGGCTGCGATTTTTGCAATTTCCGCGTTCGCGCTACGTAGCGGAGCAACCGGATGGACGACGACTATACGGGCAAGCGCCTGGGCTTCCTGTGCTCCCGCATTGACGATCCTCGCCGGATTCAGCTTCGAGAGGGGCGCTTCTTAAAAGCCTACCACGAGCGAAACACAATCGACGACGACGCTATTGAGATCGGCCACGAACTGACTAAGCTGAGACGGATCGGCAATACCGATGTCGCCGACGCACTGATGGTTTTTCAGCGGCCCGCGATGTACTCGGTCGAATACACGCATGATCGGGAGTATCCTCTTCATCCGCGCGTTCCGCTGCCGAAACCGAGAATTCCTGACCGGTCTTTCGCCACGATTGTCCGCGACCGGCGGAGTAGACGTCACTTCGATCGCCGTGCCATCGTAGCAGATCAATTGAGCGCGCTGCTGTTCTGCGCGGCCGGTGAGTCAGGACATCTACCCACCGGCGGCAAGCCCGAGGTGTCTCTACGAACTATACCGTCGGGCGGCGCGTTGCATCCGACACGAGTCTTTGTAGCGGTGTTACAAGCGGGTGATTTCGCGAGAGGCTTATACCATTACGATGTACCGGATCATGAGTTGGAGTTCATAAAACCGCTGTCTGACCCGGACATTGAAGCGTTGTTCGCAGCATTTCCGATCCATCCGGACACGGTTGACTTATCGGAATGTGCCGCCATTTTCTTTCTTTCAACCAAATTTTGGCGTAGCCGCGCAAAATACGGTCCTCGTGGCTATCGGTATTGCCTTCAAGAGGTCGGTGCAGCTTGCCAAAATCTGAGCCTGGCGGCGGGCGCGCTGGATCTCGCCCATGTCGTTTTAGGCGGGTTTTATGACGATGAGGTGCACAGATTTCTCGAGATCGATGGTGTCGATCACGCCGTAATCACCACGATCGCCGTCGGATGCGCGGCGGCACAATCGCGCGGGGGCCGAGAGCATGTCGAGTTCTGAGACTGTGCCGCCGGCCAACAGTATCCGTCTTAAAGACGTACACGGCGTCTTCATCTTGGGCCCAGACGATGTTGAATTCCGAATGGGCACCCTGAGTGGCTCCGCCTGTGTTCTATCCGACCCTGAACGCCGCGGCCTATTGGGTCCGGTCATCGCGCGCATCATCTCTACCGGAACGACGCCGCGGCGACCCTGGAACGGCGCAGAGACCGAATTGCTCAAGGAATTTATGCCGGATCTGGTCAGCATAGGCATTGTCGAGATTGAAGGCGCTCCGCCAACACACGGTGCCGGCCACATTGGGGGGGCTACACCGATCCTGCGAACGGCAATACAGGACGCTCGCATCGGTATCGTCGGCCACGGAGTGTTGGGTGAGACCGTGCGATCGCTCCTCGTTGACATGCCGTGTAGGGCCGTGACCGTCTGGGAGAGTTCCTCCGTCGCCCCATCCGGCAAAAGAGTTGATCCATCGGGTCCTGGCCCACGGACCCATGGAGCCACCGCGTGGAACGAGATTATCGGTGGGCATGACTGGGTCATTGCGGCGCAAGATTCCTTTGAACCGGAAGAATTGGCAGCGCTGAATTGTGCCGCTTTGCACGCCTCCATCCCCTGGTCGCTGCTCTGCTTTGACGGATATGAGGGATGGGTCGGCCCAACTTTCGTGCCAGGCCAGACCGCCTGCTTTGATTGTTTTCAAAGACGTCTTCTGGCCGGAGCCGGCGAACCGAGACATGTGTTCGCGAATTCCGACGTCAAGGTGCACCGCGTTCCGGCGCCTTGGTCTTCAGGGCCGGAGACTGGCGCCTGGATATCTCTCATTTCATCGATATTTGCACTGGAGCTAACAGGCTTGGCTCAAGGTCGCAGCTTCACGCTCAATCAGATGCTCATCGTGCATCGGCTGAACATGACATTTCAGCGCGAATCGGTTCTGCGCCTGCCGCGATGCCAAACCTGCTCTCCTCGCCACGGCGCACCGGCAATGAACGTGTTTTCTCACATCCTCGGCACGCGTCTGAACCACGAATGAGGCAACATGCGTGCACACTCAAGATCATCTATTCCATCGCAATGGCTGCCCTTTATCGGTAACCGGTTGGGACTGGCAAAACGACTGTGTTCCGTAGCGGCCGATCCGGAAGACCTGGATCTGCATCAGGTCTTCCCGGTCACGGCGCCTCTCGCCAGGCTGCTCGACGATTCGAGGGAGTTTGAGCCACGCGCCGGCGGCACAGGCGTTTTCCTGAGCGATGCGATCAGTCGCGCAATGGGAGAGTTGCTCGAGCGATACGCGGCCCTGGCATTTAAAGGGGGCAGAAGAATGGTTGCTTCGTACAAAGCAATGGAAGATCAGGGCTACAGGACTGTGCCTTTTGAATTTTTGACGCACTTTTCAAGAGAGCAACTGATTACGGCTGGCTTTCCCTATACGGCATTCACGAACCAGACCGCGGTTGCGTGGTACGAGGGCACAGACCTGTTGAGCGGCACCCATATCTATGCTCCGGCCCAGCTTTTGTCATTGAGCCACGATGCTAGTCCCGATGAAGTTTCGACTTGCTTTTACTCTACCAGTTCTGGCTGCGCGCTCGCAACGTCGATAGAGGGTGCCGTTCTCAGCGGATTGCTCGAAGCTATTGAGCGCGATGCTGTTATGATTCGCTGGTATGCCCGGCTCGCTCCACCTGTACTCGAGTTGGATCCGGATGCGGTACTGGATAGGCATCTTGGACTTCCAAGCAGGGGGCTTGATATTCGCTTTCTCGACATGACGGTCGATGGCAGCGTACCGGTTGTTGGGGTCACCTGTGTCGAAACGACCGGCCGTTCTTGCTTTTTCTTGCTAAGCGCAGCAGCGGGCCTGGATACGATCGCCGCAGCGCGCAAGGCTCTGATCGAAGCCGGCCAAGGACGCCCATTCGTTAAAATGCTCTCGGGAATGGGCGATGCACAACGCGTCGGCGATACGTTCAGAGACTTCGATTCGAACGTCAGGTTCTATGCCGAGCCTTCAAACGCGCCGTACGTGGAATGGTTCCTGCACAATACGTCGGTTTCAACTCGACATATTCCCGCGCCCTCCGGCCCGAAGGATCCGTTAGCACTGTGCGGCGATTTGCTCGAGCGGTGTGCGGCGGCGGGCCTGACGCCCATCGCGTTTGATATGACCCCATCTGAGCTGAGGGAACATGGCTTGTTCGTATGCCGGGTGTACGTGCCGGAACTGGTTCCATTATGTGTGCCGTTCGCACCTTTCCTCGGGCATCCAAGGCTTGCCAGCGCCATGGCGGAGGCAGGGTGTGACAGGTCGGCCGCCTCCATTGGGAACTGGGCTCCGCACCCGTTCCCGTAGGTTGGGGCGGAACCGCCCAACCGTGCGAAAACATTCGGCCCGGCGATTTGCGCGCGATAACCCGCCGAGGGCAAAGGCGAGGATTGCATTGCATCCATTATCGGGATGACGGTTTGCCGCTTCGCGCGTATCAGCGCGGTGCTGGAAATGGAGGTAGCGGACGTTTCCGATGGAGTCAGCCTCGCATCCTCATGACTGCTGCTGGCGCCCATCGTCGACCCGACCGTTCCACGTCTGCTGGGCAACGTGCGGCCATTCCTTATGATCACCGGTCTGGCCGCCACATTGCACGGACTGTGCCTTACGTCCTGAACCACTACGACCCGACCGCATTCTCGACCGGCACGAACTCCAGTCCCAGATCATGTGCCACTGCCGCGTACGTCACCTTGCCCGCATGTATGTTCAGGCCGTTGCGGAGATGCAGATCGTCCGCCAGCGCAACGCGCCAGCCCTTCCCGGCCAGCGCCAGCACGAACGGCAGCGTCGCATTGTTCAGCGCGAACGTCGATGTACGTGCCACGGCGCCCGGCATGTTGGTAACGCAGTAATGCACCACGCCATGCTCCACATAAGTCGGATCGGAATGCGTGGTGGGCCGGCTGGTTTCAAAACAACCGCCCTGATCGATGGAAATGTCCACCAGCACCGATCCCGGACGCATCCCCTGCACCATGGCGCGCGTCACCAATTTCGGCGCTGCGGCGCCCGGCACCAGCACCGCCCCAATGACCAAATCGGCCGACAGGACCGCTTGCTCGATCGTTTCAGCAGTCGAGAACAGGGTGGTGGCGCGGGGACCGAATTGCAGGTCGAGCTCGTAGAGGCGGGGCAACGACTTGTCGATGATGGTGACGGACGCCTCCAGCCCCACCGCCATGCGGGCCGCGTTGGTGCCGGAGACGCCGCCGCCCAGTACCACGACCTTGCCCGGCGCAACGCCCGGCACGCCGCCCAGCAGCACGCCGGAACCGCCTTGCTCTTTCTCCAGGCAATGCGCGCCCACCTGGACGGCCATCCGCCCTGCCACTTCGCTCATCGGCGCGAGCAATGGCAGCGCGCCGCGGGGATCGGTGACTGTTTCATAAGCGACGCAGGTCGCGCCGGATCGCATCAGCCCCAGCGTTTGCTCCTTGTCGGCGGCAAGATGCAGGTACGTGAACAACACCTGGCCTTGACGCAGACGCGCGATCTCCTGCGGCTGCGGCTCCTTCACCTTCACGATCAGCTCCGCATCGGCGAACACTGCGTCTGCGGTATCGGCGACGGCGGCCCCGGCGGCGCGATATGCATCGTCATTGATACCGATGCCTATCGCGGCATCATGCTCTACCACTACGTGGTGACCGTGCAGCACCAGTTCTCGCACGCTGGCAGGCGTCAGGCCCACCCGGTACTCCTGCGTCTTGATCTCCTTCGGAACGCCGACCCTCACGGCACGCCTCCTGCATCCATTTCGATGCACCAGTGTTGTGATCCTCACGGATGGTCACTGCTTCACATGTCATTGCGAGCGAAGCGAAGCAATCCCCAACAGGCGAGCGCGCGTTCTCTCGGCGGAGATTGCTTCGCTTCACTAACAAGAAGCAGTTCGTCATGGCCGGGCTTGACCCGGCATGTTCGCGCTCTCGATCGGGTCGCATTGCGACGGCGCCCAATCATTGTGGGTAAATGTCCGGGTCAAGCCCGGCCATGACAGGACGCCCGGGCCTACACCCCCTCCCCCGCCAGATACGTCATCGCCGCCTCCACGCCGCCGCGGCCGTGCGGGACATGCTCTATGCGCAGCGCCATCTCCACCGCGGTCAGCGCCCCAAGCAGCATCGGCTCGTTCAAGTCGCCCAAATGGCCGATGCGGAAGATCTTGCCCCCCAGCTTGCCCAGGCCGCCGCCCAGCGACACGTTGAATCGCTGCCGCGTGGCCTGACGCACGACTTCGGCGTCGTAGCCCTCCGGCATCAGCACCGCCGTCACCGAATTGGAATACCGCGAAGGGTTCAGGCAGAAGAGCTGCGGCCCGCTATTGCCGGCCCACACCTGCACGCACCGCCGTGTCGCTTCCGCCAGCCGCGTGTGGCGGTCGATCACGTTGGACAGGCCTTCTTCCTCGATCAGCCGTGTCGATTCCTGCAGCCCATAGAACATGCCGGTCGGCAATGTGCCGATGAAGCTCTTGTGCGGACGCTTCATCATCGCAGACCAGTCGAAGTAGAAGCGCTTCAATTTGGCATTGTTATGCGCCGCCAGCGCTTTCTCCGACACGCCGGTGAAGCTCATCCCTGTGGGCAGCATCAGGCCCTTCTGGCCGCCACCGACGACGCAGTCGATCTTCCATTCGTCCATGCGGAAATCCAGCGACCCCAACGAGGAGATCGTATCAACCAGAAACAACGCTGGATGACCGGTTTCGTCGATCGCGGCGCGGACTTCGTCGATCGGCAGCATCAGCCCCGTCGCCGTCTCGTTGTGCACGGCGCACACCGCCTTCACGTCGTGCCCGCGATCCGCCGCAAGGGCCGTGCGCAATGCGCCGATATCGACGCCGCGGCGCCAGTCCGCCGCAATCTCCTGCACCAGCAGGCCATGGCTGCGCGCCATGTTGGCCCATTCCTCGGAGAAATATCCCGATTCCAACACGATGATGTGGTCGTTCGGCGACAGCAGGTTGGTCAGGCTGGCTTCCCACGCACCATGGCCCGAAGCATTGTACAAGAACAGATGCTGGTTCGTCTGTAATACGCGCTTCACGCCGGCGAAGGCGGTGTTATACACCTCGACGAATTCGGGATCGTTGAAGTCGATACTGGGTCGATCCATCGCCCGCAGCACGCTGTCCGGGATATTGGTCGGGCCGGGATTGGCAAAGAAATGCCGGCCGCGGGGCTTGGGTAGAGTCATTTTATTGCTCGGGTCCTGCCAGAAGCCGCCGGGGCGGCACAAGGGGCGCATCCATGGCGGAACTGGCGGGATTGTAAAGGTCCAATGCCGCGGCCCGGCCATGTCCGCCCGCGCACGAAGGCGCCGGCCAGCAGCAAGCTGGACGCAACTCTGACTCGATTGCCGCGCCTCCTGCCCCTATGCTGCCAGGCACGCCTGCCACAAACGAGCAAGGCGGCTCATAATGGGAGACTTCCACGATGGACATCGTGCAAAACACGGCCACCGAGCCGTGGTATCGCAACCTCAGCCAGCAGCAATGGCGCGTGTTGATTGCCGCCAACGTCGCCTGGATGTTCGACGGTTTCGAAATCTACGCCCTGTTCCTCACCGTCGGATTTGCGGTCCACCAATTGCTGGGCGCTGCGGGCGGCGGCGAAACTCCGCGCTACGTCGGCTATGTTCTCGCGGCAACCGTGTTCGGCTGGGCCACCGGCGGGGTGCTGGGCGGGATCATCGCCGACTATATCGGCCGCAAGCGGACGATGGTGCTGACCATCCTCGCCTATTCCTTGACCACTGGGTTGAGCGCCATCGCCTGGAACTGGGAATCTTTCGCGCTGCTGCGTTTCCTGGTCGGCGTGGGCATTGGCTCGGAATGGGCAACCGGCGCATCCATCGTTTCCGAACTGTGGCCGGACCATGCCCGCGGCAAGGGCGGTGGACTGCTGCAATCGGGCGCCGGAGTCGGCGGCGTGCTCGCATCATTGGTCTGGCTGGGGATCGGCGGGCTGGGCCCCAATGCCTGGCGTTACATGTATCTGATCGGTGTGCTGCCAGCGCTGATCACGTTGTGGATCTGGCGCGGCGTGCCGGAATCGCCACGCTGGGAGCAATCCCATGAACGCCGCCGCGAAGCCCATGCCATGCGCCGCAGCGGTGTCACACTGGCGGGCGAGCATGCCGCGCTGGCCCGCTTCACCGTGGCCGACTTGTTCTTGGAGCGAAGCGTGCGTGGCCGGTTGATCGCCGCCTCGGTGCTGATGCTGTCGGTGACTTTCGGGTTCTGGGGCGTCGCCACCTTCGTCCCGACCTACGTCGCGCATGTCGCGGCCGGCCAGGGATTGTCGGCGCCGCACTTCGCCGCGATTGCCGGCCTGCTGTACACCGGCGTGCAGATCTTCGGCTTCATCGCCCTCGGCTTCCTGGCCGATGCGATCGGCCGCAAGCCGACGACGATGCTGTGGTACGCGATGTCGCTGGTGCTCACGCCAGTGGTCTATCTCTGGACCCACCAGATGTGGGCGTTGCTGACGGCTGTCACGGTGTTCGGCTTCTTCAGCGGCGGCATCTGGGCCTGGGCGCCGGTATGGCTGCCGGAATTGTTCCCCACCCGCATGCGCGGCACCGCAGTGGCGTTCTGCTTCAACGCCCCGCGCTGGATCGCGGCGGCAGGTCCGCTGATCGCCGGCACCTTGATCGTCGGACTGGGCGGCTTCGGTCCCGCGGCCACCATCGTCGGGCTGTTCTTTTTGCTCGGCGTCGTGGGCGCGCCATTCTTGCCGGAAACGAACGGACTGCCGCTGCCGGATACGCTGGATGAGCCGCTGCCGCTGTCACAGGCTGCACATCCAGAGACGGCGTAGCCGCGGCCCGGCGCAAGGCGCTGACTTAAACGCCGGGGGCTGCCACTTTCCCGTCATGGCCGGGCTTGATTGACCCGGCCAGGACAGGAAGTGCGGCCGTCCTCTTAGGTTGGCGCCTGTGGCGCTCGACCCGGCCATCTGCGCACGATCGATGGGGTCACGTCGCCCGGACCGTTACCAATCCCCCGGACCAGTGTCCCGTTCACCCGGCCTTAACCTTCGCGGACGATCATTGCGGCAATCCCGCATCCAACCGGCGAAGGCCACGTCCCATGCGTCTTCTTTCCCGCTTCGCGCTACGAACCAAACTCGGTCTATTGCTCGGACTGGCCTGCCTGGCAGTGGTGGCGGCGATCTCGCTCGGTGCCACTACCCTGCACCGGAGGATGCTCGAGGACCGCATCGACAAGTTGCGCGCTGTCGTGGACTCCAGCATGGGCCTCGCCCGCGGGCTGATCAAACAGGTGGCCGACCATCAACTCACGCAGGACCAGGCGATAGCGCAGTTCCGCGCGGAGATGCACACCCTGAGGTTCGATAACGGTGTTGGCTACGTAAGCGTCCAGGTCGAGCACCCCGACGGCAGTATCATCATGCTGGTGCACGGCACCGACCCGGGCCGGGAGGGCAAGCCTTCAGATGCCACGGACAGCAGCGGCCGCCCGATTGGCGATATGATCCGCGCTGCCTTGAGTGGCGGGCGCGAGAGCGGCGTGATTACCTATTTGTTTCCGAAACCCCATCAGACCGTGCCACTGCCAAAGCTATCCTATGTCGCGCATTTCGCCCCCTGGAATGCAATGTTCATTGCCGGCACCTACACTGACGATCTCGAGGCCGACTACGGCGAGGTCTTGCGACGTATGGTGCTGCTTGGCGCGGCGATCCTGCTGTCGATGGTGGTGGTGACGTGGCTGGTGAACCGCGACATCACGCGTTCCCTGGGCGGGCTGCGCATCGGGATGGGACATCTCGCCCAGGGCAACCTTACGGTGGACATTGCCGGCGTTGACCGCGCCGATGAGGTCGGCGCGATGGCGCGGGCCGTGCTTGTGTTCAAGGACCACATGCTGAAGGAAATTGCGCTGACCGAGGCGCAGGATAGGGAACGCCAGCAGGCCGCAACGGAGAAGAGCGCGGCGTTGGTGAAAATGGCCGAGACCATCGAGGCAGCAACCCGGTCCGGCATGGATCAGGTCAGTGCGCGCACCTCCGCCACCGCGGCCACAGCCGACGCCATGAGCGCCTCGGCGGTGCGGACCGGCGAATCGGCACAGAGCGCCGCCACCGCGGCACAGCAGGCCCTCGCCAACGCGCAGACTGTGGCCAGCGCGTCGGAAGAACTCGCTGCATCGATCCGCGAAATCAGCGGCAGGGTCGGCCAGTCCAGCGACATGGTCGGCCGTGCCGTAGACGCCAGCGCCGAGACACGCACCACCATCGAACGGCTGAACGAGCAAGTCACGCGCATCGGTACCGTGGCGGACATGATCGGCGAGATTGCCGCCAGGACCAACCTGCTGGCACTGAACGCCACCATCGAAGCGGCGCGCGCCGGCGATGCAGGCAAGGGCTTCGCCGTGGTCGCCGCCGAGGTGAAGCAACTCGCCAATCAGACCGCACGCTCGACCGAGGAAATCACCCGCCACATCGGTGATGTGCGAAGTGCAACCAGCGCCTCGGTGGCGGCGGTGGCACGCATCGAGCAAACCATCGGGGAGATCAACGCGATTTCCAGCTCGATCGCCGCCGCCGTGGAGGAGCAGGGGGCGGCGACAGCAGAGATCGCCCGCACAGTCGCCGAGACCGCCACGGCTGCCCGGGAAATGGCCGGCCGCATCGAAGAAGTCTCCAACGAGGCACGCGAAACACGCCGCCACGCGGAGACGGTGCTTGGGAACACGCAGGCGGTGGACCAGTCGATTCTGGAAGTAAAACGTGCCGTCGTGCAGACCGTGCGCACGTCCACGTCGGAGGTGGAGCGGCGAAACTCGACCCGGTTCGAAACCGACTTACCCGGGCGGGTCTCGGTTGCGGGCCAACCGGGGCAGTCGGTGACGGTAAGCAACCTGTCCCAAGGCGGCGCTGCCCTGCGCAATGCACCGGATTGTCCAGTGGGAAGCCGAGGGCTACTGCATCTCGATATTTTCGGCAGCGCGCTGCCATTCGTGGTGAAAGCGGGCGGCGATGGCTTCTTGCATATCGCGTTCGAAGCCGACGCTGCGGCGACCGCACGGCTGGAGACACTGCTGGCACGCATGAACCAACGCCGGGCAGCATAGGGACAGTGCATGCGACCGGGGTTTCCGCCGCGTTGCCAACGCCCGATGACCAAGCATTGTGATCCTGGCGGATCGCGACGCTCCACATGTCATTGCGAGCGAAGCGAAGCAATATCCGCCGGGCGATCACACGTTCTCGCGTCGAAGATTGCGTCACTTCGCTCGCAATGACAGCACGGGCGGGCGAGCGCACGATCGTTTATCCGCATGCTGCATGGCGATTGTTTGTTTCGGCGCCGCGCACCCCGCAATGATATCGGCCACCGGCTGCCGCCGGCATGCACATGCAGAGCCAGCTTCCAGAAACCCAAACGCCGGACGTCCTCGCAAACCTTCGCTTGCCGCCGCCCGACCGCTTCGCCTAACGTACAGGTAATTGAGCAGCCGTTTGTAACGGCATGCGGGGAACCGAGAGCATGCAGCGAGCTTGGCATCTGGCGGCCATGACGTTGCTTTGCCTGCTTGCGGCCACCGGTTGCAAGCGGCAGCAGACGTCCTTCGTTCCCCCTCCCCCGCCGCACGTCGTCGTCGCACAACCGCTGCGTCAGGCGGTCAGGCCCTATTTGGATGCCACCGGCAACCTGGTCGCGTACAACCAGGTGGACCTCGTCGCCCGCGTCTCGGGCTTCCTGCAATCCATCGACTATGCCGACGGCGCCGTCGTCCACAAGGGCCAGACCCTGTTCGTGATAGAGCCGGCGCCGTACCAGGCCAAGCTGCAACAAGCCCAGGCGACTTTGCAGGCAGCGCAAGCGCAGGCCATGCAAACGGATGCCGAATACCAGCGCCAGGCCAGCCTCGGCCGCACCGACTTTTCGTCGCGTTCCACCGTGGACCAGGCTCTCGCCGCGCGTGACGCCAACCGCGCCTACGTGGTGAACGACCAGGCCGGCGTCGCGCTGGCGGCGATCAATCTCGGCTACACGCAAGTGACCGCGCCATTCGATGGCATCGCAACGGCGCATCAGCAATCCGTCGGCAGCCTGGTCGGTGAAAACTCCCCCACGACGCTGGCGACGATTTACCAGATCGATCCGATCTACGTCAGCTTCACGATCAGCGAGCAACAGGTCCAGCAGACTCAAGAAAGCCTGCGCGAGGCGGGGATCGACATCAAACGCCTCGACAAGGTGCCGATTCAGATCGGGCTGATGACAGAGACCGGCTATCCGCATTCCGGCCACCTGGATTACGCGTCCCCAACTGTCGATCAGAGTACCGGCACCCTGACGGTGCGCGGCATCCTCCCCAATCCAGACCATGCGCTGTTGCCAGGATTCTTCGTCCGCGTTCGCGTGCCTCTGCCCAGGCCCAAAGGTGAATCGTTGCTGGTGCCGGAGACCGCACTCAACACCGACCAGGCCGGCCGCTACTTACTGGTGGTCGACAAGGAGAACGTGGTGCAACAGCGCACCGTCACGACGGGGGAACGCTACGGCACGCTGCGGGTGATCGCGACCGGCCTGCAGCCGGACGACCGCGTGATCGTCTCCGGCCTGCAACGCGCGGTGCCCGGGGAGAAGGTGGCGCCCGAAACGACGACCATCACCGCCGCAATATCGGCGCCGGCCAAGTCGTGAACACATGATCTCCCGCTTTTTCATCGATCGCCCGGTGCTGGCCAATGTGCTGGCGATCGTCATGGTATTGCTCGGCCTCGTCGCCATCGCGGTGCTGCCGGTCGCGGAATATCCCAACGTCGTGCCTCCGACCGTGCAGGTCACCACCCGCTATCCCGGCGCCAGCGCCGAGACGGTCATGAACACCGTCGCCCTGCCGATCGAGGAGCAAGTCAACGGCGTGCAGGGCATGCTGTACATGCAATCCACCAGCACCGCCGACGGCAGCTATACGCTGACGGTGACGTTCAAGATCGGTACCGATCTGAATTTCGCCCAGGTGCTGGTGCAGAACCGCGTCTCCAGCGCGTTGGCCGCGCTGCCGCAGTCGGTCCAGGCCCAGGGCGTGGTGGTGCAGCAGCGGTCAACATCCATCCTGCAGATCATCACCCTCACCTCACCCAACGGCCGCTACAACAGTCTGTTCTTGAGCAATTACGCCACCATCAACCTGGTGGATTCGCTGGCGCGCATCCCGGGCGTCGGCAATGTGAACGTCTTCGGCGTCGGCCAGTATTCCATGCGCATCTGGCTGGATCCGCAAAAGCTGAAAGCGCGCGGCCTGGAGCCGCAGGACGTCATCAACGCGGTGCAGGCGCAAAGCCAACAGGTCACCGGAGGCCAGATCGGCGCGCCGCCGGCACCCGCCGACCAGGCATTCCAGTACACCGTGAATGTCGAAGGCCGGCTAACCGATCCCGCTGCGTTCGCCAACATCGTGGTAAAGGCCGCCAACGGCTCGGGCGGGATGCTGACGCGGGTGAAGGACGTCGCCCACGTCGAACTCGGCGCGCAGACCTATTCGCAGGTATTCCGCCTGAACGACCAGCCGGCGGCGGGCATCGCCATCTTCCAGGCGCCGGATGCCAATGCGTTGGCGGTCGCCGCCGCAGTGCGCGCGCGCATGACGGAACTCGCACGCAGCTTCCCGCAAGGCGTGACCTGGGGCGTCCCGTTCGATACCACGCGCTTTGTCAAAGCTTCAATCGACGAAGTCTACCGCACGCTGATCGAAGCCGCAGTACTCGTTTTGATCGTCATCATGGTGTTCCTGCAGGACTGGCGCGCGACGCTGGTGCCAGCGACGACGGTGCCGGTGACAATCATCGGCGCCTTCGCGCTGATGGCGGCGATGGGATTCAGCGTGAACCTCTCCACCTTGTTCGCGCTGGTGCTGTCGATCGGCATCGTGGTGGACGATGCGATCGTCGTCGTGGAAGGGGCGACGCACCATCTGGAACGCGGCCTGTCCGCGCATGACGCGGCGGTGCGCGCGATGCAGGAATTGTTCGGCCCGATCATCGGCATCACTCTGGTGCTGATGGCGGTGTTCGTTCCCGCCGCGTTCCTGCCCGGCCTGACCGGCCGCATGTATGCGCAATTCGCCATCGTGATCGCCGCCACCGCGCTGCTGTCCGCGATCAATGCAGCGACGCTGAAGCCGACGCAGTGTGCGTTGTGGCTACGCCCGCCGAGGCCCGTGGCAGAACGCAACATCGTGTTCCGCGTGTTCGAACGTGGCTATGTGCGCGTAGAACATGGCTACACGTCGCTCATCGGCCGCATGGCGCGCCACGCCCTGCCGCTGGCGATCCTGGCCCTGATCGGCGGCGGCCTGGGCGTATGGGGCATCACACGGCTGCCGACCGCCTTTATTCCCATCGAGGACCAGGGCTATCTGGTGCTCGGCCTGCAACTGCCGGATGGCGCGTCGCTGGAACGCACCAACGCCGTGCTGGCAAAGGCCACGGCGATTGCGCGCGCCACGCCGGGCGTGGCCCAGGCCATCGCGATCTCCGGCGTTTCGCCGCTGGACAACAACGCATCGCTGGCCTCCGCCGGCGCCATCTACGTGGTGCTGAAGGACTGGTCGCAACGCGGCAAAGGCGAAGGGCTGCGCGATATCTATGAACATTTCCAGACGGCGCTGAGCAAGATCACCGACGCGACGCCCTTCGTGATCGTGCCGCCGCCGATCCAGGGTATCGGCAATGCCAGCGGCTTTACCATGATGGTGGAGCAACGCGACGGCAGCGACGATTTCGCCAAGCTAGAGCATGTCACCCGCGAGGTCCTGCATGACGCGGCCGGCCAGCCAGGCCTGCAGCATCTGACCAGCACCTTCAGCGCCGGCGTGCCGCAGATCAAGGTGCTGGTTGACCGCAGCAAGGCAGAGGCGCTGGGTGTTTCGGTGGGTGACGTGTTCTCGACGCTGTCGGACTATGTCGGCTCGACCTACATCAACCAGTTCAACGAGTTCGGCCGCACCTTCCAGGTCTATGCACAGGCGGATTCGCCCTTCCGCCTGCATAACGAGGATATCCTGCGCCTGAACGTGCGCAACCAGAGCGGCGCGATGGTGCCGCTGGGCGCATTGGTGCAAGTGCGTCCGACGGTCGGTCCCGCACTGATCACGCTGTACAATCTGTATCCGGCCGCAAGCATCGTCGGAGCGCCGGCGACGGGCTACAGTTCGGGCCAGGCGATGTCGATCATGGAAGATCTCGCCAACAAGGTGCTGCCCCGCGGCACCAGTTATGAATGGACCGCGATGTCCTATCAGGAGAAGGAGGTCGGGGGGCAGATCTACCTGGTGTTCGGCCTGGGCCTGTTGCTGGTGTACCTGTGCCTGGCAGGACAATATGAAAGCTGGATGGCCCCCTTGTCCGTGGTCCTTGCCGTGCCGCTGTCGTTGATCGGTCCTGCTCTCGCATTGGGAGGGCTGGGATTGGCGAACAATCTCTACACGCAGATCGGCCTGGTGCTGCTGATCGCGCTCTCCGCCAAGAACGCGATCCTGATCGTGGAAGTTGCACGCGACCGCCGGCGGTATGAGGGCCTGGCGATCATTGCAGCAGCGGTGGAAGCCGCACGCACGCGGTTCCGTCCGATCGTGATGACGTCTTTTGCCTTCATTCTGGGTGTGGTGCCGCTGGTCACGTCCACCGGCGCCGGCGCCGCCGCGCGCATATCGCTGGGGATCAGCGTGCTGACCGGGATGCTCGCCTCGACCTGTCTCGCGGTTTTGTTCGTGCCGTCATTTTTTGTGGTGTTCCAGGGATTGGAAGAACGGATGCGCAGGACGGTGCCTGTGGTGGAGACGGTGAAGGATAGAGTGGGATGAATGGTCATGGCACTTGGAGATTGAGGCGGGTTCGGGAGTAGGTTCACCACAAAGACACAAGGCCCCACGGTTTCACAGAACGCGGCAGCGGATGCCGTCTTTCAGGACCGGGGCGTTGCAGGTCATCAGCAGGCCCACGTGGTATCCGCCTAACCGGAGATAGATAGGTCAGCAGTTGGGCGTCGTGAACTGGTAGTAGGTTTGCAACCGATTGGATTTCCGGGCCAAGGCCGGGCTCCACCATAACATCCATTCCATACTCGGAATTCAATCGACCCCACGCCTCGATCAATCCCATGACAAGCTGCCACTAACGCCCCTCCGCCAACGCCGCCAGTGGCCGTTGCGGATGCACGAACAACCACAGCACCCCGCCCGCGACGCCCGACAACGAGATTCCAATCATCGCGCCCGACCAGCTCCCGGTCCAATGCACCAGCGCCGCCATCAGCATTGGCCCCGCCACGCCCGCGGCATTGCCCCAGAAATTGGTCCAACCGGCAACCAGGCCCGTCGCGCCGCGTCCCAGGTCCTGCGTCGACGGCCAGATTGATACTTGCGTCACCCCTACGAACGCCAGCGATACACAGAGCAATGCCATCATCAGCGGCACGCCGGGCGTACGCGCGGCCAGCATCAGCGTCGCTGCACTGACCACGAACCCTGCGATGGCCAGCGGAACGCGCGCAGTCCATACGCTGCCGGTGCGCCGCAGGATCGCGTCCGCCAGAGCGCCTGTCGCGAACACCGAAATGAACATCGCAACCCAAGGCAGCGAGGCGTAGATGCCCATAGCCTTCAGCGACTGGTGGCGGGCAGTCACCAGGAAGGTCGGCAGCCACGTGGTATAGAAGCTCTGGATCATCACGAGGAAGAAATACTGCAAGCCGATCGCCCAGAACTGCATCTCCGCGAGGCAACGCACGAATGCGCCCGGCGGGGCAGGCGGTGCGCTACGGTCCTCGCCATGGCCGATGATTTCGATCTCGGCCGGCGTGATGTTCGGGTGCTCCTCCGGACGATCGCGGAAGAACGTCCACCATGCAAACCCCAGCACGATTCCCACAGCGCCAAAGCCGTAGAACGCCCAGCGCCAGCCGAAACTCAAGATGACCCAGGTGGTGATCGGTGCGGCAGCAATCGGGCCGAGATACAGGCCGCCGAGCAGGATGGAATTGCCCTTGCCACGCTCGCGCAGTGGGAACCAGCGGCGAATGGCCACGATCGAGCTTGGCCAGTCGGCCGCCTGCCCTACCCCGAGCAACGCCCTCAGGCCGACGAACGATATCAGGTTGAAGCCAAGCGGCGTGGCGGCGGTCAACGCCGACCATAATGCGTTGGCCCAGAACAAGGCGCGGCGGGGACCGAAACGTTCCGCGAGCCACCCGCCCGGCACCTGCAACAGCGCATAGGTCCAGGAAAAACTGGTCAGGATGATCGACATCTCGAACAAGGAAAATCCGTATTCGTGCTGGATGGTAGGCGCGGCGACCGCGATGGCGGTGCGGTCCAGCGACATCACGAAGGTGATCGGCGCGATCAGAAAGATCATCAAAGACCATCGCAGGCCGCCGGTGCGGGTGGACATTCCGGACTCCTTTTGCATTACAACAACCGTTGCAGACGCACGGACGCGGCGCAATGCTCGCCCCCAGCGTGTATTCCTTCGATACGGCACCATGACCGCGCATCCGATCCTGTTTGTTGGCGATCCGCACCGGAATTTCTCTCCCATCCTGCGCGCCTGCGCCGCATCGGCGCCCGGCACTCTGGTCTTGCTCGGCGATTGCGAATGCGACGCACCGCTGCCGCAGATACTGGCGCCGGCGATGGCGGCGGGGTGGGACGTGCGATGGATCCTCGGCAACCGCGATACCGATAGCGCGCGCACCTACGACAATCTGGGGCAGGCCTGTCCGCTCGGCGATTTCGGTGGCCGCGTGGTGGAGATTGGCGCGTTACGGATCGCGGGATTACCCGGCGTGTTCAAGCCCCGCGTATGGCATCCGGTAGAATGCGAAACGCCGCAATTCCGCACACGTGGCGAATTCCTGGCGGCGCTGCCGGCAAAGGAGCATTGGCGCGGCGGCCTGCCGCTGTGGCATCGCGATACGATCTTCCCGGAAGATTTTGAACACCTGCGTGCAGAACGATTCGATGTGCTGGTGACTCACGAAGCGCCATCATCCCACCCGCACGGGTTTGCCGTCATCGACGCCCTGGCGGCGCAAGGCGGCGCGCGATGGATCGTGCACGGGCACCATCACGTGTCATACGAAGCAATGCTTGCGAATGGCATTCGCGTCAAAGGGCTGGGCGTCGCGGAATGCTGGGCCGATATGCAAACGATGTCATTGCCCCCCAATATGTGATTGCCCCCCAAGTTGTGATTGCCCCCCAAGTTGTGATTGCAATGAGCGTAGCGACGAAGCAGCCCCGCTCATGATGGCGCACGGACCATCCCCGCACTATGTCGAACAAGCCTGCTTCGTCGCGGCGCTCCTCGCCATCACCTGTTAGCCGGCGCGCACCACTCCCAACCCGGTCAGCTCCGACAACGCCTCCGCCACCCCCGGCGCACAAGCCAGGATCGGATTTCCCGCCACTGGCCCCTCGCCTTCCAGAAACGGGCTCACGCACGCCCCAGCCTCGGCCAACACCACCAACCCCGCCGCCACGTCCCACAGGTTGATGTGCAACTCGACATACGCATCCACGCGCCCCGCCGCGACGTCCGCGAGCCCCAGCGCCCCTGACCCGCCCATGCGCAGCGTCGCCCCCCGCCCCAGCACTTGCTCGCACAACCTCAGAAACGTATCGTTCCGTCTCCGGTGCGACCAGCCGATTTCGACCACTGCGCGATCCAACGCAACGGTATCGGCCGCACGGATCGCGGCACCATTCAGCGTCGCTCCGCGGCCCCGGCGCGCGGCGAACGTCTCCCCCAACGCCGGGGCCACGATCACGCCGATCAGCGGGACACGATCTTCCAGGCACCCGACCGAGACGCAAAACCGCGACAGCCCCCGCATGTAGTTGGCAGTGCCGTCGATCGGATCTACCACCCAGCGCAGGCTGCCATCGCGAGCGATGCCGCCCTCCTCGCCCTGGAATCCGTCCGCGGGAAACGCCGTGGCAAGTCGCTCAGAGAGGAAACGTTCCACTGCACCGTCGGCTTCCGTCACCCAGTCCTGCGGTCCCTTCAGCGAGGGCGCAATGCCCGCGCGCAGTTTCATCGCCAATGCAGCCGCTTCGGTCGCCAGGGCCACCGCCGTTTCAAAACGTTTTTCCAGCGATTTCATTTATTTCTCTGCACATGAACTTCGGCGCCGAAATGGCCTGATAGTACCGGAAAAGCATGCACCTCGAAGACAGACGGTGTCTACAGCGGCACAGCAGTTCGAGACCTCGGCTGCCAAAACTGTACGGCATGACAATACGATGACAGTCGGCCGCAAAAATTTCGCAGTTCCGGTAGGCAAATATTAATCTTCTCGCTTGCAGAAGCAGCGCCATTAGGGTCTCATCCATGACATTCCCATCAGGCCAACGCGCCATGCCGCTGGAGCATGTCCTGCCCGACGCCGTTCTGCCCATCGCCGAGCGACGACAGGCCGGCCAGGCCCTGCGTAAGGTCGTACCGCGCAGCCTGCACGCCGCCTGGAAGCCGCCGGTCAATCGCCGGGACCCGGTGCAGACGCTGATCGACACCGATCGGCACAAGCTCTCGCATCTGTTGCCGATCCGCTATGGCCGCATGCGCGGCTCGCCGTTCGCGTTCCTGCGCGGCTCGGCTGCGGTGATGGCGGCGGACCTCGCCGAGACGCCGGCGAGCGGCCTGTGCGCGCAGTCCTGTGGCGATTGTCATTTGGCGAATTTCGGTACTTTCGCAT
>DATKPQ010000023.1:0-28546 GCA_035523995.1 Acetobacteraceae bacterium | reverse complement strand
CGGTCCAGGCCCCCAAGGGGAGAATGGCGAACGGCGCGACCGATCAGGTGCGCCACGATCATCAGCAGGATCAGGGAGATGATGAAAATGACGGCCAGCGTCGCCGGATCGACCCAATAGGAGTTGCCAAACCAGGCATGCGCCTGTGGCTTAGCCAGGGGCAGGCCGTAATAGGCCGCGGCCCCGGCGCCGACCCACGCGCCGACACCCAGTACCTCCCGCACCAGGCCGCGCATGAAGGCGAGCAAGGCAGAGACGGCCAGCACAGCGAGGGCAACGAGATCGACCCAGGTCATGGCGATGGCCCCGATAGAACCGCGGTGATTGTCTCACGCCGTCTCGTCATGCGCCTGCCATATGGTGGTTCTCTCGCGTTATCGTCCGCTCCGCCCTGCGCGCCAAGGCAAGATAGCGTAATGAGCGGCGAGTCGAGGCAAGGAGGCATGGAAATCGGCGTTTTTGCCACGCTGTCCGTGACCTGCCAGCCTGTTGGACGATGACGGGAACCGAGTGGCGTCAGTGCTCGTGGCGGGTTTCGGCTGCCTCCGACGTGAACCGGCCCACCAAATCGGCGATGTGCCCGATTTCCTCCAGCCGTAAGCCATCTGGCGGAGCCAGCGGACGATTGCCGCGCGCTACCCGCCGTGGCAGCGTCGCCGCATCGAATCCCAGCTTTGCTGCCTCCTTCAGCCGCGCATCGGCCTGCGCCACCTGACGGATCTCGCCCGACAGCCCAACTTCGCCGAAATACACCGTGCCCGCACTGGTCGGCTGGTCGCTCGCCGCCGACGCCAGAGCCGCCGCCACGGCCAGGTCCGCAGCCGGCTCGATCACGCGAAGCCCGCCGGCGACGTTCAGGTACACATCGGTCGCGCTCAGCCGCAGCCCAGCGCGCGTCTCCAGCACCGCGAGCAACATCGCCAGGCGCCCGGAATCCCAGCCGATCACCGACCGCCGTGGTGAGCCGCCGGGATTGGGCGCCAGCAGCGCCTGGATTTCCACCAGGACCGGCCGTGTGCCCTCAAGCCCGGCGAACACCGCGCTGCCGGCGATGTTACCGCGCCGCTCGGCCAGGAACAGAGCGGAGGGATTGGTGACTTCGGCCAGGCCATGCTCAGTCATTTCGAACACGCCGATCTCGTCGGTGGCGCCGAACCGATTCTTCACTCCGCGCAGGATGCGGAACTGATGGCCGCGGTCGCCTTCGAAATACAGCACCGCATCGACCATGTGCTCCAGCACGCGCGGTCCTGCCAGCGCGCCGTCCTTCGTGACGTGCCCGACCAGGGCGAGCGCGTACTGCGACGCCTTGGCGAGGCGGATCAGTTCGAAGCTGGCAGCGCGCACCTGCGCCACGGTGCCCGGCGCGCTGTCGATCGAGTCCAGCCACATGGTTTGAATCGAATCAATCACGACCAGGGCGGCGTCTTTTGCATGCTCCAGGCTAGTGGCGATGTCGCGCAGGTTGACCGACGCGGCGAGTTCAACCCGCGCCTCCGCCAGCCCCAACCTTCGCGCGCGCAACCGCACTTGCTCAATCGATTCTTCGCCCGACACGTAGAGGACGCGCCGGCCGGCTCGCCCGAGCGACGCGGCCGCCTGAAGCAGCAGCGTCGACTTGCCGATCCCGGGATCGCCACCGACCAGGACCGCTGAAGCTGGTACCAGGCCACCGCCCAGTACGCGGTCAAGTTCGGCGATGCCAGTGGCAGCGCGCCGCGGCGGGGCGGCGCTGCCAGCCAAGTCTACAAACTCTACGCGCTGGCCCGGTCGCGCCTTGCCGGCGAGACCGGGACGGGTGGCAACAGGCTCCTCGACGATGGCGTTCCATTCGCCGCAGGTCTCGCAGCGGCCGGCCCATTTGGGCGTGACGGCGCCGCAGGAACTGCAAACAAAGCGGGAGGTCGGTTTGGGCATGGAGGAAATATGCGGTGCGAAGGTTGATGAGTGATTTACCCAGGCGAGCGAGTCGCGGCGAGATCATTGCGCCGATTCCTCAGGGCCTCTGCCGCCACCGGTCGAAAATCATCCACCACGAACGCGCGAAGCCACGCTGCAGTGCACTACCCCGCCGGCACGCCCTTCGTCGTCGAATATTCGAAATGCAGCGCTTCGCCGGGATGCGCCACCGCGAAAATCGCATGCGCCGCCACTGCCGCTTCTGAAAAGCCTTGCAGGATCAGCTTGAGCTTTCCCGGATAGGTTGCGACGTCGCCGATCGCGAACACGCCGGGCCAGCTTGTCGCGCAGGTCGACGGATCGATCCTCACATGATGCTGCACGCTCTCCAGCCCCCAGGCCGCGATCGGGCCCAGATCCATCGAGAGTCCGAAGAACGCCAGCAGTACGTCGGCAGGCAGCAAACGCGTCTCGCCTTGCAGTGTCGCCACTTCCACGGCCGACAGCTGACCGGCCTCTCCACGCAAAGCCTGAAGCTGGTACGGGATCACCATCTCCACGACCCCACGCGCAGCAGCGGCGTCGAGCTGCGCCGCGCTCTCCGGCGCGGCCCGGAACTTCGCCCGCCGGTGCACCACCGATACGCGCGCGATGTCCTTCAGCCCGAGCGCCCAATCCACCGCAGAGTCGCCGCCGCCGGCAATAACCACGCGCTTGCCACGGAAATCTTCCCGCCGCCGCACGTAATACTGCACCGCGCCGGTCGCCTCGTAGGCGTCCAGCCCGTCGATCGGCGGGCGGTTCGGCCCGAACGCACCCGCGCCGGCGGCGATCAGCACCGCCTTGGCATGCACCTTATCGCCTTGGTCGGTTGTCACCGTGAACGAGCCCGCCTCGCCCACCAGCCCTGACACGCGCCGCCCGAGCAATCGCGGCGTAGGAAATGGCGCAATCTGGCGATCCAACCGGACGATCAGTTCACCCGCTTCGATCGCCGGATGGGCCGGGATGTCGTAAATCGGCTTCTCCGGATACAGCGCGGCGCATTGCCCGCCAACCTCGCCGAGCGCATCGATCAGCACGCTCGACAGCTTCAGCATGCCGAGTTCGAATACCGCGAACATGCCCACCGGGCCGGCACCGATGATCGCCACGTCGGCAGAAAAATCGCTTGCCATGGCACGGCCCTAACCTGCTGCGGCAGCCGGATCAAGCAACAGCCACCGCTGGTTCCCTTTTGCCCGCGGCAGGCTATGTCGCGACGACCAGACCGCCGGAGGATCCGCAATGCCCGAGACGCCGACCGACACCGAAGTGCTGGTGATTGGCGCCGGCCTCGCCGGACTGGGCGCCGCTGCCGCACTGCGCCGCCTCGGGACGCAGTCCATCGTACTGGAGGCCGCAAACCGCATCGGCGGCCGCGCCTGGACCACGCATCCGCCCGAGTTGGGGGGCGTCTGGTTCGACATGGGCGCGGTCTGGCTGCACTCGGCAGAGCATAACCCGCTGGTCCCCATCGCTCGGGCCGCCGGCGATACCCTGCTGCGTTCCGATGAGCTTCGGCATGAACGGCTGTTCGTGGGTACGCAGGAAGCCACGCCGGTGGGATATGCCGATTACCGCGACTCGTGGGGCCGCTTCGACGCCGCAACCGACCGGCTGCTACGCGACCTGCCAGATGCGCCACTATCGGCGGTGGCCGACCATCTTCCGGGCGATCCCTGGGCGCTGACGGTGGAGGCCTGGGAAGGCCCGGTGATTTGCGTCGCGGAAGCTGAGGCGTTCAGCCTGCGCGACTGGCGGCGCAACGCACTGGAGGGCAGCAACCTGGTGCCGCAGGGCGGCATCGGTGCGTTCGTCGTACGACGGTTGGGTGAGGGGTTGGACATTCGGCTGAATGCGCCGGTGACCAGGCTGCGCTGGAACGGCCCCGGCGGGCGGGTCACCGCCATGACGCCACGCGGCGCGCTGACAGCTGGCGCAGCGATCGTCACGGTATCTACCGGCGTGCTGGCTGCGGATGCGATTGCGTTCGATCCGCCCTTGCCACTTGAGGCGCGGCAGTGCGTGGATGCAATGCCGATGGGGCTGGCGATGAAGGTAGCTCTGCGAGCAAACGGGCCCGACCGGCTGGACCTGCCGTTGCATTGCTCGGTCGAACGGCAGGTGGCGAGGCGCGGGGACCGACTGGTGCCGTTCCAATGCTGGCCCTATGGGCGCGACTATGTGCAAGGCTGGATCGGCGGCGACGTCGCCTGGGACCTGGCGCGCACTGGCGACGCTGCGGCGGTGGATTTCGCACTGGAACGGCTGCGGGCCATCTTCGGCAGCCGCGTGGATCGCTTGTTCCGGGATGGTGGGCATCTGGTGACGCACTGGGAGGCCGATCCGTTCATCCGTGGTGCCTATTCCTGGGTACGAGTCGGTCACGCCGATGCACGCGTGCGTCTCAGCCGCCCACTAAGTGATGGCCACCTGCTGATCGCCGGCGAAGCCTGCCATGACGGGATGGCTGGCACCCTCGCGGGTGCGTGGCTGAGCGGCGAGCAAGCGGCGGAAACGGCAACTGCCTCGGTGCGGTGGCGGCCATAGTCTTCGTTATCTCTGGCGCACTGACCGAGGTCACACGAACTGGACGCGAAACATGCGGCGATTGCGTGCCCTTTTTGCCCGAAGTCCTTCTTTGATCCGCCCTCCCGCCTACGCCGCGGTGCGCGCCGATCTCACCAGCCGGGATCGCGGCAGCGTCCCATGCCCTGCCAACCCGTGCCCATGCTCGGTGGTCGCTTCACGGAAATAGGCCAGGACGAATACCCGCACAGCGCTGGTGCGGCCGCCCTCGTGGCCGGCTTGCTCGACCTGCCGGACCAGCGTGCTCATATCCGCGTTCTCGCGCTCGCATATCTCCAGCAGCGCGTCCCACAGCTCGGGCTCCAGGCGCATGCTCGTACGGCCCCGCGCGGCGACTACATTGCGGTTGATCAGACGACTGACCGTCACGGCAGCCCCCTCCAGTGAACCAGGGAGCAGAAGACCACGGTTGCATTAAGAGAAGGTTGTCAGGCGGGCCTTGGTGTCCACGCCACTGTACCCAAATGCAGATTTTTTTCGGTTCGCGCCTCAGAAGCCGCCATCCCTCCTGCGCGGACCTCCGGCCCACGCTTGGCGGCCGGAGGTCCGGCGTCGGCTCCGCCGCCACGATAATGCCGGCGATCGGCGAGCACCCCACCCGCGTGCCATCTCCCTGGAGATCCGGCAGACTGCGGGTACTACTTATTGCCCCGAGTGTGTGGCGCCGGTATCGGTTTTTGCCAGGGACGCATTCTGTCCAATTGCGGCGGGCGAAGCTTCTGCCCAGACGTGGGCGTCAGTTGCGATTGAAGCAAATGGAGGTCGTCTAATGTGCAGCGTCTGCGGCTGCGGCCAGGGCGAGCAAAGGGTCGAGGACCTGCGTCTCTTGCTGCCGCACGACCATTCTCGCACGCTGGCGGCATCGCAAGCCGGCAGCGCCGACGCCCATCCCGCCGACGATCTGCATGGCGATCGCGATGCAGCGGGTGGCGGACTCGTGCCCGCTGGCGCCTACCATTCGCTCGATCACGAGCATTGGGACAACCATGTCCATACCCACGGGGACGGCACCACGCACGCCCATCCCCACAACCACGCGCACGGACACTTCCACGAGCGTGGCTCCGGTGTCGTGCCCAGCGCTGCCGCCAGGCGGCTGATGCTAGTAGAGCAAAATATACTAGCACGAAATGATGCAATCGCCATGGAAAACCGTCGCGCATTCCAGGCGGCTCGGACTCTCGTCTTGAATGTGGTTTCGAGCCCTGGTTCAGGCAAGACCACATTGCTGGTGGAGACGCTGAAGCGCATCGGTTCCAGGTATCCCGTCGCGGTGATCGAGGGCGATCAGGAGACGACCGCCGACGCCGACCGCATCCGCGCGACCGGTGCACCCGCCATCCAGGTCAATACCGGGAAGGGTTGCCATCTCGACGCGGAGCAAGTCCGCACGGCGACAGCACGGTTGGGCATTCCGGCATCTGGCATCCTGTTCATTGAGAATGTGGGCAACCTGGTCTGTCCGGCCGGCTTCGATCTCGGCGAGGCACAGAAGGTGGTTATCGTTTCGGTGACTGAAGGCGAGGACAAGCCGCTGAAATATGCCCCCATGTTTGCGGTCTCTGCCCTGATGGTGGTGGCGAAGAGCGACCTGCTGCCGCATCTCGATTTCGATGTTGACCGGCTGATCGAGAACGCGCGGCGGATCAATCCGGCGATTGGTGTGCTGAAGTTGTCGGCGAAAAGCAGCGACGGGATGGAGCGGTGGATGCATTGGCTCGATGCCGCGCGGGCGGTGCGCCTCGCGATGGATTAGCTTCTTCACTGTGGTCGGAATCGCATGATGCCTGTCATTGCGAGAAGCATACCAACGAAGCAAGTCCGGTCGAGACGGTGCTCGGGCGAGCTGGGCACTCCTCCGAACGAGGTTGCTTCGTCGCTGCGCTCCTCGCAATGACATGGGTCGTGTGTCATGGATATGCATCCGAAGTTTGACGCCGCCCATATTGCAAGCCCCACGATACATCGCGTGCGCCTTCGCGTCCGCGGCCAAGTGCAGGGCGTTGGCTTCCGGCCGCACGTTTGGCGGCTCGCGGTGCGCGACGGGCTGACCGGCTTCGCGATGAACGACCAGGACGGCGTGCTGCTGGAAGTGCAGGGCAACGTTGCCGGTTTTGTCGCAGACCTGGTGGCTCTGGCGCCGCCATTGGCCCGCATCGACGCGGTGGAGCAAGAGCGTCGCCCGATTGTTCTGGGCGAACTTCGATTTGTCATCCGCGACAGCACGCTGGATGGGCCGGCGCGCACCGCGATCACGCCCGATGTTGCGACGTGTTCCGACTGTCTGTCTGAATTGTTCGACCCGGCAGACCGCCGCTACCTGTATCCGTTCATCACCTGCACCCAGTGCGGCCCGCGTTTCACCATCACCCGGCGCCTGCCGTACGATCGGTCCACTACAGCAATGGTGGGTTATCCCTTATGTGCGGCGTGCGCCTCCGAGTATGAGAATCCGGCGGATCGGCGGTTCCATGCCGAAACCAACTGTTGTCCCGCGTGCGGCCCGCGCCTCGACATGCCGTCGCAAGAGGTCGCCGCCCGCATCGGGGCAGGCCAGATTGTCGCCCTGAAGGGTCTCGGCGGCTTCCATCTCATCTGCAATGCGCGCGACGATGCCACCGTGGAGCGGCTGCGCGTGCGCAAGCATCGCGACGGCAGGCCGTTTGCCGTCATGGTGCCGAATCTCGCCACCGCGCGGCATTTCGCCGAAGTCGATGCCGCCGCCGCGGACGCAATGGAGCTTCGCGCTCGGCCTATCGTTGTTGTGCCGAAGCGTCCCGAAGCATTGCTCGCCGGCGGCGTTTCCAACGGACTGCCGACCATCGGCTTGTTCCTGCCCTATACGCCGGTGCACTGGCTGGTGATGTGGGAGTTGCTGGGACGGCCCGCGGGCCATGCGTGGATGTCCGAGGCTTCCAATATGGCCTTGGTCGCGACCTCGGCCAATCATTCGGGCGAACCGATCGTCATCGACGGCGCCGACGCGCGACGGCGGCTCGCCGGCGTGGCCGATGCGGTTGCGGATCATGATCGGGCAATCGTCACGCGCGCCGATGACAGCGTGATGCGTGTCGTGGCAGGGGCACCTAGCTTGGTGCGCCGCGCCCGAGGCTTCACACCCGTGCCGATTTCTCTGGCGCAGGAGATGCCGAACGTCGTCGCCCTTGGTGCGCAGCTAAAGTCGACGGTCGCCGTGATCCGCGGCCGCGAGGCCTTCGTGTCGCAGCATGTCGGCGATCTCGACACGCCGGCCGCCGTGGCGTTTTTGGAAAAGACGCTGCGCCACATGCTCGCGGTCCTGGAGATCGCGCCGGTTGCGGCGGCGTGTGACCTGCATCCGGATTTTCCCAGTACGCGGCTTGCCAACAGCCTGGGGCTGCCGGTCTTTCCGGTGCAGCACCATCATGCGCACATCGCAGCGCTGGCGGCGGAACATGGCATTGATGGCCCGGTGGTCGGTGTGTCGCTGGACGGTTTCGGGCTGGGGCCCGATGGCGCGGCCTGGGGTGGCGAATTGCTATGCGTGAACGGCGCGCGGTACGAGCGGCTCGGGCATCTGGCGCCGCTGCCGGCGCCCGGTGGCGACCGTGCCGCGCGCGAACCATGGCGGATGGCTGCGGCGGCCCTGCATGCGCTGGGGCGCGCAGACGAGATCGAGCGCCGTTTTGCCGCGGAACCGCTGGCCCAACCCGTGCGCCGGCTTCTCGCCGGCGGCGTCGCCTGCCCGCCAACCACCTCCGCCGGGCGATTGTTCGATGCGGCAGCCGGATTGCTGGGCGTGTCTCGCCGCCGGAGTTTTGAGGGAGAAGCGGCGATGCGGCTGGAGGCTCTCGCCGCCACGACATCCGTCATGTCCGGCGGGTGGCAAATCACGGGCGGCGTCCTGGACGTCCTGCCATTGCTTGGCCGCCTCGCCGACGGCGTCGCCCCGGCAGAAGGCGCGGCATTGTTCCACGGCACGCTGATCGCGGCCTTGACGGAATGGGTAGCATGCGCCGCGGCTTCACGCAGCCTCCGCGTTGTGGCGCTCGGCGGCGGCTGCTTCCTCAACAAAGTGCTGACCGAGGGGCTTGTAGCTGGGCTGAGGGTTCGGGGTCTGACAGCTTTGGTCGCCCGCGCCGTGCCGCCCAACGATGGCGGGCTGTCGCTGGGTCAGGCATTTGTCGCTGCTTCGGCACTGCTGAACGGTCGAACACAGGAAGGAACCGGACGATGTGTCTCGCAATCCCGGTGAGGATCGTTGCGCTGACCAGCCCCGGCATGGCCAAGGTGGCGCTCGGCGGCATCATTAAGGAAATCTCGGTCATGCTGATCGAGGATCCACAGCCCGGCGACTACGTGATGCTGCATGTCGGCTTTGCGCTGGCGAAGATCGACGAGGAAGAAGCGAAACGCACGCTGGAATTGCTGGTGGAACTCGATCCCAAAGTGATGGCGGATTTCTCCCCCGCGGACGCAGAGGCGGAGGCGCCGTGATGAAGCATCTCGACGAATATCGCGATGGCGATACGGCCCGCCATGTCGCCGCGGCAATCCATAGAGAAGCGGAGCCTGGCCGCCTGTATCGGTTGATGGAGTTCTGCGGCGGCCACACGCATACGATCTTCCGTTACGGCATCGAAGACCTGCTGCCTGCGAACGTTGAAATGGTGCACGGCCCAGGCTGTCCGGTATGCGTGCTGCCCATCGGGCGGCTGGACATGGCAATCCGGATGGCGCGGCGCGATGGCGTGATTCTCGCCAGCTATGGCGACATGTTGCGCGTGCCAGGTTCGAAGGGCCAAAGCCTGATGAAGGCCAAAGCGGAAGGCGCCGATGTCCGCATGGTCTATTCCACGATGGACGCGGTCAGGCTGGCTGAAACCAATCCGGACCGCGAGGTGATCTTCTTCGCCATCGGATTCGAGACCACCACCCCACCGACAGCCCTGGCGGTCGAAGCCGCTTGCAGCAAGCGTCTGACGAATTTTTCGGTGTTCTGCAATCACGTGCTCACGCCGCCGGCGATCGGCGCGATCCTCGACGCGCCGGCGGCAGGCGACGCGGATGCAGTGGCGATCGACGGTTTCTTGGGGCCGGCGCATGTCTCCGTGGTGATCGGTAGCCAGCCGTACGAAGTGTTTGCCGCGCACTACGGCAAGCCGGTCGCCATTTCGGGATTCGAACCGGTTGATATGCTGCAATCGATCCTGATGCTGGTGCGGCAGCTCAACGAAGGCCGCGCCGAGGTGGAGAACCAGTATATCCGCGCCGTCACCCGCGCCGGCAATGTGCGCGCCCAGCGGGCGATGGCGCGAGTCTTCCAAGTGCTGCCGGCGTTCGAGTGGCGGGGGCTTGGCAGCATTCCGTGCTCGGCGCTGCGAATCCGGGATGAATTCGCGGCATTCGACGCCGAGCACCGGTTCGATGAACCCTATGTCCCGGCTGAGGGCACAAAATCCTGCGAATGCCCGGCGGTCCTGCGCGGTGCCAAGAAGCCCACCGACTGCAAATTGTTTGGCCAAGCCTGCACGCCGGAAACGCCGCTCGGGTCCTGCATGGTGTCGTCCGAGGGCGCCTGCGCCGCGTACTATGCCTATGGTCGCATGCGGACCCCGGCGGCATGAACGCGCCGTCGCGGATAGCGATGCGCCGGTTGGACCTGACCACCGGCCGCATCGATCTGACTCACGGCGCGGGTGGACGCGCCATGCAGCAGCTTATCGGCGAAGTATTCCGTCCTGCATTCGACAACCCGATCCTGGCGCGCGGCGACGACCACGGCTTGTTCGATGTGCCGGCGGGACGCATGGCGATGTCCACCGACTCGTTCGTGGTCTCGCCGTTGTTCTTTCCTGGCGGGAATATCGGATCGCTTGCGGTGCACGGCACGGTCAATGACGTGGCCATGAGCGGCGCGCGGGTGCTGTACCTTTCGGCTGGGTTCGTCATCGAGGAGGGTTTCCCGTTGGCCGATCTGCAGCGCATCGTCCAGTCCATGGGCGACGCCGCTCATGCCGCTGGAGTGACCATCGTCGCCGGCGACACCAAGGTGGTAGAGCATGGCAAGGCGGACGGCTTGTTCATCAATACCGCCGGCGTCGGCATTGCGCCGCCTGGCATCGAAATCTCCGGCGACCGCGCGCGGCCGGGTGACATTATCCTGATCTCCGGCACCATGGGGGATCATGGCATTGCCATCATGGCGCATCGCGCCGGGCTGGAATTTGAAACCACGCTGGAATCGGATTCCGCTGCGTTGAATGGTCTCGTGGCGGCGATGGTGGGCGCCGTCCCGGGCATCCGCGTGCTGCGCGATCCGACTCGTGGCGGGCTGGCCGCGGCGCTGAACGAGATCTGCCACCAGTCCGGTGTTGGCATGTTCCTGCATGAAGCTGCGGTGCCGGTGAAGCCGGACGTGATAGGCGCTTGCGAATTGCTCGGGCTCGATCCGCTGAATGTCGCCAACGAGGGCAAGCTGCTTGCCGTTGCGCCGGCCGCGTACGCCGGACGATTGCTGGACGCGATGCGCGATCATCCGCTGGGCCGCGATGCAGTGGCGATCGGGGAGGTAACGGCCGACCCGTCTCGATTTGTGCGCATGGCGACGCGGATCGGCGGGGAACGCATCGTCGATTGGCTGGCCGGAGAGCAATTGCCGCGCATCTGCTGAACGCCGGATGTGCAGGTCGCAATTTGACGCAAGCGTCCCTTATATGCCTATTTGACCGAGCCGAATCATACCGAATACGTAATATCCAACCCGTCAGGGCCCGTCCGTATAAACGCACGGAGCAGTTCACAAAGACACGAAAACACCGAGATCCAACATTGAGGGCAATGACCTGCCTGCAACCTTTGTGTCTTGGCGTCTTTATGGTGATTCTTTAACTCTGAAACGAGTCGCTCAGGGCCTGCACCGATAACGACCCCAGGCCCACACGCAAGTGCAATTACCAAAGCGCGCGGCCAGCGGTTGAATTCCGTGCCGTCATTGGATCGAATCTATGCGCTTCTAATCCACACGACTGCTGGTGCATAATACGGGCGGTCATGATCCTTCGCCCTCACCCGTTCAGGCTCTTCGTCAATCCGCGATTCGGCGCACCGGACATCACCGTGCTGCCCGAAGCCGGGTTCCGCCGCGCAAAGGCGGAGATCACCTCCTGGCCGGATTACGGGCCGACGCCGCTGCGCCCACTGCCCGGCCTTGCCCGGCAAGCGGACATCGCTGCGCTGCGACTAAAGGACGAAAGCGGCCGTTTCGGACTTGGCTCGTTCAAGGCACTTGGCGGTGCCTACGCGGTCGGCATGCTATTGCTGGAGGAACTGGCGCGGACCGGTGCCGCACCGGCCGCCGCAATGGCGGAGCTGGCAAGCGGCCGGTATCGCGCCGCCACCCAGCACGTCACCGTCACCTGTGCCACCGATGGCAATCATGGGCGCGCGGTCGCCTGGGCCGCACAACGCTTTCATGCGCACTGTATCATCTTCGTCCATGCCACGGTCAGCCAGGGACGCGCCGACGCCATCGCGCGCTACGGTGCCGAAATCCGCCGCGTTCCCGGCACCTATGATGATGCGGTGCGCGAATGCACCCGCCAGGCGGACGCCAACCACTGGCACGTCGTCTCCGACACGTCATGGCCCGGCTATGCGGAGATCCCGCGCAACATCATGCAAGGCTACCGGCTGATGGCCGACGAGGCGGCGGACCAATGGACCGGTCCGCCGCCGACCCACGTATTCTTCCAGGGGGGAGTCGGCGGAGCCGCCGCCGCCGTTTCCATCCATTGCCGGGCGCGCTTCTCGCCGCCTCCTGCACTGATCGTCGTCGAACCGGACCGCGCCGCCTGTTTGCTCACCAGCGCGGAACTGGGGCAGCCGGCGGCCATCCCCAGCGATCTCGATACCATCATGGCAGGCCTCGCCTGCGGCGAGCCCAGTTTGCTCGGCTGGCAGGAACTGGATCGCGGAGCCGCGGCTTTCGTGGCTATTCCCGACGAGGCCGCGGTGGAGTCGATGCGTTTGCTCGCTGTCCAGGGCCTCGTCGCTGGAGAGTCCGGTGTCGCTGGTCTGGCCGGATTTCTGCTTGCCGCTGCCGATCCCGCCGCGCGCGCCGCGCTGTCGCTGGGTGCCGCGAGCAATGTGTTGGTGTTCTCCACCGAAGGAGCCACCGATCCCGGACTTTACGCCAGGCTGGTCCATCACCCGGCGCAGGGCTGACCCACCCGATTCCCGACGAGGCCCATCCTGCCCCCAGGCCGGTTACGACCGCCGCAGACCTGTGCCACACTGCCGCGCCATGTGCGGACGCTATGCAGCCTTCCTCCCGGCCGAAGCCATCGCCCGGCTGTTCCAGACGGTCAATCCGTTACCGAACGTGGCGCCATCCTGGAACATCGCCCCGACGCAGGACGCCATGGTGGTGCGCCGCCACCCCACGACCGGCGAGCGGCACCTCGACCTGCTGAAATGGGGCCTGTTGCCCTCCTGGACCAAACAGCCCGCCCAGGCGCGGCGCCCGATCAACGCGCGTTCGGAAACCGTCGCCACCTCCGGTCTGTTCCGTGACGCATACAAATCGCGGCGCTGCATCGTGCCGGCCGATCTGTTCTATGAATGGAAGGCCGACGCCGCCGCCAGGCAGCCCTTCGCCATTGCCCGCGCGGACGGCCAGCCGATCGCATTCGCCGGCGTGTGGGAGGGCTTCCGCTGGCCGGATGGCGAAATAACCCGCACGTTTGCCATCCTCACCACGGCGGCCAATGCCGACATTGCCGCATTGCACGACCGCACCCCGGTAATCCTGGAGGAAGCAGATTGGCCGGTCTGGCTCGGCGACGTCGACGGCGAGCCCGCGGCGCTCCTGCACAGTCCGCCCGACGGAACGCTGCGGTTTTGGCCGGTGAGCCGTGCGGTGAATGCCGCCCGCAACAACGGTCCGGAACTGATCGCGCCACTCGCCGCGTGAGGCGGCGTAAACGAACATGCGGGCGTGACACCGTCCCCTCCGAGAGACCAGACGCACCCAGAAGGAGACTGTCCTGGACACGCTGGCCCCAACGTCCACACCGCCCTGGACCGGCCAATAGCCCCCCGCGTGGAGGACGCCACGCTTCTCTACCGGTCACGGTCGGGCTTGACGTGGCCATCCTCCGCGGTGATCGGTCCGTCAAGTTACGAACCGATCGGGTGCGTCGATGGCCGGGTCAAGCCCGGCGATAGCGGACCGTTGTACGCCGACGCAGCCCACGCCGTTGTGAGACGTGGCCGTCGCGTACGGACGATATCGTCCTCGCGAACGCGTCCGCGATCAGAGCGATTGCGCGATGTTATTGAACATGTTGTTGATCTGGCCGCCCAGCGTGAAGACGGTCGCCGCAATAACAGCGGCGATCGCGGCGGCAATCAGGCCATATTCCAGGGCCGTCACAGCGCGGCGATCGGCGCGCAGATCCAGCCAGGTCCGCATATACTCAACCATTGTGTCTTCCTTCTCGTGGTTCGCCCGAATGAGCACGATGGCCGCGCCATGCGTGGCCGCCGCCCCGCACGCATGCACATGGCATGGAGCCGGTTAAGCCGTGGTTGCAGTTCATCACCTAAATTAAGCTTTTCGTGACCCGAGCGTTCACACCGGGTTGCGCCGCTTTCCCCAACTGCACGGCCCCCGCCGGGCCGATTGCCGGCCAAAGCGTCCCCTTGAGTCGGTTGACCTGGGTCAATGCCAGTCGCTCGCGATGGCGCGAAGCTCGGCGCACAACCGGGGAGACCCTCCATGTTGGACGCATCCAGCATCATGACCCGTGAGGTGGTCACCGCGCGCCCCACCGACACGGTCGCCCATGTCGCCCGCCTGCTGTCGAAAAACGCGATCAGCGCCGTCCCGATCTGCGATGCCGAGTGCACCTTGCTTGGCATGGTGAGCGAAGGCGACCTGATGCGGCCGTTCGTCGATTCCAATGTCAAGCGTCGTGCGTGGTGGTTGACGCTGCTGGCGGACGGCACCGATCTCGCGCCGGAATTCTTGGACTATGTGCGCCTCGACCGTCACGAGGTCGGTGACGTCATGACCCGGCCGGTGATCGACGCCCCCGCAACGGCCAGTATTACCGAACTGGCCGAGTTGATGACGCGCCATCGCATCAAGCGCCTGCCGATCGTCCGCGATGGCAAGCTGATCGGTATCGTCAGCCGCGCCGACGTGATCCGCACGATCGCGCAGTCGCCCGAATCGGTGGTTGAAACGGTCTGAGACGTGTCTTTCGATCCCTCCGGCCGGATCCGCGCCATCACAGGCGCGGTGCTGGACGTCGCGTTCGATGGCGCCCCGCTCCCTGCGATCGGCGAGGCGCTACGGATTGGCGACGCCGGGCTGATTGCGGAAGTGCAGAGCCATCTGGATGCCGCCTCCGTCCGCGCCATTGCCTTGCAGGCGACCGCCGGACTGCATCGCGGCGTGCCGGTCTGCGCCACGGGCGGTCCGTTGATGGCGCCGGTGGGTGGTGCCGTGCTCGGCCGCTTGCTCGATGTCAGTGGCGCTGTTCACGACCACGGCCCGCCGCTGCCGCCCGACACCCAGTGGCTGCCGATCCACCGCGCCCCGCCGCCCTTATCGGCGGCCACCGCCGCCACAACCGTATTCGAGACCGGGATCAAGGTAATCGATCTGCTGATACCACTCGCCTTCGGGAGCAAGGCGGCGATGTTTGGCGGCGCCGGCGTTGGCAAGACTGTGCTGCTGATGGAACTGATCCACGCCATGGCGGCGCGTTACCAGGGCATCTCGGTGTTCGCGGGGATCGGCGAGCGTTCGCGCGAAGGCCACGAGCTGTGGTCCGACATGCAGGGTTCCGGCGTGCTGGGCCGCACCGCCCTGGTGTTCGGCCAGATGAACGAGCCGCCGGGCGCGCGTTGGCGTGTCGGTCTGACCGCGGTGACCATTGCGGAGCACTTCCGCGATACGAAACACCAGAACGTGCTGCTACTGATGGACAACGTGTTCCGTTTCGTCCAGGCCGGCGCGGAAGTCTCCGGCCTGCTGGGGCGGCTGCCGTCGCGCGCCGGCTACCAGCCGACGCTGGCCACCGAGGTTGCGGCGTTGCAGGAGCGAATCGCCTCGGTGGCCGGCGCCGCGATCACCGCGATCGAGGCCGTCTATGTCCCTGCCGACGACTTCACCGATCCCGCGGTGACGGCGATCTCCAGCCATCTCGACAGCAAAATCGTGCTATCCCGGGCGATGGTCGCCGAGGGCATGTACCCGGCAATCGACCCTCTCGCTTCCAGTTCGATCCTGCTCGATCCGCTCGTCGTGGGCACCGAGCATTTCACCCTCGCCGGCCAAGTCCGCGAGGCGATCGCGCATTATCGCGAGCTGGCTGATGTGATCGCATTACTCGGCGTGGAGGAACTTGGCGCCGCCGATCGGCTGATCGTGGCACGTGCCCGCAAGTTGCAACGGTTCCTCACCCAGCCCTTCGCCGTCACCGAAGCCTTCACCGGCACGCCCGGCCGCTCGGTATCGTTGGCCGACACGCTGACCGGCTGCCGCGCCATTCTCAATGGCGAGGCCGATGCGTGGCCGGAAAGCGCCGTCTATATGCTCGGCACGTTCGATGAGGCGCGCCAGCGCGCCAAGGCGGCGGTGTGATGCGCCTGGTTATCACCGAGCCGACACATGTGGCGGTGGACGAAAACGACGTGACGTCGGTGCGTGCCGAAGATGCCAGCGGCAGCTTCGGCATCCTGCCCAGCCACGCCGACCTGATCACAGTGCTGTCGCCATCTGTCCTGATGTGGCGTCACGCCGATGGGCGGCAACGCTGGTGCGCCGTGCAGCGCGGCGTGCTATCGGTCCGTCAGGGTGCCGAGGTGGCGATCGCCACGCGCCAGGCCGAATGCAGCGATGACCTGCAAACGCTGGAACAAGCGGTGATGGCCCGGTTTCACGAGATGGAGGATGCCGAACGCCGGGCCCGCGTTGCCGCCACCAAACTGCATACCGCGGCGATCCGCGAGATCGTCCGCGTTCTCAGGCCCTCGCCTGCCGAGCAAGCGAAGATCGGCGGCGCGTAATGGCCAGATCGCAAAACTCTCTGAACCAGCCTTCGCCCGCGAAAGAAGGGGCAGATGGCCTTCCCAGTACAGACAGCTTCCGCACCGCTCTTCGCACCCGCGCCGCACGCCAGGCGCAAGCGCAGCGCGACGGGCCGGCGTCCTTCGGCCGCTACCTGGCGCAGGTCGGCGTGTTGGGCTGGACCATTGTCATCCCCGGACTGCTTGGCATGTTCCTCGGCCGCTGGCTCGACCATTGCCTTGGCACCGGCATCTTTTGGACCGCGCCACTGATGCTCGCCGGGCTGGCGATCGGCTGCTGGGGCGCCTGGCGCTGGATGCATCGGCCATGACCGCCGCCCAGGCTGCCATGCTCTGCCTTTGGCTTGTGTTCGGTCTCACCGCCGGCGCCGGCCATTTCGCGCTGCTGCGTTGGAACGCCGGGCTTTATCTGTCCGGCAGCGGCGTATTGTGCGCCCTGGCGGTTCAAATGCTGCGCATGGCCGCGACCGGTGTCTTGCTGGCTTTCGCGGCCGTGCACGGCGCGTTGGCATTGCTGACTGCCGCAATCGGCGTGCTGGTGGCGCGCATGCTGGTGCTGCGCATGACGGCCATGCCATGACCGAATCCCCCCTCGCAATGCCGGTATTGTTCTATCTTGGCCCGGTGCCGGTCACCGGACCGGTGCTGATCACTTGGTGCATCATGGCGTTGCTGGTGGGCGGATCGTGGCTGCTGACGCGGCGGCTGACGCTGCGCCAACCGACCGCTGAACAAGCGGTTCTGGAAATGCTGGTGGATGTCCTGTCCGGCCAGATCCGCGACACCATGCGCGCCGATCCACGCCCGTATATGCCACTGATCGGCACCTTGTTTCTGTTCATTCTCACCGCGAACTGGTCATCCCTGATCCCGGGTATCGAGCCGCCGACCGCGCATGTGGAAACCGATGGCGCCCTGGCCGCCATCGTGTTCGCCTCGATCATTTGGTTCGGCATTCGCGCGCGCGGCGTCGGTGGGTGGCTCGCCAGCTTCGCCGAGCCGACTCTGCTGCTGCTGCCACTGAACCTGGTGGAGAGCATCACCCGCACCTTCTCCTTGCTGGTGCGCCTGTTCGGCAACGTGATGGGCGGCGCATTTGTCATCGCTATCGTGCTGTCACTGGCGGGACTGCTGGTGCCGGTGCCGCTGATGGCGTTGGAAATGCTGACGGGTGCGATCCAGGCCTACATTTTCAGCGTGCTGGCCATGGTGTTCATCGGCGGTGCCGTCGGCGAGGCGCCGCAATCAGAAGAGGCAAAGACATGAACTGGATCGAAGTGGCCAGCGCGCTGGGTGCGGCGTTGGCGGTGGGCTTGGGCGCCATCGGGCCTGGACTGGGCGAAGGCCGTGCGGTGGCCGCGGCCTTGGACGCGATCGCACGCCAGCCAGAAGCTGCCGGAACGCTGTCACGCACCTTGTTCGTCGGACTGGCGATGATCGAAACCATGGCGATCTACTGCCTCGTCATCGCGCTGCTACTCCTGTTTGCCAATCCGTTTGTGAAGTGACGATGCGAGTGGCACCGCACGCCCCCGTCATGGCCGGGATTGCGCCCCCCTTCTTCGCACGAAAGCCATATGCCATTGCGAGGAGCATAGCGACGAAACAACCGCGGTCGCTGGAGCGCACGATGCTTCAGGCCGAACGAAGTTGCTTCGTCGCTACGCTCCTCGCAATGACATGTGCGGTGGTGCGCAGATCGCCGGGTCACGCCCAGCCATAACGTCGAGCGCTCGTCCAATGCACATCGACCTCTGGACCTTGCTGCTACAGACGGTGAATGTCCTGGTTCTCGTCTGGCTGCTGGCGCGGTTTCTGTTTCGTCCCGTCGCCGCGGTGATCACCGCGCGGCGTAATGCCACCGACAAGCTGTTGGCCGATGCCGAAGCGCAGCTCAAGCAGGCTTCCGATGCCGCGGCGGACGTGGCGCACCAGCGCGAAGGGCTCGCCGCTGAAGGCCAACGCATCCTTGCCGACGCGCGCGCCGGCGCCGACGCAGAGCATGCCACTTTGTTGCAGCACGCCACCGAAGCGGCGGCGCGCTTGCAGGCGGAAGCGCAGCGAGCCATGGCACGCGACCGCCAGGCCATGCGTGAGGCATTGGAACGGGAGGCCACCGACCTGGCGCTGACCATCGCCGCGCGCTTGCTGCAACGCGTGCCGCCACGTGAGCTGAACCGCGCCTTCGTTGAGACTTTGGCCGACGCGCTCGCAACCCATCCCGCGCGCGGATTGCTGGCGAACGCTGATCTCGAACTACATTCCGCTTTGCCGCTGGATGCAGCAGCACAAGCAGACACTCGTGATGTTCTTGCCCGCGTGCTCGGCGCGCTGCCGCGGATCACGTTCCGCACCGATCCTACGCTGCTTGCGGGCGTCGAACTCGTCGGCCCCTCGCTGCTGATTCGCAATTCCTGGCGGGCCGATCTCGATCGCATCACGCATTCCCTACACGAAAACACAACCGATGTCATTTCGCAGCCCGTGGGTTGAAGACGCGGTGCGGCGCGTCACGGCGACGCCGCTTGCGCCGGAGATCGCTGAAATTGGTCACGTCGCCAGCGTCGGCGACGGTATCGCCATGGTCACCGGCCTTCCCAACGCACGCCTCGACGAAGTGCTGCGGTTCGAAACCGGCCAGCTTGGATTTGCTCAGAAACTGGACGCCGATGCGATCGGGTGCGTCTTGCTGGACGATATCGGCTCGTTGGAAGCCGGCACGATCGTGCGCGGTACCAGCGAAGTGGTGCGCACCGCCGTGGGCAGCGGTTTGCTGGGCCGCGTGGTGGATCCTCTGGGACGGCCGTTGGATAGCGGCGCGCCGATCCAGGCCGCGCGTCATGATCCGGTGGAATGTCCGGCCCCGGCGATCCTGGACCGCGCGCTGGTTACCCAGCCGGTGCAGACCGGCATCCTCGCGATCGACTCATTGTTCCCGCTGGGCCGTGGCCAACGCGAACTGATCATCGGCGATCGCGCCATTGGCAAGACCGCGATCGCAGTCGACACCGTGATAAACCAGAAATCCAGTGACATGATCTGCGTCTATGTCGCAGTGGGGCAGAAATCCTCGACCGTCGCACGCGTGATCGATGCGGTGCGCCGTTTGGGCGCGCCGGAACGCTGTATCTTCGTTGTTGCCAGCGCCGCGTCGGCGCCCGGCCTGCAATGGATCGCCCCCTTCGCCGGCATGACCATGGCGGAATATTTCCGCGACCGCGGCCAGCATGCGCTGGTGGTGCTCGACGACCTGACCAAGCACGCGGCGACCCATCGCGAGATCGCGCTGCTGACTCGTCATCCACCTGGCCGCGAGGCCTATCCCGGCGACATCTTCTATCTGCACGCGCGGCTATTGGAACGCGCCGCGAAACTATCGCCCGAACTGGGCGGTGGGTCGCTGACCGCGCTGCCGATTGCAGAGACGGACGCCGGCAACCTCAGCGCTTACATCCCCACCAACCTGATCTCCATCACCGACGGGCAACTGGTACTGGATGCTCGGCTGTTCCATGCTGGCCAGAAGCCGGCCATCGATATCGGCACCAGTGTCAGCCGCGTCGGTGGCAAAACGCAGGCATCCGCGTTGCGCGAGACGACGGCAATGTTCCGCCTCGACTACGCGCAGTTTCTGGAATTGGAACTGTTCACGCGCTTTGGTGGCACGCCCGATACCCGTGTGCAAAAGCAGCTTGCGCGCGGGGAGCGGTTGCGCGCACTGCTCGTGCAGCCGCAGTTTGCGCCGCTTCGACTGGTGGATGAAGTCGCGCTGGCTTTGGCGCTGCGCGAAGGTTTGCTGGATGCCGTACCGCCGGCAGCGATTGCAGCAGTGCGGAGCGCGTTGCCGGATTGGCTGGATGCCCATGGCGGCGCGGCGGTGGCTACGATCAACCGCGACGGCCGCATGGGCGAAGCCCACGCCGCCGCGTTCCGCGCGGCCGTGGCCGAACTGCTGGCACAGCAGCACGGCCGTGGCTGAGGAGCTCGCCGCCGTTCGCGCGCGCATCCGCGGCGTACGGCAACTGGATGCGGTAATCGGCGCGATGCGCGGCATCGCCGCTGCGCATGCGCAACAGAGCCGAGGATTGCTGGCGGGCGTGCGCGCTTATGCCGAGGTGGTGGCGCAGGCGATTGCTGACGCGCTGCGGCTGCAGGATGCGGATGCGCGGTACAGCGATGGGCGAGATGGAGTGGCACGCATCGTTTTCTCCCCAGAGCAAGGATTCGTGGGCGGGTTCGCGGAGCATATCCTGGCGGATGCCGCAGCGCGCGGGCCAGCGGATGTGTTTCTGCTCGGGAGCCGCGGGATGTTGCTGACCGAGGCGCATGGTATCGCACCGGTGTGGCAGAGCACGATGGCGACCGAGCCGGGCGGTATATCCGGCGTGTGCATGCGATTGGCGGACGCGCTGTACGAACGGATGTCAAGCCAACCGATTCGTGCCGTAGAGGTCGTGTTTCCGATCTGGTCCGGCAGCGACGGTGCGCGTGTAACATGCCAGTCGCTGCTGCCGCTCGATCCGGCCCGTTTTGTGCGCGCACGGATCGGCATGCCGCCGCTGGCAACTCTGCCGCCGGATGTACTGCTGGCGAGCCTGGCGGAGGAATACGTGTTTGCCTCGCTGTGCGAGGCGGCGATGCAGGCGTTCGTGGCGGAAAACGAAGCGCGGGCAGCGGCGATGGTGCGCGCGCGGGGCAAGGTGCAGGATATGTTGGACGAACTGGGCGCGACGGAACATCGCGTGCGACAAGAAGCGATCACCGCGGAGCTGGTGGAACTGGCGGCTGCGACATAAATGTCATTGCAAGGAGCGCAGCGACGAAGCAATCTCGTTCGAGGAACGCGTGAATTATCGTGCGCCACTCGAACAGGGTTGCTTGGTCGCTACGCTCCTCGCAATGACATGGGCGGCGTGCGCCCATGGGCGCTGGCTTACTGTAATGCCGAGGACAGCGGAAACGCCCCCGTGTCATGCCCGGCGAAGGCCGGGCATCCAGGTCTTTTCTGCCGAAAATCGGCAAAGACGTGGATGGCCGCGACAAGTGCGGCCATGACACAGAACGAAATCCCCGCCTGACGCCTCATGTCAGAGCCTAGGGCGCGCGCCGGAATTATCCCGGGATGATCGGCTTCACCTCACGCAGCCTCGGCGCGACCTCGCGCGAGAACAATTTGATGCCTTTGACCGATTCTTCGTGAGTCATGAAGCCGGAGCGGCCGATCATCGCCAGATGCCCGAAGCCGCCAACCTTGTCATAGAATTCCATGATCTGCCGATACACACTGTCCGGCGTGCCGCAGAACAAGATGCCTTGTGCCATGGCTTCATCGACACCAAGTGAGATCAGCCGGCGTGCGTTCTGGCTGGCGGGGACAACGCCCTTCTCTGCATTGGTCATATCGGGCACAGCAGTGGGCAGCGGTGCGGTACGATAGATTTGCGGCGCGAATTCGGGCGGCGCCGTGCCGGGCAGGAATTTCGAATGCTGCGGCGCGGATTTTAAACTGGTGTTGAGGAACCACAGCAACTTCTCGCCGCCGGCGCGGCCTGCCTCCTCCGTTTCGCCGGCATAGACGAACGCGGCATAGGCAAAGTTGTCGGTGGAAACCTTCGGCAGTCCCGCCTCGGCCCGCGCGCGGCGATGCGCTTCGTAGGCGCGTTTGGTGCCGTCGGGACCGCGCAGCACCAGCACGTGCACCATGCCGCGTCGGCCGACTTCCGCAGCGGTATAGGGATCGCCGGTCGCCGACCAAAGCCGCGGATGCGGCTGTTGCCAGGGGCGCGGCCAGATGTTGACGTGGCGGTGGGTGAAATACTTGCCCTCCCAGGAAAACGGCCCGTCATGACTGCCGAGTGCCTTGCGAATCAGGTCGATCGCTTCCCAATAGCGTTCCAGGTTGCCCACCGGGTTTGTGTGGTTGGACGGCATTTCGGTGCCCCCCGACTTCACAAACCCGATTTCCAACCGGCCGCGCGACATGACGTCCGCGGTGGCGTATTCCTCGGCGATGCGCACCGGGTCCGGGCGCAGCGACACCAGCGTGCCCAGGCTCAGGATGCGCACCTTGCGCGTCTGCCGCGCCAGGATGCCGACGAACATCGGGTTGGCGCCCATCAGCGAATTGATGCCGGCGTGATGCTCTATGGCCAGCACGTTCAAGCCTTCGTCGTCGCACAGCAGGAACTCGTCGAGCACCTGGTCGTAGAGGTCGGCCGCGATCTTCGGATCGCACCACTTGTTCGGCAGGCTGGCGCGCACCGAGTCGGCTGCGTCCAGCACGTCCTTTGGCACGAAGGGATAGGGGATTTCGCACTGCCACCAGGATTCCATGACGATGGTTCTCCCTCAGCCAATGAAGCCGGCAACGTGGTCGACGAAAGCGTCGGCTTGCTCGATCTCGGGGTGATGTCCGGCGCCGTCGATAACGGCGAAGCGCGCGCCGGGGATCAGGCCGGCATAGTCACGGCCGTACTCGGGTGTGACGATGCGATCGGACGCGCCCCACAGCACCAGCGTTGGCACGTTGATGCGTGCCAGCCAGCGCTTGAGCTGCGGGTTGTACATATACGGTTGGAAGCCGTAGAGGCACAGCGCGTCGCGGGCTCGTGCATAACGGACCAGGGCGGTGTCGGTCATGGCATTGAAGTCGGGCGCGAAGCGGTCCGGATCGTGCCATTCCGCGGCGCGCACCGTGTCTGGATGCGCATTGAACACATCGAGGATGTCGCGCGACTCGCGATCGCCGAGCTTGATGCCGAACGGATCGACCAGGATCAGCCTGTCGATACGGTGGCAGCAAGCGGCCGCCATCTCCGCGGCGAGCCAGCCGCCGAAGGAGAAGCCCAGTACGGTGACCTTCTCTTGCGGCAGCGAATCAAGCAGGTCGAGATACAGATGCACAAGGTCGTACACTGTCTCGAAATCAGCGGGGCGAGACGAATCACCGAAGCCGGGATGCGACGGCGCGATGATCTCGGCCTGGCGGGACAGCAGGTCGAGAAAACGCGCGGCCGGATCGATGGGCTGGAGGCCGGACAGTGCGAGGATCGGCTGGCCCGCGCCGCGGCGCAGAACCTCCAGCATGAGATCGCGGACCGTCAGCCCGTCGGTTAAAGCGGTTCGGTTTGCCATGGGGCACCTCCCGGGACAGACAGGATCATATATTTTTTGCATCCGCAAGAGGGATGATATATATTTCTCGCGAGCGAGGAGGGCGGCGTGACTGAGGTCGGCACGGCGGTGATAGAGGGAGGCGGCCACGGCACCCTGGCCAGCTCGATCTATGCGCGGTTGCGCGGCGACATCCTGCGCGCCGTGTTCCGCCCGGGCGAGAAACTGCCGATCGACGCGCTATGCACCCGCTACGGCATCGGCGCGACGCCGCTGCGCGAGGCGCTGAACCGGCTGTCCGCAGAAGAACTGGTCATCCGAGCCGACCAGCGCGGCTTCCGTGTTGCGCCGATCAGCCTGGGCGATCTCGAGGAACTGACGCGGACCCTGTGCTGGATCAGCGAAATCGGCCTGCGTGAGGCGATCCGCTACGGAAACGCGGCATGGGAGGAGCAAGTCGTTCTGGCGGCGCACCGGCTGTCGCGCGTGGAACGCGAGGGAGCGGAGGGTTACAGTTCATTCAATCCCGAGTGGGAAACACTGCATCGCGCCTATCACCTGACGATGATCTCTGCGTGTGGCTCGCGCTGGCTGGTGGATTTCTACGCCATGCTGATGGATCGCCACACGCGCTACCGCTACCTGGCCTTCGCGGATGCCTCGGTGACTCGCGATGCCGAGGCAGAGCATCGGGCGATCACCGGTTTTGTCCTGGCACGCGACACCGACCGGGCGATTGCCGCGGCGGAGGCACATATTCGGCTGACAGCGCAGACAGTGGTGAATTCGTTCGGCACGAAAGGTGGGGAAGCAACGGCGGCCGAGGGGTGAGTGACGCCTCCTACGTCATTGCGAGAAGCGAAGCGACGAAGCTCCCTCGATCGTGCGGGCGTAAGAACCGTCCGAACGCCTCGCCCGAACGGGGTTGCTTCGTCCCTGCGCTCCTCATAATGACAGGGGTGCAAGTCCGTCGCGGCCCCATCGCCTGATTGCCACCGCGGTTTTTGCCGCCCACAATCACCGCATCTCGGCACGGAGGCGCGCCATGGATTTCATGCTCACGGACGAGCAACGCCAGATCCGCGAGAGCATCGCACGCATCTGCGCCGAGTTCGGCGAGGACTACTGGTACCGCAAGGACCTGAACCATGAATTCCCGCATGAATTCGCGCGCGCCTTCGCCGCCGCAGGCTGGTTCGGCGCGATCTTCCCCGAGGAGATCGGCGGCGCCGGCCTAGGCATGACCGAAGCCGCCATCATCATGTCGGAAGTCGGCCGCAACGGCTTCAACGCTTGCTCCACGCTGCACATGAACATGTTCGGCTGTCAGCCGATCGTAAAATTCGGCACCAAGCAGCAATGGCGGCGTTTCCTGCCACCGATCATTGCCGGCACCAACCGCGCGTGTTTCGGGGTGACGGAACCCGACGCCGGCATCGACACCACGCACATCCGCACCTTCGCCGAGCGCCGCGGTGACCGCTACATCGTGCACGGCCGCAAGGTCTGGACCTCCACGGCGCAGGTGGCAAACAAAATCCTGTTGCTAACCCGCACCCAGCGTTTCGAGGACAGCCCCAAGCGCAGCGCCGGCATGACCCTGTTCTTTGCCGACCTCGACCGCAGCAAGGTAGAAGTGCGTCAAATTGAGAAATGTGGCCGCAACGCTGTCGACTCCAACGCGCTGTTCATTGACGGGCTGGAAATACCGGTGGAGGACCGCATCGGGGAAGAAGGTCGGGGGTTCCAATACCTGCTGCACGGGCTGAACTCGGAACGCATCATCGTCGCGGCCGGCATTCTGGGCGCGTCGCGCTATGTGCTCGACAAGGCGGTGCAGTATGCCAAAGACCGCGTGGTGTTCGGCCGGCCGATCGGACAGAACCAGTCGATTCAGCACCCGCTGGCAGAGCAATGGATCAAGCAGCAGGCGGCCGAGCTGATGCTCATGAAGGGCGCGTGGCTGTACGACAGCGGCGCGGAGTGCGGGGCGGAAGTGAACGCCGCGAAATATCTCTGCGCAGAGGTGTTTTTCGAATCGGCGTCACGCGCGGTGCGCACGCATGGGGGGATGGGATACGCGAAGGAATTCCATGTCGAGCGTTATTTTCGCGAATCGATCCTGCCGCTGATCGCACCCGTGAGCCAGGAGCTGGTACTGTGCTATGTGGCGGAGCGGGCGCTCGGACTGCCGAAGTCGTATTGAAAGGGGACCGAAATGCACGCTGTCTGGTACGATCGGCAAGGTCCGGCACATGAGGTGCTGACGTACGGCGAGCTGCCTACGCCCGAACCGGGAAGCTATGAAATTCGTGTGCGGCTGGAAGCCGCCGGCGTAAATCCCTCCGATACATATCGCCGCCGCGGCCCGCTGCCACCGATGGAGTATCCGCGGGTCATCACCTGCAGCGATGGTGCCGGCGTGGTGGATGCCGTTGGGCCGATGGTGCCGGACTCCTGGGTGGGCAAGCGCGTCTGGCTGTACAACGGCCAGCGCAATGGCCGCTGGATGGGCACCGCCGCCGAATACATCGCGCTGAACGTGGACCTGGTGACGGAACTGTCGCAGTCTGTTTCGTTCGCCGAGGGTGCGACGCTTGGCGTTCCCTGCATGACCGCGCATTATTGCGTTTTCGTCGCCGGTCCCGTGCAGGGACACACCGTTCTGGTCACCGGTGCGGCAGGGGCCGTCGGCCATTATGCCGTGCAGCTCGCACATTGGGCGGGCGCGACGGTTATTGCCACGGTCAGCTCGGAGGAAAAAGCGGAGCGCGCACGGCAGGGTGGCGCGGCACACGTGATCAATTACCGGCACGAGGATGTGGCGGCGCGGGTGCGGGACCTGACTTGTGGCGCGGGCGTGGACCACGTGGTGGATGTGGATTTCGGCGGCAACCTGGCCGCAACGCTGGGTAGCCTGCGGGCGAATGGCAGCATCGCAATCTATGCCTCGAACGGCGACCGCACTCCGCGCCTGCCGCTGGGCGAGCTAATGCAGCGCAACATTGCGCTTTATCCGATGTCGCTGCCGGGCACGCCGCACGCGGCGCGCAAGCGGGCTCAGAGCGATATCGCGCGATGGATTGCGACGGGGCAGCGGGTTCTGTCGGTGGCAGCGCGGTTCGCACTGCGCGACACGACGGCGGCGCATGCGACGGTGGAGGCAGGCGGGAAGGTCGGGACCGTCGTTGTCGACTGCACGAGGTAGCGGCGTGCCGCGGGGGGCACCCATAGTTGGTTGGTGACTGGCCGCGCGTCGGTTGACGCTTCGGACAGGCAAGGCTATGTCCTTCGCCTCTCGGTTCAGATGGCGGCGTAGCTCAGCGGTAGAGCAGGGGAATCATAATCCCTTGGTCGGTGGTTCAAATCCGCCCGCCGCTACCAATTTTTCAATGAGTTAGCTGCTACTTCCGGCGCTGCTTGGCACTCGCGCTCTCTTGTGCTTGGCAGTTTTCGTATTCGGCGTGTTCTCCTCAAGGCCGATTGGCAGCACGATCGCTTGCACCGCCGCCGAGGCGAGGCGCCGCTGATCGGCGCCCCGTGCATACCGCTGGCTCGCCGCCGGCGTGAGGTGCCCCAGTAGTGCCTGGACCATTTTCTCCGTTGCGCCGCCATCGGCGGCCCAACTCGCTGCCGATCCCCGCAAGCCATGCCAGACGACGTCCGAGAGGCCGGCGGCACGTATCGCCCTTCCTGCGGCCTTTTGAAAATCGTTCACCTTCCAGGGCTTTCCGTCCGGGCGTGCCAAGATGGTCAGTGGTACGGGTGTGCGCTCTGCAAGTGCAGTGCGACGCGTGTCGAGTGCGGTTCGCAGCATCCGGTGGCACTCAACCCAAATCTTTACGCGCTTGCGGCCCTTCTGCTGCTCGACGTAAAGGTTCGCGCCATCATAGTCGGTCCACTTCATTGCCACCTGGTCCTGCCCGCGTTGGCCGCTCAGCAGGGCAAACAACGCGGCGAACCGCCATTCAGGATCTGACCGCTCCCAGAACTGCATGAACTCAGTCTGCTTCCAGGGGCGGAAGCCATCGCTGTCCGTGTGCATGCGCTTCGGGCGCAATGCCGGGTTGTCCTCGCGCCATTCCAGCGTGTCAGACGCATAGGTGAGCAGGATCGACAGCACGGTGATGACACGATTGGCCTGTCGCGCGTTGGATACCTTGACCGTCTCGCCGGTCTTGCTGTCTTTAACCGGCACCTCGCGCTCTGCATAACGATTGCGAATGGCGCTGACGTGTTTGCGGCGGAGCCCCTCTACCAGCAGCTTGCCCCAATCGTCCTCCAGGGGCTTGAGTCCTTTTTCGTAGTCGGTCTTTGTCGCGGGTCTCAGGTGCCCGTATGCGCTGGCGTCTGCGCGATAGATACGGATCAAATCAGCGATGCTGCGAGGACGGATCGCGCGGGCATCATTTGCGGTGGCGGCTGCCCGATCTGCAGCTTCGTGTTCGTTGTGCGCGCGCTGCCAGGCCGCGATCAGCGCCGCCGTATCTGACGGATCGACGCCCCTCCCCTGCTCATCACGCAACCGGCGACGATGGCCATCGCGACGGTAGAAGGCAAAGCCCTTACCGTGCGAGCGGAACGTCTCCAGGTAATCCAGGGTCACCGATGCCACAGGCGGCGTCCCACTCGCTGACCGGGTCTGCTTGCAGGCCCCAAGAGTTCTTCCTCTTGAATAACCGGTCAAGGTAGGCATCGAGATTGTCCTTCAGATACACGATGCGCCCGGGAGAGTGATGCTTTGGAGGCGAGATCTCGCCCGCCTCGACTTTTGCTCGGAGACCGTTCACCGACAGGCCGACATAGGCTGCGGCGAGTTCCT
>DATKPQ010000022.1:0-15898 GCA_035523995.1 Acetobacteraceae bacterium | reverse complement strand
ATAAATACGGTGACGTATTTTTGGCCGACTCGTGACGGTATGGCAAGGTCCTCCTTATCCAGGAGGACCCAATATGCCCAGGCGGAGCCCTTTTGTGATCCAGCTCACCGAGCCGGAGCGAGCCGAGCTGGAGGCTCGCTGCAAAGTGTATACGTCGCCCCATCGCGACGTGATCCGGGCGAAGATTGTGCGATTGGCGAGCCGGGGGCTTGGCAACGACCGTATTGCGGCACAACTCGGCACGCCACGCCAGGTCGCCAGCCGGTGGCGGCAGCGGTTCTACGTTCATCGGCTGCCGGGTCTCGAGGATAGGCCGCGCGGCGGGCGACCAAGACCACGCGCTATGCCCGTGCATGATGGTAATCATTATGGGGAGGTTAATAACAGGTGGTCAAGACGACGCGGTGCTTCAGGTTGCCGATGGCCACCAGTAGTTGTGCCACCTCGTCGCGGCTCATCACGACCGGCAGCTTTTTGGCTTGTTTGCCCGCCGGGATGACGTCCTCCACCACCCAGACACGCTTGAGTGTGATGGTGTAGAGGAACCGCGAGGCCGACACCGCGACGATGATCGAGCTGGCGGCAAGGTGTTTGTCATTGACGAGGTGCAGCAGATACGTCCGGATCTCGGCTGGCCCGAGATGCTCGGGTGATTTGTGGAAGTAGCGAGCGAACCGCGCTACCTGCTCGATGTAAACGCGCTGTGTGGTCGGTGTCAGATTGCGGAATCGCATCTCGTCGATCATGCGACGACGCAGCCGCTTCATTGGCAGCTCCTGTGTGAGAAAACGGCGCCACGTGGCGCGGGCCGTATCGTCACGCAGTTGCGTCGCCACGCCAGGAATGTCCGGCATAATTAGAATATCAGCGGCGTATTGTAATACGACGAGACTAGAATCCGCAGACCAGGCCTACAAAGCTACCGCGATGCGGTTTAGTCCAGTGCCCTTTATCATAGATAACTGGCCAAGCTGCCAGGGGCTGTCTAGACTCAGCCGGAGGTTGTCAATGGAACCTGCGAACCAGGACGTCGTCGTTGATTTCCTCAGGGACCCGTTGCACGAGACCGGCGATGTGATGCCCGGTTGGCCGGAGAATGTGCGCTCCATCGCCCCCAATGGCCTCCTTTTCCTTGGCATCGACGAGAGACACCAGCTCTATTGGGACGGCAAACCCATCGAGATACTACGACCGCTGAAATTCAGCCGATTGCAGCTCATTGCCGCAATCATTGTCGGCACGGCGACGATCATTGGTGGAATAGGGACTGGCATCGACGAAGGCTACGACTTCGGCTGTAAGACCCTGCTGGCCGGCGTGCGGCGGCACCTGGTTCAGGCCCGGGTCGGCAAAACCGCAGTGGCCACATCGGCGGCGAAGCTGGCGAAGGCGCTCATTGCACTGGAAACCTACGTATCTGCTCTCGTCGATCTGATCATCGATTATGCGTCGGCGCGGCTGGATGACGGGCCGTTCTCGACCTCGCCGACGGAGGGCGCGGTGCAATGGTTGCTGCATCGCCGGATGGGAGCGCGCCAGCAAATGCGTTGGTCGCCACGTGGCGCTGATCTGATGCTCCAGGTTCGAACAGCCACCGTCAATCGGACGCTTGAAGCGGATCACGGTATGAGCCGACATCGTCGCTCATTTCGCATGGCAACATGAGTGCTCCATGTTTGGGACGGTCTCCGGCGACAAAGCACGACATTCGTGGAACAGTTGCCATAGGCGGCTGGGTAGGATGCCCGTCCATTCAGCCTGCGGCAATCGCTCTTTTAACGCAGACATGCTTTGAAGCGTCATCTCAACCTTGGCCCGGATAGGTGAACTCATGATCCGCATACCGGTTCTCATGCTTCTGCCAATGCTGGTTGGCTGTTCCGATCAATCAAAAGGCAGCGCAATGAACCAGTGCCGCATGGAGCACTATCTCGATGACGCCCACACGCAGCAGCAGTCTATCCCCAACTGCATGACGACAAAATCGTTCAAAATGGTGTCTGCCTGCAATCCTCATCCCGACGAGGATGAGTGGGACTGGCAGGTAAAGGCATTCCCCTACAATGACCCAAGATGTTACCGGGCGGTCGGCGCTGCTCCTTGGATGGCTACGCTTTTGTCACCGATGTAGGTGGCGTACTTCCTGGACGGTTCCTACTGATACCGATCCGTGTGGCAGCTCTCGATGCGGGACAAGCGACGTATGGTGATGTCGGTCGGGCATTCGCAGCAAATTCAGTCTCGGGGACTTCACCAATGGCTAAGAAACCCAGCCTGTCCCGATATGGCATTGTCACGATAACCAGGTCTGGCCGTATGTCCGAAGGTCGGCGAGACTGGCAGCATAAAGCCGCGCCCTGACCCGTCCTACCGCCACCGATTCCCCGCCGGGATCATCAGTCATGCCGGCTGGCTGTACCATATCTTCAGCCTCAGTCTGCGCGAGATTGAGTTGCTCCTGGCCGAGTGCGGTGTTGCCGTCTCCTATGAGACGATACGGCGTGCCGCCTGAATGGTGGGACGCGAGCCGATTGTGAACCCGGTATGCTCCATCACCTGGTTCGACACGCGGCCAGCAAACTCATTGGTGTGTCACGCACGAGACCGATGGGTGCAGCGATGGTCTCGGGGTCGAGACCGTAGAGTAACGGGCGGAAATGTGTGTTCGGTGATTGGTAGATGCGAAAACCGCGTCATTCGTAACCGGCGCGTGACCTCGAAATTGGCGATCTGGCTTGCTGCCTTCAGGCCATGGGTGCAGGGATCGAGGGCCTGGACGGCGACATGGTGACCGCTTCGGACGGAGCCACGCTGGCGGGCGCGGTCCACGTGGTGATGCCGGACCATAGCGAGATCGGCACTATCGCCTGAGCCGCGGCTGTGACAGATGACACCTAACGTTCAATCTAAGTACCCCGATTCGCAATTACGATGACGTATTACGGCACCGTGTCATTCCGGTAAATCGCGCTGCTTCTTGAACTCGGCCTGAGTGCTCAGCGTCCGCTATGGCGGGCCTATCAGCAGGACCCCAAGGCAGTGAAGCGCTGGCTGGAGAAGGACTACCCGGCGATCCGGCGCCGAGCAAAGCGTGAAGGGGCGCAGATTTTCTTTGCCGATTCGCTGTTCATCTGCTGGAGGCGGGAACGGATCTGCGCGCGATTCAACTTTTGCTCGGACATCGCAACCTCAGCACCACAGCACGATATCTGCTGATCGCCACCAGCAAAGTGTGCGCCACCGCCAGTCCGTTCGAATCGCTGCCGGCTGTCCCGCCAATCGCCCCGGACCTGGTACCCGCCTGCCAGCCGGTGCCGGACACCTGACCGTGGACAGCGGCCACAACAGACCCTTGATGTTGCAAAACCGCCGGCACGGCTGCGGGGTTTTGCGGTTCTGCCCCTCAATTCGGCGGCGCCGATCGCGCCCACGCAGCCATCGACACCAAGATCTCGGTCAAATTCCGCCCCGGCAATCCACGCCATGCCTGGCCGGATGCACCGTTCCGAGGTTCCGGCGGCCTGCCCCTCGCACGCTCAAGCCGACCCATGGCATTCAACGCCGATAGCTGGGTCCAGGGGAGCGCTTTAGTCCAACACGTTTTTTGCTTACCGACGCGGCTTCCAGCTCTGGCGGCCATGCCCCTCCCGTCGTGCGCCGCGCCGCCAAGCGAAAAACGCTATTCATTATCATAGATAAAAGCCTGCCCGCCGAGCCGCCGTTTATCTCCCCCCATTCGCAATGAATTAAAGTCTTCAGCATACCTGATTATCATACCCTCGCGCTGCCCGTGCTCTCCGCTGCTGCGCAGACGTTGACACTCACTCACCGATCGGCACATGTACCACGGACTCACTTGCTGCCTCGGACTCGTGTTCCCTCATTTCACGACTGAGAAAATAATTGAGCGCAGTGCGGATCACCGCGATCGCACCGAGCTTGCCGATTGCATCCCAGCTTGGCGCCACCGCGGTCGCCAGAATATCGCCTCCGAGCTGAAATTCGAGGGCAATCGCGAGGAAGCGGGCCAATGTCAGGCGGACGCTGGCGAAGTCTTCCACTCGTGGCGGAAATGATCCGCGTATGAAGCGCAGACCGGCGAGAATGACCCCTATGCCGATCATCAAAGCGCCAGTCACCTCGATGGCAAGTTTGAGCCAAAGGACAAGGCTGACGATGACTTCCTCGACATGAATCTCAGCGGGCGACACGATCATCCCAACTACTCCCGTTGCTTGGCGCAGATCAATCAGAGCGGAGCCGCCCACCGTCGTATTCGTCCCGATATCAAATCGTCATCTTCGCTGCAATAAAGCTGCCGCGGCGCTGGGACAGATTGCCTGGCACGAACGAGCTACCGGTGCCAGTGTGCTTAACGAGGATCAGACTTCCATTCGGCGGCCGGTTTGCACAGTGAAGCATGCCGGTTGGTGATGGAGGTTGACCCAGACCGATGCAATATGTGCATCCGGCACCATGTTGTAACCCGGAGTTGAAGTCGATTGCGGGGGGGCTGATCGATGAAGCGGACCAAAGTTGCCATTGCTTGTCAGGGCGGAGGCAGCCAGACGGCGTTCACCGCCGGCGCACTAAAGGCACTGCTTGAGTCGCGTGCGCGCGAGGAGTTCATGGTTGCCGGCATCAGCGGTGGCGAACAACAATGTGAAAACAAAAAGACCAACTACCCGGACGCAAGACCTTCGTCGCCGACGCGGCGTGGCTGGCCGACCTGCTGGCGCACGGCCTGATCCGCGCTCGCTTCGTCCCGCAGGCGCCGACCCAGGCGATGCGATCCCTCCTGCGCACCCGCAATCAATTGGTGCGCGAGCAGGCGCCGCCGGACACCTGATCTCCTGGTCTGGCCTGTGCCCGCGCAAAGCGAAGCACTCGCCTTCACCTGCGCCCTAACACCCGTCACCGCTGGGCCGGTTTCTGTTTAGAATCACGAATAGGGCTGATCGTTCAGGCAGTACCACATGCCTTGATACGCAGTACGGCTGGACTTTGCACACCGCACGATGTCAGAGTCCTTGAATTGCCTGGCATCGATCGCGCTGCCGATCACCTGGCGATAGTTTGCCTGATCGCCAATGCAGGCTTCGTAGAGTGGGCCACGCCGCAGCTTCTCCTTCTTGTCGGTGCTCCATTCGCAATACGCCACCGTGTCGAAGTACGGCATATTGGCGCTGGTCATTGGCGTGTTCGGTGGGCGTTTGCCAAACTCGACCAGCGGGATCTGCGGCGTGGTCGGATGGGTGATGACCGGCCTCACGATAACGGTCGGGAGAGGCGGCGCCTTCGCCATCTTTTCGGGGCCGCCACACGCCGTCAGAGCGACCGCAGCCAGCACGACGCATGTGAGCGCAAGACTGCGAGACAGGGCAGTTCCGCCATCCGGAGGCATGAAACGCTTCCGCGCATGGCGCTCGATGGGCCGGGAGGGAATGCCAGAACCAGACATGGAGGGGATGCCAAAACCAGACATGACGTCTCCAGCAACCTCGCCGCTGAGGCCAGCATTGGCTGAACTGCGGCGCCGGCGCGTTGGCCGGCAGCGTCCGGACGTTCGCGCCCTCGCACGCGTACGGCAAGCCGGGCTGCCGCGTCTCGCACGTTGTTAACCCTCCGTTCATCAGACCGCGTCATGATGCGGGATTGGCACCGGCGCGGGGCTTCCGCCATGAGCGGCATCGTCAGCGGCATCAACTATAACGTCTTGTTCTCCGGCGAGAGCAATACGGACGCGGGCGCTGCGATTTTGAGTGCGCTGTACAGCGGCAGCTCGGCCTCGGCGCCCACCACGACCTTCGTCTCCAGCGGCAATCCGATCACCGACCTGAAGCTGGCGCAGCAGGAGGAGACCAGCGGTGCCGCGCAGGAAGCGAAGCAGCCGCAGGTTGCCGACGTCATCAACGCGTTCACGAAGGCCGTCTCGAACGCCACCAGCATCCAGCAGGCGCTGAAGAACCCGGATGTGCAGAAGGTGCTGCTGACGGCCAACGGGCTCTCCAGCTATATCGGCGAGACCGCCTTGGTGCAGAAGGTCCTGCTGTCCGACCCGAGCCAGTCCAATTCGCTGGTCAACCAGTTGGGCAATGCCACCTGGCTCAGCACGGTGCAGACCTACAATTTTGGCAAGAACGGTCTCAAGGAGCTGCAGAATCCGCAGGTAATATCCACCCTGACGAATGCCTATGCCGAGGTGGAATGGCGGACGGGTTTGGACCAGGCGACGCCCGGGCTGTCGAACGCACTGGCCTTCCTGAGCCAGGCCAGCTCAATTACCTCGGTGAACGACGTGCTGACCAACGACACGAATTTCCAGGTGATCACTACCGCGCTCGGGATTCCGGAAACCATCGTGTACCAGGACCAGTCAGCGCAAGAGAATGCCATCGGCTCGCGGCTGAACATCTCGCGGCTTCAGGACCGGAATTACGTTACCAGCCTGACGGATCAGTATCTGCTGGCCATGCAGGAGAACAAGCAGTCCAGCACTGGCCTTGGCACGGGGCTCTCTGCCCTGGCGGAGCAAGCCAGCGGGCTGGTGGTGTGAGCGCCAAGGGACGCGCGGCGTAAAGTTTGCCGACGGATTAACGGTTTCTCGCTACACGCGGCATTGCTTTGCCGCGGGGGGACGTGGCAGAGAGCATAGATGCCTCTTCGAGCCCGCCGACCCGCTGCCGTGGCACCGCAGTGCCAGGCCATGCGTTTTGGCGTCCGGGCCGGCGGGATTGGCGTCGCGGTGCTGGTGTGTGCGGCGACGGCATGGCTCGCCGGTTGCCAGCGCAGGCCGCCGGCCAATCCGCATTACGTGCTGGGGCCGCCGTACCAGGCCGGCGGGACGTGGTGGTATCCGCAGGAAAGCTACAATTTCGACGAGACCGGGCTCGCCGATGTTTATGCCGATGGCCATGCCCCGCTGACGACCGACGGCGAGGTGTTCAGCCAGGGCGGGCTGACGGCGGCGCACGCCACGCTGCAGCTTCCCGCGATCGCGCGGCTGACCGACCTGGAGTCCGGGCGCTCGATTCTGGTGCGCATCAACGATCGTGGCGCGCCGACGCCCACGCGCCTGGTCCAGGTGACGCGGCGCGTCGCTGATCTGCTGGGCATGTCGCAGGATGGCGTTGCGCAAGTGCGGCTGCAGGTGCTGGCCGGGCCCAGCCAGGCCGCCGCACAGCATGTTCCGGGCGCGCCGTCTCTCGCGATTGCCGCGGCGCCGCGCAGTTCGGTGGCATCGGCCGACCTGCCGCCGCCGCCCGGTGTGCGGGAGGAGAGCAGCGGCCGTGCGGTTGCTGTCGCCGTCGCCGTCGCCCGGACGGACGGGGCGGATGGCGCGTCAGACAGGGTCCCTGAAATTGTGACCCAGGGCCCGCCGCAACCCGGTCGATTGTGGGTGCGACTCGATACCTTCCAGTCCTACGAATACGCGGCTGTGCAGCGGGCGCGGCTGGCCGGATTTTCCCCGCGCATCGAGCCCGTGTTCGAGGGGCGGGAAGAGAGTTTCCGGGTGATGCTCGGCCCGCTTCCCAGCGTGGCAGCGGCCGACGCCGCGGTGGAACAAGCGATCCGCGAGGGGATCCCCGATGCGCGGATCGTGGTGAAGTAGGAGTTGCGCGAATGCTGACCCGTCGTTCCGTGCTGTTGGGTTCTGCGCTGTCGGTAGGCGCCGTGCCGGCTCTGGCGCAGCCGCGCCGGGTGGCGGCGCGGCGCCCGGCTTCCGCCAAGGACTTGCCGAAGGACGCGTTGCCGCCATCCACCGACGGCCCTGCCGATACGCCGATCGGACCGGTCGATACCACGGCGCATTGGGCGTTTATTAAGGACTTCAACACCGACGCCATCCTGCTGGACAAGCGGTCTACCGAGCGGATGACGCCGTCCTCGATGACCAAGCTGATGACGCTGTACATCGTGCTGGACCGGCTGCGGCAGGGGCGCATGAAGCTCACCGACCAGCTTCCGGTCTCGGAGACGGCGTGGCGGATGGGCGGCTCAAAGATGTTCGTCAAGGTTGGCGACACGGTCTCGGTCGATGACCTGCTTCGCGGCGTGATCGTCGATTCCGGCAATGACGCATGCATCGTGCTGGCGGAGGCGATCTCCGGCTCGCAGGAGCAATTCGCCAACCTGATGAATGACTATGCGAAGAAGCTGAAGCTGATCAATTCGCATTTCATGAATCCGACCGGCTGGCCGGCGGATGACCATTACATGTGCTGCCGCGACATCGCGACGATCTCGGGGGACATTATCCGCGAGTTTCCGCAGTTTTATCACTTCTTCAACGACAAGACGTTTACCTACGACAACATCACGCAGCAGAACCGCAATCCGCTGGTCATGCGGGGCATGGCGGACGGATTGAAGACCGGGCACACCGATGCTGGCGGCTACGGCGTTGTCGCGAGCACTGACCGCGATGGCCGGCGGGTGATCCTGGTGCTGAACGGCATGCCGAGCTGGAACCAGCGGGTGGAGCAATCCGAGCGCCTGATGGACTGGGCGTTCTCCAATTTCGAGGACGTGACGCTGTTTTCCGCGGCTCAACCGGTGGATCAGGCGCCGGTGTGGCTGGGCGCCGCGTCGACGGTGCCGTTGGTGCCAGGACACGACCTTGTGGTGACGATGCCACGCAACTGGCGCAACCACGCCAAGATGCAGATCAGCTACGAGGAGCCGGTCCGAGCGCCGGTGACGAAAGGCACACCGTTGGGCAAACTGACGTTGAGCGGGGACGGGGTGCCGGGGATGGAGGTGCCGTTGGTGGCGGGCGTCGATGTGCCGAAGATGAGCCTGCCGATTCGGGCCTTCGCGGTGCTGACGCACTTCGTGACGGGGAGCTGACAATCGGACAGGCCTGATATGCCTGGTGTTGACGGAATCGATCCTCTCCCGCTTGCGGGAGAAACTACTCTCCAGCTTGCGCGAGAAGCAAAGAAGGCGTTTCCCGCTTGCAGGAGGCACCCGGCCCGCAGGGCCGGGAGGTGAGGGTTCAGCGTGCCGCACAAACCCCGCTTCATCACCTTCGAAGGCGGCGAAGGCGCCGGCAAGTCCACTCAGGCACGCCTGCTTCGTGATGCCCTGGTCGATCTCGGCCTGCCGGTTCTGCAAACGCGCGAACCCGGCGGTTCGCCGGGCGCCGAGGAACTGCGCGGGCTTTTGCTCTCCGGGCGTATCGCTTGGTCGGCGCCCGCCGAGGCGCTGCTGCATTTCGCCGCCCGCGCGGAACATGTGGAAAAGACCATCCGCCCCGCGCTGGACGCCGGCACGTGGGTGGTGTGCGACCGGTTTGCCGATTCCACCATGGCGTATCAGGGCTACGGCCAGGGCGCCGACCGCGCGATGATCGCGACTCTGACCGGCCTGATGGGAATCTCGCCCGATGTCACGATCGTGCTGGATGTTGCGGAGCATGTTGCGCTGGCGCGGCGGCGCGCGCGCGGCGATATGGCGGACCGCTACGAGCGGCTGGACGCCGCGTTCCATGCCCGCGTGAAAGAAGGGTTCCGCGCCATCGCCCAGGCGGAGCAACAACGCTGCGTACTGGTGCCCGCCGACGGCACTGCGCCGGAGGTGCACGCGGCGGTCATGCGCGCGTTGTGGGAACGTATCCCAGCGCTGTTGGGGGCCTGATGATTGGAGCTGCTGTCGTGCGCCGCATGCCGCTGATGGTTCTCGTTGTGCTGGCCGGCTTGAGCGGATGCGCGCCTTACGATCCGCCGTTCCAGGGTGACCACGCGTCGCAACACTATAGGGATGATCTGGGTAAATGCCGCACGTCCTCGCGCGAGTCCGTGCGGCTGAAGAACGCAGCCACGCTGGCGTCGTGGGTGATCTCGCCCTTTACGGGTCCTCCGATGGTGCGGGCTGCGATTCGGACGTGCATGCAGGGCAAGGGCTACGTGCTGGAGAAAGCCGGAAGCTGACACAGCGGTATCGGTGCAAAGAGCTTTCGACTGGTTGAACGAAGCGTTTCATGGCCTGCGTGGCCGTGCTGAGGCCTGCCCAGGAGAGTTGCTTCATGGCGCCTTCGATCGCCAGACGGAGCAATTGCGATCGTCATCGCGGCCGGTAAGCGTGCCGGCACCGCCCGCCGGCGCATCCCGCGCGCCGCTCCGCACCACCGCCATGACCAATCCATGGGTGACGGTCCAGCCACGGACGCTGCCAATACCGGAGTGGTCCGAACGGGTGCGGCGCGGCACGATGTGGTGCCCAGGCACCGCGCCGCTTCGGCGCGAATGGCGCACGATGTGGCGCAACCGGCCGGCCAGCCCCTCGCCAGTGTGTGGCGATGAAGCCACCATGGGGGCCGCGCTCAAGCTCGACGATGGCGCGGTGCGCGCCGGCCGGCATGGCAATCCCCGGGGCTGCCGTGGCCAGTAATCCGCGACCCAACCGAACATGGCCGCCAGCGGCACTGACATAGCCTTCGATCACCATCCGCCGCACGCGGTTGCCGAAATATGCTGCGGGATCCGAGCCCAGGACATCGGGGCTGGCCGACCGAACCGACAATGTGCCGTTCACGATGACGCCGCGGGCCGTGATGCCTTCCCCGGGCACGATGCTGGTCCCTTCCGGTGGCCGAACAGGAAGATCGCCGATCCGCCAGCCGCCGGCGCTTGGCGTTGCCGGTCCGCGCACCAGCACGGGGCCGGGCATACGTTGGTCGATTCGACTTGCATCAATGACACCATCGGGCTGACGCAGTCCGCTCACGGCGATCCAGTCGCCGGGCCGCACCGTCTGCAGGCCGTCCGTGCCGGGGCCGATCGAAACCTGTTGCCCGGCGACGGTGAGCGTCCGGTTGCCGGAGCCGCCAGCGGCGCCGGCCGATGTCACCGGGCCGGACACCTCGTGCTGCACGGCAATGCTGTCGGCATGCCATCCGTGGTCGTCGCTGGCGACGATGGCCGCCAATTGGCCGACGCGTAACGCGGCCTGCGAACCGGGCTCGCCGTCCACGGTTACCGGTGTGCCTGGTGCATAGGCGATCTCCAGCCCATTAACGAAGACGCTGCCGAAGCCGGTGATGACGCCGACGACACCGGTACCGCCGATGCCCCGGTCACTACTCATCTGTGGCCCGGCGGCAGGAGCGCCCGTGCCGCCGATGCCTCGGTCGTCAGCGGATGTGCCGGTGAGCGGCAGGCAGGCGGCCCACAGCGCCAACAAGACCAGGCAGATCAGTCGGCGTGCCGTTTTCATGGCTTCTCGCCGGCGGAGTCTTGGTCGGTAAACAGATAGACCCCGAGATTGAGCCGTCGCCGCGGTGTCTCTGGTGCGTGCTCCAGCACCCGATCGTTGGCATCCAGCAGATCCAGTGCCTGGCGATGGAACTCGGTCAGCAGTCGCTGCGCCGCGTCCCGGCCCATGGCTTCCAGCCGGGCCGTCGTCTCGGGGGTCAGGTTATCATAATGCGCGGCGCGCTCGATGAAGGGAGCCGGTCCTGGGGCCGCCACGTTCGCGGCGGCGGCGCACAGGTGGTCGTGGAGATTACGGCCGAAATAGAACAATTGCTCAGCGCTGCCGGGGCGCGGCACGAACGCCGCGGTGTTGAGGACGACCTGGTCGGCAGCGTCCACGGTGACGATGCCGTGGTTCAGCCAGTCGTCCAGCACCGCACGTGGCCGCACGTCTGAGGTTACGGCCTGCACGAGGCTTTCGAACGAGGGGCCGCCCTCGGGGCGCGGCAGCCGCGGCAGCGGGCGTGGGTGCCCTTCGGCGTCGATGTACTCATCAGCGTGCAGCCAGCGTGCGATGATCTGGCTGGTGCGCGTGATCACCGACGGCACGGCTTCCGGCTCATGGGTTTCCGAGCGCCAGCGCCGGATTTCCTTGCGATGCACGCCCGTGAGCAAGCTGATCCGGCTGTCGGTCTGGGCGCGCCGATCCAGCAGCAAATCGCCGACGGCGACCTCGACATAGAGGCTGCGCAGCAGGTCTGCCAGCACCGGGAAGGTGACGCCGCCCTGGATCAGCAGCCGGACCAAGGGCCGCAGCAGGCGCCGGACCGGCCGGAGCAACGCGTCGGGCTGGAGCGCGAAAGAGGGTGGCTGGGACATTCGGTCGGTCACGTGTTCGTGGGTCAGCTTAGGCGGGCGTGGGACAAATGCCCACATAGGGTTGACATGGGAAGAATTCCCACGTAAGCTGCGCCGAAATCGCCCCGAAGTCCATAGCGAGGACCTGGACAGTGCCGGATGCGCAAGCAGCAGTGACCAGTCGCGAACTCCGGATTGAACCCGGGTGCGGCGCGCGCGGCACGCTGGTGAGCGAGAGCGATTTTCGTCAGCTCCGGCACCTGACCAAGAATGCTCTTCAGCAGGTCATGCTGCAGATCGAGCATGCCCATGACCTGAAGACCACGGTGCGCGGCAGCCGGTTATTGGCGGATTTGCAGCGCCGCATCCTGTTGTCGGCGTACATATCCGACGCCTTGTTCGGCATTACCGGCTCCGCGGCTTCGATGTCAGAGCGGCTTCGCGTGCTGAGCGAGAGCACGGTGCGAATGCTCGCTGACGGGGCGCAGGCGATCCGCCTGGATGTGGAGGTCACCGGAGACTGTCCTGAACCGCTGCAGCAACTGGTGCTGCGCATTGCGCACGAGTTCGTTGCCAACGCCGTGAAGCACGGCATGCGGAGACGCGTCGCCGGTGCGATCCGCGTTGGTTTCTATACAAGAACAGATGGGTGCGTGGCGCTTGTCGTCAGCGATGACGGCTGGGGTTTCCGTACCAGCCCGGATGCCGGCGACGGACTGAGAATAGCGGGCGATCTCGCTGCCTCTGCGGGCGGCACAATCAGCTTGCGTCGAAGCTGCGTGACGGTGGCAGAGCTTGAATTGCCCTCATCACGGGCAGCAGCGCGGCTTTCGTCACCGTAGTGCAGGATTCTGAATTCGGAGTCCCTGAAGAACAGAGGAGAGGTTGAAGATGAAATCGACAATCATGACGGCGTTGGTAGTCGGCCTGGCTCTGCTGTTGAGTGGCTGCGTCGTCGCACCGGGGCCAGGACCGGGGTGGTGCTACTACCACCCGTATCGCTGCCGCTGATTGCGTCCGTGCTCATGCGGGCGATGCGTTGAGCAATGACGGTGATGCCTGCATTCGCCGGCCGTATGGCCCGGGCGGGCCTGACGCCGCCTGGCAGGAACGCGTGCAGACCACACTGCAACCGCCGGAGAGGCTGATGAGATTTGCATGCAGGCGATTGCCGGCTGTGCTCGCCGGTATCTGTTTGGCTGCCACCTTGGCCGGGTGCGCCTGTCGTCCTGGCTATGTCGGACCGGGCGTCGTGCGTCCGGCACACTGTTGGGTCTGGTAGGAGAAATTGCGATGCAAAAAATCTCCTCGCGTGTGCGCGTCGCCATCGGCGCGGCTGCAATTGCGGCATTTTCCGCGGTTGCGTTGATGCCGACGCCGGCAGCGGCCTGGTGGTATCATCGGGGCTGGGGATGGCATCCCGGATGGCATTATGGCTGGCATGGCTGCTGCTGGCGTCCGCAGATCGTCTTTGGTGTCGTTCCGCCTTTCGTTGTCGCTCCGCCGCCGGTCGTCTATGCGCCACCGCCGGTTGTTCCTGGCCGGGTTTGGATTCCGCCGCATTGGAATGGTCCCTATTGGGTTCCGGGACATTGGGCATGATGCATCACGTCTGTCGGAAGCAGGTGCTGCGATTCGTAAGTTTGGTAATGGCGTTTCGACAACCAGGGCGGGCTTCTGGTGTGCTGGCCATTGTTGGTGCCGTGCCAATGCTTCCGAGCCAGTGCGGTTTGACAGTTCGCCGGGTTCACAACTGGTCGACGGCACGGTAGCGGTGCCGGTCAGAACGGCGCGTGATGCTGCAATTTCACGATGCTGATCGCGTAGAACAGGGCGGCCAGCGCAATCAGCACCAGCAGCAGCGCGATGTTGCGGCCGCGGCGGCGGCGGCGCATCTCCTCGGCCTGATTCGGCGTGGGACGCCGCGGATGTTGTTGCATCGGCTCGTCCGCATCACCCGGCGAGCCGGTCGACTGCCAGCGCCGCGAACAATAAGAACAAATAAGCGATGGAGAAGCGGAAGGCGGCGCGCGCGGGTGCGTCGTGGGTCAGGCTGATGCCCGTCCTATCTTGCCGATCGCACAATACCCGGACTGCGCAGGCCAGGAAGCCGGCGTCGAGCACCAAGGCGGCGATGCCATAGACCGCGCCGCTGAAGCCAATGAACCAGGGCACCAGCGACAGAGGCACCAGAAGCAGCGTGTAGATCATGATCTGGCGGCGCGTTTCCTTCGCGCCTGCGACCACCGGCAGCATCGGCACCCCGGCACGGCGGTAGTCGTCGTTCGCATACAGCGCGAGCGACCAGAAATGCGGTGGGGTCCAGAAGAACACGATAGAGAACAGTACCAGCGGCACCAGGTCGACCGAACCGGTCACCGCCGCCCAGCCGACCACCGCGGGGAATGCGCCCGCCGCACCACCGATCACAATGTTCTGGGGGGTGCGGCGTTTCAGCCACACGGTGTAAACGAACACGTAGAAGCCAATGGACAGCGCCAGCACGGCGGCCGAGGCGACATTCACGGCCAGGAACATCACGATCACCGACCCGACTGCCAGCGTCACGCCGTAGGAGAGCGCGGCGCGCGGCTCGATACGGCCGGCCGGAATCGGGCGGTTGCGGGTGCGGCGCATCACCGCATCGATGTCGCGGTCGTACCACATGTTGATCGCGCCGCATGCGCCGGCCGCGACGGCGATGCACAGCACTGCGGTGAAGCCCAGCACGGGGTTCAGCCGGCCCGGCGCCACCAGCAGGCCGATTGCGCCGGTGAACACCACCAGAGACATGACCCGCGGCTTCAGCAGCGCGATCCAGTCGCGGACGTCCGTGTCCCATGGGATTTCGACCCGCTCATAAGCAGGCAGGGGGGATTTCTCCCCCCTGTCCACCGGGCCGAGCGGTGCGGTCCTGTCACTCATCGGATGCGCGGCAGCTCCGCGAAGGTGTGGAATGGCGGCGGCGAGGACACGCTCCACTCCAACGAGGTCGCGCCTTCGCCCCAGTAGTTGTCCGCCACATGCTCCTTCGAGGTGAAGGTGCGGAACAACACGTAGAAGAACACCAGCAGCGCCACGCCGCTGATATAGGCTCCGACGGAGCTGACAAAGTTCCAGCCGGCGAATGCCTCGGGATAGTCGGGATAGCGGCGCGGCATGCCGGCCAGGCCCAGGAAGTGCTGCGGGAAGAAGGTCAGGTTGACGCCGATGAAGGTAAGCCAGAAATGCACCTTGCCCCAGAACTCCGGATACTGGTGGCCGGACATTTTGCCGATCCAGTAGTAGAAGCCGCAGAAGATCGAGAACACGGCGCCCAGCGACAGCACGTAGTGGAAGTGTGCCACCACGTAATAGGTGTTGTGCAGGATCTGATCGATGCCGGCGTTGGCCAGCACCACACCGGTGACGCCACCGATGGTGAACACGAAGATCATGCCGATGGCCCATAGCATCGGTGTCTTCAGCTCGATGGAACCGCCCCACATCGTGGCAATCCAGGAGAAGATTTTTATCCCTGTCGGCACGGCGATGACCATGGTGGCGGCCATGAAGTAGGCGCGGGTGTCAACCGAGATGCCGGAGACGAACATGTGGTGCGCCCAGACCACGAAGCCGACCACGCCGATCGCCACCATGGCGTAGGCCATGCCGAGGTAGCCGAAGATCGGCTTCCGGCTGAAGGTGGAGACGATGTGGCTGATGATGCCGAAGCCGGGCAGGATCATGATGTACACTTCGGGATGGCCGAAGAACCAGAACAGGTGCTGGAACAGCACCGGGTCGCCGCCGCCGGCGGGATCGAAGAAGGCGGTGCCGAAGTTGCGGTCGCAGATCAGCATGGT
>DATKPQ010000021.1:0-50022 GCA_035523995.1 Acetobacteraceae bacterium | reverse complement strand
CCTCAGCGAGGCTTTGCGGTACTTCCTCCACGGTCGGCAACTGCGTCCGCCACGCCGTCTCGAACCGGCTTGAAAGCCAACCTCAGGTTGAAAACCATCAGGCGGGATCAGCTAAACCCCAATCCAACTGCCGGATTTAGGATAAGTGGCCGTAGGCGCGACGGCACCGCGCGCCGGAAATGATAATTCGCACCCTGGCGGGTCAGCATGATGGGCACTATTGGAGTAGCCCGCTGTAGTGTTACTACAGAGAGTGATGGTGCCCGGCAAAAAGACTAATGATTTCAGTGCACTGGCTGGTCTTCCTGGACACGTATCGAACTCTGTGCGTGGTGCCGCCGCCCGATTTCCAGCGCCTGCTTGAGGGCACCCGAGAGATGCAGTTCGCCGCCTGATGGCGAGACGCCGAGGCTCAGGCGGTCCACCCGGCTTCACTATTCAGCCGCGACAGGCTGTCCACGATCTGGTCTTCCGGGATTTGCGCCAATGCCAGGTGGCACAGAACAGCGACCATTTGCGCCGGTGAAGTGCGGGGATGCACGTGGCTGGCGATTATCTCGATCTTCGCCCGATCGCCGTGCATCAGGGAAACGCGCATCGGCACCGTATCGGCCCCCTCCAGCGCCGGGCGGCCACCGCTCGATCGCAAGGTCCGCTGAACCAGCTCGCCAATCGCGGCCAAGCTCAGCGGATCGCTCTTGTCTCCTGGCAGCCGTCCAAGCGGGCGAGCATCGGCGAACGCCGCGCGGAACTCGTCCTGCCCAAGCCGAGGCCGCGCAGACACGTCGCGTATGCGGCCTTTCGCGGAACGGGCGGAGAATGTCACCTTCGGCACGCGATCACTCCTGTTCCCGGAATTTACTGACGTAATAGAGAACGCCGTCGAACTCGACGGCAATTGCGCCTTGATTGGTTTCCCGGCCCAAGCGCTTGACGAACCCGACCAGTTCATCGCGGTGTTCCAGAAACCGATCAGGAATGATGTAAGAGTACACGATGCGGGGTTGTTCCCGGATCAGTTCCCCGGTCACCTCGTTGAGCCAAGCCCCTTCGACAGGTGGCATGGCTGTCGCACCGCCGCCGATCTTCGACAATAGGGCGAGAGCCTCTTCCACCCACGGCTCTTGGGAAATGAGCGTGCCATTTCGATCCTTGTTCGGCACGTAGATGCTGAACCGCTCGCCGTGCACCGGCTCAGCTTCGAACAAAGCGGCGATATCGATTTCGATCCCGGGCTCGTCCATGCGCCAATACGTGGACTTTCAGGGCAGAAAGTCAAGGCCACAGCCACCGGACAGGGTTCGAGTCCAGCAAGGAGTATGTCAGCAATCCATTGATAATTTTTGTAAATTCGTGGCTGGGGGACCTGGATTCGAACCAAGGCTGCCCGGGTCAGAGCCGGGAGTTCTACCGCTAAACTATCCCCCAACGGCAGAGCGCGCCCGATAGCACGCGCGCTCTCTGCCAGCAACTATAAGCAGCGTCAGCCGATCGACCGGATCTCCTCCCGCAAACCGTAGGCCGGCGGATACGCGAAGCGCCCGAACAGAATGTCGCGCGTTGTCACCGGACGGCCGTACCACGCGCGGTCATCGTTCAGTTGCGGGCGCAGGATCGAGCCTTCCAGCGTCAGTCCGCCATAAGCACCGATATTGGCCGACCATACCACGATATCGGGCGGGTTGGGGCCGGCCAGTGCTCCCTCTACGCTGCTGCCCAGTGCCACCACGGCGATACCCGCGCTGGCGCCCAGCTTGAACTGGTCATGCAACAGCCCGTGCAGGCCTCTATCCGTCATGACCAGCAGCACCATTTCCGACCGCTCCAGCCCGATCTGCAACCCGAAGGACGCCGAGCCGATCGCGTAGAACGCGGGATTGCTCCAGGTGCCGTTACGTGCCTGCACCATCATCACGCCGACGCCGCCGGACCCGCCGACGATGAAGCCGCCTTTGTACAGGTGCGGGATGATCACCACGGCCTTGGCCCGGCGCATTGCCTGGGCGGCGGTGCCGAATTCCGGGTTGTGACGCAGGTCCGCCAGCGTATGGCGGGCGTCATTGATCACAGACTGGGAGTCGGACTGCGCTTGGGCCATGGGGGCAGCGAGCAGGGTGAAGGCAGCCAGTGCCGGGACAAGCCAGCGCACAAGTCGGTGCAGCATCGAATCCTCCTGGGTGGTTCAAGAGGCAACATGCACGGAAAGCGTCAGGCGTCGATGGCGGGTGAACCGCTTGTGAGGCTCGGCCCGAACCTCTCCCGCGCTTGTGCGCGGCAAAGGTCTAGAGAATCGCCGCCACCGTCCGCCGCAGGCTCGTACGCCACTCCGGTAGCTGTATACCCCAGATCGCGGCCAGTTTCCCGCAGTCCAGCCGAGAGTCCGCCGGGCGCCGCGCCGGCGTGGGCCAGTCGGCGGTGGCGATCGGATCCACGCGCGGCACCTGCGCACCGTGACGTCTCGCCTCCTCAAACACGGCCGTCGCCAGCCCATGCCACGTTGTCCATCCGGACCCGGCAGCATGGAAGATACCGGAATAGTCATCCTTCCAGCCGGCCTCCCCGATCCGTCCCGCCATGGCCAGGATCGCAGCCGCCAAGTCCGCTGCCGCCGTGGGGCAGCCCTTCTGGTCCGCGACCACGGTCAGGCGGTCGCGTGTCTGCCCCAGCTTAAGCATGGTCAGAACGAAATTTTTTCCCGCCGGCGCATAGACCCAGGATGTCCGCAGCACCGCCACGCGCGGGCAGGCTTCCTGAACCGCTTGCTCGCCGGCCAGTTTGCTGGCGCCGTAGACGCATTGCGGCGCAACGGGATCGGTCTCGACGTAGGGCGCTCCCTTGCCGCCATCAAACACATAATCCGTGGAGATGTGGATCAGCGGAATGCGCGCCGCCGCGCATAATCGGGCCAACTCGGCCGGTCCGTCACGGTTCGCGCGATAGGCGGCCGCTTCGTCCTTCTCTGCCGCATCAACCGCGGTGTAGGCGGCGGCATTCACCACCAGCCAGGGCTTGGCCGCATGAAACACGGCAGCGATCGACACCGGGCGGTCGAAATCGAAATCCGGCCGCCCGGCTACGCGCACCGGCAGCGTCGCCGCTGCGCGCAGCATGGACGCGACCTGACCGCTGCCGCCTGTCACCAGAATGGGCCGTGCCGTCATGGCTCAGGCCGTGAACCAGTCGGGGCAATCCGCGAGACGCGGCAACACAAGGTCCTTATCGGACAGCAACGCCTCGCCTGGCGAGGTTGGCCATGTGATGGCCAGAGCGGGATCGTTCCAGATCACGCCCCGTTCGGCCGGCCTGTCGTAAGGGGCGGTGACCTTGTAGATCACCTCGGTATCCGGCTGCAGCGTGCAGTAGCCATGCAGGAACCCCACCGGCACCCAAAGCTGCTGCCAGTTCTCCGTGCTCAGCACCGCACCGACATGCTGGCCGTAGGTCGGCGAACCGCGCCGGATGTCCACCGCCACATCCCAGATCGAACCGCGCACCGCGCGTACCAGCTTGCCCTGCGCAGTCATCCCGATCTGGCAGTGCAGCCCGCGCACCACGCCACGGTCACGCGACAGCGCGTGATTGTCCTGCACGAAGGGGCCGGGAATGCCGGCGTCCGCGAAACGCTGCGCATTCCAGGTTTCGGAGAAGAACCCCCGCCCGTCCAGAAAACGCGGCGGGGTCAGCAGCAGCACATCCGGAATGGCCAGACGTTCGACAATCACGTATGCTCTCCGTCGGCCAGTTCCAGCAGCACGCGCCCCAATTCGGTCTTGCCAAGGCCCCGCGCATGTCCCCGCAGCATGTCGGCATCGATGAAGCCCATGCGGAACGCCACTTCTTCGGGGCAGCCGACCAGCATCCCCGTGCGGGACTGGATGGTCTGCACGAAGGTCGCCGCTTGCAGCAGGCTATCCGGCGTGCCGGCATCCAGCCAGGCATAGCCACGCGACAGTTTCTCCACATGCAGGTGCCCTGCGTTCAGGTAAAGCTGGTTCAGGTCGGTGATTTCCAACTCCCCACGCGGCGACGGGCGAATGATGCGCGCCAGGTCGCTTACTTGCTGATCATAGAAATAGAGACCCGTCACCGCCCAGTCCGACGTCGTCACGGGCGGCTTCTCCACCAGTTCCATCGGTCTTCCGTCGGTATCGAAGCTGACCACGCCGTAGCGCTCGGGATCGCGCACCTGGTAGGCGAACACGGTGGCGCCGATCGGCCGGGCAGCGGCCGTCCGCAACGTGGCGGACAGGTGATCGCCGTGGATCAGGTTATCGCCCAGGGCCAAAGCGCAGGCCTCTCCGGCGATCCAGTCGCGGCCGATCAGAAACGCCTGGGCAATGCCGTCGGGGCTCGCTTGCTCGGCATAACTAAATCGCATGCCCAGCCGCTCGCCTTTTCCCAGCAGGCGGCGGAAGCCGGGCAAGTCGGCGGGGGTGGAGATCACCATTACATCACGGATGCCGGCCAGCATCAGTGTCGACAGTGGATAGTACACCATCGGCTTGTCGTACACCGGCAGAAGCTGCTTCGACGCCGCCAGCGTCATTGGATGCAGCCGGGTGCCGGAGCCCCCGGCGAGCAAGATACCTTTCATGCGGCAGTCTCCAGAGGTTGCACGCCGAGGCGTTGGCCGGCGTAACGCTTGGCACGGACGGATTGCCACCAGTCACGGTTGGCCAGGTACCAGTCGACGGTGCGCTCCAGTCCGGTCTCGAAATCATGCGGCGCGCGCCAGTCCAAGGCAGCCTCGGTGCGCCCAGGGTCGATTTCGTAGCGGAAATCGTGGCCCGGGCGGTCGGTAACGAAACGGATCAAGCGCGAGCGCGGACCAGCCGGATCCGGCAGGCGACGGTCCAGCGCGTCGCAGATGGCGTGCACCACCTGAAGGTTGGTGCGCGGCTGACGGGCGCCGATGGCATAAGTGGCGCCGGGTTGGCCGCTTTCCGCCACCCGCACCAGCGCCTCGGCGTGGTCGTCCACGAACAACCAGTCGCGGCAGTTCGATCCGTCGCCGTAGACAGGCAATTCCTTGCCCTCCAGCGCATTCAGCGTCACCAGCGGGATCAGCTTTTCCGGGAATTGCCAGGGACCGAAGTTGTTGCAGGTATTGCTGACGATCACCGGCAGTCCGTAGGTGTGATGCCATGCGCGCGCGAGATGATCCGACGACGCCTTGCTGGCCGCGTATGGGCTGCGCGGATCATAAGGGCTGCCCTCGGTGAAAGGCGGGTCGTCCAGCCCCAGCGCACCAAACACTTCATCGGTCGAGACGTGATGGAAGCGGAACGCTGCCCGCCGCCCTGGATCCAGCCCCGCGTGAAAGGCACGCGCCACCTCCAGCAGCGTGAAGGTCCCAACCACATTCGTGCGCACGAAGTCGCCAGGTCCATCTATCGAGCGGTCCACGTGGCTTTCCGCCGCAAGGTGCATCACGGCGTCGGGCCGGTGGGTGGCGAACACCTGGTGCATGGCACCGCCGTCAGCGATGTCGGCGCAGACCAGTAGGTGGCGGTTGTGGTGGCGGGCTTCCTCCAGCGCCTCCTCGGACGCGGCGTAGGTCAGCTTGTCCACGTTGACGATGACATGGTCCGTGCGGCGCAACAGATGACGAACCACGGCGGAGCCGATGAATCCACATCCACCGGTCAGCAAAACTTTCATACCCTCGCCCGCTCCTTCTGATCCCGCAACGACGGGGGTTGGCGCGCCTGCGCCGGGCGCCGTGATTATGCCGCATCGCCGACCGCTCTTGGAAGCGCGAGTTCGGAGTGCAGTGCCGCTTTGCGGTTTTTTGGCTCGCGGGCACGTGGCCTCGCCAGCCATAGAGTGGGCGTCGGTTTATGGGACAACGCCTCGCGAGTACCGTGGCAGTTGGCTTATGAGCGAAGAAGGCGGCGCTGCAACGGCTGTCGTGCTGCGTCAGGTGACGTACCAAGCCACAAAGGCTGCGGCTGCGACCCAGAATGCGCCCGAGAGAGCTATGCCCAGGACGAAGCCGGTTGCAGTCCGGAGTGGGGCGCCATCCCTGCAGTGCTCGTCCTCCTCGCTCATGGCGGTTGCGGTCGGGGAGAGGATCATGGCGGGATGGCACATGGGGGTAACTCCTGGCGCAATTTCCAATGACAGATCCGGGAGCGAGGGTAAAGTTGAATCAAACCTTCGTTAGGCCAGACCAAAACCGGCGAAATCCGTTCCGGCGACCTGAACCGAAATGGCTTGCGGCCCACAGATCATTCTGCCATGCGGCTTGACAGGACTAGTTGCATCATAAAACTAATTACGGCATGGCGACTAGAAATAATTACCTCCGCTTCGGAGAATCTTGAGCGCCGCCCAACATTTTACTTGTGCTCGCGAGATCGTGAGGTCATTAATCACGCGTCTGTGAAGGCGCCCGGATGCCTGGGTCGACGCGTTCCATAATGAGGAATTTCGGATGAACAAGACGTTCCCGGCTGCCCTGCCGATGGGTCTTGCCTTCGAGCTGGCGGATCTCGTCATGGTTCAGGGGTGGTCAGAATACCACGATCTGCGCATGGTGGTGGAACTCGACTACTCGGCCGAAGGCGAGGAATACGAGGAGGTCCTGGCGCTCTACCCGCAAAGCAGCGCATTTCGCCGCTGGATGATCTGGCGCGGCACGGCCGAGGTGGTCGTACAGCCCATGATGGGGCGCGCACAACACTACGCCTCGGTTGCCGACGCGTTGGAATCGCTCATGCCCGCCAACGCCTGAACCGGCTCCGATAATGCTTGCCCCGCCTGTGTTGGCCTGGCGCAAAGCGAAGTCCCCCGCTCTCGCGGCATGCGCCAGCGGCTTCAGGGCGAGTCCGAGTCCGGTCAGTTGGCCGGGGTCGAACCCGATGCGCGCTAAAAGCTGGTACAACCGCGTATGAGCGGGCGCCGCACTTGTCCCGATACGCGCGCTCAAGCTACACCGCATGATGCGCGGGTGTAGCTCAATGGCAGAGCTCCAGCCTTCCAAGCTGGCTATGCGGGTTCGATTCCCGTCACCCGCTCCACCGCGGCTTCCTCGCGCGTAGCCCTGCCGCTTCATCCAGCACACGCTGCTCCTGGCGGTCCGCTTCGCGCCGCCGACGCTCCTGCGCCTGCGTCAGGACCGCCTCCAGAGCGCGAGCGGCGGCGCGTTCGTCATTCACGGTCGCGCGGGCCGCCATGGTGGCTTCCGTTGCACTCCCGAGTATCTCGGCTGCCGCCTGCCGCTCCGACTGGATGCGCTTCAGCCATGCGGTGTAGGCGCCCGGTGCGGCGGCCAATGCCGGCAGGCGGGCCTGTACGTCGATTTCGTGCGCCTGCGTCGCCGCCAGGTCCGCCGATCGCGCTGCCGCGGCGTCTTGCTCCCCCAGCCGGTCGGCGAGCGCCCGCCGCGCCCCATCGAGCGTAATGCCCCGCAGCCGCGACAGCACAACCAGCGGATCGCGCGCCATGACTCAATCGCCGGCCAGTGCGGCGTGCAAACCCGCGAACGAGTCCGCCATCGATGCATGTTCGGTCTTGTCCTGGCGCAGCACTGCCTCGATCCGCGGCGCCAGCCGCACGGCCTCGTCCACGGCCGGATCGGTGCCTTGCCGGTAGGCGCCAAGCCGCAGCATGTCCGCCATGTCCTCATGCAGTGCCAGGATCGCGCGCGCGCGGCGCAGCATGACAGTTTCCTCGGCATCCAGACAGCCGGACGCGGCGCGCGACAGCGAGCGCAGCACGTCCACCGCGGGATAGCGGCCGCGCTCGGCAATGCGGCGGTCCAGGATCACGTGGCCGTCCAGGATGCCGCGCACCGCGTCCGCGACCGGCTCGTTATGATCGTCGCCTTCGACCAGGACGGTGAACAAGGCGGTGATCTGGCCGGCAGTGCCGTCGGCACGCTGCAGGCCCGGGCCAGCGCGTTCCAGCAGCCGCGGCAGTTCTGCAAACACGCTGGGTGGATAACCGCGCGTGGCCGGCGGCTCGCCGGTGGACAGGCCGATCTCCCGCAGCGCCAGGCAGAAGCGGGTGACACTGTCCATCAGCAGCATGACGGATTGACCCTGGTCGCGGAAATGCTCCGCGATGGTCATCGCCGCATAAGGCGCCTGCCGGCGCAGCAGAGGCGGAGCATCGGACGTCGCCACAACAACGACGGACCGCGCGAGGCCTTCGGCGCCGAGATCATCCTCCAGGAACTCCCGCACCTCACGCCCACGTTCCCCTACCAAAGCGAGCACAACGACGTCGCATTGCGTGCAGCGGGCCAGCATCGCCAGCAGGGTGGACTTGCCGATACCCGAACCGGAAAACAGGCCGAGGCGCTGGCCCTGGCGGCAGGTTGCGAAGCAGTTCAGCGCGCGCACGCCGAGATCGAGCCGCGGCCCTAGCCGTGCGCGTGACGTCGCCTCGGGTGGCGCGGCTCGCAGCATGCGCGGTGCTGACCCGAACGGCAGGGCACCTTTTCCGTCCATCGGCCGACCAAGCGGATCCAGCACCCGGCCCAGCCAGTCGTTCGATACGGCAAATCTGCTGTCGACGTCGGTGGCGCAGACCGCCGGGCTGCCGGGGCCGAGACCTTCAATCGCCTCGAACGGCATCGCCTGCGCCAGGTCACCGCGGAAACCGACGATTTCGGCCGGCACTGCTCGTCCGTCCCGCGTTTCCAGCAGCAGCCGATCGCCGATCGAGACATGGCCGGCGAGACCGTCGATATCGACGATCAGCCCGGCTACCCCGGCCACGCGACCGGCCAGGCGAACGGGCGGAATGCGACTGAATGCTGCACAGCAAGCAGCCATTCGAATCGCGAGACTTGTTTGTCTCATTAAGACATATTCTTCCCGTTCCAAGTGCATTCACACAAAATCCCCATGTGGCGTCGCTCTCAATGCGGGATGCGGTGACAGTACTACTCCGTATTGGTGAAAAAATTATGGCTAAACACACGCAATAGTGGTAATACAGCTCGCAAAAGCGGAGGTTGGCAGATGCGCGTTCTTCTGGTGGAAGATGACCTCACTGCGGCCCGAGGCATATCGTTAATGCTGAAAGCCAGTGGCGCGGTGGTTGATCACACTGACACGGGGGAGGAAGCGATCGAGCTCGCGCGCCACTACGAATACGATATAATTTTGCTCGACATCATGCTGCCGGATATTGAGGGCTATGAGGTGGTGCGCCGCCTGCGGCTCGCCCGCAATGACACGCCAGTACTGATCCTGTCGGGGCTGGCGCGGCCGCAGGCCAAGGTGAAGGGCCTTGGCATGGGGGCCGATGACTACATCACCAAGCCGTTCGACCGTGCCGAGCTGTTGGCGCGCATGCAGGCGATCGTTCGCCGCTGCAAGGGGTTCAGCCAGCCCGCGCTCTGCGTGGGCCCGCTGCAACTCAATCTTGACAGCCGCGAGGTGACGGTGGACGGCAAGCCTGTCCACCTGACCGGCAAGGAATACGCGATCCTGGAATTGCTCGTGCTGCGCAAAGGCATGGTGCTGACCAAGGAAGCATTCTTGAATCACCTCTACGGCGGCATGGATGAACCGGAGATGAAAATCATCGACGTGTTCATCTGCAAGCTGCGCAAGAAGCTGATGCAGGCCGGTGCCGACAACATGATCGGCACGGTATGGGGCCGTGGCTACATGGTGCGCGAACCGTCGTCCGAACCGTTGTCTCTGCCGGAGGATGCGATGACCGAGGAACTCGCGCTATCGCACCATATCCTGGACCAGGACGCGGCGGACGATCGGCTGGCGGCGAAGGATGTCGCGGACGACGCGCTGATGCTGGAACATCGCGCCGCATAAGCGCCAAGAGAAGCACAAACGGATCATCCCCGCAGCAGGACGTTGCATCAGCGTTCAGCTTGCCGTGCCGCCGGCCGGTCGTGAGATAGCCGCGACGCCGCAGTGGTGTTGCCTCTGCACCTTCTCGTGAAGATTCGGGAAACTCTGGCCGCGAGGGTAACCCTTTCGTAATCTGACGGCTGTATAAAAGGTGCAGCGCCAGGGCTAGAAACGAATGCAACTGCCCGCCCAGTCCGAGCATTGGATCGACTTATTGCCCGAACCGGCCGCGCTGGTGGCGTGCCCGGACGGGGCGGTGCTGTTGGCCAATACGCCCTTCACGTCATTGCTCGACCGCGACGCGGCCGCGGGTTCAAGTACGCCGTTATCGAGGCTGGTCTGCCCGGCTGAGGCGCCCGCTCTGGATTTGGTGTTCGCCAGGCAAGATTCCGTCACCGTCGCCCTGCGGTTCGTGGCGCCCGACAACACATCTGCCGCCGTGGTCAACTGCCATTTCGGGCCGATACGCTCGGGCTGCCGGCTACTGCGCCTCGCACGCGCCGCCGATGCCTCCGCGGCGCCGCCGGACCATGTGGCGGACCTTGAAGCCCAGGCAGCCGAATTGCGCCAGAAGCTTGCCTGGTTCCGCGAGGCCATCGACAAAGTCGGCCATTCCGTGGTGGTTTTCGACGCGAAGGACCGGCTGGTGCTGTGCAACAAGTTCTATCGCGCGGGCTACCGCGCCGGCGACCGCGTGCTCCCGCCGGAGATTGCGCTCGAGGGAAAAACCTATCGTGAGTTGATGGAATTGCGCGTGCAGCACAAGCTGCACAAGGAGTTTGCCGACGATCCTGAGGCTTTCATTGAAGACCGGATGCGCCGGTTCGAAGAGGGCGGGGACTCCATCACCTATCTCGCCAATGGCAGCGTCGTGCGTTCGCAGTACCGGCGGCTGGCGGGCGGCAATCGCGTCTATATCGGTACCGACATAACCAAGCTGATGGAGCAAGAGGAGCAGCAGCGCGCGACGGAACTGGCCTATCGGACGAAATCGCAGTTCCTCGCTAATATGAGCCACGAGTTGCGAACCCCGCTGAATGCGATTCTTGGGTTCTCGGAACTGATCCGTGATGCAACTGTCGGGCCCGTGGACGCGCGCTATCGCAGCTTTGCCGAGGATATCCACAGCGCCGGGCAGCACTTGCTGAGTCTGATCAACGACATCCTGGACCTTTCGAAGGTGGAAGTCGGACGCATGGTGCTACGCGATAGCACGGTCGATCTTGCTGACCTGGTCCGGAAATGCTGCCGGCTGGTACATGAGCGCGCGCGCGAGGACAAGCTGACTCTGGAGCAGAATATTCCCGCCGACCTTCCGTGCGTCGTTGCAGATGAATTGCGATTGAAGCAGATCCTGCTCAATCTGCTATCGAATGCGATCAAGTTCTCCCTGGCTGGCGGCCGAGTGCATGTCTTCGCTGCACGGCAGCCGGATGGCGGGTTGAATCTGTCAGTCGCTGACACGGGAATCGGCATGAGCGCCGAGGAGATCGACTTGGCATTGACGCCCTTCCACCAGGTCGATCGCGGATTTGGCCGCGGCTATGAGGGGACTGGCCTTGGCTTGCCGCTGGCGAAGACCCTGACCGAACTGCACGGCGCGCGGTTCGAAATTGAAAGCGCGCCGGGTGCCGGCACAGTTGTGACGATCGCCATGCCGCCGGAACGGGTGCTTCCCGGGGTTCGACACCATGCACGAGGTGGCGCCGCGTAGCGCGCTCACCCGGCAACCGCGGACGTACAGGCGGAACATCGGCTGGAAATCCCGACGCTCTTTCGGTTCAGCCTGCATTACTGTAAGCTGAACGGCAGCGGCCGGACCGTCTATATTGGACGCGATGCCATTCGCTCAGTTCCTTCCGGCGCCGGCGCGTAAATTTGGATTATTATCCAAGCTCGAGAGTGCCGAGTTCCCGGCTACGTTCTGCCGGCTCGTGACGTGCGCTCATAGTCGTCGAGCCACGGTTCGATTAGTCGGTCGAGTTCCTCGAGCTGGCGTTCGGAGTAGGATTCCGGCGCACAGCTTTCCAACCAACCCAGCACGTGAGTTTCGATCAGGTCGCGAAGCACGCCTGGATGCTCAGCGTGCATACGCTCCGCCGATTGCTCGATCGATAGCCGTTTCCCGTCGGCCCAGATGATCTTGCGCTGCCTGGCGTCGACGCCGGCATGGGCCAGTGCGGCGAACACCAGATCAGATGCCTCGATCGACTGTTGTCCCTCGGGGGCGTCCATCCATTCGAGAAAGCCGTCGATAAAGGGGTTGTGCGCACCGAACTGCTCGGCGTCACCAGCCTCGTGCGCGCGCTGAACCTCGAGCCTCGCTTCTACAACAAGCTGGTCGATCACTTTCATGGCCCCGCCGTCAAGCTCGACCGGCTCACAGCACTGTGGACCCACGGTGCTGCGGCTATTCCCCCAGCTGCTGCGCGCCAACGGCCGCTGCGTCGTGGTCGGCGACGGCATCAAGGTGCCAAAGCGGGGCCGTAAGATGCCGGACGTCAAGCTCCTGCATCAGCAATCAGAGTCGAACACCAAGCCCGAATACATCGTAGGACACTCGCTCCAGGCCGTCAGCTTGCTGGTTCATGCCGCCGCCAGCGCCTTCGCCGTGCCGCTCGCCATCCGCATCCACGAGGGCGTGGTGTGGTCCAACCGCGACCGCCGCAGCTTGCTCGACAAGATGCTGACCCTCCTCGGCATCGCCGCTATCCCCGCACGCTTCTACTTCGTCGCCGACGCCTACTATGCCGCGCGCAAGGTCGTCGCCGGCTTGCTCGAGCAAAACCATCACCGCGTCACAAGGGTGAAGTCCAACTCCGTCGCCTACGCCATCCATCAGCAACGCGGCCCGCGCGCACGCAGCGGTCGACCATCGTGCGGTTGCCCTGGATGTCGGGCCGCCTGGCGGACGGCCGCGCCAAACACACGCTGCAACGAGTCGCGCCAAGCCTGGGCGCTGCGTCGACGGCTGGGGCGCCCGGCTTAGCACGGTTGCTGGCAACTGAAGGTGCTGCGGCGCCAATCTGCTCTGGCAGAGATGGTTCGGCCCCTCTATGTACCGGCTACGGTGCTTTTCGGCCGGGGCGGTCTATCCCTGTCTTGCGAGCTTGTCGCATCCGGTGCTCCCCTATTGAAAAGTATTTCGGTCCGCATCCTGTGGGCCGCCGCGCTACACGGAGGGAATTGCGATGCCGCAAGGAACGGTCAAGTGGTTCAACGCTCAGAAGGGATATGGCTTTATTCAGCCGGATGACGGTTCGAAGGATGTCTTCGTTCACATCTCCGCGGTTGAGCGTGCGGGCCTCGGTGGTTTGAACGAAGGTCAGAAGGTCAGTTTCGACGAGGAACGTGGTCAGAAGGGTAAAACCGCGGCGACCAACCTCAAATCGCTCTGAGCCCGGCTCACCGTCGATGCTGCCCCGGCAGCGTCGGCGGCAGTGGAATGCGATGCCCACTCACAGGTGGCCGTCGGACAACCGTACCGCTTCCAGCGCTGGTGCCGTGGGCTGTCGGCAAGTGTTCCAAAAATGCCGTCCGACGAGATAACGAATTTACAACGTCGATATGTCATGCCGCGGTGATATAGTCTCCCCTCGGCATGGTTAATGGCCGTACAGGATGGCATCGGTGATATCCTCGTACTTGAAGACACTCACGATGTCCTGCATGTGTGTATCCAGATTGATCGCATGATGCGCCAGGTGGGAGCGCTCCTCGAGCCCAGTCAGTGTCGGCGTGTAGACCTCATGTCCTGCTTCGCGCAGCGGGCGCGCGACCCGCGCATGGACCCACACGCCCTGGAACGCCCCATGCACTAAATCGAACTTCGCCATCCGTATATTGTCCTGTCATTTTGGAAGAGTGTGTGCCAGCAGCCGTGGAAATACCTGCCCCGACGCGTCAGCCGGCCAGGAACTTCAGCACCGCATCCGCCGTCTCGACCGGACGTTCCTCGGGCAGCCAGTGGGCACAGCCGGCGATACTGCCACCGGAGACATTCTCCGCGAACTCCTCCAACATGGCGACGATCGTTGGGCCATAGTTGTGTTCCCCACCTAGCGCGAGGACCGGGATCGCCAGCTTTTCCTGTTTCCAGACCTGCGCGTTGCGGTGATCGGTCGGAAAGGCCCGATACCACTCAAGACCACCCCGTGTGTTGCCGGGTCGCGCCAATGCGCGCGCGAACACCTGCGTGTCCTCGCTCGTGTGGGCACCGTGGTCGAAAGCGCGATCGGAAATGAAGGTAGAGACGTAGTCGTATTCCCGACCAAACAGCAGGCGCTCCGGCAGATCGCGCTTCTGGTGAAAAGCGAAGTGCCAAAGTGCAGGCTTGGCGCAATTGGCCTCCCACTGGCTCCATCCGGGTTGGGATGCGTCGAGGACCGCAAGACGGGTCACTGCGCTTCGCTGCGTGCAGGCCAGCGCGAGCGCAACCATTGCACCGATATCATGCCCGCAGACGGCGTAGCGCTCAAATCCCAAAGCCTGCATGACAGCGTGGACGTCCGCTGCCATGGTTACTTTGTCATAGCCGCCCTGCGGGCAGTCAGAATGGCCCGCTCCGCGTAGGTCTACAGCGACGACGCTGTTCGTTTCGGCCAGCCGAGGCATCACCTTTCGCCACTCCCACCACATTTGCGGAAAGCCGTGCAGGAGAACCAGTGGCGGTCCTTCGCCGCCGATGACGGTATGAATGTTGACGTCACCGACGCGCACCATGCGGTGCTGAAATCCTTCCAACATCATCGTGTTTCCTTTCGTGTGTTACGGCATCGTTTGGCTCCGGTCATGGAGTCGGCGCGGAGTCCGGCTTGGTAAGAAAATCCCGGATCGCAGTCGCCAGTTCGGCCGGGCGTTCTTCCGCCGGGTAGTGTCCGCAGTGCTCGATCAGCACTTCTTGAACATCGCTCGCCACCCGGCGGACCGTTCGCGCCGACGCCGCGCCGTATCCCCATGCTGCACCGACGGCGAGAACCGGCATGGAGAGCGGCGTCTGTCCCCAGATGCGGTTATCGTCCCGGTCGATGGGAAGGGTGCGGTAATAGCTGAAGGAGGACCGCAGGGCGCCGGGTCGCGCCAGCGCCCGCGCGTACTGATCGATATCGGCCATGCTCACCGAGTTGGGATCGAAAAGGCCGACCTTCTCGCGCCGCATGAAGTGGTCGACAAAGAGGTATTCCCGGCCTCGCACGAGTTCTTCGGAAATATCGCCGGCCATATTGAAGCCGAAGTGCCAGCTTCCGCCCCTCGAGACGTCCATCGCTTCTTCCTGTCCGAAGCTCGGCAGGCTGCTTTCGATGAAGACGAGGTGGCTGATCTCTTGCGGCCATTGCGCGGCGTAGGCGTAGGCGACGTGCCCGCCCAGGTCATGGCCGGCAAGCGCGATGCGTGACAGGCCGAGCGCCTGTACGAAATCCCTGAGACGGCGAGCGATCGTCTTCTTATCGAAACCCCCCTCGGGCTTCGACGAATAGCCAAAACCCGGCAGGTCGGGGACGACAACGTCGCACACCGGACTGAGGAGCGATGTCACCCGGCGCCAGGCCCATGACGTTTGTGGCCAACCGTGCAGCAGGACGATCGGCACGCCACCATGGCCTGCGCGGTGATAGGCAAACCGCATATCGGCAATGCGTAGCGACTCATACGCAACCGTCTCCGGGTTCACAGGCATTCTCCTTGGATTGGCTCGATCAATGCGCGGGGTACTGTCGGCAGGCTATGTCCGGCGACGGATCGGTTCTGGGTGATGGCTACGCCGACGATGCAAATGACGGTGCCCGCAACGAGCGTTGGAGTCAGGGGTTCGCGTAGGAAGACGACCCCAGCGACGACCGCGAAGACGGTTTGCAACAGCGCAAAGGGCGCCACGCGCGTCATCGGGCACCGGGCGATCAGCCAGAACCACGGGCCCAGCCGGCGATCGCGCCGAGCAGGACAGTGTAGGCGAAGGCCAACCAAGCCGTCAGGCTGGTTGTATGAAGCGATGCGAGTTGACCATGCTCGATCACGAGGGAGGTCGCCATAACCTGGGGAACGGTGAAGAGCGACAGCCACGCCATGAGCTTCAGCGGTTCGAGCGGATCATACCGTTTCGTAAGCACGCTCCCGATGGCCCAGGCGAAGCCGGCGGCGATGACCAGGGTCGGTACGATCTTCATCGAGGCGCCTGGCTCCGCCACAGTGAGCGCCACGCCCCCGAATGTCAGAGCAACGCCGATGACAACGCGCGTCGAAGGTCGCTCTCCGAGAAATGGCCAAGCGAGGAGAACTGTGAAGGGTGTCGAGGTCTCGTTGGCGACGGCCGACACGCTCGCCAGTCCTTGCCCCAGCCCGACGAAGAACAGCGCGAAGTTCAGGCCGCCGAGGAAGACCGAGATGGCGATCATCGGCCGAGTTCGCGCCGGGTTGGTCGCCCGACGAACGGCAGCAGAATTGCCGCGACGGCGGCGAAGCGTAGACCTACGAAGAACAGTGCAGGAAACGCCGTCGGGCCGACTTTGATGACGACGAACTGCGCGCCCCAAAACAAGGGCACGAGCACCGCGCAAGCGATTTGGGTCAGTGACAAGGGAATTTCTTTCACGACCGGGTGGTCCATATATAGGCATGCCTGAACAGTGGTCCGGCCACAAGATGCTCTACTTTGCGAAGCGGTCGATGAGGGTTTGGACCACGGCTTGCGCCATGGTGCGGTCCGATCCTGCCTTGCCGACGACACGCATGCCTTCGACCAGGCAGAGCAGCAAGCGGGCGGCTGTCGCGGGCTCGACGCTGTCGGCCAGTTGTCCCGCCGCCTGCGCGCGCGCCAGCGACTCTGTCAGCCGCGTCTCCATTCTTTTGAAGAACCGCCGGATGCGCTGCTCCACCTCGGTGTCGTGGGCGGCCAATTCCATGGCGGTCGCCACCACCAGGCACCCGCGTCTGCCGGCAATGCCGCTTGTGCGATCGACATAACCAGCCAAACAGGTTCGCAGGCCCGCCAAGGCATCATTCCGTGGATCGAGTTCGGTATCGAGCCGCTTTAGAGCATCGTCGATATAGCGATCGAGGGCGCGTAGAAAGAGCCCGTGCTTGTCGCCAAAGGCTGCATAAAGACTCCCGCGCGAGACGTTCGTCGCCTCAAGCAGATCAGGGAGTGATGTGCCGTGATAGCCACGTGACCAGAAGACGCCCATGGCGCGCTCGACAGCGGCGTCCGTATCGAACTCTCGAGGCCGACCGCGTGGCATCTGCGGTGAGGTTTGCTGTGCCATGTTCGATATATGGATCATACGGTCGTTAAATGCAAGCTCGCCAGCATATGCGTCCCAGTAACCAGTACCCACCAGGCCCGGGTAGCTCGTAGCCCCGATTTCGGCCAAATTTCAGAATGTACCGTGGAACCCGCGGAGGCCCCGTAGCGAAGCGCCGGCTGAATCCTCTTGACAGGACTTTCCTGTCACGCGCTGAATCGCCCCAAATCTAACCGTCGGCCGATCAACGGTACGCGTAGCCCCAAAGCGGGCTGACAGGGAGAACGAACAATGGGCAACCTGAGCAGGCGCTCGGTGCTGCGGGGGACTGTGTGCCTCGCAGCCGGAGGAGAACTGGCGCGCCCCTACATCGCCAATGCCGCGGCGACGACGGCTGTCGTCTGGTGGGTTCAGGGTTTCGCACAGGAGGAAGATGTCGCATTCAGCAAGGTCGTTGCGGACTACGAGAAGGCGAGCGGCAACAAGATCGACTACAGTATCGTTCCGTTCGCGCCGCATCGCCAAAAGGTGATCTCCGCGCTGACCAGCGGTGACGTGCCGGACCTGTTCCCGGCCAATCCGGCCGAAATCGTCGCGCTGTACGCCTGGCAAGGGAAGCTGGTCGATGTCAGCGACGTGGTGGCGACCCAACAGGCGCAGTTCAGCGACACCGCGCTGCTGTCCGCTCAGTGCTACAACAGCGTGACGAAGCGCCGCAGCTATTACGGCGTGCCGTTCACCGGCGCGGTGCTGCCAGTCCACATTTGGAAATCACTGGTCGAGAAGGCCGGCTACAAGATCGATCAAATCCCGAAAGCTTGGGATGCGTTCTGGGATTTCTTCAAAGAAGTACAAACCAAGCTGCGAGACCAGCATGTGCGCAATGTGTACGGTCTTGGCCTCCAGATCACCACCAACGGTGTGGACCCAAACAACACGTTCCACTATTTCCTGATTGCCTATGGCGGTAAGGACATCGTCACCAAGAACGGCCAGTTGCATCTGGACGATGCGCAGGTCCATGCCGCGGTGCTCAAGGCACTGACCTATCCGACCACGGCGTACAAGCAGGGTTTCGTTCCGGCCAGCGCGATCAATTGGAATGATGCCGACGACAACAACGCATTCCATGCCAAGACAATCGTCATGGATATCGACGGCACCATCTCGACCGAGGTCGCCATCATCAAGGAAAAGCAGGACTACGACGATATCGTGACGATGGGGCTGCCGCTGAGCAATGAAGGCAGGCCAGTGCCGAGCCAACTCACGGTGGTCAATGCGCTGATTCCACAAGGCGCCAAGAATGTGGTCGTTGCCAAGGACTTCTTGAAATACTTTATTCAACCACAGGTGAACAACGAATGGCTGAAGGTGGGGCTGGGTCGTAACATTCCGATAATGCCTGCGACGGTGCGAAATGACCCATGGTGGGCCGCGGACCCGCACCGCAAGGCCTACAGCGAGCAGGGCGTTCTGGGCGAAACCGTGCCGGCGTATTGGGCATTCAACCCGGCCTATGCCCAGGTCCAGAACGAACATGTCTGGTCGACGGCCTGGATCGACATGATCAACGGCGGCATGACAGCCGAGGCGGCCGCGAGGAAGGCAGGGAAACGCATCAACGACATATTCGCCCAATATCCGATCGAGCAGAGCTAGGAGGCGAGCATGGCCAGCGCATCGGTCATCGAGCTTCATGCTCCTGGCATGCGGCGCCATACGACCGTGTGGCACATCTTGCAGGGCAGCCTTCGCGGATCGGAGTATAATTGGGCGCTGGCTTTCCTTATCCCTTACACCGGGGTGTTCCTGGCTTTCGTCGTGTATCCTGTGGTTTACGGCATGTGGCTGGGCAGCAATCCCGCGCTCTACGGTGATTTGTTCTCTGACCCAATCTATCAGGACACGCTGGTGAACACGGTCTTGTTCATCGGCGTCGCTGTGAACCTGAAGATGTTCTGTGCGCTGCTGATGTCCGGTTTCTTCATGCGGCGCGGCTGGTGGGTCAAGGCTCTGCTGATGGTCTACGTGCTGCCCTGGGCGGTACCGGCGCTACCGACCTTCATCTCGATCCATTGGATGCTGAATGGCGAATGGGGCTTGGTCAACAACATCATCTACGCGTTGTTTGGTGCCGATGGCCCGTCCTGGCTGAACAGTCGCTGGCTGGCACTGGGTTCGGCGATCTACTCGCATATCTGGAAGTGGATGCCGTTCTGGACGGTGATCCTTCTCGCCGGCCGCATGGCCATACCGCAGGACCTATACGACGCGGCCAAGGTGGACGGTGCCTCCGGCTGGCGGCAGTTCGTGCACATCAACTTCCCCCTGCTTGCGAATCTTTACCTGATCTGCACCTTACTCTCGACGATCTTTACGCTTGGCGATTTCAATTCGGTGTACTTTGTCACTGGGGGCGGCCCAGCCAACACCACGCACGTGCTGGCGACTCTTGGCATCCGCGACGCCTTCGATATGGCGCAGCCCAGGCTTGGGGTCGCCGCAGTGATGTCGGCGCTGCCGCTGATGATCCCATTGGTCATCATTCTCATGCGCAAGCTGAAGACGGCAGAGGTGCAGCTATGAGCGCGACGATCGCAGCCCGGGCGGTTGGGCTGGCCGGAAGGCGCGCCCGCCGCCGGCACGCACTGACCGAGGCGGGGGCTCTTGCCTTCGGCCTGTTGGTGATCGTCTGGACGGTATTGCCAATCTACAACATAGTAATGGTCGCGCTGGAGCCGCATGGCGACGTGTTCAGCGATGCGGTCTGGCCACGGCATCCGTCCCTTGCCAGCTTCTGGATCGTTGTCTCCCAGGGCTATTGGTACCTCGAATTTTTCTGGCACCAGTTCGGCAATAGCCTGTATGTCGGCATCGCGGTCACGTTCCTGACTCTGCTGATCGGTTCGCTCGCCAGCTTTTCCATCGGCCGGATGCGAATCCGCTATGGCTGGTTGGTCAGCAACGCGGCACTGCTGACCTACGTGATCCCGGCGTCGTTCCTGGCGATCCCGTTCTACCGGATCATGCAGGATTACGGGCTGGCAAATAATTTGTGGTCGGTGATTGCGGCGGAGGTGACGTTCGCTACTCCGTATGGCATTTTCATTTTCTCGCAATACGGGCGCAGCATCCCGATCGAGCTCGACGAATCGGCGCGCATCGATGGCGCATCGCCGTGGCAGATCTACCTTCGCATCTACCTACCGATGATGGCACCGGCGCTGGTTGCCGTCGGCACGTATGCATTGCTGCTGGCATGGAACGAATATCTCTATCAGTTCCTGCTGCTGTCGTCGAAGCGCAACATGACGGTGCCGGTTGCGCTGGCACAGTTTCTCAACAGTGACGAGGCGCCGTGGAATTATATGATGGCGACGGCGATTGTATATGCGGTGCCACCGCTGATCATCTATTACAGCTTCCGCGGGCGGATGACGGCGGGGCTGACGGCGGGCGGGGTGAAGGGCTAACCAACCTCATTGCGGGTTGACCAGTGGCCGAAGCGGCTGACCCGCGGCTGGATGGATCTGCTTCCAAGTCATTGGGAGGCCCGCCCCGAAGCAATCTCCTCCGACGGCGCGCTCGTACGTTTGACGTCCTGCCGAAATTGGCGGTTCGGTCGCCGACCGGCCATCGCCCCCGGTGACCCACCATCATTGCCGCGCCATCTCGCCACTGGGGGCCGCGCCTCTTCTAGCCATGCGGTTCGACAAGGTAATATTTTAGCCCCCGCCTGTGGGCCGCTCCGCTTTTGTTGTTCAGGTCGGAAACCCCGACAGGCTGATATGACAAAAGATTAAGTACCACTTGCCGGAGCGCGGATCATATCGTCCAGGAGTTGTCGCGTCCGGCACCGGAATGGAGGGGCGCCCGGCCGCGCTATAGCCTAACAACCTGACGATCTCCGCCAAGCGGTCGGTCTGACGCGCAGAAGGCGCTGGTAGTGCCGGAAGACGTTCGGCGAAGTTCTGGCGATCGCATCGCTCGTTCCGGCAGCACCAGCGACCCACTCGCGCCCGGATCGTAACCGGTGTCCCCTGAGCGGAAAGATCGCCAAGCGTGCGGGAGTAGACGCTATGACGCGAACGCGATGGCACGCCACAAAGCGGACAGGAAGCGCGCTCCCCGCCAGATATCGTTACCAGCCATCGCGAGTCTTCTTGTTCGACCGGGGTCACGTTCAGGTATGGCGAAGGTGCCCAAATGGCCAGGGCTTTCATCACGTCGAGGCTTCCGTTCCCCGATCACGATGCCACCGAGATCATCTTGCACCAAAAAGTGAATCAGAGGCATCGAAGCGGCAACGTGACACGCGGATTTGTCGAACGCGATCCAATGATCCCCTTCAGGGTGACGTCCTCACTCTCCGCGCGGCGAATCTTGCCCGACACAATATCGTCGATGGTCTTACGAGTATTCTGATGACAGCCGTCGGGAGCTAAAATCGGAAGGCGATGGGCGTGGTCCAGGCGTGCTAACTATTGAGCCTGCTCCTGACGGAGGCTATTCGTGGATGCAATCGAGGCGATACACACCCGGCGATCCGTGCGCTCGTACACGTCTCGTTCTGTTGAGTGCGATCTCATCGAAGAGATCATTTGGGATGCCGCCCAAGCTCCCCCACCCCACAGCGGGCAAGTACCTTGGACGTTCAACGTGGTGGACGGGGCCGAACGGGTTTCGGTTTATGGCGATGAAGCATTGAAATACGCTAGGGATAACCATCCCAACGAGCCGGGATGGGAATGGACCGAAAGGTCCAGTTTCCAGGTCTTCTGGGGTGCTCCTGTCGTGATCATCATATCAGGGCGGGTCGAGGACTGCTGCCGTGCCGGCCAGAACCTCATGTTGTCGGCCCATGCAAGAGGTCTGGGCACTTGCTGGGTCGGGTCACCGATGTTGTGGCTACGCACCGCATCTGCTAAGGCAAAGCTCAAAATCCCAGCCGACCTGACGCCAGTTAGCGCATTCTGTTTGGGCTATCCAGCAGTGGTCCCGGAGTCTCCTCCCCGACAACGGCCTACCATCATTTGGCTCCCGTGAGTTACCATTCTTGTAGCGTGAGATCGTGTCCTGGCAGGTCATGCGCTTGCCATGCTTCGACGCCACCTCGATACCAGTATACGCTTGTGCAGCCGAGCCAAACCAATCGCAACGCAAGGTTGTATGCGGTCAGTCGTTCCGAGTTCACGCAGAAAGCGACGATTGGAGCCGCACGATCGCCGTTGGTGAGTTCGATGATCTTGCGCCTAAACCTGTCCTGCACCGTTTGGGAGAACTCGGAGCCGTAACCCACTCCTTGCAAGCCGATAGCCCGAGGTAGCGATTTGCCCCAGCTACCCAGAGCAACGTCGATCAGAACTGGTGAGCGTTCCTCAAGCAGGGCCACCAGTTCTTCCGTCTGTATCGTCATTGCGCCGGGGCAAGAGAGGGGAGTTCTTCCGATCGGATCTGGCCATAGCGATTGACGGGGAGAAACACCGAAATCCGATGCCTCGTCCGCATATTCGCGCAGGCCAGCGAGCCGCAGCCCTTCAAATATGCGCCGGAATTGTCCAACGTATATAAGTCCCGGCAGACCTCGTGGTTCGTAGAACGGACACAGACTACGTATTGTCGCAAACGGCCAAGATCGGTTTGCCTCGCGCAGAATACGCGCTGCACTGTCAATGTCGCCGATCAATGCATAGGCACTCGCAAGATGCAGATTTTGTTGGTCTTGGCTTCCCCGCTCGTTCTCAGAAGTCTCGCTCAGGCCACGCTGCAACCACTCAATTGCCTCCGACGCTTTGCCTTGCAACAGGAGACAGTTCCCAATTGTCGCGTAGGAAATCCTGTTCAGCGGCGGTAAAGGGTCGAGGGACAAACATTTTCTAAGAAATTCGATTGCATCTCCTGGCCGCCCCATAATCATCGAGCAACGTGCAAGGATATGATGGGCAGCATGGTTGTTCGGATGCTGAGCAATCAGCCGCCGTAGTATCAGGCTCGCCTCGCTCCAATGGCCGCGCGCTCGAAGCAGCGAACCCCGGTAGAACATAAGCCATTCGTCATTTGGTTCACTCTGCTCAGCCCGCGACAATAGTCTGTGAGCTTGATCGATCAGGTCGGGGTTCCCCCAATCGCTCGTATCAGGAGTAACAAATCTGTGGATCAGTCGATCAGCGAGACTCAAGAGCACCGGCACCATGGACGGTGCCAGTTGCAGGGCTTGCTCCAGCAACTCACTTGCTTCGACGACGTATCTTTGCTCGTCTGATCTTTTGAACAGAGACCATGCCCGGAAGAGCAGATCAAGCGCATTGGGATTGTGCGGGCGTTCTCGAAAACTATTCATGATCTCGGCGTCAAGCATTCGCGAGTCAATCACCGTGCTGATACGGCGCATGACGGCATCGTGCCCAACTGCAAGACTCTCCGAGGTCATATCAAAGCGATCCGCCCAAATCTGCTTGCTGGTGGCCGTGGCAATCAGTCGCACGCTAATGCGGAGGGTATCACCCAGTCTACGAATGGTACCTTCGACAGCGTAGCGTACTCCTAATTCCTCGCCGATGTGTCGGTAGTCGATAGCCCCGTCCTTGTAGGACATGGCGGACGCCCGGGCTATCACCAGTGCTCCTGGGATGCGGGCGAGTTCAGTCGTCAGGTCGTTGGTAAGTGCTTCGGCGAGGTCATCATTGTCTGACTTGCTGCCGATCGCCCGAAACTGGAGGACGACAACCGACAGACGCGGGAACTCTTCCATATTAATGAAGGGCATTGGCAAACCCGACGGCGGCCTTTGCTCTGCACAGAAAGGCGGGGATAGGACGAATGCCTCGACCAGCCGGGCTATATTCTTTAGGTGAAGCGGACCAAGCTCTTCAAACACCAATCCCAGTCGTCCATGCACGTGGTCCCGCACAGATCGAGACACGCAGATCCCACCGGGGGGGCATTCTGCCTGAAGCCGCGCTGCGATATTCACGGCATCGCCATGCAGATCGGTGCCATCGGGAATGGCATCGCCGAGGTTGATCCCTATGCGGAACCGTATAGCCCGGTCTGGCGGCTGGTCGGCATCCAGGGTTGGAATCCCCTGCTGCACCTTCACTGCACAACGTACCGCCCCGTCTAAGCTGTCAAATACGACCAGGAGCGAGTCGCCGCCTGTTTGGACGATCCTGCCGCCATGCTCCTCGACGGCCGGATCGATCAGGGTCTGCCGAAGGCCACGTAACCGGTTCAGGGTTCCAGCGTCGTCCAGGCCGATTAGGCGGCTGTAGCCCACCATGTCGGCATAAAGGACGGCGACGAGCTTCCGCCGATCTCGTTGGTTTCCGGTCGGATCCGATGGCTCGGCGAACGGCATTCTGGGCGACCCTGCCAACCGATACCGCTGTTCTGCTAGAGAATATACCCCCGGACGTGGACTGACGCGAGGTTGGCAAGCTACCTGGCTCAATGGCAAATCCCAAATGTTGGCCGCGAATCCGTGCCACCATCCCGCAACCGTGACAAGCGAAGCGTGGTAACGCCGGGATAGGGCGCTCGTGTCCCCAGCGGCAGACCGTCATGCCGTTGCCCAAGATGTCGGGCCGCCTGGCACACGGCCGCCCCAAACACGCGCCGGATCGATGAAATCCTGAGCTCCCTCAGCTCGAGCGGCGAGGTGCTGCCGTGGGTGCCGGCTGGAACAGGCGGTCCGAAAGCTCGTCGAGAAAGCGGAGCACGCCGTCGACGTTGTAGCCGGCGAGCAGTGCCAAGGCCGAGATGCCGAGACCGCCTACGGCGTCCGCCTTCCCGATATAAGTCGCGAACAGCCCGATCACGCCACCGCAGAGTATACCGAGAATGGCGCCCTGGACGATGCGGGCGCGGTCCGTGTAGCTGAGCAGCGGGGAATCGTCCTTGCGGCGCAGTCCGCGCATCGTCGCTGCCATCGCACCCAGGAAGCTGTAGAGCACGGGCAGCAAGTAGAGCGTAGTGCTCCCGGGGATCGAGCGCGCGACGTTACGGGAGCGGTTTATCTCGTCCCACAGGAAGCTTTCGCACGTCTCCTTCCTGATCGACTCGTTGGATAAGCCGGGCCGGATCTGCTTGCAGAGGCTACCATCGCCACTCTCTTCCTGAGCGAAGTGGGTGAGCGTCGAGGGCATAACGCCGAATAGCGGCGCCACCGGAAGATAGAACTTGCTTAGTCCCTGTGTGACGGCACTTCCCCAACTTTGCAGGTGCATCGTAACCACGAAGAGGTTGAGCAACGCCCTGCTCCGCTCCACGCACAGATGCGCTTGGTGAGCGGTCACGTAGCGCGGAGGGAGCTGGTGTTGCCAGGGCAGCGTCGTGGTCGGCGCATTGTCCGCAACGCGATAGCTTCCGTTCCCGGCCGGATCGATCTCGTGCATGTCACACAGCGCGCTAACCGATGTATGGTCTTCCGGCGCGAGTGGAAGGTTCGCCGCCTTAAAGATCTTGTCCTCCAACGCCTCGACCTCCGCATCGATCTTCGCCCAAGTTGATTCCATGTCCTGCTCGTTCTGCAAGATACGCCGGCCCGACAGAGCGTAGATCGACACGCAAACGGTGAGCGCCACGGCGACGATCGTCATGTATTCGAACGCCTGGACGCGAGTCGCAAGCTTGCACGCGAGCTGCTTGCGGGTGGCTTCCTCCGGCTCGCGACACACCGTGGGTGCAAGTACTGGCTGGTCTTTTCTGCGGCCTCCCCAGAAGATGGAGGGCACCCACCGCCTCTGGATGCGGCAGACCATGTAGTCGCGCGTCAGCCGGATCGATTCTGCGGTGGCGGGTGCGGCCACAGCGGCGAGGAAGTCACGGCTCCAGAAGACAAAGCCGATCGGTGAGAGCCCGTACGTGTCGCCCGGTTCGGGCGGGTAGTTTGCGGGCAACCGTATCGCTGTGGCCGCTTTGGAACGCGGCCTCGATCTGGAGCAGCCGGTTGAGGAATTCGGAATACAGACCACAGGGCGGCGCGGGCGCGCCTCGGCCCCGCATCCGGTATGCGCTTTTGCGTATCCTCGAAATACGCGAGAAGCCGAGCGTCCGGCATCTCCCCGAGATGTTGGAGCAGGATCGAAATGTCAGACAAGACGCGATCCACTTCGCTCCGGGTTTTCGGCTGATCACTGAGCCAGCTGCGATCGGTAGCTTCGTGGGCCTCCGCTCCCGACATGTCGCTCCCCCGTCAATCGGTGTGCGATTACATGTCCGGATTACGGCCTCTTAGTAGGGCATGCACTGAAACGCTTCACACCTTTGACGCCACATTCCTGGCGCTACAGTGCCCATTCGTCCCATCGGTGCCGAGCCAGGCGGGCGGGGTGGGAATGGGAGCTTGTGTTCTGACGACATATGTCGCGAACTTCGCAATCTTGTCTGCGTTCCCAGTCCTATTGGCCTATGGCCCGGCGAGACCGTCCCAAACCTGGGGATGGAGTGCGCCCCTGGGAGGCGCCTCGAGCCAAGCACGGCCGAGTGCTGGCACTTCTAAACGCTCTATCAAGATTGCGGCGCCGGACACCCCGATACAAAGCAAGGCGCCCGGAAGCAGCTTTCGGACGCCTCGAGAAAAGCCGGCTAGGGGATCAAGCCGCTCGCGGCTATCCTCCGCCGCGCCTGACATGGAACTATGTTCAGGACAGCGCGGAGAAATGGATTTTTGACCCAGCCGGTGAATCGCGCGGGCATCCATCAGCAGGAAGCTGCACAAAACCGCCCCACCGACTCCCATTGGATATTCCTTCTAACAGGTCTGACTACGATCGCGTAGGCTGCGGACGGTGAGCACGGCCTAAAGGGCGCGCACGCCGTCCGCACGTCGATTCTCGGTTGGATCTGCTTTGTGCCTAAAGCGGAACTGGCCTATTGCCGAGCGGCGCTGCGACAGACACGAGAGAGAAACCGGTCTGCAAGGCCTGATCAATGCCGGCTGCAACGACCTGGTCCCGGCCTACCGCAGCGCTGATCCTAACGGTTTACTGCGCAAAAGCCCCCTTCGTGATTCGCCCAATGCTCGAAATGTCTGTCCGGCGGGCATCCCTCGTGGGGACGATGCGCCGGCTCTCCACCATACCAAGCGCGACAATACCCGTATCCGTCGCGGAAATAGCCATTGCCGCACGATTCTTCGATTTGCACGATCGGCGCCTGACTCGCAGGAATGCCAAGTGCATCGGCCGTTGCGGCAATTGCCGTCGCTGGCGGAACCCCGCCCAGCAGCGGAAGCACCGCCAACGCAGGAATCAGAAACTTTGCCATGTACTTCTCCACCCATTTCTCGACGAGAGTCGATCTCTTGTCGTGTTTCCCATTGTGAGCGCAGAGCTGGGCGGATGGTGTGACTCGAGTCACTCCCTCTTTGACGGCTCGCGGTAACTAGGTCGTGATCGTCCGCGCAGGCAAATACCTCGCTTGCAATTCGAACTGCACTGTCCTTTCGCGTCTACCGAATAGCGTGCGTCTACGTGCTGCCGACGGGTATCCGCCGCGCGCGGACCGGTCAGTCCATCGCGTCAAGCAGCGCCTTCGCCGCCTTGAGATCGGGGGTAGCGTGGCCCTCGGTGAACCATCGGTAGACCTGGGCGAGCAAATCGCGGGCTTCGGTGCGGCGGCCCTGGTCGCGCCACATCCGAACAAGGCTCGCGGCGGCGCGCAACTCCCACAGCCTCGCCCCCTGCTCTCGGGCGATGCCAAGCGCCTTGCGGTAGTGTACCTCGGCTGCCGGAGGTTCTCCCTGCCGCAGCAGCAGCCGACCCTTTTGCCGGTTCAGCTCGGCCGCAAACCAGCGCGCCCCGGTCCGCTCTGCGATTGCCAACCCTTCATCCAACAGGGTCAGTGCTTGTTGGATTTCGCCCGCGACCTCACAGGCCTCAGCCAGCAGGGCCAGGAAATGGGGCATCCACAGCTCCGCCGCTCTGGCGCGGTAAGCGGTCAAGCCGGCGCGCAGCAAAGATATTCCTTCCGTCAGATCGTGTTGTCTAATTTTGACCCACCCTTGATACACGTTTCCCTGCGCACCCACCGCGAAACCCTGCTGGTTCGCCACGCTGGCGAGTTCCCCGGCTCGCTGCTCCAGGGCTGCATCATCGCCAACAAGCACCAGCAGTCTGGAACCCAATGCCAACGTCACGGCCAAAGACCGCGGATGAACCAGTCGCCGTGCCTCGGCAATGGCGGCGTTACCACATGCGAGTGCTTGCTCTGGAAAGCCGAGGCAGAAGAGGACGATCCCCAAATGCGCCTGTGCTGCCACGTGCGGGTGGAGTCCGGTCTGAGGCACGAGTGAGCGGAGCGCGTGCGGATCGTAAACCGAAAGCGCCGCTTCCAGATGCGATCGGGCCGCGGCAAAGCTGCCGGCGTGCATGAGATTCCGGCCGGATGACATGTGCCCCAGGACCAGCACATCTGGATCGTTGCTGTCCAGGTTCTGATGAAACAACTCCTGATCCAGGCGCAGCGCCAAAGCCAACTCGCCCCGGTAGGCGTAATAGCGGGACTGCCCATGAGGGATATGGAGAAATTCCGCCGGACGGCCCAGACGCTCCCACAGTTTACGAGCGCGGGCGTAGATATGGCCGGTTTCGTTGGCAGAATGGCCCTCAACAGCGTTCAACGCCACACCCAGTGCGCTCAAAAATTCGAGTTCCTGCCGCCGGTGTTCAGGGGTGTCCGGCAGCAACCCAAGTTGATCCAATCCTTTTCGAAATTGCGCCGCCGCCTCGATCATCGCCGAGTGGGCGACGGACCAGTGACCGGCTCTACCCCAATACTCGACGGATTTTTCGACAAGCCCTGCCTCGGCGTAATGCTGTGCGAGAAGCCCGGGCTGGCTTCCCATGATTTCCGGAGACTGGCATTCGAGCGCATCGGCGATCTGCGCGTGTAATTGCTGCCGGGCATTGCGTAACAGACTGCCGTGCGCCGCATCCTGCACCAGCGCGTGCTTGAAGCTGTAGAACGAGTCGGGTGGCGTGCCGCGTTGAAAGACGAACTCGGACGCGACTAGACGCGCGAGCGCGTCTCGCAGCTTGTCCTCGGGAAGGGAGCACACGGCGCGCAATAGCCAATAAGGAAACTGACGTCCAATCGCCGCGCCGATCTGCGCGACATACCGCTCCGGCCCGAGGCGGTCCAGCCGCGCCAACAGCGAAGCGCGCAGGGTCGCGGGGATCGCAAGCGGCGGCAACGGCTGGTCGAGCACGAAACGACCATTCTCCTCGCGCAGCAATCCGCTCTCCAGGACGCTCTTGGTCAGTTCCTCGACGAACAGCGGCACGCCGTCGGTGCGATCGGCAATCCGGCAGACGACCTCGTCGGGCAAGGTCTTGTTGCCGGCGATCTGCGCGACCAAAGCGGCGCGGCCGTGCCTGTCAAGACGGTTGAGAGTCAGCATGCCGACCTGCGGCTGGCCGGTCCAAGGCGGCTCGAAGTCCGGGCGGAACGTCACGATCAGCAGCACCGGCAGGCTGCGGACACGCTCGATGGTCAGGTCGAGCAGCTCCCGCGAGGTGGGGTCGAGCCAATGCGCATCCTCGAACACCGAGACCACCGGCTTTTCGCGCGCCAGGCCCTCGAGCTGGCGAATCAACGCGTCCAGTGTCCCTTGCTTTTTCCGCTGTGCGCTGAGATTTGGCAGAGGATGGCGTGCCGCGGCCGGCAATGACATTAGATCGGCGAGGAACGCCACATCCTCGTCCGGCGGGGCGGCGCGGGCCAGCAAGCTCTCAAGTTTCTGCAGCTTCGCAGCAGCAGGATCGTCGCGCGCGAACCCTGCCGCCCGTCCGAGTTGGTGAATGACCGGGAACAGCGCACTGTCCTGGTGCGATGGTGAGCAGAAATAACGTAGGCGGAAATGTTGCTCGGTGCGCAGGCGTTCTTCAAATGCTGCGGTGACACGCGACTTGCCGATCCCCGCCTCGCCCGAAATCAGCATGATCTGTCCGTCGCCCGTTTTGGCGCGCACCCACCGGCGCAGCAGCAGGTCGATCTCTTCATCGCGGCCAACCAACGGGGTCAATGTCGATCCGCGCAAGGCCTCGAAGCGGCTCGCCACGGCACTCTCGCCCAACACCTGCCAACGGCGTACCGGCTCGATGTCGCTATGCGTCTCCAATACGCCAAGATCGCGGCCATCGAACAAGTTGCCGACCAGGCGCCAGGTGGTTTGCTCGATTGTCACGGTGTCCGGCTGTGAGGAAACCTGCAGCCGCACCGCCAGGTCCGGGGTGCCTCCAGCAATGCTGTGGTCGCCGCGCCCGCCGGTGCCGGCAAAATCACCAACGATGACCGTCCCGGTCGCTATTCCGATCTTACACCGCAACGGTACGCCGGCATCGGTTCCGAGCGTGCGGACCGCCGCGCACAATTCGAGCCCTGCGTGGATCGCCCGCTCGGCGTCATGCTCGTGCGCCGCAGGATAGCCGAACAGGACGAGGACGGTGTTGCCGAGACGGCTGGCGATAAACCCGCTATGGCGACCGGCGATCTCTGTGACGCAATGTTGAAAGGCGCCGATATCGCGAACCAAATCCTCGAGATCGGTCCCGTCGGCTCGCGCCGCGACGCCGATGGCTTCGCAAGCCATGGCGGTTATGTGCCGGCGCTCGGCTTCACCGTGTTTCGTGGCCCACATCTCGTCGGCAACTTCTGGCGGCTGCCGCTCGACCTGGAAGCTGGAGCGGTACTCGCCGATCACTCCGTCACCGATCGGCGCGGCCGGCCGATCGGTCATCACGTGGTTGGTTCCCTCGGCGCGCGCGGCATCCCGGCCCGCCCATTCGGACTCAATCTCGGAGACGTTGGCCGCGGGTCGCTGCGGGGTGGGAATGAGAACGGGCGCAGGAACCTGTCCAGCTCTGTCGCCTGCCCCGAACGCACGGATCTCGCCGGTGAATTGGTAGCCTCGCCCCGACACCGTCTGGATCAGCGCACGGTCCGCGCCAAAGGCTTTGCGCAGCGCGGAAATCTCGCCCTGCAGCCGGTTGTCCTCGACGACCCGGTCCGGCCAGACCCGGCTCAACAACTGGTCCTTGCTGACGACACCACCCGACGCCTCAATCAGCGTCATCAGCAGGTCGAAGCTGCGCCCGCCAAGTCTTACCGGCCGGCCATCGGCCAACAGCTCGCGACGGTGTGGCACGACCCGGAAACGGCCGAATTCCAAGGTCGCCGATCCGTCGGACACGGTAACCATAACGCATTTTATAGCGGCGTTTCAGAATATTCCAGACTTTCGTAGCGGGGGGTTGGGGCCGACGTCGCGCGGCACGGGGCCAGCCAGCATTTCCCAGAATTACGCAGTCCAATCCTGGGACTTCAAAGCCGGCATCTGTTAGCGTTCTCCGTGTCGCCGACCTGACCGTTGGCAGTCGGCGGCGGCGTCCACGATTATCACTCAGTCACCGGTCGTGTACATGAAATGCGCGACGTCCCTGCTTGGTTCGGGCCGAATTGACCGCTCACGCGCAGGCCGACCCCTCCTGCAATTGCTTGCCAGCCCAGATAGGGGTGGCATCGCCAGCGACGTGGATAGGGCGCGCCGCAGCCAGCCCGAGCCCAACGCGACAGACACCGTTACGCTCGTCGAGCGTCTGCGGCACCACCGCGTGCTGGGAAAGCTTGGCACTGACGACCTTGGTTTGCTCGTACGACAGGCTGCCGTGCGGCGCTTTCCCGAACGCGCGCAGATCTTCCAGCAGGGCGACGAAGGCCACAGCGTGATGGTGGTCGCGGACGGCTACGTGAAGCTGTCGGCCATTACATTCAACGGCCGTGAGGTGGTGCTAGAGCTCGCTGGCCCAGGCAGCGTGTTCGGCGAGTTGGCGGTGTTGAACGGCTGGCCGCGCGCCGCCACCGCCACCGCGCTCGCTGCGTGTGTGCTCCTGTCGATCGAAGGTGCCGCCTTTTCTCGTGCGCTCGGCCGCACGCCAGCCGCCATGCTCGCGTTACTTCGCTTGCTCAGCCATCGTCTCCGCAAAACGACGGAGCAGATGACGGACGTGATCGACATGCCAGCCCCTGCCCGGATCGCCAAGACGCTGTTGCACCTCGCCGCCCTGCACTCCAAACCAGTCCCCGGCGGCGTGCAGATCGAGCTCGCGTTGTCGCAAAGCGAGTTGGGCGGCATGACAGGATTGATCCGCGAAATCATCAACCGCCATCTGGGCAACTGGCGCGATGCTGGTTGGCTGCTCCTGTCGGACCGCAGTATCGTGCTGAAAGACGTGCAGGCCCTGCGCACGCTGCTGGCGGACAATGAGTTGGAGTGACGCCGCCTCGCCCCGCCACCGGCGTAGTCGGACCTGGCCAGGCTTGTTCCCGCCGTCCGCCTGTCTCGCATGGCTCGAGAGCGTGTCCTTCGATACCTAGGCAGTCAGTTTTGGGCGTGCCAGTTCTCCTCAATGAGTAGACTCCGCGGAAAACGCCGGGAGTGGAACCGAGTTGGGGGTAGCTTTCGCGGTTGGCTACTGGTTCGCCTTGTCGATCTGGGGTGGGGGAAGAAACGACCGACGCCGGTGCCGAAGTGGACTATCTGGGTCGAGACAGCGCGACCAGATGGCACGACTGAGCGCGTTGCAATTGCGGGCATGAAAGCCGTCCATGCGCATTCTCGCCCATGCCTTCGGCCTTGCCGCGGCGCCGGTCGGCGCCCTGTTGGTGATGGTGCTCGCGCATTGGGCCGCACCGCTGCCCGCCCTTGCCGCCATGGCCGTCACCGTCGCCGTCGCTCTCGCCATTTCGTTGGTTTGGACCCATCGGCTGGACGTCGTCACTGATGCCGTGCGACGCGTGGCCGCGGAAGGCGGGGGAGAATCGTCCGCCCGCCCCACGCTTTCCTCCCTGGGTCAGCTCGCCCGCGAGGTGGATCGTCTGTCTCGCCGCGTCGCCTAGCATAAGGATCCCTGGGGTGCCCGGCGACGGGTGGGCCGGACGCCGCGGCAGTCTGGCTCGGATGAAACCACCGGCCTGGCGGGCACCCCAGGGATCCTTATGCTCTCGTTGCACCTTGGTCACTGTCGACGACGGCGGTGACCGCCGTGGAACACCGCGCGGTGGACGTGCTGCGGTGGATAACCCTGGAGGTCGATTCGGAGACCGTTTCGGCCCTGCTGGAGCACCCTTGTTCGGCTTCGGTCATCGCACCGACTTCGACTTTCTGCATGGTGCCCCGAACCTTCGGGTCGGTTTCACGCTCTCTGCGCGGGATGGCGCGGCTGCCAGCTTTGTCCGCCGCAAAGGCCGACGCGACACGCCGCGCGACGTTAACCCGACTTTCGCAACTCGCCTCCGGAAAACCGCCGCACCCGCGGCTTTCCCGGGATCGTCACCGGAAGGTCGGCACCACAGGCGGCACGGTCATGCCGCTGGGGCAACATCTGCCGCGGCAATCCTCGGCGGCGGCTGAGCCGGTAGTTCCATCTTCAGCTGCCGCAGCAGGAACAGCTGGTCCGGCCCGGGTTCGGTATAGCGTGAGAGCAAGACGGTACGGCCGTCGGTGGTCGGCAGATGGACATCGACCATCTGGATCGCGGCCATCTTGTCCAGCATCGACCGCGGGGTCAGTGCCGGGGCCAGCGACCGCAGCCGCTGTTTCAGCGTGACCTGCAGGCCGTAGGCGAGGAACGCCACGAAGATGTGCGCTTCGATGCGCGCATCGCTCTGATGGTAGATCGGGCGGATCGCCAGGTCTCCCTTGAGTTCCTTGAAAGCCTGCTCGATTTCGACCAACTGCAAATAGAACGTCCAGAGCCTCGCCGGATCGCTGTCGGTGAGATTGGAGCGCAGCAGGTAGCTGCCCTCTCGCCGGCGTGCCTCACGCAATTTCTGCCAGTTCAGTTTGAAGCAGAACGTCTCCGGCATGACCGGTTGGTCTTTATCAGGGAGCTGGATGTCGGTCAGCCGATAAACCGCTGGCCCGGCCTCCTTGCGTGCCGCCCCGAGCTTGATCAACAGTTGGTCGCGCGTCAGCTTCTGCTGGTGTAGTTCGTGCAGGCGTTTGACCAGCTTCTTCAGGCGCCGGCGCCGCATCGCCTGTTCTTTGTCCCGCCGCCCGCTGCTGCGCGCCAGGATGTAGAGTTCGCCATCCTGTTCGACCAGCTTGACGTGGACGGTGTCGCGAACCTCAGCCCAGGGCTTGCTTAGGAAATCCTTCTCTAATTAGCTCAGCCGTCCCCGCGGTGTGCCGACCAGATAATAGGTGGGCTTCGGCGTTGCCCGCATCTCGGCCAGCACGTCTTCCGTCGGGATGCCGCGGTCCATCACCCAGGTGCGACGGGCCTTGCCAAACTGGGCTTCGATCCGCGCAAGGAAGTCGTGCAGCGTGGGTTTGTCCGACGTGTTGCCCGGCATTACCTCATAGGCCAGGGGAAAACCCTCGGGCGTCACGATCAGGGCGATCACCACCTGCACGCAGTCCGACCGATGATCGCGCGAGTGGCCGAACCGCCGCTTGCCGGCGTCTGGGGGATCGCACTCGAAATACGTGCTGGTCAGGTCGTACAGCAGCACCTCGAAATCGGCCTGGAACAGCATCTGCCAGCGCTGGCGCAGGAAACTGAACAGGTCCGATTTGTGTACCAGCTGCTTGTCGAGACACCTATATAGAGTGTCTTTGTTGGCCAGGGCTAAGACTTCGCCCAGCAGATCGCCGATGGCGCTTTGCTCATACCATTGCCGATGCAACCGCCACTCGCTGCCGGGATCGATCAGCCGATACGCCACCAGGATCTTCAACACGCTCAGCCAGCGCGTGCCTTGCCGCGACGGCGGCAATCGCGGCGACCAGAAATCATCCAGCCGCAGCTGCTCCCATAACTGACCGGCCAGCCAACACGCACCCCATTGTCGCGGCCGGTGCAGCCGAAGCCTGCTGAGTTTGACATGCACCACATCGCGATCCAGCGCCGGGGCGGTACGGTCCTGCGGGAACAGCGCGATCTCCCGGCGGTCCGGATCGGTCTCGTCGAAAGCCTCAATGGTGCGACACCGGGCGGCTTGCTGACTGTCATTGATCTCGCCCAGGTACAGTACGTGCCTCTGCACCGTGCGTCCGCCTGGCACGCGGCGGTTCTCGACGATGCTCCAGTAACGGTGCTCCTTGCCGTCTTTGCGGCGAATCTTGTGGCGCAAGAACATGGTGCGACATTCCGCCCGCCACTGAGCGCGCCGCAAGCTACTTGGTCAGCACCGCAGGCGATCTTCGGGCCTCCGGCGATCGTCGCGCCAAGCCGATCAAGCACTTGGACTGCCGCCAGTCAGCAAAAATATCTGATTCACAGGGCGAGTGGCGAAAGTCGGGTTAACGACCAGCCTGTGCCCGATGAATCCTTGCGGAGGTTTCTCGGCGGCACCAGCCGCGTGACGGGGATTGACCTGCGGGACGGCGCTTCGGCGCGCGAACAGGATGTGGGAGGCTGAAGGACGCGGCCTGGCCGAATCCGACGACGAAATCAATTCGACCAAGCCGCTTGCAACAGGAGCGTTGCTCGGGATGGATAGCACAGCGATTCCGCGTCCGCACAAGCCCCTAATCAAAAGTTTCCGCGATGCCAAAATTTTTGGTTGGCGACGCATACGTTAGTATGCCAAAATCTTTAGCGAACCCGCTTCGCGGGTATCTCTTGGGGAGGTCCGGGCGTGAGCAAGCGTGCACGCGACACCTTCTAAAGAAAAGGCCGGACATAGCGCCCGGCCAACTTTATTGGAGGAAACGTCCAAGAAAACAGCGGGACAGACGCTGCGGTCCACGTTCACTCGCGGTTCCGCATGTGGAGACACTCCAGACACAGTACTGTGTCTGGAATTCAGTTTAGGCCCCGACGCGGCAGCCGTTGGCTTTCACGAAGTCGCTCACCCGGGTAAAGTCGCTCTCTCCGATCACCCAGGAGTCCTTCAGGAGATAGATCGGACTGTCCCTAGCGGTCTTTCCGGGAACCTTGCTCAACTTCATTGCCGTCGTGCGCGGCTGACCGATTATCACCCGCGCCATAGAACCGTCAAGCGTGATAGCAAGGACTTCGAGCTTATTGCCGAACTTTCCCAGCTTCTCGCGGATCTTCGCCATTTCTTTCACGCAGGCGTCGCTGGTGAAATATTCCGGGGTTTGAATCTGGATCAGGACTTTCGCCTGTGACAGTGCCGTTTCCCACATCTTGAGCCAGTTATCGTTCACCGCACCAATCGACACGTACTTACCGTCCGCAGTTTCGCCTGTAGTGGGATTGAAGTAGTTGTCGGGCTTTCCGCGCAGGTCCGGTTTGACTTCGCCGCCGTTGCGGCTGGCGACGTTATCGAGAAAGACCGCGTTCTCTGAGTAGTAATCCAGGTCCTTCATCAGCCTATCGCGCAACCAATGAACAAACAGATCACCACCACCGGCATTCGCGAAGCTCAGTATTATCCTGGTCTTGTCGCTTGTATAAGGCATCGTCGTCTCCGTCTCTTGGTTTACGAATTACCAACGGAGCGAACTGCAGCGACGCCGTCAGAGCTCCGTCGTGTGCCGATGTAACCTCCCACAGGCGGTGATCGCAGTGACTCGAGTCACACAGGGGACGAAAAGTTGGGCGCAGGCGGGGCTTGGCTGGACATAGGCGGTCTCCATGATTGGTCGCTGATGAAAGTGTCGTCTTCCGATCATCGATCGACCTGGCACATCCAAACCGACCGATGACCGGATCGTCATCGCTATCCCACGACGTGCCGGAGCCACTGCTCAACCTCGGCGGTGCTGATCCAATCCTTGCAGCTTCCATCGTGTTCGGTACCGCTGAACTTCGGTCCAGCGAAATGGATGCGGAACTCCTGTGCGCGGTCGCGGATTTCCTCCGCCTCGACTTCCAGGGTCGCGACCTGCTCGCGCAGCTTTATGATGTAGTTCGACATCACGCCGCCTCCTCGTCGGTGTCGGCGCTGCTCAGCCACTCGGCCCGCCGAGCCAGATCAGAGGGTGGCACGAACGTGTTGCGTTCGTGCAATATGTCCTCCTCCTAGTCGTCTTCGAAATAGGGCTGCGGCGGCGTGTGCAGCTTCAGGAACGTCGTGCGGCCCTTGGCATCGACCCGGCGGGTCGAGGCGCCTCGGGCGCCAAGCTCGGGGCGGATCCAATTCTCGAACGCCGCACCGGTTGGCACCTTTGATTGTGTCTTGGCCATGCGGATCGCCGTAAAGGCCTGCGCCTTCGGCGCACCGCTGCGCGGCTTCGGGCCTTGACGGCGACGGGAGTGGAAAAACGCTGGTCTTCCTATGCCGACATCGGAACGACACCGCGCGATTTGAGACGCCCATCCAGGACCGCCGCTCTGACCAGCGCAACGCGATGAGCACCGCACGGCGACCAACGCATGCGTTGCTTCTTGGCCATCCGGGCGTTGGCAATCTCGTCGACACATCCTTCCGCCTCCAAACTCGAGACCGGTTGTTTATCGTGGTAGCGGCGGTGGTAGTTTATAATGGCATCACGGTTGTTCTGCGCGTATCCTTGCAGCTCCATGCAAAGCCGGGTCAGGTCCTTCGACGATTCTTGGGCAGGCACCCCATTTCGCTCAGCGATTTTGCTGCCGTGGCCAGAGAGCAGGGCGATTTCCTGATCCGCCTCGTCCGCACGACCATGCCACAGCAAATGGCGTACGCGCTCGATCGAAGCCTGCGCTATCTGGACAGGCTCGGGGTCCTGGAGCTGGCGAGCGGATAGCCCCATCAGGACTTGTTTGATCGGTCGCATGCGCATGGACAGGTGGAACCAATCGAGGATGTGGCGCACAGGCTCACCGGGCGCGGCGCGGATATGCGCCCCATCAATCATGACAACAATCTCGTCGTTCGCGGCTGGCACGTCATTCGGAGCCTCAGGTGGCTTGGCCTCGATCTCCGCCGCAACGCGATGCGTCCGGTTGCGGATGGTGGCGTGATTGGTCGGCGAGCACGGCAGCAGCGTGGACAGCAGCTGTGCGGCTTCCCGGAACGAATGGCGTGCTCCCAAATCAGCCTGAATACAGCGCAGTTCGGACGTGCATCGGTCGGGCAATAGTTGGGCGAGCGGCGAGAACGACAGATCGACAAAACCCATCTCATTTGAGCACGGGCATATGCTAATTCGCGGTGCGTCGAGCTCGACCGTGCCAAACAGCGTCTGAAGCGTCCGAGTACGACAGTCGCGCCGCCGCCGCAGCGTCAGGCACTCCGGGCAGACCCGGGCGCACATCACGTATTCCTCCATCTGGGTCTGGAGCACGAGCCGTTGAAGCTCGGAAAGCAACTCTTTGCCCTCAGCCAGTGTCAGCCCAACCTCCTCGGCCGTCAGACCGACGACGCGCCGCTGGAGGTGACCCACCTCAATGGTTTCGACCTCTCCCCAGCCCGAGCGGGCTCTGGTGCAAATAGCCTGACGAGCCAAAGGTCGTGGCTATGGAGCCCGCAATGCAGTCGCTTTGTTAGGCTGCCAGGACCGCCTCCCAGACAGCGGGCGCACGTCGATCCCGAAGGCGCAGCCGACCCAGATTGAACTGCTCCTTGCGGATGCGTCGCAGCAGTTCGATCCCAGCTATCACGATCGCCGCCGTTCTGAACCGCTTGAACCCGAGCATCGGACCGATCCGTAGCTTCACGCCCCGATGGTCCTGCTCGATCATATTATTCAGGTACTTCGATGAGCGTAGCTTCGTATCAGCAGGCAGTTCGCCGTCAGCTTTCATCTCACATACCGCACGGTGCGATGCGGCATAGCCATCCAACGTGACGGTCCGCGGGCCCGAACCCTGACCCTTGATCGCCTTGCGGAAGAACGCCTTGGCCGAGGCCCCGGATGACGGATCAACCGCACCCTGAGTTCAGGAGGTCGGCCGTGGCCGGCGCTTGCCTTGCCGGGTGAGCCCGACCCCTCCCCAACTTTACCTGCGTGCCCTCACCCGCGTCTCACCCCGGTCGGCACGTTTCGACGGTTTTGCTCTGCGATCGCCAGCATCGGCGGCGCGAAGCAGGGGCGTTCGATATACCGTCCCGCTCCGCGCACTGTCCGCAGGTCGCCGTCGGTCCACACCAGCTTGCCCTGGCTGATCGTGTGCCGCGCCAACCCGGTCACTTCCATCCCTTCATAAATATTGAAGTCGACGTTCTGATGATGCGTCTTCACCGAAATCGTGCGGCTTGCCTGCGCATCCCACACGACCAGATCGGCATCCGCCCCCACCTGCACCGCGCCCTTGCGCGGGTACAGATTGAATATCTGCGCCGCGTTGGTCGACGTGACGCGAACGAACTCGTTGGGCGTCAGCCGCCCGGTGCCGACGCCGTGGTGCCACAGCACGCTCATGCGGTCTTCGATGCCGCCGGTGCCGTTGGGAATGCAGGTGAAATCATCACGCCCCATCGCCTTCTGCGGCGCGCAGAAGCAGCAATGATCCGTCGCCGTGGTTTGCAACTGCCCCGACACGAGCCCGGCCCACAGTGCCTGCTGGTGATGCTTCGCACGGAATGGCGGGCTCATCACATAGGCCGCCGCGGTGGCCCAGTCCTTCGTCTGGTAGACGCTCTCATCGATCAGCAGATGCTGCGCCAGCACTTCGCCATAGACGCGATGTCCCTTGGCGCGCGCACGCGCGATTGCTTCGGTCGCCTCCGCGGTCGAGACATGCACGATGTAGATCGGCGCCCCAAGTATGCCGGCGATGGCGATCACCCGGTTGGCCGCCTCGCCTTCCACTTCCGGCGGACGCGACAGCGCATGCCCCTCCGGTCCTGTGATGCCGGCGGCCATCAGCTTATGCTGCAAATGGAACACCGCGTCGCCGTTCTCGGCGTGGATATTGCAGATCGCCCCAAGTTCCAGCGCACGCCCGATCGAATTCAGCAGTACGGTGTCATCGACCATGATGGCGCCCTTGTACGCCATGAAATGCTTGAAGCTGTTGACCCCATGTTCCCTGGTCAGGATCCCCATCTCCTCCTTCACCTGCTCCGACCAACAGGTGACCGCGACATGGAACCCGTAATCTGCCGCTGCCTTCTCCGACTTCGCGCGCCAGGCGTGCCAGGCCTCGATCAGCGACGTGCCTGGATTGGGAATCACGAAATCAATGATGCTGGTGGTGCCGCCGGCAACGCCGGCCGATGTGCCGGTGAAGAAATCCTCGCTTGCGGTGGTGCCCATGAAGGGCAGCTCCATATGCGTATGCGGATCGATCCCGCCCGGCATCACCAGCATGCCGCCGGCATCGACGATGCCGGCACCGCTCGGTGCCTCCAGCGACGGCCCGATCGCGGCGATCCCGCCGTCCTGGCACAACACGTCCGCGCGGACGCTGTTATCGGCAGTGACAACCGTCCCGCCGCGCACCAGTATTGTCATGCCGACCTCCTTCGTTTCCCGCGCGGCCTCCGCACGCCGCAGCCCTTCAGTACCAGGGCGACCACCGTTTCCGTCGCGACCGCGAATTCCGCGTCGTCTAGCGCGACTTTGCCCAGCACGGCGCGGATTTGCACGTCGAAATCGGCGTAGGTCTGGGTCATCGCCCAGATCGTGAACAACAGGTGCACCGGATGGATCGGGTCCATCAGTCCGGCGGCGCTCCAGCCGGCAATGACCGGCGCCAACTCGTCATCCACCCGTCGCCGCAGTTCCAGCCCCAGATAGTGCATGATGCGCGGCGCGCCGCGCAGCAGTTCGCCGGCGAAGATGCGGGACGCCTGCGGCCGGGCGCGCGAATGCGCCATCTTGGCGCGGACGTAGCCGGCCAGACCTTCGGCCGGATGGCGATCCTGGGTGATCCAGGCGGCGGCATCGTCCAGCCACAGCGCCAAGATGCCTTCCAGCACGGCGCGGTACAGCCCCGCCTTGGTGCCGAAATAATAGTGCAGGTTGGCTTTGGGCAATTCGGCGGCGGCGGCGAGTTGCGCCATGGTGGCGCCCTCGAACCCGTGCTGGGCGAACACCTTCTCCGCCGCGGCCAAAATTTGGTCCATGCTGACCTGCCGGATGGTGGCGATGCCTGTATCCATTTTGGGCAGTCACGGTCCTTGGACGCCTTGCTGCATGATTGTTGACCATTCCTGTCCGCTCAGTCAAGAAATGCGTTGACAGCCGCGCCGCCGCTGCCGTTAGCTTCCATGCTGTCGCTGGCGGGAGGCGAGACAGTGAGCGAGTTCGGCGATATCGCCGCAGGCCGATTGGATGCAGCGGCCCTGGCTGCGAACTTCGCCGATGCGCATCCGCCGCTGACGCCGGCGCAAGCAGTGGTGGAGGCCAACCGCTGCTATTTCTGTTACGACGCGCCCTGCGTCGCAGCCTGTCCCACCGGCATCGACATTCCGTCCTTCATTCGCAAGATCGCCACCGGGAACCTGCGCGGCTCGGCGCAAACGATCCTGGAAGCGAATATCTTGGGCGGCAGTTGCGCCCGGGTCTGCCCGACCGAGGAGTTGTGCGAGCGTGCCTGCGTCCACACCGCGCAGGAGAACAACCCAATCCAGATCGGCGCGTTGCAGCGCCATGCGGTGGATTGGCTGATGGCCCGCGACATCGCGCCGTTCACCCGCGCCGCGCCGAGTGGCAAGCGCGTGGCGGTGGTGGGCGCCGGCCCGGCAGGCCTGGCCTGCGCTCATGCCTTGGCACGGCACGGCCATGAGGTAACTGTGTTCGAGGCACGGCCGAAACCAGGCGGACTGAACGAATACGGCATCGCCGCCTACAAGGTGCCTGACGAATTCGCCCAGCGCGAAGTGGCATTCATTCTATCGATCGGCGGCATCAAAATCGAATATGGCAAGGTACTGGGCCGCAACCTCGCGCTGGACATGCTGCGGCGGGAATTCAACGCGGTGTTTCTCGCCATGGGCCAGGCGGGCGTGAAGGCGTTACACCTTGGCGGCGAGACCATGCCCGGCGTGCGCGACGCGATCGATTTCATTGCCGAGGTGCGGCAGGAGCCGAAGCACCGCGTGGCGGTGGGACGGCGCGTGGTAGTGATCGGCGGCGGCAACACCGCAATCGATGCGGCGACTCAGGCACGTTTGCTCGGTGCCGAGGACGTCACCATCGTGTACCGGCGTGGTTCGGAACAAATGACGGCGACCGGCCAAGAGCAAGCATGGGCGCAGACGCATAATGTTCGGATCCGGCACCGGGCGGCGCCGGTGCGCCTGATTCCCGGCGTCGGTGCGCGCGGCGAGACCGTCGCCGGCGTCGAGTTTGCGCGCACGACGCTGGATGCGGCTGGCCGGCTGGCGTTGACCGATGATCATTTCGTGCTGCCCGCCGACATGGTGCTAAAAGCGATCGGCCAGAGCTTTGCGGCTGATGCGGCAGGCGAGTTGCCGGACACGCGCGGCGGGCGGATCGTGGTGGACGCCGACCGTCGCACGTCGCTGCCCAACGTCTATGCCGGCGGCGATTGCATTGCAGGCGCCGATCTGACGGTGGTCGCGGTGCAGGACGGCAAGGTGGCGGCCGCAGCGATCCATCGCCAATTGAGCGGAGGCGCATGATGGCCGATCTGCGCACCAGTTTCGCAGGCATTGTCTCGCCCAATCCGTTCTGGCTGGCCTCGGCGCCGCCGACCGACAAGGCGTACAACGTCGCGCGCGCGTTCAAGGCGGGTTGGGGTGGCGTGGTGTGGAAAACGCTCGGCGAGGATCCGCCGATCGTCAACACCGCCAGCCGCTACGGCGGCGTCAGCTACCGCGGCGTCCGCATCGCCGGCTTCAGCAATATCGAGTTGATCACCGACCGTCCGCTGCGAGTGAACCTGGATGAGATCAAGGCGATCAAGTGCGACTGGCCGGATCGTGCCGTGGTGGTCAGCCTGATGGTGCCGTGCACCGAGGCAAGTTGGCAGCGCATTCTGGCACAGGTGGAAGACACCGGCTGCGACGGGGTGGAACTGAATTTCGGGTGCCCGCACGGCATGTCGGAACGCGAGATGGGCTCGGCGGTCGGCCAGGTACCAGCCTATGTCGAGATGGTGACGCGCTGGTGCAAGCAGCACACACGGATGCCGGTGATCGTGAAGCTAACTCCCAATATCACGGACATTCTTGCACCGGCGGCAGCGGCACGACGCGGCGGTGCCGACGGCGTGTCATTGATCAACACGCTGCAGTCGATCACTGGCGTCGATCTGGACCTTATGGCGCCGGAGCCGGTGGTGGACGGCAAGGGTACGCATGGCGGCTATTGCGGCCCGGCGGTGAAGCCGATCGCCTTGCGCATGGTGGCCGACATTGCCCGCGCACTACCGGATTTGCCGGTGTCGGGAATTGGTGGCATCGCCACATGGCGCGACGCGGCGGAATTCATCGCGCTGGGTGCCCACAATGTGCAGGTCTGCACTGCGGCGATGCACCAGGGCTTCAAGATCGTCGAGGACATGATCGACGGATTGTCAAATTGGATGGACGGCAAGGGCTATGGATTGGTCGCCGCGGTGCGCGGCCGCGCAGTGCCCAACTACGTGCACTGGAACGACCTGAACCTGAATTACAAGATCGTCGCGCGCATCGACCAATCGCTGTGTATCAAATGCGGCCTTTGTCATATCGGCTGCGAAGACACCTCCCATCAGGCGATCGCCGCACTGCACGTGGACGGACAGCGGCGCTATGAAGTCATCGATTCCGAGTGCGTCGGCTGCAATCTGTGCTATCTCGCCTGCCCTGTGGATGGATGCATCACGATGGTACGGCAGGAGGGTCCGGGTGGCATGCTGACCTGGGAGCATCACCCGAACAATCCGTTGCGCCAGGAGGCGGCGGAATGATGATCGGCGAAGGCCTTTCCCCTCGCGTCATGGCCGGCGCACGCTCCGCGTACTGCGTCATGGCCGGCGCTTGGAGCCCACCATGAGCCAACACGAATCCCCCGTCCCTGCCGGCAATATCGCGATCAACGGTGATCGGCTGTGGGACACTATCATGGAAACCGCCCAGATCGGCGCCACGCCGAAGGGCGGCATCTGCCGGCTGACGCTGACCGATCTGGATCGCCAGGTGCGCGACTGGTTCCGCGCCAAATGCCAAGCCGCCGGCTGCACCGTCACGATCGATGACATGGGCAACATCTTCGCCCGCCGTCCCGGCCGCGATCTCTCGCTGCCGCCGATTGCCATCGGCAGCCATTTGGATACGCAACCCACCGGCGGCAAATACGACGGCATCATCGGCGTCCTGTCAGGACTGGAAGTGCTGCGCACGCTGAATGACCAAGGTTACGAGACCAATGCGCCGATCGAGGTGATCGACTGGACGAACGAAGAAGGCAGCCGCTTCGCCCCCGCAATGTTGTCCTCGGGCGTGTTTGCCGGCGTTTTCGACAACGCCTTCGCTTATGCGCGCGAAGATCGCAACGGGCAAAAGTTCGGCGATGAGTTGGTGCGCATCGGCTACAAGGGCGGCGTGCCCTGCGGGTCGCACAAGCTGGGCGCGCATTTCGAAATCCATATCGAGCAAGGTCCGATCCTGGAAGACGAAGCAAAGACCATCGGCGTGGTGACCGGCGTGCAGGGGATGCGTTGGTACGAAGTGACCGTGACCGGCACCGAGGGCCATGCCGGCGCGACTCCAATGCGGCTGCGGCGGAACGCCTTGCTCGCGGCCAGCCGCATGGTGGCGGCGATCGACCGCATCGGCTGGGATCATGCGCCCGATGCCGTGGCGACGGTGGGCTTGCTCGAGAGCAGACCTAACAGTCGGAATGTCGTGCCGGGGAGTGTATTTTTTACGATCGATTTGCGGCACCCGAGCGATGCGACGGTTGCGGCGATGGAAGCCGAAACACGCGCCGAACTGGAACGCATCGCGGCCGACAGCAACGTCGAGACCGTCATCGACCGCGTGTGGGATTCGCCCGCGGTGCGTTTCGATCCCGACTGCATCGATGCGGTGCGCCGCGCGGCGGACGCGGCAGGCTACGGGCATCGCGACATCGTTTCGGGCGCCGGGCACGATTCGGCCTATATCGCGCGTGTGGCACCCACGACGATGGTGTTCGTGCCCTGTGAGAAAGGCCTCAGCCACAATGAAGCGGAGCATGCGGAAAAATCCGACGTGATCGCGGGTGCCAACGTACTGTTGCGCGCCGTGTTGGAGACCGACCAACGCCTGGCAGAACATGCAGGCCGTGGCGCCTGAGGCGCCCGCCCTGACGGACGTGCGGACACTGTCACGCCAGGCGGCGCCGCCCTCAGAATCGCAGTCTCGCAGTGCCGAAACGGTCATTGAGGCGCGCAACCTGGGTGTGACCTTCGCCGCGCACGGCCACGTGACGGTCGCGCTGACCGGCGTGGACCTGGCGATCCGCAAGGGAGAATTCGTGTCGCTGATCGGCCCGTCCGGTTGCGGCAAGACGACGTTGCTGCGGCTGATCGCCGATCTGACACAGGCAACCAGCGGTTTGCTGACGGTGAACGGAATGACGCCGGCCGAGGCGCGGCGGCGGCGCACCTATGGCTACGTGTTCCAGGCGCCGGCCTTGTATCCGTGGCGCAATGTCGAAAGCAACGTGATGCTGCCGCTTGAAGTGTTGGGCATGCCGCGCGAGGAACGCCTGCGCCGTGCCGCGCGCGTGCTGGATCTGGTCGGGTTATCCGAGTTCCGGCGGCGCTTTCCGTGGCAATTGTCGGGAGGGATGCAGCAGCGTGCCTCGATCGCGCGCGCACTGAGTTTCGAACCGTCGCTGCTGCTGATGGACGAACCGTTTGGCGCGCTGGACGAAATCACCCGCGACGGACTGACGATGCATTTGCACGGATTGTGGTGCCGCACCGACCTCACTGCGGTGTTCGTCACGCACTCGGTGCCGGAAGCGGTGTTTCTGTCCACGCGCATCGTGGTGATGTCGTCGCGGCCGGGCCGGGTCGTGGCGGTGATTGACAGCCGACTGCCACGGGAACGCGGTCTGGACGTGCGCGAGACGCCCGAATTCCTGACGTTGGCGCATGACGTGCGCGCGGCGCTGCGTGAGGGGCATGAGGATGGATAAGGCAACGTTTGACGGTTCCTCTTTGTCATGACTCGCGTCCTGCCAGTCCTGTGCGTCCTTGTCGTCGTCATCTCCGTATGGTTCGCCGCGTCCGTGCCAATGAACTGGTCGCAGGCACAGGCACTGGCCGACGACAACGCCTCGTGGACCGATATCGCCGAGGCAACGCAGTCGCTCGACCGCCCCCTGTTGCCCACCCCCGCCCAGGTGGCCACCGAGATGGTCACCACCCTGGTTGACTACCCCGTCACCTCGCCGCGCAGCCTGCTGCACCATGCGCTGATCACCGCGTGGGAGTCGTTGGTTGGCCTTCTCATATCATTGGCCGCCGGCATCGCGCTGGCGATCGGCATCGTCCACGTCAGGACACTCGACCGCACCCTGATGCCATGGCTGGTCGCCAGCCAGGCGATCCCGGTGCTGGCGATCGCACCGATGGTGGTGGTGGTGCTCGGCAACATCGGTCTCACCGGCCTTCTGCCAAAGGCACTGATCGCCGGCTGGCTGAGCTTCTTTCCCATCACCACCGGCATGGTGAAGGGCCTGCGTTCTTCCGACGTGATGCAACGCGACCTGATGCACACCTATAACGCCACCACGGCTCAGGTCTTTACCAAGCTCCGCTGGCCTGCATCGATGGCCTTTCTGTTCCCCGCGCTGAAAGTGGCGGCGCCGCTGGCGCTGGTGGGCGCGATCGTCGCCGAGCTGCCGACAGGCGCGCAGGCCGGACTGGGCGCACGCTTGCTCACCGGCTCGTACTACGGACTCACCTTGCAGATCTGGGCCGCGTTGCTGATGGCCGGCCTGCTTGCCGTGCTGGCGATCGCCCTGATCGACGGCGCCCAGGTTCTGCTCGTCCGCGGCCGAGGCGGCCGGCTGTGATCACCACTCTCCTGCTGTTGCTCTCGTTGCTGATCGGCACTGTCGCACTGGTGTTGCTGTCAAGGAACGACGCCCGCGCCTTCCGCATCGCCACGCCGGTGGTGTTCGGCGTGCTGGTACTGTGGCTGTGGCAGCTTGCCTGCGTCGGCTACCAGATTCCGTTCATCCTGCTACCGCCTCCGTCGAATATCGGCGTCGCCATCGCGACGCACATCCCGATGTTGGCTGCTGATTTCCGCCAGACAGTGCTGCGCTCGGTCATCCCTGGCTGGCTGATCGGCAGCGGCGCCGGATTGCTCGTGGCGATCGCGCTGGATCGCTCGCCGTTCCTGCGCCGCGGCGTGCTGCCGCTGGGCAGCCTGGTCAGCAGCATGCCGATCGTCGGCATCGCGCCAATTATGGTGATGTGGTTCGGCTTCGACTGGCAATCGAAAGCCGCTGTCGTCGTCGCTATGACGTTCTTTCCCATGCTGGTGAACGCCGGTGCTGGCCTGGCGCAGACCGGCGCAATGGAAGCCGACCTGATGCGAACCTATGCGGCCGGCTATCGCACCACATTGTTGAAACTGCGTCTGCCGTCCGCCCTGCCTTTCATATTCAACGCGCTGAAGCTGAATGCCACGCTGGCACTAATCGGCGCCATCGTCGCCGAGTTCTTCGGCACACCGATCGTCGGCATGGGATTTCGCATTTCCACCGAGGCGGCGCGACTCGATCTCGGCATCGTATGGGCCGAGATCGTGGTCGCCGCCACGGTCGGCACGCTCAGCTTCGCCCTGCTGTCTTTGCTCGAACGGGCGGTCACGTTCTGGCACCCATCCTATCACTAAACCGAAAGGGGAAACGTAAACATGCGCAGACTGCTTCTCGCCGCGGCGTTCGCGCTGGGCCTGTCGGGTATGGCGCATGCCGCCGATCCGCTGACCCTGCAATTGAAATGGGTCACGCAGGCTCAGTTCGCCGGCTATTACGTCGCGAAGGCAAAAGGCTTTTACAAAGCCGAGAACCTGGACGTGACGATCAAGCCCGGCGGGCCGGACATCAACCCGGAGCAAGTCATCGCCGGCGGGGGCGCGGACGTGGTGGTGGACTGGATGCCGTCAGCGCTCGCCGCGCGCGAGAAGGGCGTGCCGATCGTCAACATCGCGCAGGTGTTCCAGCGGTCCGGTATGGAACTGACCTGCCGCAAGGACAGCGGCATCAGGTCGCCTGCCGATTTCAAGGGCAAGACGCTGGGCGTGTGGTTCTCCGGCAACGAGTACCCGTTCCTGGCCTGGATGAGTAAGCTGCACCTCAGCACCAACGGCGGTCCAAATGGCGTGACGGTGCTGAAGCAGGGATTCAACGTCGATCCGCTGCTGCAGAAGCAGGCGGCCTGCATTTCCACCATGACCTACAACGAGTACTGGCAGTTGATTGAAGCTGGCATGAAGCCGTCGCAACTGGTGGTGTTCAAATACTCGGACGAAGGCGTAGCAACCCTGGAAGACGGGCTGTACGCCAAGCAGGACGAGATCAATAATCCGGCGATGGCTGACAAGCTGGCACGGTTCCTGAAGGCCTCGATGGAGGGCTGGAACTACGCCATGGACCGTCAGGCCGAAGCGGTGAAGATCGTGCTGGCCAACGATACGACAGGCGCGCAGACCAAAGCGCATCAGACGCGGATGATGTCGGAAATCGCCAAGCTGCTGGTGCCGGATCCACACGGATTGGGCTATCTGGACGTTGCCGCCTATAATCGCACGGTGAAGGAGCTGATGGAGGGCGGTTCCGCCCCCGTCATCACCAAGACGCCGAAAGGCGCATGGACGCATGCGATCTGGGAAAAGGCATTCGGCACGCACCCGATCATGTCGAAGTAACATACCGTCCAACCGTCATGGCTGGCCTTGCGCCGACCATCTCTCCGAGCAGATCGGGCGCGTTTGGCAGCATCGCGTCCCGATAGATGCTGCGTAGATGGCCTGCTTACGCTAGAGTAATGGCATACTCGACTCAGGCTATGAGTTGGGCGCATAGCCATGATCTGTCGAGGCATCACCTTCAGGGATCTGGACTTTGATCGCGAGTTTTGCTGGTGCCGCGAGCAGGACGGCAGGGTGGTTCACGGATGGGTGCGCATCGGCGTGCCCCGCCTAGCCCATGGCATGGAACGCTGTGTATTTTTTGCGTTCGGCAAGAACGATAGCGACAACTCGCTTCATGGCCCCGGTGGAACGGGCTTCTTTGTAGTTCGCGACTCGGAGAGCGTTCCCTTCAGCTTCCACATTTATGCGGTCATAAATCGCCACGTAGCTGAAGGGTCTGCGAATACCCGAGTAAATTCTTCGGATACAGCCCCATCACCGTATGTTCATTACTGGGAATGTGACCCTTCCGACCGGGTATTCTCTCGTACTGATGATTTGGCAGCCTTGGATGTCACAGACAAAATCGGACTTTCACAAGAGTTCGGAATGCCGCCGCTACATCAACGTCCCATTGAGTTTGTCACAGAGAGATTATTTGTCTCCGACAAGTTCAAATACGACCATAATGTGGGCGTCGGCGATGAGACTATCATGCTTGGTTTGTTGACTCAGCACGATGGAGGAAAAGTGAATCTGCCGGTGGCTGGGTGCTGGTGCGCGATCCGACCGGCGAGCATGAACCGGCGGCGTTTCTCAGCACTGATCAGACGGCAACCCCGGCCATCATCCTTGGCTGGTTCGTCTCCCGCTGGCGGCTGGAAACCACGTTCCAGGCGGTCCGCACCCATCTCGGCGTGGAAACCCAGCGTCAGTGGTCCGATCGCGCTATCCTGCGCACCACCCCAGTTCTCCTTGGCCTGTTCTCCCTGATCACGCTGTGGGCCGATGATCTGGCACGCCATAGCGCCGCAGCTCTTCGGCCGCATGCCGCCGCCTGGTACCGCAAGACCGAACCGACCTTCAGTGATGCGATTGCCGCGGTGCGGCGCGTGCTGTGGTGCCCACCGGATTTTTCCATCTCCCGGATATCGAGCGAGACCATGGAAATTCCGGTCGCCTTGCTAAATCGAGTCTTCCAGACTCTCTGCCTCGCTGCCTGAAATGCGCAAAGCCGAGCTAAG
>DATKPQ010000020.1:0-24458 GCA_035523995.1 Acetobacteraceae bacterium | reverse complement strand
CGGCAAGTAGGGCGACAGTTGCTATACGCGTCATGGCCGGCGCAGGCCGGCCATCCACGACTTTTCTTGTTGCCAGCAGCGTAGTCGTGGATGGCGGCCCTGCGCCCGCCATGACGGCCGTAGGCAGTGTCGCCTTACTTCCCGACTTCACAGTGACTCTTTCGCGGGCCAGAGGCCTATACTGGCATCCTCGTCTTCGTCCGTTCTTGGGATTGGTTTATCGACGGCGGCCGCCACGTTCGACCGGTTCGATTAAGCCCGGCACCTGTACCGCACGGGCGCAAGGTTAGGACTGCTGTTGTACTGATAGCGACGAGGCGATCATTAACGATTGGGTGACAAATGTGTCTGAACCTGATTCAATCATTGGAGAGCGGCGCAGTGGCCCGACTGCCGGATTAGCGCAATATCACCCCTCCTGAGACGCTAGCGGCGTTTCCGGGGGCAAGGAAGTCGCGGCCGAAGGGGCTAGGCAACAAGCGGCGGAGACGTTGGGTGGACGACCGAACAGGCCGTATTTTCGAATGGGACTATCAACACGGAACCGTGGAGATGTTCGACGGCCGCGGCAACCACATGGGCGGATTTGATCCACAAACTGGCGTGCAGACCAAGCATGCAGACAGAACGCGGAGTACGGAGTCATGAATGATACAGACCATCTCGGACGCACTCCGGTTCTCACAAGCACGCGGCATCGCATTGTGGCGTATGATCGCAGCACCGACCGGGTCGCATTCGAGGCCGATGTTCCTGCCTTACTCGCGCCGGTCGTCTTCGGGATTGCGGGCGTCGCTCGTGAGGATCCGACCGGGGCTTTCTCCTATTCGTTGGATACCCAGCAGGTCAGCGCATTCGCGTCTCTGCTGCACTTCAAGGCGACTACCGATCGTCTTGAGTATTTTCTTGAACCGGTAGGAGAATAGATCGGGCAGATTGTATGGTACGCTTTGTCCGTTTCATTTTGACAGTGCTCAGTTATCTGCTCCTGGCGTTCCGATGGCGCATGGCGACAACGTAGTGCTTCAGCTCAAGAGTGCGTCGCGGACGACCAGGCTCTTCGCCGCGCTGGATCCTTATGACATGGAGCCTGCCATTTTTGAAATCGGAAATGGACCGGAGTCGAGGAATGTGTGTGTGTTTGACACCCAGTTGTTGGGATCAGGAGTAATCAAACGAAATGGCATAACCCGAGACGTAGGGCTGAGTGATCTCGATGCAGCCGGTCTGGCAGCGCACTTGGAGATCGTACCCAGATGGCTTGGGACTAGATAAATAACCTATGAGCCTGCGCAAAATAAACGGATGCGCAATAGAATCCGACTATGCAACAAAGCAGCGCACAGGCCGATCATTCCTCGGCATCCACCCCATAATCCCGCAACGCCGCCTCGCGACTCAAATACCCCAACCGCACGTCCCGCCGCACCGCCTCCGGATCGCGCTCCCGTGCCGGACCCATCCCGCCGCCGCCCGGCATCTCCACCACCAGCCGGTCGCCCGGCGGCACCACGCCCAACCCCTTCGCCTTCAACACCGTGCCGGAACGCAAAGACAGCCGACCCGCGCCGCCGGCCCCCCCGCCATGCCGCCCGCGCGCCGGATGCGCCACCCGCTCGAACCGCGCGAAAATCCCAAACGCCGCGTCCTCCCGCGAGCCGATCTCCATCACCTGTCCCAGCCCGCCGCGCTGCCGTCCCGCGCCGCCGGAATCCTGCCGCAGCTCCTTGCGCCAGATCACCAGCGGCGTGATCGCCTCGGTCGCCTCAACCGGCACATTACGCACGCCGGACGGGAACGGCGTCGCCGACAACCCGTCCTGCCGCGGCCGAGCCCCCGCCCCACCGGAATGGAAACTGTTCACCATGAACGATGTGCCGACGCGGTCGCCGATCCCCGTCAGCCCATGCCCGGCAATCAAATTCAACGTCCACAAATTCGACGTCCCCTCCGCCGGCACGCGATCCGGCAGAGCCTGATCCAAACAGCCATACACCACGTCCGGCAGCATGTGCCCCATCACCGAGCGCGCATACACCGCCGCCGGCCACGCCGCATTCAGAATGCAACCCTCCGGCGCGGTCACTCGTACCGCATCCAGCGTGCCCGCATTGTTCGGAATATGCGGCGCCACCACGCAGTTGATGCCGAACGTCGTATACGCCTCGGTATAGCAAAGCGGGCAATTGATGGCGTAGGACGACATGCCCGACGTCCCCGTATAATCCACCGAGATATGGTCCTCGCCGATGGTCAGCGCGGCCACCAGGTCAACCGGCGCCTCATAGCCGTCGATCCGCATCGACCCGCGCCACGTCCCCTTCGGCAACGCGGCGATCGCCTCGGACATGCCGCGGCGGCTGCGCGCAATAATCTCCTCGCCCAGCACGTCCAGGTCGCGCAAACCAAACTCACGCATCATCGCCACCAGGCGGCGGCTGCCGGTCTCGTTGCACGCCATCAGCGCATAGACATCGCCGACCACCTGAACCGGCTCGCGCACATTGGCGCGGATCATCGCCAGCAGGTCCTCGTTCATCACCCCGCCGCGCGCAAGATACAGCAGCGGAATGTACAAACCCTCATGAAAAATCTGCCGCCCCTCGGGGGTCTGGCCGACGCCGCCCATATCCACCAGATGCGTGGTGCAGGCGAACAACGCGACGATCTCGCCGTCTTCGAAGGTCGGTGACACCACCACCAAATCGTACAGATGGCCCGTACCCTTCCACGGATCGTTGGTGACGAACACATCGCCGTCCCGCATCGTCGCCACCGGGAACACGTCAAGAAAATGTCCCACCGACCGCGCCATCGTGTTGACGTGGCCCGGCGTGCCGGTAACGGCCTGAGCCAGCATTCTCCCCCGCAGATCGAACACACCCGCGGAAATGTCGCCCGCCTCGCGCGCCGAGGTACTGAAGGCCGTGCGGACCAGCGTGGTCGCTTGCTCCTCCACCACCGACAGCAGGCGGTTCCACATGATCTGAAGTTCGATTTCCGGAATATTGCGGCGGATCATGGCGTGGAGTCCTCAATGACGATCTCTCCCCCCGCGGCAATGCGTGCGGCGAAGCCGGGCGGGATGATCGTCGTGGTACCGTCTTCGACAATGGCCGCGGGCCCGGTCATGCAGTGCCCCGGCCGCAGCGCGGCACGCGAAAACACTGTGGCCGTGTGTGTTTCACCGGTCGCGGTATCAACGATGCGGCATTCGCTCGACGGGTCAGCGGCGCCTGCATCTGGCGGCATCGCGGCCCGCCGCGGTTGCTCCGAGACCTGCGCCAGCGCCAGCGTCCAGGTCACCGCCTCGACTTCCAGGCGCGGAATGGTGCGCCCGTACAGCCGCGTGTAGGTGTCATCAAATGCCGCACGCAGTGCCCCAGGATCCAGCGCACCGTCCGGCAGCGGCACCGCTACTTCATGACCCTGGCCGCGATAGCGCATGAACGCCGTGCGCGTCTCCTGCAACACACCGTCGCGCGTGCCCAGGCGCACCACGGCCTCCGCCTCGGCGCGCATCCCGGCAAACAGCGCGTCGATCGCGCCTTGCTCCAGCGCATCCAGCCGCACCAGCAGCGTGCGCACCACTTCGTAGGCGACGGGCGCCATCAGGAAGCCATGCGCGGAACCGACGCCGGCATCCACCGGCACCACCACGCGCCGCATGCCCAGCTTCTGTGCGAGACGCACGGCATGCAGCGGCGCGGCGCCGCCGAACGCGATCAGCGTGCGCGCCCCGGTGTCCTTGCCGTTTTCCACCGCATGGACGCGCGCGGCGCTGGCCATGGTTTCGTCAACGATCTCGGCAATGCCGCGCGCGGCTTCGGAAACCGCCATGCCCAACGCCGCCCCAAGCGCACCCACCGCGCTGGCGGCACGCGCGGAATCAAGCAGAATCTTGCCGCCAGCGAAACGGGCAGGATCGATGCGGCCCAGCACCACGTCGGCATCCGTGACCGTCGGCGCCGCGCCACCGCGTGCATAACAGGCGGGGCCGGGATCGCTGCCGGCGCTGTCCGGTCCCACCCGGATCCGCCGCAACGCATCGGTCCGCGCGATGGAACCGCCGCCGGCGCCGATCTCCACCATATCGATCACCGGAATCCGTACCGGAAACCCGCTCCCCTTGGCGAAGCGATAGGCGCGCGCGACTTCGAAATGCCGCGACTGCTGCGGCGCGTAGTCGTCGATCAGCGTGATCTTCGCCGTGGTGCCGCCCATGTCGAACGACAAGGCGCGGTCCCAGCCGCCGCGCGCCGCGATCTGCCGAGCCAGGATCACACCGCCCGCCGGCCCGCTCTCCACCAGGCGCACCGGGAAGCGCCGCGCCGTCTCCACCGTGCAGATTCCCCCGGACGACATCATCAGCAGCAGCGGACAGGCGGCGCCCAGCGCACGCAAACGATCCTGCATGCGCGCCAGATAACGGTCCATCAGCGGCAGGACATAGGCGTTGGCAACGGTGGTGGACGTGCGTTCGTATTCGCGGATCTCGCGGCAGACTTCGGAAGAAATGGTGACCGCAACCTCCGGCAATGCGCGTGCAAGCCGTGCGCGTGCAGCTTCCTCGTGCGCCGGATTGACGTAGGCGTGGAGAAAACTGATCGCCACCGCCTCGATGTTTTCCCCCCGCAGCACAGGCACCAGCGCATCCAGCCCGGCTTCGTCCAGCGGCAACAGCACAGATCCGTCGGCCGCCAAACGTTCCGCCACCTCCAAGCGCAAATCGCGTTCCACCAGCGGCGTCGGACGCTCCATATACAGATCGTATTGTTCAAACCGGTGCTCGTAGGCGATCTCCAGAGAGTCCCGGAAACCCCGCGTGGTGATCAGCGCGGTGCGCGCGCCCTTGCGTTCGATCAGGGCATTGGTCGCAAGCGTGGTGCCGTGGATCACCAGGTCAAGCTGAGCCGCCCGGATGCCGGCCTCGTGCAGAATCGCAGCCGTACCTTCGATGACCGCGCGTTCGGGTGCATCGTGTGTGGTGAGCAACTTGGCGGAGAAGGTTTGGTCCGGCAGCGCCAGCACAAGGTCGGTAAACGTGCCGCCGATATCGACGGCAAGGCGTGTCAGGCTCATTCAGCCGCAGTCCTGTTTTGCATAGCCGGCTCTCTCAAGGCGCTTTCGGATGCGCCATGGTGGACTGCCGATGATGAACGGTCCAGGGGCCGCCGCGCTCAGGGTGATCGGGTGAAGCAAGCAAGATCAGGGCTCTGCCCTGAAACCCGCCAGGAGAGCTCTGCTCTCCTGGACCTCTCGGCAAAGGCTGGGCCTTTGCAATCCATCTGTTTGGTTGTCTGGGCGGCAGGAGGCATGCGCCACACACCGCCCTCGCGCATATTGTGATGTCAGCGGGTGGCGCATGCCTCCTGCCGCCCAGACAACCAAGTAAAGGGTTCCAAGGGCTCCGCCCTTGGCGGGAGTTCCAAGAGGGCGGAGCCCTTTTGGTGGGGTTTTAGGGGCAAAGCCCCTAATCCTACTGCTTCACCCGATCACCCTGAGCCCGCCGCGTGGCGTGTCAGGCGAAACACTCCCACACAATCCGGTACAGCCGGCGTTGCATCGCGTTGGCATCATGCCGGCCTCGACAAATGGGAGCAAAGTGACCGATGTCGCGTATTCCTTTGCTGATGCAGGCAGGGTTGGTGGCCTGCATCGTCGCCTCCGTTCCTGCCTTGGCGCAGATCGTCGGCCAGGATCAAACCCCGCCGCCGGCAGGCTTTTCGGCGCCGCCGCAGGGTGGAGCTCACAAGTTCATCGAACGGTTCCGCGCGGCGAACACCACGGGTGACGGGCATCTCACCCTGGACCAGGCGCAGGCCGCGAACCTGCCAATGATCGTCCGCCACTTTGATGAGATCGATACGCAGCACAAAGGCTACGTCACGCTGGCGGATATTCGCGCATGGCGGCAGCAGATGCGTGCCGAGAGGCGCGGCGGCAACAACCCCAGCGAATAACCGATCGCTGTCCTGGGGGCCGTGGGTCTCGGCCCCCACGCCCGGCGTATTCCGCGTTCACGCCACCAGAGTCGCGCCCACAACGGCCAGCGTTACCGCGAGGATTGGCCGCAGCACGTAATCCGGCACCCGCACGGCAAACAGGCTGCCCAGCACAATGCCGGGGATGGAGCCGCACAAGAGCGATCCCAGCATCAGCAGGTTCACCGCGCCCAGAAACCAGTGGCCGATGCCGGCCAGCAGCGTCAGCGGCACGGCATGCGCGATATCGGAACCAACGATGCGTGCCATCGGCAGGTCGGGATAGAGCAACAGCAGGACCGTCACACCGATCGCACCGGCGCCGACCGAGGAGATTGTGACCAGGACGCCCAGCACGACGCCGGTCAGGACAGTCAGCCCCGCTGCGTGGCGCGGTGGCGGGCCGCCCAGCCGCAGACCGCCCCAGGCAAGAATCTGGGCACGAAACAGCAGTGCCGCCGCCGTCAACAGCAGCATCACCCCGAGAACAAGGGAAATGACGTGCGAGGCCGCCGGGCTGGACACGTCGAAATGTGACAGCACGAACAAGGTCAGCGCGGTGGCGGGCACGCTGCCCAAGGCCAGGCGCGCGACGATCCCCCATTGCACCGTATGGTTGGCGCCATGCACCGCGGTGCCGACTGATTTAGTGATCGACGCATAAAGCAGATCGGTGCCGACGGCGGCGGCCGGATGCACGCCGAACAGCAGGACCAGGATCGGCGTCATCAATGATCCGCCGCCCATGCCGGTTTGCCCGACAAGCAATCCGACCAGGAAGCCGGACAGGATGTAAAGCGGTTGCAGCGACGAGGCCAGATGCATGGGCGACGACGATCTCCACGGTTGCCGGCGGCCGCATAACGGCTAAGACCCGGGCCTTAGCACCGGGATTTTCCGCTTGGCAGCCCTGCCATCGCGATTGATTGGAACCTTCCATGCAGAGCCGCCACAGGGGAATATCGTTCCCAAATGACCCGACGGGAGGAGACGGAAAGCGTGACCGCGATTTCAATTATCGGCGATACCGTGAGGCGGCGGGAGGATGCGCGCTTCGTCGCCGGCGCCGGTGCCTATCTCGACGATCTCGCATTCGGCGGACTGGCGCATGCCGTCATCGTGCGTTCGCCACACGCCCATGCGCATGTGCGCGGTATCGATACCGCGTCGGCGCGCGCGATGCCGGGCGTGCTGGCCGTGCTCACCGCTGATGACGTTGCCGCCGACGGTCTCCTGCCCCTGCGTCCAACCGCCGAGGCCAACGTGCAAACCGGGGAGCCATTTGCCTTCGCGCCGCAGCCCCTGCTCGCCACCGGCACGGTCCGTTATGTTGGCGAGCCGATTGCGCTGATCGCCGCGATGTCCCGCGCCCAGGCGCTGGACGCGGCAGAGCATGTGCTGGTGGAGTACCAACCGCTGCAAGCCGTCACAACGGCGGCCGCTGCCGTCGCACCCGGTGCGCCTGCGTTGTCCGGGGAAGTGCCTGGCAACGTCTGCCTCGACTGGCACACCGGCGATGCGGCCGCGGTCGAGGCAGCGTTTGCCAGCGCAACACACATCGTGACCCTGGCGCTCGACAATCATCGTGTGGTCACCAATCCGATGGAGCCGCGCGGCTGCGTGGGCCAGTACAATCGGGCAGAGGACCGCTACACGCTGACGCTGTCCAGCCAGAACATTCACGGCAACCGCGACGCCACGGCGCGTGCCTTGAACGTGCCACCGTCCCAGGTGCGCTTCATCGCCCCGGATGTCGGCGGCGGCTTCGGTGCAAAAAATTTCGTCTATGCCGAATACGCGCTGCTGTTGTGGGCAGCAAAGCGTGTCGGGCACCCGGTAAAATGGATCGCAACGCGCAGCGAAGTTTTTCTCGCCGACCATCAGGCGCGCGACCACATCGCGGACGCGGCGCTCGCACTGGATGCGCAGGGAAAATTTCTTGCCTTGCGCGTCGCCAGCACGGCGAATATCGGCGCCTACATGGCGGGTGGCGCCGGTGGCGTGCAGACCAACCAGTACGTGCATCTGCCCGGCTCGGTGTACGCTATTCCCGCGATCGCACTGCACATCCGCGCCGTGCTGACCAACACCACGCCGATCGGCGTCACCCGCGGTCCCGGTTTTGCCGAAGCCGTCAATATCATCGAACGCCTGATCGACGCCGCCGCACGCCAGTGCGGCTTCGACCGCGCCACACTGCGCCGTCGGAATTTCGTACCTGCATCCGCGATGCCGATGACCAACGTATTCGGCTTTTCCGTGGACAGCGGCGATTTCCGCGCGACATTCGATCGCGCGCTGGAGGTGGCGGATGCCGCCGGCTTCCCCGCGCGCCGCTCGGACAGCGAGGCACGCGGCCTGATGCGGGGCCTCGGCTTTGCGTACCACATCAAAGCCACCGGTGGGTCGCCACACGAGAACGTCGATATCCGCTTCGAAAATGACGGCACGGTGTCGCTGATCACCGGCACCCAGACGATCGGCCAGGGGCACGAAACGACGTTCCCACAGATCCTCGCCGACCGGCTGGGCCTACCCAACGCGTTGATCCGGCTGCGCCAGGGCGACACCGACCTGATCCCGATGGGCGGCGGCCATGGCAGCTCGCGCGCCACCTACATGGGCGGCACGGCCATGTGGCGCGCGGCGGAGACGATCGTCGCCAAGGGCCGGCGCATCGCCGCCGAGATGCTGGAAGCCGCCGACGCCGATATCGCCTTTGCCGACGGCCATTTCGCCGTCGCCGGGACCAACCGTTCGGTCGCACTGCTGGAGGTGGCGGCACGCGCGCGAGAAGACGGCACACCGCTCGACACGTATCACGCCTGGACGCGCGAACACATGACGTTTCCCAACGGCACGCACGTGGCCGAGGTGGAGATCGATCCCGACACCGGCGTGGTGGCATTGCTGCGCCTGACCGCGGTGGACGATTACGGCGTGCTGGTGAATCCGATGGTCGCGTCCGGCCAGGCGCATGGCGCAATCGCGCAAGGTGCCGGCCAGGCGCTGCTGGAACGCGCGGTGTACGACCCTGCGAGCGCCCAGCCCGTCACCGGTTCGTTCATGGACTACGCCCTGCCGCGGGCCGGCGACCTGCCCTCATTCCGTCTTGAGTTCAACGGCACGCGTTGCACCACCAATCCGCTCGGCGTGAAAGGCTGCGGCGAGGCGGGCGCCGTCGCCCTGTTCCCGGCGATCAACAACGCCGTGCTGGATGCGCTGGCGCCGCTGGGCGTGACGCAATTCGAGGGACCGGCGACGCCGTTCCACGTATGGCAAGCGATGCAGGCGAGCCGGGGCGGCTGAACGCACTGCCCCAGCCTTCACTTCGCATGTCATTACGAGGCGCGAAGCGACGAAGCAACCTCCTGGTTCGGGACCACGCTCCGGACCGTCCGGGCGCCCACGCGACCGGGGTTGCGTCGTCCCGCCACGCTTCGCTCGCGGTCCTCGCAATGACATGTGCGGGCTGCGATTACTCAGCAGTCGGCAAGTAGGGCGACAGTTGCTATACGCGTCATGGCCGGCGCAGGCCGGCCATCCACGACTTTTCTTGTTGCCGGCAGCGTAGTCGTGGATGGCGGGCCTGCGCCCGCCATGACGGCCGTAGGCAGTGCCGCCTTACTTCCCGACTTCACAGTAAAACCGATTTTAGCCATGAGCGAAGCGGACGGCAGTGAGCCGGCATTATAAGCCGGCGCCGATGCACCAAGAGTGGCGCAGCATTGACGCCGCCAATGAAGAAGGACAGCACATGATCCAAGGCTTCAGCATTGCCGAACAAGGCCGGGGTGCGTACTGGCCGCTTGGCATCCTCCGATGGGTGATGGTCCTGATTTTCATCTCCTTCGGCATTCAGAAATTCACACCGCAGTCGGCACACGGCATTGTCTTATACATTTCCAATAGTCCGTTCGTCTGGTGGCTGTCCGCCTTCGGGGTCAGAGGCGAGGCATACGTGCTCGGCACCATAGAGCTGACGACCGCCGCGCTGCTTGCCGCTGGCGCAGTCAGCCCGATACTATCGGCAGTCGGCGCATCGATGGGAATTGCCACCTTCACGATCACGTGGTCGTTTTTCTTTTCGACGCCCGGTGTCGTCAAATGGAGTCTGTCCACAGACCCAATCGCGTGGAACCTGACCGGGGAATTTCTGTACAAAGATATCGTGCTTCTTTGTGTCTGTATCGTACTGCTCTTGGCATCGCTGCCGGCCAAGGTCGTCCCGCTTCGGTCGAATTGATATTCCGGTGTGGAACAGGCTGGCGTTCGCGGCACCCCGGGTTGCCGCATCCCGTCTCCGGACGCGGCGTGCCGGCGGTGCAGGGTTGGCACATCATCGCCGGCATCCGTCCGCCGGCGCCGCCGCGAGCGTCAGCACCGCCGGGCCGCTGCGCGGCTCGGAATGACCCGCGGGCCTAATGCCAGAACGGCAGCAGTGCAGAAGCCAGCGCGGGCAGTTGATCCCACTCGGCCAGCAGCCAGTACCCGCCGAGCAAGCCCAGAATCCACGCCACGGACACTGCGAATGCGCGCCCGCTGACCGTTTCGGGATGATGCTTCCAGCGGTACATCGCCCTTCTCCGCTTGCCCTGAGCCACGGCCATAAACCACCACCGCGCCTTCTAATGCTGTGAGATTAATCACCCATTAAGGCATATTGTGGCGCGGCAGGTGGAATGATTTGGGCAAATCGCTGGGCTGGCAGAACGAACGCGCATTTGTCCGCCGCCGTTTCGGCTGTCATGATCACGTGTTGAACGCACGAACGTAACCAGGGGGCGTCGTGAGCGAAAACACCGTGGCGGCGAGCGCGCCGGCCATTGCCATCCCGGTCGCGCCGGAGACCGGCACCACCTTCGCTGTCCTCGTCTCGCTATCCGCCTGTCACCTGCTCAACGACATGAACCAGTCGCTGGTGCCGGCAATCTATCCAGTGCTGAAGCAGTCCTACAGTCTGGATTTCGGCCAGATCGGGCTCATCACCCTGGCCTTTCAGCTTACCGCCTCGATGCTGCAGCCGGTGGTGGGCCTGGTGACCGACCGTCGCGCGCAGCCATTCTCCCTGCCGATCGGCATGGCGAGCAGTCTGATCGGTCTGCTGCTGCTCGCCGTGGCACACAGCTACGGCATGATTCTGTTCTCGGCGGCGCTGGTGGGGATGGGGTCCGCAGTGTTCCACCCCGAAGCGTCACGCGTGGCGCGCATGGCCTCCGGCGGCCGATACGGGTTCGCGCAGTCCTTGTTCCAGGTGGGCGGCAGCACTGGCTCCGCGATCGGCCCGCTCCTGGCAGCGTTCATCGTGGTGCCGCGAGGGCAGGGGAGCATCGCCTGGTTCTCCGCCGCCGCGCTGCTGGCAATCCTGATCCTGAGCCAGGTCAGCCTGTGGTATGCGCGACATCCCTCGATGCAACAGCGGCGCGGGCGCCGCGCGGCGATCGCGGCACGCGTGGGCGAACTGTCACGCGGCAAGGTGGTATGGGCGGTCGTGGTGCTGCTGACGCTGCTGTTTTCGAAAAACGTTTACACGTCCAGCCTGAGTTCGTACTACACGTTCTACCTGATGCAGAAATTCCACGTGTCGGTAACCAACGCCCAGATCCATTTGTTCGTATTTCTGGGTGCGGTGGCGGCGGGAACTTTTGCCGGCGGCCCGATCGGGGACCGGTTCGGGCGGCGGCCGGTGATCTGGTTCTCCATCCTCGGCGCGGCGCCGTTCGCGATGCTGCTGCCTTACGCAAGTCTGTGGTGGACCGGCGTGCTGTCGGTGGCGATCGGGCTGATCCTGGCGTCGGCGTTCTCCGCCATTCTGGTCTATGCGCAGGAGTTGTTACCGGGACGCGTGGGCATGGTGGCGGGGATGTTCTTTGGATTCTCGTTCGGGCTGGGCGGATTGGGTGCTGGCGCGCTGGGGAGGATCGCTGATATGTCGTCCATCGGGGCGGTTTATGAGGTGTGCTCGTTCCTGCCGCTGATCGGGCTGCTGACGGTGCTGCTGCCGGATATCGAGAAGCGGCGGGGGTAGGCAGGCAGTCGTAGCGCAGCCTGTGGGAATGCTTCCCGGCCTGCCCGTTTAGGGGATTGCCGCTTGCTTCCTGGTTGGACAACGTTGAATGCCGTGCTGGCTGGGTTTTCAAAGGTCAGCCCAGTCAACGCCGAGCGCTGCATGTCCGACATCTGTGGAGGCAATTACCCCCCTCGTCGTCGCTTTCACATTCCCGGCGCGCATCGCCTTCATCAAATTCGCGGGGGCGTGATGTGTTCTGGCTGGGGCGGTGATGGGGGTGTACCGGTGTCTGTCATTCGATTGTGGGTGCACTGATGAAATTGATCGGCATTGTGGGCGGACTGAGCTGGGAAGCGACGGCGCTGTATTATCGGCTGTTGAACCAGGCCGCTGCACGCGCGCTCGGGCAGCATCACAATGCGCGCAGCGTCATCGTCAGTGTCGATTTTGCCGAGGCGCTGGCGTACGCCAATGCCGGCGATTGGGACGGTCTTGGTGTGCTGCTGGTCGATGCCGCGCGGCGGTTGTGTGCGGCCGGGGCGGATGTCGTGCTTCTGGGCGCCAACACCGCGCACATCGTCGCAGAGCAAGTCGCGGCTTTGATCGACGTGCCGCTGCTGCATATTGCCGACGTGGCCGGCGAGGTGGCGCAGGCGCAAGGCGTGCGGCATGTGGGATTGATCGGCACTCGGTTCACGCTGGAATCGCCGATCTATGCCGATCGGCTGCGCGAGCGGTTTGGGCTGACGGTCAGTGTGCCCGATGCGGCGGGGCGGGACGAGCTGCAGCGCATCATCATCGATGAACTGACGGTTGGGCGGGTGGAGCAGCGATCTCGGGAGCAGTGCGTGGGGATCATCGGGCAGCTTCGTGATGCGGGTGCGGAAGCGATTGTCGTAGCGTGCACGGAGCTGCCGCTGTTGCTGCGGGAGGAAGATAGCGCGCCGACGTTGCTTGATACGACGGCGCTACATGTTGAGGCGGCGCTACGGTTTGCGTTGGGAGCGTCGTGAATGCGAGTGTCATTGGCGGGAACGATGGTCTTATCTGAAGGCGTACCCGATCTACCCAGGCGTTGGCTCGACCGAGGTTGCTTCGTCGCTTTCGCTCCTCGCAATGACATGTTGTTCGGAAGCGTGTTGCGATGAGGTTTTGATCAAAAGCGCCTCGCGATGGAAGTTTGATTCAAAGCGCCTCGTCCTGACGCCGGTCGGTGTTCTTCGGGTGCAGGCCTATACCACGCCCTGCCTGCGCAACCGCTCGACTTCCTGGGAACTGACGCCGCACAGAGCCCCCAACACATCGGCCGTATGTTCGCCCAGCATCGGCGGGCGCTGCACCGTAGCGGGAGAGCCCGAGAGCTTGATCGGGCAACCCACCGTCTGGTAGGTGCCGCGCGTCGGGTAATCGACATCGACGATCATCTCGCGCGCCCGCAGGTGCGGATCGGCCAGTACTTCGCCGGTGTCCTGGCAGGCGCCGCTGGGCACGCCGGCCTCGCCGAGGATCCGCATCACCTCATGCTTCGACCGAAGTTGCGTCCAGGCGGCGACGATGGCGTTCAGTGCCTCGCGATTCTCCCAGCGGCCGTCAGGCGTGTTGAAGCGCGGATCGTCGGCCAGGTTCGGCTGGCCGATGGCGCCAACGAAGGCGCGCCACATCTGTGGTTGGGCAAAGATATACACGTGGTCGTTCGGCCCGCCCGGTGCGCAGGGATAGGTGGTGCCCGGCACCGTGCGCCCGAGCTGATTGCCCTGGCGCGGCATCGGCCGACCCGCGCGCTGATGGTCGCGCAGGCTGACACGGATCAGGTTTACCACCGCATCCTGCATGGAGACTTCGACATGCTGGCCCTGGCCGGTGGCGTGGCGCTGCTGCAAGGCCGCGAGGATGCCAATCGCCATATGCATGCCGGTGCCGGAATCGCCGATCGCGGGATAGACGTAGGTGGGCGGGTTGTCGGGGAAGCCGGTCACGCTCATCGCGCCGCCCATTGCCTGCGCGATCGGCTCGAAGCTTTTGAAGCCGCTGTACGGGCCGTAGGTGCCGAAGCCCTTGATGGTGGCGTAGATCAGCCTGGGGTTTATGAGCTTCAGCGCGTCGTAGCCCAACCCCAGGCGATCCAGCGCGCCCGGGCCGAAATTTTCCAGCAGCACGTCGGATTGCGCGATCACACGTTTGAACAGGGACTTGCCTTCATCGGATTTCAAATTCAGCGTCAGGCTGCGCTTGTTGGCATTCAAAATCAAAAAGAACAGACTGTCGCTGTCGGGCTTGTCGCGCATGTTGACGCGGGCGACGTCGCCGCCTTTCGGTTCTTCCAGCTTGATCACGTCCGCGCCCAGGAAGCCGAGGATCTGCGCGCAGGCCGGCCCCGCCTGGTTGTGGGTCATGTCGATGACGCGAATGCCGGACAGGGCCTGGTTCATGGTGATTGCTCCCTTGGTCGCAAAAAAATCTCCCGCGCAGCGGGAGAGGTCAAGACTCGAAGCGTCGAGGTGAGGGCGATCGGGAGGATAGAAACCTATTCGCGCTGCCTGCCGAACACCGCAGCGGGCCACGTTGGCCGTTCCGCGCGGGCCCCGCGCGCCGCCCAGGATTGCGCCGCCCAGGATTGCGCCGTCCGGTGTCGCCGGTCCATGACGGCCGCGTCACAGGAAGAGATACCACGCTATGCCAATGCCTCCGCCGCGCCCGATCCGCTTCGCAGCTATCGGCCTTGACCATCGCCATATCTACGAAATGGCCGGCCGCTTGCTCGAGCGCGGCCACACCTGCGTCGGTTACTGGACCGAAGGCGAGCCGCAGCCCCTGGCCGGCTTCATCCGCCGCTATCCTGACATCCCGCGGATCGCCGATCGACGCCGCCTGATCGAGGATCCGACAGTGCGGCTCATCCTCACGGCCGCCATCCCGGCCGACCGTGCCGGCATTGCCATCGAGGCCATGCGCGCCGGCAAGGATGTCGCCACCGATAAGCCGGGCTGCACCACGACGGAACAATTGGCCGCGCTGCGCCAGACGGTGGCGGAGACCGGGCGCATATGGTCGGTCAACTTTTCCGAACGCTTCGAAGTTGCGGCCGTGACCCGCGCGATCGAACTGGTCGCTGCCGGCGCAATTGGGCAGGTGGTGCAGACGGTGGGGCTCGGCCCGCATCGACTGAATCGAGCGCTGCGTCCGGCATGGTTCTTCCAGCCGCAGTTGAACGGCGGCATTCTGGCCGACATCGGCTGCCACCAGATCGAACAATTCCTTACGTTCACTGGCTCGGCCGATGCCGAGATCGTCACGGCGGCGGTCGGCAATTTCGCCAATCCCAGCGATCCGGCGTTCGAAGATTTCGGCGAGATGCTGCTGCGTGGCGGTACCGGCCGCGGTTTCGTCCGGCTGGACTGGTACACGCCCGACGGCCTGGCAACCTGGGGCGATGGCCGCCTGACCATCCTTGGCACCGAGGGATATATCGAGCTCCGCAAATACATCGACATCGCCGGCCGTTCCGGCACCGATCATCTGTTTTTGGTGGATAACAAATCCGCCCGCTATATCGATTGCCGCGATGCCGGCCTGCCGTACTACACGAATCTTGTGAACGACGTGCTGGACCGCACGGAAACCGCGATGCCGCAACGCCACTGCTTCAAGGTGATGGAACTGGCATTGCGCGCGCAGGCGATGGCGACGAGGCTCGGCAACCTGACCGGGGCGGAGGCGTCGCGATGAACCAGCGATTTCGGGTCGCGGTGATCGGGGCAGGAATCGGCGCGGCGCATGTGGAGGCGTATCTTGCCAATGCGGCCGGCTACGAGGTCGCTGTGGTGTGCGACCTGGACGAAGCACGTGCGGCCGCGGTGGCGGCGACCACACCCGGTGCGGAAACGGCCGCGTCGTATGACTCGGTGTTGGCGCGGCGCGATATCGACCTGGTCGACATCTGCCTGCCACCCTACCTGCACCTGCAAGCCATCGAGGCAGCCCTGGCTGCCGGCAAACATGTGCTGTGCGAGAAGCCGCTGGTGGGATCGCTGGTTCAGGTAGAGCAAGTGATGCGGGCAGCGGAGCAAGCGGGGCGCGCTGTCGTGCCGGTGTACCAGTACCGCTACGGCAACGGTATTGCCAGGCTGCGGCGGCTGATCGGGTCCGGTGTAACGGGGCGGCCTCTGGTCGCCAGCCTGGAAACGCATTGGAATCGCCTGCCGGCCTACTACGACGTGCCCTGGCGCGGACGCAAGGCGACCGAACTGGGCGGTGCCATGCTCGCCCATGCGATCCACGCGCACGATCTGCTGACGTTTACCCTGGGGCCGGTACGCCGCGTGTTCGCCAAAGTGGCGACGCGCGTGAATGATGTCGAAACGGAAGACTGCGCGGCGATCTGTCTGGAAATGGCGTCCGGCGGGCTGGTGACGTCGTCGGTAACGCTCGGCGCGGCGGAGGAGCTAACGAAACTGCGATTCTGCTTTGCCGATCTGACGGCGGAGAATCCGGGCGTGCCGCCGTACCGGCCGGGCGAAGGCGCATGGCGCTTCGTCGCACGCGGCAGCCGGACGCAGGAGGAGATCGATGCGGCGCTGCGCGAATTCGTGTCGCGGCAGGAAAGCTTTGCCGGTCTGTTCGAGGCGTTGCATGAGGCGCTCAGCGGCACTGGGCCATGGCCGCTGACCTTGCAGGATGCCTATCAGTCGCTGGAGCTGGCATCCGCGATCTATTATGGTTCCGCGACCAACACGGTTGTGGGACTGCCGTTGCAGCGGGACCATCCGGTGCGGAACGGGTGGGCGGCATTTTTGGGATAGCAGGTCGTTCAGTCTGGCCGAGCCTGACCACTCGGCAAGGCGCTGCGGCTGCGTGTGCTCGGCATCTACAATCGCTATTTCGATCCGGCGCAGCATGCGCCATTCTACGGCGCCAGTTCACGCGTTTGACGGAAAGGGACACGACATGCCGGATTTCGACCTGGTCGTGCGCGGCGGCACGGTTGTCACTGCGGCCGATACCTATCGCGCCGATATCGGCATTCGCGGCGGCCGCATCGCCACCATCGGCGAGCACCTCGACGGCGCGCAGAAACTGGATGCGGATGGGCTGCTGGTGTTGCCAGGCGGTGTCGATAGCCACTGCCATATCGAGCAATTGCGTCCCAATGGCCGCACCGACGAGGAAAGCTTCGTCACCGGCAGCACATCCTGCCTCGCGGGTGGCACCACCACCGTTGTAACGTTCTCGGCGCAGTTCCGCGGCCACGGGATTCTCGACACGCTCGCCGAATATCGGCGGCGCGCATCAAAGGCGATGGTGGACTACACGTTCCATCAGATCATCACCGATCCGTCGGATGACGTGGTGTGGAAGGAAATTCCCCAGGTGGTCGCGTCCGGCGTGCGCAGCCTGAAGGTGTTTCTGACCTACGAGCCATCGCATCTCGACGACCGGCAGTTCCTGCGCGTGCTGGCGGCGGCACGGCGGAGCAATGCCCTGGTGACGGTGCATTGCGAGAACTACGAAGCGATACGCTGGCGCACCGAGGCGCTGATGGCCGATGGCCGCACTGCGCCGAAATACCATTCCTGGTCGCGGCCGAGCGTGGTGGAGCGCGAGGCGGCGCATCGCGCCATCGCGCTGGCCGAACTGGTGGACCAGCCGATCCAGATATTCCACGTCTCCTGCCCTGACGTGGCGGCGGAAATCGCCCGTGCCCAGGCGCGCGGATTGAAAGTGTGGGCGGAAACCTGCCCGCAGTATTTCGTGCTGGGCGCCGCGGATATGGACCGTCCCGGCTTCGAAGGCGCCAAATTCATCTGCAGCCCGAGTCCTCGGACGATGCAGGATAGCGTCGGCCTGTGGCAGGACATCACGCGTGGCACGCTGGACATTGTTTCTTCGGACCACAGCGGCGCCAGCTATGAAGGCGAGGGTACCGGCAAGCGCGTCCACGGCGGCAATGCGCCGTTCCCCGATATTCCAAACGGCGTGCCGGGACTGGCCTCGCGGCTGCCGATTGTGTTCAGCGAAGGCGTCGCCGGCGGTCGCATCGATGCCAACCATTTCGTACGGCTCACCGCGACCAATCCCGCGAAATTGTTCGGCCTGTATCCGCGCAAGGGCACGATCGCGCCGGGGTCGGACGCCGATCTGGTGGTGTGGGATCCGGGCAAGCGCGTCACCATCACCAACGCGCTGATGCAGCATGTGATCGACTACACGCCCTATGAGGGCATGGGGGTCACGGGGTGGCCGGTGGCGACCGTGAAGGGGGGGCGTGTGGCGATGCGCGATGGCAAGGTGCAGGCTGAGCCGGGGACCGGGACGTTCCTTGCGCGCGCGCCGTATCCGATGATCGAGCCGCGCGGCGTGCTGCCGGATGGGTTCGACGCGGCGAGGTTTGCGTAGCGGCAGTCACCATGACCCGTGACAAGAAGGCAAAATATAATGAACGGGGACGAGGACGATCCTGCTAAACTCGCTGCGCGCTCGACTCTGGTTATTCTGATAACCTGCGAAACGCTCGGCGATCTGCCGGACGAAGCATCGATCATTGGCAGTATCCGGCAGGCGGAGAAGCCGGTCCGAGTGATCATGTCGGTTACCGAGAACTCCGGGCTACCACTCGCTCACCGCATGTCGCGTCATGACATAGAGGTGGAACTGCTGCTTGGCCCAGCGGTGCGCGACCAGCCACCGCTTGGTGTCCACTTCGCGCGTTTTCCATGGCTTGCCGATTCCAAGGACCAGGACGAGTTTGCTCTGGCGCTGTCCGACGTGATGATTGTCGATCCGGCGCGGCACAGTCACGCCTTGGTGCGCCGCGCGCTGGAGCTTGGAAAGCCGGTGATTGCACCAGGGGCTGGACTGCCGGCCCTGCCGGAATTTCGCAGCGTCGGCGCAAGACTGGATCCACTGGCACCGCAACGCACTCGCCATCGTCATTATTTCTCTGGACGATTGGAGCAGTTTTCTATCGAATTGCTTGGATTGCTGGTACCGCAGGAAGACTCGTTCCGAGTACGGTTGAAACGTGTGGCCGATTGCCTCCGCTTCAATGGCGTGTGGGGACCAAAGAGCTGGTTTCCGCGTGATTGCGAGAATTATGCCCCCGATGCACGGGCCTACGAAGCCAGTTCTCCGCTCGTCACGCGGTTTGTGGCGCTGGCCCGAAGCGCGGTGTTAGGTGCGTACCGTCATCGGGACCTCACATGGATTGCGCATTTTGGCGCAGCCTGGGCGGTACTGGCTGCCGTCGCAGGTGCCATCGTGCTCTTGCGCACACCGCATGGCGGAGCGACCCCTGGCTACGCGGAACACGCGTCGCTGTGGACCGTCGTTTGGGCGATTGTCGAGCTGCTGTTGCTGCTGGTCGTTCTTGGCATTGTCTTCTATCTGCGGCGTGGGGGCTTGCGGGACCGCTGGACCGCGTGTCGGCTCGGCGCGGAGCAATTGCGCATCGCCCGAATGTGCCTGCCGCTGCTGGTGTTGCAGCGCGCCTTGATCAGCCCGGATGAGTGGCCAGGCAGCAGGCCGCTGGCCGGCGCAGCCCTGGATCTGACTCGCGATGTCCTGTCGGAAGTGAAGCGTGCGATCCGGGCGCATGGTTTACCGCGGCCCGATCCTGGCAATGACACACGGAAGGCTGCCTGTTGGGTGAAATGTATCGTGGACGACCAAATCCTCTACCACGAGAGAAACCATCGCAAGCTCGAATGCGCGGAACGCTCATTGCGGCTCATTGCCGACGGAGTCTTTTTGCTGGCATTTGCAGCAGTGGTGGTGGAGCTTGCTTCCCATTATTGGCCGTGTCTGCCGGGTGGTCCGTGGCTGCTCGTGCTGACCGCTGCGGGGCCTGCATTCGCCGGAGCGTTCCATGGCGCCGCGACGCGCCTGGCGATTACCGACCGCATCGCGCTGAGTCAGGGTATAGAACAGGAGCTTCGCCCGATTCAGCGCGCGTTGCACGAGGTCATCCATCGGCCGGTGTTGAATGCCAAAGACTGGGGTGAAACCCGTGGCTTGGCCTTTCGCGCGGCGGACGCGATGGGACGGGAAAATCAATCGTGGCTTGGCCTGGTTCGCTTGCAGCGCGATACCTTGCCGGCATGAGCAAAGTCCCGGACCTGGCTTCCAATCCCCACACGTTGCGCGTCTGCAAGCGCCCAGTTCCGGTGCAGGTGGCGTTCGCAAAGGCCGATGGTATCTGCGAAACGTTGGAAGGCGCTGTGCGTTACCGGCGCGGCGACGCCATCCTGACTGGCTCTCGCGGCGAAAGCTGGCCGGTCGGGCGCGACAGCTTTCGCGACAGTTACGAATCTGTTCCGCCGACCGCACCGGGACAGGACGGCACTTACCGTAAGCGGCCTGCTTCCGTTTTGGCACTGCGTCTGGACCGCGCGTTGGCCGTCCCCGTGGGGTGGCAGAGCGACAAGTTGCAAGGGCGCCGGGGAGATTGGCTGCTGCGTTACGCCGATGGCAGTTACGGCGTTGTGAACGACTGCATCTTCCGCGAAACCTACGAGCCAGTCGAACCAGATCAGCCCTGACCGCCGCGGTAATAGGCGATAGCGACCGGCGCCCTTGGCGTCCCGCCCCCGCTGTGGTGAATCTCCATCCGGCACGCCCGCCCGGAGGAAACGCCCGATGATCGGCATCGACTGGGGCACCACCAGTTTTCGCGCCTTTCGCATCGCGCGCGACGGCACCATCCGCGACCGCCGCGCCAGCCAGCGCGGCATCATGAACGTGCCCGACGCCCGCTTCGCCGAAACATTGCGCGAAGAGATCGGCCCCTGGCTCGCCGGGGGAGAGGACCGAGTCTTGCTTTCCGGCATGATCGGCAGCCGTCAGGGCTGGAAGGAGGCACCCTATATCGCCTGTCCCGCCGGCGCGCCGGAGCTTGCCGCGGCCCTGGTCGATATCCCGTTCGACTGGGGCAGGGTGAAACTCGTGCCCGGGCTCTCCGCCACCGATGAGGCCGGCATCGCGGAAGTGATGCGCGGCGAGGAAACGCAGGTGATCGGCGTGCTGACCGCGATCGGCGGCGACGGACTCGCCTGCCTGCCCGGCACGCATTCGAAATGGGCGCGCGTGGAAGATGGCCGCATCGTCGCCTTCACCACGCACATGACCGGCGAAACCTTTGCGGCGCTGCGCGGTCACACGATCCTCAGCCGCATGATGCGCGAGGGTCCGGCGGACGGCGCACCCTTTGATGCTGGTGTGCAGCGGTCGGGCGATCCGGGCGGGCTGCTGCATCACGTGTTCGGCGTGCGCGCTCTGACGTTGGCCGGGCGGCTGGAGGAGACTGATTCGGCCGCGTATCTCTCCGGCATCCTGGTGGGGCATGAAGTGCGTGCGGCGCTTGCCGGCGTGGCGGGTGCGGTGGTGCACGTGATCGGCGCGCCCGAACTCACGTCGCTTTATGGCCGCGCGATCTCCGCCTGCGGCGCCTATGCGGAACGACACGATGGCGAGGCGGCGGCGCGAGGCCACGCGCTGATCGGCGAGCATGCATCATGGAGCTGACTGCCTGGCTCGCACGTTGTGGGCTGATTGCGATCCTGCGTGGGGTTGAGCCGGACGAGGTGGCGCCGATCGCCACCGCGCTGGAAGCGGCCGGTATTGCGATCGTGGAAGTGCCGCTGAACTCGCCGGAACCGTTGGAGAGCATTGCACGCCTGGCACGTGGCTTCGGCGCGCGGCTGCTGATCGGCGCCGGCACGGTGATGACGCCATTGCAAGTGCGGGAAATCGCCGCGGCAGGCGGGCGGCTGATTGTCACGCCGCATGCCGATGCGCGGGTGGTTCATGCGGCGAAGCAGCACGACCTGCTGGCGGTGCCGGGTTTTTTCACGCCCGCTGAGGCCTTTGCGATGCTGGAGGCCGGTGCTGACGCGTTGAAATTGTTCCCCGCCGAGGCGGCGAGTCCCGCCGTGCTGCGTGCGCTTCGAGCAGTGTTGCCGAGCAAGACCGCGGTGCTGCCGGTCGGTGGGATCGATGCGACGAATATGGCGGCCTGGCGCGCCGCGGGCGCAGCGGGGTTTGGCATTGGTTCAGCGATTTATAAACCGGGCGACAGCGCGGAGGTGGTGGCGGCGAAGGCGAGAGCGCTGATTGTTGCCTGAAAAATAGTATTCCAGCGCCATTGCGCCCGGGAACAAGAAGAAGCTGGACCCGCGGATGACCGGGCACGGGTCCAGGACGACGGCTGGCAGGTCGGTTGGCCCGCCGATAGCGCGATGAGCGCCGCCGGCCTGCGGGATGATACGCATCCCCCAACCCCCACAGCGCATTTCATGTCGGCAGCCGACTTCACGGGATGGCTGCATGGACTTGGTTTGTCCTTGGCGCAGGCATCCGAAGCGCTGGGCGTCAGCGTGCATATGTTGAAACATTATGCCGTCGGCACCCATGAAATTCCCAAGACGGTCTGGCTCGCTTGCATGCACCTCGCGGCAGAGCATGCGCGCCGCCGCGCCAAGCCGGACCCGACTCCGTCCGCGCAAAATCCAGCGGCAGACATGCCGCCCTTGCGTGCCTCCCGTGCATCCGCCATATCCCGCGCCGCCGGGACGCGGCCTTCGCGTTCCCGGTAATTCACACGCGGGGCGCCTTTCCCGGCTGCCATAAGCCGGGTTCCGGTGTCGCCAGACTCAAGCCCCGCGGAGGCAACAACCGGACGCGCGAAAGGACCCGCCACCATGGCGATGCCCGAGTTCACCCTGCGCCAGCTTCTCGAAGCTGGCGTCCATTTCGGCCACCACACCCGCCGTTGGAATCCGCGCATGGGGCCGTACCTCTACGGCGTGCGCAACCAGGTGCACATCATCGACCTGCAACAGACCGTGCCGATGCTGGATCGCGCGTTGCGCGCCATCCGGGATGTAACGGCCGCCGGCGGACGCGTGCTGCTGGTCGGTACCAAGCGCGCCGCCGCCGAATACATCGCGGACTCCGCCAAGCGGTGCGGCCAGTATTACGTGAATCACCGCTGGCTTGGCGGCACGCTGACCAACTGGAAGACCATCACCGGCTCCATCAAGCGCCTGCGCCAGATCGAGGAATTGCTCTCCGGCGACACCGCCGGCCTGACCAAGAAAGAGGTGCTGGAGATCACCCGCGACCGCGACAAGCTGGAACGCGCCCTCGGTGGCATCAAGGAAATGGGCGGCCTTCCCGACATTCTGTTCATTATCGATACAAACAAGGAGAAGCTTGCGGTCGAGGAGGCCAACAAGCTGCATATCCCCGTGGTGGCGGTTCTCGACAGCAACTCGGATCCCGGCGGCGTCACCTATCCGGTACCGGGGAACGACGACGCGATCCGCGCGATCACGCTGTACTGCGACCTGGTCGCCGGCGCGGTGCTGGACGGCATCAGCGCCGAAATGGCGGCCTCTGGCGCCGATATCGGTGCGGTGGAAAACCTGCCTCCGGAGCAAGTGCCGGAAGCAGAATCTGCCGAAGCGCATGCCTGAGAGGAGCGGACCATGCCGGAGATCACGGCTGCCCTGGTGAAGGACCTGCGCGAGAAGACCGGCGCAGGCATGATGGATTGCAAGAAGGCACTCACCGAAACCGGCGGCGTGCTGGAAGAGGCGGTGGACTGGCTGCGCAAAAAAGGCCTTGCGGCGGCAGCCAAGCGCTCCGGCCGCGTCGCGGCGGAGGGGCTGGTCGGCGTCGTCTCCGCGCCCGGCGTGGCCGCGATGGTGGAAGTGAACGCGGAAACCGATTTCGTCGCGCGCAACGACCAGTTCCAGGCGTTCGTCGAAGCGGTGGCCAAGCTGGCGCTGACGGTTGGCGACGACATCGATGCGATCAAGGCGGCCCAGTACCCCGACAGTGCCGTGACGGTCGGCGATCATCTGACGCAGCTCGTTGCGACGATCGGCGAGAATATCACCATCCGCCGCGCCAGGCGCATGAGCGTGCCGGACGGCGTGGTGGCCACCTACGTGCACCAGGCGCTGCGGCCAGGGCTGGGCAAGATCGGCGTGCTGGTCGCGCTGAAGGGCGCGGGCGAACTGGGCGTGCTGACCACGCTCGGGCGCCAGATGGGGATGCACGTGGCCGCCGCGCGGCCGATGTCGCTGGACATTTCCGGCGTCGATCCGGCCGCTCTGGAACGCGAGAAGGCGATCCTGGTTGAGCAAGCGCAGCAGTCCGGCCGGCCGGCCAATATTATCGAAAAGATGGTCGAAGGCCGCATCCGCAAGTTCTACGAGGAAGTGGTGCTGCTGGAGCAGGTGTGGGTGCACGACCAGGAAAGCCGGGTGAAGGCGGTGCTGCAGAAGGCCGGCGTCACGATGGTCGGGTTCGATCGGTTCCAGCTCGGCGAGGGTATCGACAAGCCGCAAGGCCCGGATTTCGCCGCGGAAGTGGCGGCGACGGCGGGGCGATAGCGTTCCGACTCTAATAGGAACCCGCCAATCGATTGACGTACGCCGCGGCGGCACATCCCGGTGTCATTGGTA
>DATKPQ010000019.1:0-92041 GCA_035523995.1 Acetobacteraceae bacterium | reverse complement strand
CCGGCGCGCAAATGCCAGCATGCGCTTGGTCAACGTGGCACCGCGCTCCGCGCCCTTGATGGCGCCATCGATCAGGCGTTCCAAGCGCGCATCGTCCGGCACCCGTTTGCGCAGAAGCTGCAAATTGCCCAGAATCACCATCAGCAGATTGTTGAAATCATGCGCCACGCCGCCGGTAAGCTGGCCCAGACTCTCCATCTTCTGCATTTCGTGCACTTGCGCCAGCGCGTCCTCGCGCTCACGCGTGCGTTCCTCTACCCGCCGCTCCAGGTCGGCATTGGCCTGCGCCAGCTCCGCGGTCCGCTCCTCCACCCGTCGTTCGAGTTCGGAGTTCAGCAGCTCCAGTTGCCGGGTCTTGCGATACAGGTCAGCGAACACCCGCACCTTGGCGCGCAGCAACTCCGGTGTGAACGGCACCGGCACGTAATCCACCGCCCCAAGTTCGTAGCCGCGCAGCCGATCCAGGTCCGACATCATGATCGCCGAGACGAAGATGATCGCCGTCCGCTGGAAGCGCGGATGGTCGCGGATCATCGCCGCCAGTTCGAACCCGTCCAGATCGGGCATGCAGACATCGATCAGCACCACCGCGATCTCGTTCTTCAGCAGATGCTGCAATGCCTCGTTCGCCGAGTTCGCCTTCAGCAGATTCTCGCCCAGCTCGCCGAGAATCGCTTCATAGCTCAGCAACTTTGCCGGCTGGTCATCGACCAGCAGGATGTTCATTTGCTCGCCCGGCCTTGGCGCGATCGCGTTCACGGCAAGATCCTTTTCAGCGATGCAGCCATATCCGCAGCGCGGACAGCAATTGTTCCGTGTTCACCGGCTTGGCCAGATAGTCCGAGGCACCGGCCTCCAGGCATTTCTCGCGGTCGCCCTTCATCGCCTTGGCGGTGAGCGCGATGATCGGCAGGCGGCGGAACGCCGGGTTGGCGCGGATCACCTCCATCGTCTGATAGCCATCCATCTCCGGCATCATGATGTCCATCAGTACAATGGCGACCCCCGGCTCCGATTCGAGCAAGTTGATCGCCTCCCGGCCGGTGGTGGCGGTGAGCACGTGCATGCCGCGCCGTTCCAGCACGCTGGACAGGGCGAAGATGTTGCGCGCGTCGTCGTCCACCAGCAGCACGCGCCGTCCTACCAGGTTCTCGTCCGAACTGTGCAGCCGCTCCAGCATCCGCTGCTTCTCTGCCGGCAGATCGGATACCACGCGATGCAGGAACAACGCGGTTTCATCGAGCAAGCGCTCGGGCGATTCGACGCCCTTCACCACCACGCTGCGAGCCATCGTGTGCAGCCGCGCGTCCTCCTCCGGCGACAGCTCACGGCCGGTAAATACCACCACCGGGACGTTGGACAGGCCCGCGTCGTCACGAATCCTCTCCAGCACTTCGAACCCGGACATATCCGGCAGGCGCAGGTCCAGCACCACGCAATCGGCTGGCTCTTCGTACAGCCGCTCGATCGCGTGCCTGCCCGTCTCTACCGTCTCGATGTCGATATCGTCATGCCCGAGCAATTCGGAGATCGACACTTGCTCCAGCGGATTGTCCTCCACCACCAGCAGGCGCTTGCGGCGCGGCTTGGCATAGTCGGTCAGTTTCGACAGTGCCAGCTCCAGACCTTCGGTCGTGGTCGGCTTGGTCATGAAGCTGAACGCGCCGCGCGCCAGGCCGTGCTGGCGATCTTCGTCCAGCGTGACGATCTGCACCGGGATATGCCGGGTCGCCGGATTCTGCTTGAGCTGGCTCAGCACGGTCCAGCCCAGCATGTCGGGCAGGAACACATCCAGCGACACCGCAGTGGGCTGATACTCTCGTGCCAGCGCCAGAGCGTCGGCACCGCGGCCCGCCACAAGTGCCTTCATGCCGTGGTCGTGTACCAGATCCACCAAGACGCGGGCATAGTGCGGATCGTCCTCCACGATCAGCAACACGGTATCGTCCGGCTCCAGCATGTTGCGGTCATCCGGCACTTGTTCGATCGGCCGCTCCACCAGGCGCACAGCGGCGTGAGTCGGCACCGGCATGGTGGAGACCGGCGTCGCATCGATGGTCGGCGCACGCGAGTTGGAAGGCCCGACGTAGTTCAGCGGCAGGTACAGCGTGAACGTGCTGCCTGCCCCCAACTGGCTGCGCAACTGGATCTCGCCGCCGAGCAAGTTGGAAAGCTCACGCGAGATCGCGAGGCCGAGGCCGGTACCGCCATATTTGCGGCTGGTGCTGGCATCCGCCTGCTGGAACGCTTCGAAAATAATGCGCTGCTTCTCCGGCGGGATGCCGATGCCGGTATCCGTCACCTCGAACGCCACCACGGTCGGCGCGTTCTTCAGCACCGGATGGCCGCCGGTCCAACCACCGACCACGGTGGAGATGCTCAGCCGCACGCCACCATGCTCGGTGAACTTGAAGGCGTTGGACAGCAGGTTCTTCAGCACCTGTTGCAGGCGCTTGCTGTCGGTGACGATCGTGCGCAGGCTGGGATCCACCTGTGCGTCGAAGAACAAGCCGCGGCTTTCCGCTTCGTGGCGGAACGGACGGGTGATGGTTTCAGCCAGCGACGAGAAGGAAATTTCTTCCGCCTCCACCGACACCGTGCCGGATTCGATCTTCGACAGGTCCAGAATGTCAGAGATCAGGTTCAGAAGGTCGGTGCCGGCGGCGTGGATGGTGCGGGCGAATTCCACCTGCCGCGGGCTCAAATTGCCTTCCGGGTTGTCGCCAAGCTGCTGGCCCAGGATCAGGATGGAATTCAGCGGCGTGCGCAGCTCGTGCGACATGTTGGCCAGGAATTCGGACTTGTACTTGGAGGTCAGCGCGAGCTCGGCCGCCTTGTCTTCCACCGCGCGCCGCGCTTGCTCGATTTCCTGGTTCTTCCGCTCCACCTCAACGTTGCGTTCCGCTAGCTGCTGCGCCTTTTGCTCCAATTGCTCATTGGTCTGCTGCAGTTCGCGCTGCTGCATCTGCAGCTCGGTGGCAAGCTGCTGCGACTGCTTCAGCAGGCCTTCGGTCTGCATGGTCGCTTCGATCGAGTTCAGCACGATGCCGATGCTGGCGGTCAATTGCTCCAGGAACGACATCTGCAGGTCGCCGAACGATCCGGCGGAGGCCAGCTCGATCACCGCCTTCACCTGGCCTTCGAACAAGACCGGCAACACCACTATGTTGCTTGGCCGCGCCTTGAACAAACCGGACCGGATCGGCACGGCACTGTCGGGGATCTGGGTCAGCAGCATGCGGCGACCGTCGGCGGCGCATTGCCCGACCAGACCTTCGCCGATGCGCAGGTTTGCCGGATGCCCGAGTTCGCCGGCATCGGCATAGGCCGCCAGCAGCTTCAGGTCTGGCGTCGTGTCGTTGTCGGCGTCCACCAGATAAATCACGCCGTTCTGCGCATTGATCAGCGGCGCGAGTTCCGTCAGCAGCATGCGGCCGACGGTGGCCAGGTCGCGCTGGCCTTGCAGCATGTTGGTGAACCGCGCCAGGTTGGTTTTCAGCCAGTCTTGCTCGGTATTCCGCTCCGTCGTCAGGCGGAGGTTGTCGATCATCGTGTTGATGTTGTCTTTCAGTTCGGCGACCTCGCCGCGTGCCTCGACCTGGATCGACCGCGTCAGGTCGCCCTTGGTCACCGCAGTGGCGACCTCGGCGATGGCGCGCACCTGAGTCGTCAGGTTCGCGGCGAGCAAGTTCACATTCCCGGTCAGGTCCTTCCAGGTGCCCGCGGCTCCGGGCACGTTGGCCTGGCCGCCCAGGCGCCCTTCCACGCCCACTTCGCGCGCCACGGTGGTCACCTGATCGGCGAAGGTGGCCAGCGTGTCGGTCATGTTGTTGATGGTTTCGGCGAGCGCCGCGACCTCGCCCTTCGAGTTCATCGTCAGCTTCTGCTTCAGGTCGCCGTTGGCGACGGCGGTCACCACTTTGACGATACCGCGCACTTGCTCGGTCAGGTTGGCGGCCATGACGTTCACGGTATCGGTCAGGTCCTTCCAGGTGCCGGCCACGCCCGGCACCAGCGCCTGCCCGCCCAGCTTGCCTTCGGTGCCCACCTCGCGCGCCACGCGAGTCACTTCCGAGGCGAAGCCGTTCAACTGGTCCACCATCGTGTTGATGGTGTTCTTCAATTCGAGAATTTCGCCTTTCACGTCCACGGTGATCTTGCGGCTCAGGTCGCCGCGCGCCACCGCGGTGGTCACCTCGGCGATGTTGCGCACCTGCGTGGTCAGGTTGGCGGCCAGCAGATTGACGTTGTCGGTCAGGTCTTTCCAGGTGCCGGCAACGCCAGGCACGACTGCCTGTCCGCCCAGCCGCCCTTCGGTGCCCACTTCACGGGCCACGCGCGTCACTTCCGCGGCGAAGGAGCGCAACTGGTCCACCATCGTATTCAGCGTTTCCTTCAGCAGCAGGATTTCGCCGCGCACGTCCACGGTGATCTTTTTCGACAGATCGCCGCTGGCGATGGCGGTGGCCACCTCGGCAATGTTGCGCACCTGGCCGGTCAGGTTGGAGGCCATGAAGTTCACGTTGTCGGTCAGGTCTTTCCAGGTGCCGCCGACGCCCGGCACCAGCGCCTGTCCGCCCAGTTTGCCTTCCGTGCCGACTTCGCGCGCCACGCGGGTGACTTCCGAGGCGAAGGCGTTCAACTGGTCCACCATCGTGTTGATGGTGTTCTTCAATTCGAGAATTTCGCCCTTCACGTCCACGGTAATCTTGCGGCTCAGGTCGCCGCGCGCCACCGCCGTGGTCACCTCCGCGATGTTGCGCACCTGCGCTGTGAGATTGCCGGCCATGGAGTTCACGCTGTCGGTCAGATCCTTCCAGGTGCCGGCCACCCCCGGAACGTTCGCCTGGCCGCCCAGCTTGCCTTCGGTGCCCACCTCGCGTGCCACGCGCGTCACCTCGCCGGCGAAGCGGTTGAGCTGATCCACCATCGTGTTCAGCGTTTCCTTCAACTGAAGGATTTCGCCGCGCACATCCACCGCGATCTTGCGTGACAGGTCGCCGTTGGCGATGGCGGTCGCGACCTCGGCGATGTTTCGCACCTGGCCTGTCAGGTTCGACGCCATGGAGTTCACGCTATCGGTCAGGTCCTTCCAGGTGCCAGCCACGCCCGGCACGTTCGCCTGGCCGCCCAATCGGCCTTCGGTGCCGACTTCGCGTGCCACACGCGTCACCTCGCCGGCGAAGGCGTTGAGCTGGTCGACCATCGTGTTGATGGTCTCCTTCAACTGAAGGATTTCACCAGACACGTTCACGGTGATCTTCTTCGACAGGTCGCCGTTGGCGATGGCGGTGGAGACCTCGGCGATGTTGCGCACCTGCGCTGTCAGGTTCGACGCCATGGAGTTCACCGATTCCGTCAGATCCTTCCAGGTGCCTGCCACGCCGAGCACGTTGGCCTGACCGCCCAATCGGCCTTCGGTGCCGACCTCGCGCGCGACGCGTGTCACCTCGCCGGCGAAGGCGTTGAGCTGGTCGACCATCGTGTTGATGGTCTCCTTCAACTGCAGGATCTCGCCCGACACATTGACGGTGATCTTCTTCGACAGGTCACCGCGCGCGATTGCGGTGGCCACCTCGGCAATGTTGCGCACCTGTGCCGTCAGGTTGCCGGCCATCGAGTTCACGCTGTCGGTCAGGTCTTTCCAGGTGCCCGCGACCCCGGGGACCTGCGCCTGGCCGCCCAATCGTCCCTCTGTGCCCACCTCGCGCGCCACGCGCGTGACTTCCGAGGCGAAGGAGTTCAACTGGTCCACCATCGTGTTGATGGTGTCTTTCAATTCGAGAATTTCGCCACGCACATCGACGGTGATCTTGCGCGACAGGTCACCGCGCGCCACCGCCGTGGTGACCTGCGCGATGTTCCGCACCTGGTCGGTCAGGTTGCCGCACATCGCGTTCACGGAGTCCGTCAGGTCCTTCCAGGTTCCCGCCACGCCCGGCACCACTGCCTGGCCGCCGAGCTTGCCTTCGGTGCCCACCTCGCGCGCCACGCGCGTCACTTCCGAAGCGAAGGACCGCAACTGGTCCACCATCGTGTTGATGGCTTCCTTGAGCTGCAGAATTTCGCCGCGCACATCGACGGTGATCTTCTTCGACAGGTCGCCGTTCGCCACCGCGATTGTCACGTCGGCGATGTTGCGCACCTGCGCCGTCAGGTTGGAGGCCATGGAGTTCACCGACTCCGTCAGGTCCTTCCAAACCCCGGTCACTTCGCGCACCTGCGCCTGGCCGCCCAGCTTGCCATCGGTGCCGACCTCGCGCGCCACGCGTGTCACTTCCGAGGTGAACACCGACAACTGCTTGATCATCGTATTGACGATGGTGGCCAGGCGAAGGAACTCGCCTTGCAGCGGCCGGCCATCCACGTCGAGGCGAACAGTTTGCAGCAGGTCGCCCTGCGCCACCGCGGTAATCGCGTGCGTGACCGCCGTGGTGGGCCACAGCAGGTCGTCGATGAGCTGGTTGACCGAAGTCTCCATGCCGCCCCAGGCGCCACTGGAGATACCGAAGCGGACACGCGTGCGGGTCTTGCCCTCGCGGCCCACCACCTGGCCGACATGTTCCAGCTCCTGAGCCATGCGCTCATTGGCTGCCGCAATCTCGTTGAACGTATCCGCGATCTTGCCTTCCAGGCCGGTGCGGTCGGTGGGCAGGCGAACAGAGAAATTGCCGGTGCGCATAGCCTGCAAGGCATGCAGCAACTCATGCAGGGCGAGCGAGCCATGGCCATTCACGCCCTCGCCGTTGCGATGCTCGCTTGTCGCAGGACTGGCGGAACCATTGCTGCCGTGCACCGTCGTGGTCACAATCTCAGCGGAGGGCATCTCTGTGCCGGCGTGGTCCAGATCCATCGTCTTGCTCCTGAGGCTTCGTATGGCGCTAACCGCGGCGGCAGCGGCATCCGACCGGGGTGGGTAGCACCAAGCGGACAATGATAACAAAAAGCGCGAACGCCAAAATTCGTTATCTCGGCGGCTTTGCCTCACGACTGCGTGAGAACGGTTACCTACTGCGGGATAAAGATTTCAAATTACCTCGAAGTGAATGCGGGCCTTGTCAGTACCCCGGCGTAACCAGCAAAGTCGTGCCGCGCTCACAACGTCGTGATTAGTTCGGTTGACGGCCTCACGAAACTGATATCAGGGATAGCCCCGCGCCCCGCTGGCTTTCTGGGGTCCCGCTACGCCGCCGTGAGAGTTGGCCAAAGGTTTTCCGGACCATGAGCACAGACCAGCCGGCCAAGCCGCGCCGCCCATTCCGAATCCGTGCCAAATTCCTCCCGCCATGACCACAGTCGGCGGGTGGAAAGCTGCAATGCGTAATCTTGAGTAAAGCCGATCGCACCATGGACCTGGTGCGCGATCTCGGCGGCCAAAGTAGCAGCGTCGCCAACGCGGGTCTTGGCGATTGTGACGGCAAACTCCTCGGCCTCCGGGTCGTTGCGCGACAGCGTTTCGATGCCGAGATTCGCAGCTGCCACGGCAGCTGCTGTCTGGCCAGCCAGCAAGGCTAAATTCTGCTGCACGGCCTGAAACTTCGAAATCGGCCGACCGAATTGCTGGCGTTCCTGCGCATAGGTCACTGCGAGGCCCATTGCACACTCCAGCGCGCCGGACATCATAACAGCGCGGGCGAGGGCGCCGCGGCGGTACAGCGCGGCACGCGTGGTGCCATTGCGAACAAGGGCGGCGGCGTCGGCCGCCAGGCGAACGGCATCGAACCGCAATGTATCGCGAGGCTCGCGCGCGATGTTGCGGCCCTCGGTGGTTTCCGCGCCCTCGGTCCCATCCAGCGCCACCGCCATTTCGCCATCCGGCCCGTCGGCAATGAGGACGATGCGGGCTGCGAACCGCGCGTAGGGCAGGCGGCTGGCGCAGCCGTTGAGCAACCATCCGTTGCCGTCGCGTTCCAGCGTAAGTTTGTCGTCGGCCCGTACGGGGCCGACGGTCATCGGTGCGTCGGTGAGTTCCAACCCTGCCGCGGCAGCGATCCAGCCGGCCAGCATCGTTTCCGCCAGAGGGATTGGTGCGGCACAGCGTCCGGCAACGCGAAGCACATAATAAAGGTCGGCCCATTCGGCATCGGCGCCGCCGGCGGATTCCGGCAGCGCCGCCAGCGGCACGCCTGTTTCGCTGACGGCCTGCCACAGGCCGTTCGGGAAGGTGCCTTGCTCCGCGGCATCGACAACCTGCTTCGTGGCCTTGTCCTGGAACAAGCGGTCCATGCTCTCGAGCAGCATGCGGGTTTCGTCACGCATCGCCATAAGAACACTCCTTTGATTTTAGCGCAGTCCCAGGCCACGTGCGATAATCCCACGCAGGATCTCGCGCGTGCCGCCCTGGATCGAAAGCCGCGGCGCATTCATCGTCGCTCGCGCGATCATCGAGGTATAAAGGTCCGTGGCCTCCAGTTCCGGTTCCGTCGGAAACAACTGTCGTGCCGCTATCGGAATATCCTGCTCGTACCGCGTGCCCAGGTCTTTCACGACAGCCGACTCGGTATTCGGCTGCAGCCCGTCCTGCAGCATCCCCGCAATCGACAGCGACATGCTGCGCAGCGTGGCAAGCTGCGCCACCAGCCGGCCCAATGCGGCGGCAGTCGCACGATCCGGGTTCGGACCGGCCATGCGCAGCATCTCGCGCAGCACCTGGAAAAACACCAGGAAGCGGTCGGGCGCGCTGCGTTCGAATGCGAGTTCGCTGGTGACTTGGTTCCAGCCGTTGCCTTCCTTGCCCAGCAGCAGCCAGTCCGGCACGAACACGTCGGTCAGGAAGATCTGGTTGAAATGATGTTCGCCGAGCAAGTTACGAACAGGGTGGATTTCAATGCCGGGCGATTTCAAATCCAGCAGGAATTGCGTCGCGCCGGCATGACGGTCCGGCTCGGGTCCACCCTCCTGCGCCATCTTGCAGAATAGGATTGCGTAGTCGGCGCGATGCGCATTGGAGGTCCAGAGCTTGCTGCCGTTGATGCGATAGCCGCCGTCCAGCTTCACCGCGCGGGTGCGGGTGCCGGCAAGGTCGGAACCGGAATTTGGCTCGCTCATGCCGATGCAGAACGTCAGCTCACCCGCAGCGATCTTCGGCAAAAAATGTTGCTTCTGCTCTTCGGTGCCGAATCGTAATATGTTGGGCCCGCTCTGGCGGTCGCCGGTGTAATGCGCCGACAAAGGTGCACCGGCAACCAGCATTTCCTCGATCACGACGTAGCGTTCGAACGAAGACCTTTCGTGGCCGCCATATTGCTTCGGCCAGGTCATGCCGATCCAGCCGCGCTTTCCCATCGCGCGGCTGAAGTCGCGATTGAACTCGCCGCGCGTGAAACCCATCAGGTGCTGATGCTCCTTGATGAACGCCCGCACCTCCGCACGCAGCGCGATCGCTTCCGGCGGCAGAGTCACCGGATCAAAGCGGAAGGTCAGACCAGTCATGGGGCTTCTCCCTGCCAGTTCGTGTCGAAACCCGCGAAGCTGTGCGGGATGCGATGGATGTCGGCAAGCAATTCACGTTGCAGGCCGGGCGGCGTATCGGGCGGGAAGTGCAGGTCGATGGAATCCGCCACGCCGCCAAAGCGTTCCCGTATTGCGCCCGCAAGCTGATCGAACGTGCCGACGGCGGCAAATATTTGCACAACCTCGTCCGGCACCTGCTGCGCCATCGCGTCCCAGCTTCCTTCCACCGACATCCGGTGCAGCTTCAGCCCCAGATCCTGCAAGCCATGCAAAGCGAGGATCGGCATGTAGGTCCGTGTGGAACCATAGAAGCCGATGCGGCGACGCACCTTCTCCATGCCAGCTGCAACGGTTGCCTCATCCGCGCCGGTGATGATGAACCCGCCGCCGTGGATATCGAGATGCAAACGGCTGCGGCCGGAGCGCCGCATGCCCTCCATCAGGTTCGGCAGGCAGACTTCTTCCAGGTAGCGCCGTGAGCATAGCGGATGCAGCCGCACGCCATCGGCGACCTGGCCGGCGACGCGCAGCATGGCCTCACCGACGGCGGCGATCGCCACCGGAGGCATCGGAAGACCGGTCGGCTCCGGCGAGAAATCCGGAGTCATTAGCGACAGCGTGTAGTTTGCGCTTTCGAATTTCAGCGGTCCGCGCGTTTCCCAGCAGCGCCACACCGCACGCAGCGCATGCACGTAATCGCGCAGCCGCGGCGCGGGCGGAGTCCACGCCACGCCGAAGCGGCGTTCGTTGTGTCCCTTCACCTGGCTGCCAAGCCCCAGCACCAACCGACCATTGGAATTGGCGTGCAGGTCCCAGGCCTGCTGCGCCATCACCGTGGGGCTACGAGGGAACGCGACGGCAACCGATGGCGTCAGCTCCACGCGCTGCGTTGTGGTGGCGGCGAAGGCGAGCGGCGCGTACCAATCGTGCCCGAGCTCCACTGTCATTACCGCATCGAAGCCGGCTTCCTCGGCGGCACGCGCGTTGGAAGCGGCAGCGCGCCAGTCGTTTTGCGGCAGCGCCGTGAAAATCCGCATGCTCAGCAGCGCGCCAGGCGGCGTTCCACGAAGAACAATCGGTCCTGGCCCCAGAAGATCTCGTCGCCGATCACGTAGCTGGGGGCGCCGAATACGCCCCGATCGAGCGCGGCTTGTGTATCGGCAATGCGCTTCTCGGCCCAGCGTGATTCCGCGCCGAGTTTCATGACGGCATCAGGGTCAAGGCCGATTTCGCGGATCAGCCCGCCAAGCGTTTCCGAATCGCCGGTGTTCTTTTCCTCCTGCCATAGCGCCTTCAGCACGCGATGCGCGAGCCTGATGGCCGGAGCGTCGCCTTGGGTCTCGCGCAGCGCGATCACGCAGCACGCGGCGGCTTGTTCGTTGGCGGGAAAGTGTTTCGGCTGGATGTTGATCGGAACGCCCAGGTACTCGCGCCAGCGGCGCAGTTCCATCAACCGATACGCCTGGCGCTGCGGTGCGCGCTTCGGCAGCGGCAGGCCACCCGAGGCAGGGAAGATGGCGCCGAAATCCACCGGCCAGATGCGCAGGCTGGCGCCATGCGCCATGGCCATTGCCTCGATGCGCGCCGCGCCCATGTGCGTCCAGGGCGAATTAAGCGAGGCGTAATAGTCGATGTGCAGAACCATCGGCGCTCCCTTCCCGGCAGGATTTCACCGCGATCCTGGGGGAGCGCCGTGGGTTGGGCAAGCGCGCCGGCTGATCAGCTCCGCAGCTTGTACCAAGGATGCGGCAGTCCCGGTGTCTTCACGCGCAGCGTATAGACCGAAGAGCTCGCAGTGAGCAGCAGTGTGCGCAGGTCCGGGCCGCCGAAGGCGACGTTGGCGCAGACCTCCGGCGTCTCGATGATGCCGGCCCGCGTGCCATCGGGTTGGAACACCCACACGCCGCCGGTGCCCGTGCAGAAGACGCAGCCGGCGGCATCCACCTTCATGCCATCCGGCACGCCGTTGGTGCCATCACACGACATGTCGGCGAAGATCCGGCGCCGCACCATGGCGCCGGCGCTGTCCAGCTCGATCGCATGGATGTACTTGGTCCAGCGCGTATTTGCGACGTAGAGCGTGCGTTCGTCCGGCGACAGCGCCAGCCCGTTCGGATATTCTACCCCCGCGACCATGCTGACGCCGCCATCCGCTGCGACGCGATACACCGCAGCATCGAGTTCGCGTTCGCCCAACGGCACGCGATAGGACGGATCGGTAAACAGGAGCGCACCGTCCGAGGCGCAGATTACGTCATTGGGGCGGTTCAGGTGCTTGCCTTCGAATCGGTAGAGCAAGGTGGTGACCATGCCATCCGCCTCGGTGCGGGTCAGGCGGCGGCCATCGCCCTCGCAATTGATCAGCCGGCCTTGCAGATCGAAAGTGGTGCCGTTGCCGCCCTGCGTTTCCCGCACGAGTTGCGATTGCTCTCCCAGAACCATGCGATACAGCTTACTGGCGCGAACATCGACGAAATAGAAGAACCCGTCGGGATGCCATAGTGGCCCCTCGGTGAAGACGAAGCCACCTGCCACGCGCTGCAGAGCGGTTGTTTCAAGGATATCGGACAAGGTGGCCATCTTGGTTGCTTCCCCGTTGTGTCGGTGTTCGCGCCATCTGGCCCTGTTTGGCAGGGCAGGTCAAATGCGCACGGACTATCATAGCGTTCGCATTTGGGATCGATCGGGGCTGCAGCATGCGGCGCATCCGCGAAGCCAGTACCCAGCGCGGCAAAGTCAGTCAGGTTATCACCGATTTCCGTAGAACAAGAATTGCTTGAGGCTGTCCCCATGCCCCCAGGCGCGTTAACCGAAGGGTTAAGTTTTTCCCTCACTGGCCCCGTGTCATCTGTGAAATCTGTGGTAAACTTACGTTCTTTCATGCGTACTGCACGGACGAATTCACGGTTTGCCCGTGACTGTGCGCCTGGTCAGCCGGATTGAGTAGCGGCGGATTCTATTAACGCATCCGACAGGGAATATTTGATTCCCTGTTTCATCGAAATCTGTTACCCTTGCTAATGACTCGTCGATCTACCATGCAACCGGCAAAGCTCCAAAAAATGAGAATTGAGAAATATACAAATTGCCTGGGTCGGGAAGAGGCGGTCGCACAGGCATCCGTTGCGTCAGGCCCCAAACCGCCACCCGCCTCGGAAAACAACGCTGTCAGCGGTACTGTTCTGTATGCGGAGGTCGCCGTCACCATCCGCCGCTCACGGGCCGAGGTCGCCGCCGTCATGTTTGATCCCCGCTACGATACCGACTGGATCGGCCACATCCGCGGATCAGCCAAGATGGCACCCGGCCCGATCAGGCGGGGCACGCAGATCGCGCGCGAATGGCGCTGGTTTGGCCGCACTATCGCCGAGACCACCGAGGTGAAGGAGCATGTGCCCGATCGCAGCATCGCCATGACCACGCAATTGCCATTTGGCCTGCGCATCCGCTACACGCTGGAAGGTATTCCGGAAGGAACGATTGTGCGCATCCATGCCGAGGGACGCACAACAGGGGTCTTCCGTTTTGCCGCTCGATTGCTCGATGCCTTGCTCCGATCCGCCGTCATCCGCGATCTTCACCGGCTTAAAGCGCTGGTGGAATCAGGTGCCCTGCGCGGGCCGCCCATCTGAACATTGGGTGCCGCAAGCGCGATTTAGACCACTCTCCGTCAGCGCGCGTTGCTATCGGCCGACTATCGGCGCGCGGCTGGATCACTGTGCCAAGGAGGGCGCGCGGCGGCCGTGCCGAAGCGGTGCCAGAACGCGGCCGCCAGGTGTCTTCTGGCGATCGCCCGTTATTGCGAGGCGCGTGGCGCCGCAGCAATCTCCGCCGGGTTGATGCACAAACCTGCCATGCACCACGCGATCAGATTGCGTCCGGGGTCGTCGTGAGACGGGTCAAGCTTGACAGGGTGTGAAACACGCTGCGCACTGGAGAACATTGCATGCACTTCGGTATCGCGATCCCCACTGCCGCCGACTCCTGGCGCCTGGTCCGGCGCGCCGAGGAACTCGGCTTCCATCATGCCTGGTTTTTCGACACGCAAATGCTGTCAGCCGATCCCTTCGTGGCGATGGCAGCGGCAGCGATGAAGACCACGCGTATCCGGCTTGGCACCGGCGTGCTGATCCCATCCAACCGCATCGCCCCGGTGGCCGCAAACGCGCTGGCCTCGCTGAACAAACTGGCTCCCGGACGGATCGATTTCGGTATCAGCACCGGCTTCACCGGCCGCCGCACCATGGGCCTGCCCGCCGTGAAGCTGTCCGACATGGCGGACTATATCTGGGTGGTACAGGCGCTATGGCGTGGCGAGACCGTGGAAACGGAGTTCGACGGCAAGCGCCGCCAGATCCGTTTCCTCTCGCCCGAACTGGAACTGGTCAATCTGAAGGATCCGATCCCGCTCTACATCGCCGCCAGCGGCCCACGCGCCCGCACACTGACGGCGAAACTCGGCGCGGCCTGGATCGACAACGTGGCAGACCCGGAACGCGGCGCCGTCACCCTGGAGACGATGCGCGGTATCTGGACGCAAGCCGGACGCGCGGCGGATGCGCTGACCGCGGTTGCCTGGATCGGCGGCGCGGTGCTGGAGGACGGCGAGCCGGCCGACGGTCCTCGCGCCATGGCATTGGCCGGACCTCGCGCCTCCATGCTGCTGCACCGTGCCGCCGACGCAGCGCTGGCCGGTTATCCCGCTCCCGTCGCGATGCTGCCGGAATTCTCCCAGGCGGTGGAAGGCTACATCGCCCATGCCCGCACCTTCGAGCCCGCCGGCGCCTATTATCTTGCCAATCACCGCGGCCACCTGATGTATGTGCGGCCCGACGAGCGCTCCTTCATCACCGCTGACATGCTCCGCAAGACATCGTTCATTGGCACCGCAGCAGACCTGATTTGCCGCATCGGTGCTCTACGCGACGCCGGATTTTCGCAGGTCGTGTTTTCGATTCCTCCCGGCCAAGAGCATGCCATCGAGGACTGGGGTCGCATCCGCCGCGCGTTCGATTGACAGAAACCTCGTCCGCGCGCGCAGGGGAAATCGAGCCGCGAAGCGGCGAGGATGAGGGTCATCGGGTCGATACGCCACCTTCCTCTATCTCCGTACTCGCAGAAACATACGCAGCACGGCTTTACTCGTCGCAATCCTTGCCATGCCCTTCTTCCGCAACAGCGCCGTCAATCTGCTGAACCTGCACTACGGCATCCACACCGTCGTGCTGAGCGGCGCCGATGCGTTCTTCCTGATTTATCTCCTCAAGACCGGTATCCCGATCCCCGGGGTATTGGTCTCGCTTGCCCTGATCCTGATCGTCCGTTTCATCATCCGCCCGTTCGTCATTCCGCTTGGCACACGCTTCGGCCTCCGCACCCTTCTGATTGCGGGTACGCTCCTCACCGCGCTGACCTACCCGTTGCTCGCGGCAGTCCGGGGCATCGGCCCCATGCTCGCGGTCGTCATCGCCGTCGCCTCCATCGGAAGCACGCTTTATTGGACCGCCTACCACGCCTGGTTCGCGCGGCTCGGCGATGACGAGCACCGCGGGCAGCAGATCGGTGCGCGTGAAGCGCTTGCCGCTATCGTCGGCATCCTCAGCCCGCTGCTGACCGGATGGATGCTCGTCTCGTTTGGCCCCGCTGTGGCGTTCGGCGCCAGTGCCATGGTCGGCGCGGCCTCTGCACTGCCCTTGCCGTGGGTGCCGGACGCGCGGGTACACCCGCAAGTGCCCGGCATGTTGCGCGCCGCGTTCCCCGCCGTGTTGTTGTTTGCCGCCGATGGCTGCGTCGGCGCAGGTAACGTCTTCGTCTGGCAAATCGCACTATTTGTTTCGATTGACGAAAACTATCTCGGCTATGGCGGTGCGCTCGCCTTCGCCGCATTGGCCGGTGCCGTGGGAGGCATGACACTGGGACGACACATCGATGCCGGCCACGGCAAGCGCGCCGTTTGGTACGCGCTGAGTGTGATCGCGCTGATGGTCCTGCTACGCGCCGCCGCCACGGGACACGCCGCGCTGGCGGTGATGGCGAATGCGCTCGGATCGCTGGGCTATTGCCTCTACATCCCCACGGTGATGACGCCGGTCTACACCATGGCAAAACGTTCGGCCTGCACGCTGCGGTTCCATGTTGCCACCGAGGGGGGTTGGGATCTCGGTGGCGCCGCTACTCTCCTGGCCGCGGCATTCGCGACCGCGCGGCACATCCCGCTTTCCGCTGCCATCTTGCTGGCACTGCCCGGCGTTGCGGCCATCGCCGTATTGCTGCGACGCTACTACGGGCTGGTGCCAGCGATGGGCCTGGGACCGCGCGATTGAATTCAGGCAGAAAACCGCAGGTGATCCACGCCGCCGCGCCCCGCCCGCATCCGGTCGCCGACCCTTCTGCCGTGCGCGGTTTCATCCGGGGCGGGTCGGCCGCCAGGCCGGTGGTCAATTCGCAATGACATCAAACAAACTGTGCCACGTTCCCCTGATTCCGGCTACCAGTTTGCCGGTCTCATTACGCCTCGCAGCCCTCGTCGCGCAACAACTCGGCCACCGCCTCCACCGGCACGTCGCTCGCGGTGAAGGCCTGGCCGATTCCGCGTGCCAGCACGAAGTTCAGTGCCCGGTCCCTCACCTTCTTGTCGCGCCGCATATGCCCGATGAGCGTTGCCGCGGAAAACCGTCTGTTCAGCACAGCAAGTTCCGCCGGCAACCCTACCGCAGCGACATGCGCCATAACGCGCCCAGCATCCGCAGCGGAACAATGCCCCAGCCGCGCGGACAACTTGAACGCCAGGCCAAGCCCGACCGCCACACCCTCGCCATGGAGCAATCCGCCATTGTAGCCGTATTCCGCTTCCAACGCGTGGCCGAAGGTATGGCCGAGATTCAGCAGCGCCCGCCCATCATTCGGCTTTTCCTCGCGTTCGTCGTCGCCGACCACGGCCGCCTTGAAGGCGCAGGCACGCAGGATAGCCTCGGCCTGCGCATCGCGCTCTCCGCCAACGACCCCGGCACCGTTGCGCTCGCACCAATCGAAGAACGCGGCATCGCCGATCAGCCCTGCCTTGGCGATCTCGGCATAGCCTGCGCGCAGTTCGCGCGGCGGTAAGGTATCGAGCGTCGCAGTATCGGCCAGCACAATGCGCGGCTGGTAGAACGCGCCGACAAGGTTCTTGCCCTGCGGCGTGTTCACCGCAGTCTTGCCCCCGACCGACGAATCGACCTGGGCAAGCAACGTGGTGGGAATTTGCACGAATGGCACGCCACGTAGCACGGTCGCCGCGGCAAAGCCCGCGAGATCACCGACCACGCCGCCGCCCAGCGCGATGACGGCGGTGCGCCGCTCGATCCGCGCTTCCAGCATCTGGTCGAGGACGGACAGATAGGATTGCAGGCTTTTCGAAGCCTCGCCCACCGGCACCACGATCTGCTGCATGGCCACGCCAGTCTCCGCCAGACCGCGTTGCAGTGCCGGCAGATGCAATTCGGCAACCGTCGCATCGGTAACCACGATCGCCCGCTTCTGCGGCAGCACCGGCGCCAGCAATGCACCCGCACGCGACAGCAGGTTGTCGCCGATCACCACGTCGTAGCTGATGGAAGGCAGCGTCACCGACAGCCGCCGTGGCGGCTGCCATGCGAGCAATGCATCCATCACCTGCGCGGTGGTGGCATCCGGGGTTTCGTCGCCGCAATCGACAATCACGTCGGCCTCCGCATAGATCGGGTAACGCTGGTCGATCAGGCGTTGCAGGATCTCCGCCGGGTCGCCGTCGTTCAGCAGCGGGCGATGATCGCGCCCAGACACACGCCGCACCAGGGTCGGTAGGGGGCAGCGCAGCCAGATCGTTACGGCATCGGTGCGCGCTGCCGCACGCGTCTGCGAATCCATGTACGCGCCGCCGCCGAACGCCAGCACCATCGGATCACCGGCCAGCAACCGGCGAATCACGCGCCGCTCGCCGTCGCGGAATGCGCGCTCGCCGTAGCGCGAGAAAAGTTCCGGCACGGTGCAGCCGGCGGCGAGTTCAATCTCGGCGTCGGCATCGCGAAACGGCAAGCCCAGTCGTGCGGCAAGCCGTCGGCCGATCGAGGTCTTACCAGCGCCCATCAACCCGACCAGCACGATGCTGCGTCCGGCCAGGTTTTTTGGCGGGGACATTGCCTCCTTCACGGCAGTGTTGCGTGTCATGGCCGACGAGGCTAGCACAGCGCCGCGCGGGCAGCCCAGTGGATTGCTTGCGGAACGATTCGAGGGGCGGGGGGCCGCGTCCATGATCCGCATGTTTCTGATCGTCGTGGCTCTCGGCGTGCTATTGCTCGCGGGGGGCGTGGTCTACCTAGGCATGTTCCCGCCGAATCCGCCGCAGCACGCGGTGGAAAAAACCTTGCCAATCGACAAGGTCCAGACGCAAATGCAGGGCCAGACCCAGACGCAGGGCCAGACCCAGACGCAGACGCAGGGCCAGACGCATTAATCATGGATCGCCATGTTGAGGCGTTCCTTGAGATGCTGGCCGCGGAACGTGGGGCGGCACGCAACACGCTGGTGGCGTATGAAGCGGACCTGACGGATTTTGCAACGTTTGCGGGCTCGCGCGGGCAGCCGGTGGCGGGCGCCGATGCGGCGACGTTACAAGCCTATATGGCAGGTCTGGGCAAGGCCGGTCTGGCGGCGCGCACCGCGGCGCGGCGGCTGTCCGCACTGCGCCAATTCCATCGGTTCCTGCTGCGCGAAGGCATGCGGACGGATGATCCCACCGGCTTGCTCGATACGCCGCGGCTGCCGCGTGCGCTGCCGAAATATTTGAGCGAGCAGGAGGTGGATTCGCTGCTAACTGCAGCGGGAGAGAAGGCAGGGCGGCCGGGACTGGTGGCGTTGGCGGCGCTGGAGATTCTGTACGCGACGGGGATGCGGGTCTCGGAACTGCTGTCGCTGCCGCGCAGTGCTCTGGCGGGCGACGCGGCCCTGCTGTTGATTCGCGGCAAGGGCGGCAAGGAACGCATCGTGCCGCTGACAGAGGCGGCGAAGCGCGCCACGGCGACGTTGGTGTGGGAAACCGGGAAAGACGGCCGCTGGCTTTTCCCCGGGCGCGACAAGCGCCACGCGATGACTCGGCAGGGCTTTTTCCTGCTGCTGAAGCAGGTGGCGCTGGCAGCGGGGTTGGACCCGGCGCGGGTGTCCCCACACGTGCTGCGGCATTCCTTTGCATCGCATCTGCTGGCGCGTGGCGCCGATCTGCGCAGTTTGCAGACGCTGCTGGGGCATTCGGATATCGCGACGACGGAGATCTATACGCATGTTCTGGCGGAGCGATTGCAGAAGCTGGTCGAGGCGCATCATCCGCTGGCGAAGCGGCTCGATCCGAGCGCGCGCGTAAAAGAGCAGGTTTGAATCACGATTTTGGCCACGCCGGCGGACGCGGTTCGGCCGCACCGCCAACTGTCAGTGCGAGGAACGTGGTGACGAAGCAATCTCAAACGTCAGTCGCAGTTTAGGAACGGAAATGCTTCGTCGATACGCTTTTCGCAAAGGCAGTGGTGCCGGTCCTACGCTACCTGCAAGCCGCCCCGCTTCTCTATAAACGTTGCTATCTCGTCCACGCCCTGGCCGGCGCGGATGTTGGCGAATACGAACGGCCTGGCGCCGCGCATTTTGCGGGCGTCGCGATCCATCACGTCCAGGCTGGCACCGACGAACGGGGCAAGGTCGATCTTGTTGATCACCAGAAGGTCGCTGCGCGTAATGCCTGGGCCTCCCTTGCGAGGAATCTTGTCTCCGGCAGAGACATCGATGACGTAGATCGTCAGGTCCGCGAGTTCCGGACTGAAGGTTGCAGCCAAATTGTCGCCACCGCTTTCGATCAGGATCAGGTCGAGCGCAGGGAACCGCCGACGCAGGTCGGCGACGCCGGCGAGATTGATCGAAGCGTCCTCGCGGATAGCGGTATGGGGGCAGCCCCCAGTTTCGATTCCGAGAATGCGTTCAGGCGGCAGCGAACCGGCGCGGGTGAGAAATTCTGCGTCTTCCTTGGTGTAGATGTCGTTGGTGATCGCGGCGATGTCGTAGCGGCCGCGCAGGTGCTTGCACAGCGCGTCCATCAGCGCGGTCTTGCCGGTGCCGACGGGCCCGCCGATGCCGACGCGCAGCGGACCGTGAAAGGATAGATTCATGTCCGGAACAGTCTTGTGTACTGGTTTTCGTGGAGCATGGAGGCAAGATCGGCACGGAACGCGCAGCCGCCGATGTCGTCGAGCGTTGCTGCCGCGGTTTCGTGAGCGGTGCGCAGGACGGAGGGCTGGATAGCCGCCAGGACTTGCAGCCCGGCGGTCTGGCCCAGCGGGATGAGGCGTACCGCGGCCGAGATCAGGTTGGATGCAAACGCCTGCACGTAGGCTGCCGCGATTGCATGTTCTTCGATGCGGTGCCAGCCGGCGAGTGCACCAACCGCGACCGGATAGGCGATCGGATCTGGCATCTCGGGGCAACCCCAGGCCTGTACAGCCCGCAGAAAAGCCGTGCCCTGGTCGAGCGTCTCCGTGAGCCTTTCGCGGCTGGGCGCGATTGCGGCAGCGAACGCCGCGAGTTGGTCAAGCGCCGCGGAGTTGCACGCGGCGCGATAGGCATGGCGCAACAGTATGGCATCGTTGCGGCCGGAGCCGTAAGTGAGGATGTCGGCCACCCAGGCTTGAAGCGTGTTGGCATCGCTGATGTCGCCGGCTTCCACCGCCCATTCGAGGCCGTGGGAATAGGCAAACGCACCGGTGGGAAAGCCGGGCGAGAGCCAGGCAAGAAGGTTGAGCAAGCCCTGGGGTTGCGCCTGGTAGGTATGTTCCGGAATCGGCGATGGCGCCGACGGATGCATGGGCTGCTGCATCGACGGGGACATTCGCGGGGCGCAGCCCGAAGCCTTCGCCATGGCCGGGTCAAGCCCGGCCATGGCGAGGAAAGACGGCGGCGCTACCGGTTCACGCATCATCATCATCGTGATGGTGGTGCTGATGGCCGCCGGCATAAGCGCCGGCTTCGGGATCGAACGGTGCCTCGATTTCATTGACGTGACCACCAAGGCCTTCAACCATTTCCCGGATAACGTGATCGGCACGGATGCGGATGCGATCGTCCAGCAACTGCACGGGCAGGTGACGGTTGCCGAGATGCCAGGCGATTCGAATAAGCCCGCGTTCTTCGTGCGCATGGATTTCCAGCAGCTTCTCCGCTTTGGCGCGCACTGCCACAACACCGCCGCCGTCCAGCAGCAGCCCATCGCCATGGCGAAGCCGCACCGCCTGCGGCAGATCGATCAGGATCTCGCTGCCTCGTTCCGTAATAAGCATGAAACGGCGTCTGTACCGGTCATCGAATTCGAGCAAGACGCAATCGCTCTCGTTCTTTTTGTCCCACGACCCTGTCGTGAGCACTTGCACCACGTTCGTCACGGCGTCAGCGCCTTGTGCATGAACATGCTCAACGGCTCCGCGGCATATGAGCCGAACGGCCTGCAATCGCGGTTTTCCGGGGCGATCGCAAACATGATTCAGAACAGAAAATAGCGTTGCGCCATGGGCAGGACTGTAGCCGGTTCGCAGGTCAGCAGTACACCGTCCGCGTGGACCTCGTACGTTTCCGGATCCACTTCAATGGTAGGCGTCGCATCATTATGAACCATGGAACGCTTGCCGATACCGCCGCGCACGTTGGCCACCGGCACCAGCTTCCGTTGTAGCTTCAGAGCATGGGCGATTCCGGTATCCAGCGCCGCGGCAGAGACGAATGTCAGGCAGCTTTCGACCAGTGCACGCCCGAACGCGCCAAACATCGGGCGATAGTGCACGGGCTGTGGCGTCGGGATCGAGGCGTTGGGATCACCCATTGGCGCGCACATGATCGTGCCGCCCTTGATCACCAGCTCCGGTTTCACCCCGAAGAACGCCGGCGACCACAGCACCAGATCGGCAAGCTTCCCGGCCTCGATGGATCCGATCTCACGCGCCATCCCCTGCGCGATGGCGGGATTGATCGTATACTTCGCAATATAGCGCTTCACCCGCGCATTGTCAGCCTCGCTGTCACCAGGCAAAGCTCCGCGCTGTATCTTCATCTTATGCGCGGTCTGCCAGGTGCGGATGATCACCTCGCCGACGCGGCCCATCGCCTGGCTGTCCGACGACATCATTGAAAGCGCGCCAAGGTCGTGCAGGATGTCCTCCGCGGCGATGGTTTCCCTGCGGATGCGGCTTTCGGCGAACGCAACGTCCTCGGGGATGGCGCTGTCCAGGTGATGGCACACCATCAGCATGTCGAGATGTTCGTCCAGCGTGTTCGCCGTATAGGGACGCGTAGGGTTGGTGGAACTGGGCAGCACGTTCGGCAGGGCGGCGACCTTGATGATATCGGGTGCGTGGCCGCCGCCAGCGCCTTCGGTGTGGAAGGCGTGGATGGTGCGGCCCTTGAACGCGGCAATCGTATCCTCGACGAAACCTGATTCGTTCAAGGTATCGGTGTGAATCATGACTTGCACGTCATGACTGTCCGCCACCGACAGGGCACAGTCGATCGCCGCGGGTGTGGTGCCCCAATCCTCGTGCAGCTTCAAGCAAGACGCACCGGCGCGGATCATTTCCTCCAGCGCCGCGGGGCGCGAGGCGTTGCCCTTCCCGGCGAACGCCAGATTGACAGGCAGTCCTTCCGCCGCTTGCAACATGCGGGCGATATGCCACGGGCCTGGCGTGCAGGTGGTGGCCGCCGTGCCCGTGGCGGGGCCTGTGCCGCCGCCGACCAGCGTGGTAACGCCAGAGGCAATCGCCTCTTCTACCTGTTGCGGACAGATGAAATGGATATGCGCGTCGATTCCGCCGGCGGTCAGAATTTTACCCTCGCCGGCGATGATCTCGGTCCCGGGACCGATGACGATATCGACGTTCGGCTGCACGTCGGGATTGCCGGCCTTGCCGATGCGGGCGATGCGGCCGGCAGTGATCGCGACGTCGGCCTTCACAATGCCCCAATGATCGATGATCAGCGCATTGGTAATGACGGTGTCCACCGCGCCTTCGGCCTGGGATGCTTGCGACTGGCCCATGCCGTCGCGAATCACCTTGCCCCCGCCGAATTTCACCTCCTCGCCGTAGGTGGTGAGGTCGCGTTCGACTTCGACGATCAGGTCGGTGTCGGCAAGACGCACGCGGTCGCCCATGGTAGGGCCGAACATGTCGGCGTAGGCGCGGCGGGGGATGCGGGCCATGTTCCCTGTCCAGTTATGCCGCCGAAGCGGGAAGCTGCATCAGGCGTGGCTTGATTTCGCCGGCCACTTCAGCCGCGTCGGGTCTTCCGGCGCGGCTGAATTGCCACCGCCGCAGAGGCGCGGGCAAGCCCGCAAACAACCGGCGCTCAGTCATGACGAGGGGGACGACGGTCTTGCCTGCGGCGATGTCGGCATCAGTCGCTGCCGCGACGCCTACTTGGTTGAGTGCGTCGCGCAGGCGCCCGGCGGCCTCGGCGTCTCGTCCTGCGGCAGAAAAAAGCACCTTAAGGGGTGGTGTCACGGCCCATTCTCGCTTTCAGTTCCACTAGGTAGTGATCGAACTCATTGAGCTGTTTTTCAAGCAATCCGGCCAGCGCTCCGTTGTCTCCCGACTCTGCCAGGTCCCGCTTGGTCATGCCATAGAAGATCGGCACCACCCGTTTGCGGTTCAACCGCATGACCCCGATTTCCATCCAGACCCACGCGCGGCTCCTTGAGAAGGGCGTGAAGAGTACAACCTGTTCTTCCGCCAACGCCAACAGGCCGGACAGCTTTTCGGTGACATCATCGCCTGACTCAAGGTCGAAGGCATCGATCAACACCTCGGCTTCGCATTCCCGATGCAGCGGGCCTCATCGTTGCGTCGTCAGAGATCTCCCATCACGGCGGCGCGGAAGCCCTCCACGACGCGGCGGCCGCGATAGGGCACCAGCGTGACCTCGCGGGTCTGGCCGGGTTCGAAGCGCACCGCCGTGCCGGCGGCGATGTCCAGGCGCTGGCCGCGCGCGGCGGCGCGGTCGAAGGACAAAACGGGATTGGTTTCAGCAAAATGGTAGTGGCTGCCGACCTGAATCGGACGGTCGCCGGTGTTGGCAACGGTTAGCGTGGTGCGCGGAAGGCCGGCATTCAGTTCGATGTCGCCGGGCTGGGGGATGATTTCACCGGGGATCATTTTACACTCTCACCCTGACCTCTCTCGCATAGCGCGAGAGGGCTGCTATTAGCGAATCGGCTCATGCACGGTCACCAGCTTCGTCCCGTCCGGAAACGTCGCCTCCACCTGCACGTCGTCGATCATCTCCGCGACGCCTTCCATCACTTGCGCCCGCGTCAGCACCTTGGCACCCGCCTGCATCAGATCGGCAACGCTGCGGCCGTCGCGTGCGCCTTCCACAACGAAATCGGTGATCAGTGCGACCGCCTCCGGATGGTTCAACTGCACGCCGCGTTCCAGCCGCCGCCGCGCCACCATCGCCGCCATGCTGATCAGCAATTTATCCTTCTCGCGCGGGGTCAGGTTCATGGGACGGACTCTTTCATGGCATCCAGACGCTTTACGTCGGGAGCAGTGTGGCACCGAGATTGCTTCGTTGCTCCGCTCCTCGCAATGACATTTTGGTGGGAGACCGGCCGGCCAATAACATCAGCATAGCCACATCCGTGGCAAGGGGCGCGAGTCACGCAGCACCGATAGTACGCCAATCACCGTGCGCCGCAGTGTTGCTGCATTCCCGGCAAGAATACGAACCAGCAGCATCCTGTTCCAGGCGCTGGCGCCGGCTTCGACGCCCGAATCCACCAGCGCGGAACGCACGCGTTCCAAGGCGGCCTCGGCATCCGGTGCGACGTGCACCAGCGTCGCCAGCGCGCGCGCTCCGCCCGCAATCGCAGGCCGAGGCAGCACCAAACCGACCTCAGCATCCAGCCGCACAGACTCATGCAGAAGCCACCGCCCGCCACGGCGGATACGAATAGCGTCACGCAACCAGGCCTGCCTCACATGCTCACCCATGGCGGCACGGCCGAACACCAACGTTTCGAGTCCCAGGAACCAGGCATCGTCAGCAAGTTCGACATCCAGCCAGCGGTGCAAGGCGCAACGATCGAAAAGCAGGGTCTCCTGAGGCAGCCACTCGGCGGATGCACCGGCGGCGACATGCAAGCGATTGCGGATCACCGCCGGCGGCTCATCAGGTAACGTACGATAGAACCGTTCTGCGGCCGGGGTCGTGATGGTGGCGCGCGCACCCGGCTGCACATGCACTGAGACGTCCAGCCGGTCGCCGCCGGCGATACCACCCGACGTGTTCAGAATCGTCACATCGACCCAGCCATCGGTAGCAGGCCGCGGGAAGCGAGCCTTCAGGCAACCCGACTGGCGCAGATCATCAAGCACCGTATCAGCGCCACGACGCTTCACGCTCACCAGCAACTCGCCATTCGCGCGCTGAAGCGTTGCTGCTGCCGCAACCGAAGCCGCCGCGTCCATTCGCACGGCCTAGGTGAGCATGATGTCGCGCAACAACAGCACGCGATCTACCAACTCTAGCACCCGCATGCCGACCGACCGAAACCGGCGATCGGCGGTTACCAAGAGCGTATCCTCCGTCCATTGCGCCCTGCACGGATCAATTCCGCGCTTTCGACCGCAAGCTTGTTTGGCGTCCTGGAAAACCGGCGTCGGGCAAGGTCCGCCCGCCAATCGGACGTCCGGCGTGTCCGGCGGACCGCGACAAGGATTTCTCTTGCCTCCGATTCCACGTTCCTGCCCGACGCGGCCGCGCGCTGACGCAGCGCCGCGTAGACCTCGTCGGGAAGCTTCCGAATCGATAGGATCGATGCCATCGTCAGGCTCGCACGGCCACGCACATAACGTATGCTCTTCGCAACCTGGTCGGCATCGCCCTTCCGGTCAACGCCTCACACCGACAGGCGCCGCCGGACATCCGCTTCATCAAGCGCATCGCGCGGGCCGTACAGCACGATATCCCCGCGATCCATCACGGCAATAGCCTGCGCCAGCTCCTGCGCGAAATCGTAGTATTGCTCCACCAGCAGGATCGCCATCTCGCCCTGCGCGCGCAGCAACGCGATGACCCGGCCGATATCCTTGATGATGCTGGGCTGGATGCCCTCGGTCGGCTCGTCCAGCACCAGCAGCTTCGGGCGCATTACCAACGCGCGCGCAATCGCAAGTTGCTGCTGCTGCCCGCCGGAAAGGTCGCCGCCGCGCCGGCGCAGCATGCTCTGCAACACGGGGAACAGTTCGAACACTTCGGGCGGGATGCGACGCTGGCTGCGCGGCAGGACGGCGAACCCAGTTTCCAGATTCTCTCGCACCGTCAGCAACGGGAAAATGTCGCGGCCCTGGGGTACCCAGGCAATGCCGCGGCGGGCACGGTCGTAGGTGGGCAACGGCGTGATGTCCTCGCCGTTCCAGCGGATCGCGCCGTTACTGATCGGGTGCGCACCAACGATCGCTCGCAGAAGGGAGGTCTTGCCTACGCCGTTTCGGCCCAGGAGGCAGGTGACCGCGCCGGTTTCCACCGTTAGCGACACCTGGCGGAGCGCGATGGCGGCACCGTAGTGCAGATCTACATTCTCGACTTCTAACCTCAAGTCGTGGGTCCCCTCCCCCTAACCCCATCCCACAAGGGGAGGGGGAATATTCAGTCACCGTCCGAGATACACTTCGATCACGCGCGGATCGGCGCTGACGTGGTCGATCGATCCTTCAGACAGCACCGAGCCTTCATGCAGCACCGTCACCTTCACCCCCAGCGCGCGGACGAAGGCCATGTCATGCTCTACCACCACCACGCTGCGAGTCCGGTTGATCTCACGCAGCAGTTCGGCGGTTTGCTCGGTTTCCGCGTCGGTCATGCCGGCGACCGGTTCGTCCACCAGCAGAAGCTGCGGCTCCTGCGCCAGCAGCATGCCGATCTCCAGCCACTGCTTCTGCCCATGCGACAGATCGGCAGCGCGGCGCTTGCGATGCTCTGCCAGGCGGATGGTGGTCAGGATGCCGCCGATGCGACGGCGTTCCTCCGCAGTTTCCCGTGCCCATAGCGCGAAATGTGGCGTGCGATTGCCGGCCAGCGCCAGCAGCAAATTGTCCCATACGGTGTGTTGTTCGAACACGGTCGGTTTCTGGAACTTGCGGCCGATACCCAGCGAGGCGATGGCAGGCTCATCCAGGCGCGTCAGGTCGGTGTCCAGGCCGAATACCACGCGCCCGGTATCTGGCCGCGTCTTGCCGGTGATCACGTCCATCATCGTGGTCTTCCCGGCACCGTTCGGCCCGATCACTGCGCGCATTTCCCCCGGTTCCAGCACCAATGACAGTGCATTCAACGCGCGGAACCCATCGAAGCTGACGGTCACGTCATCCAGATACAGGATCGTGTTGGATTGTCCGGTCATCCGACGACCTCGCGGGCCTCGCCCACCGGAACCTCGGGCTGCGGTTCATCGGGCACCACATGCACGCGCGGCGCGAACACGCCCATCAGACCTTTCGGCAGGAACAAAGTGACGACTATGAACAAGCCGCCGAGCGCAAACAACCAGATCTCCGGCAGTGCGCTGGTGAGCCAGGTTTTCCCCAGGTTGACCAATATCGCGCCAAGAATGGCGCCAACCAGCGTGCCACGCCCGCCGACCGCCACCCAGATCACCGCTTCGATGGAATTGCCGGGGGCAAATTCGCTCGGGTTGATGATGCCGATCTGCGGCACGTACAGCGCCCCACCGACGCCAGCCATCATCGCCGCGAGCACGAAGACCACCAGCTTGTAGGATTCCGGACGATATCCCAGAAAGCGCGTGCGCGCCTCGGTATCGCGCACCGCGATCAGCACCTTGCCAAAGCGGGATGTGACGACATAGCGCGCGAGCAAGTATTCCAGGCAGACGAACAAGGCGGACAACAGCATCAGGCCGCAGCGCGTACGTTCCGATTGCAGCGGGAATCCCAGCAGATCCTTGAAGTCGGTCATGCCGTTATTGCCGCCGAACCCCATGTCGTTGCGGAAGAACGCAAGCATCAGCGCGTAGGTCAACGCCTGGGTGATGATCGACAGGTAAACGCCGGTGACGCGAGAACGGAATGCCAGATAGCCGAACACCAACGCCAGCAGTCCCGGAACCACCAGCACCATCAGCACCGCGAAGCCGAACCAGTCGAAACCGTACCAATACCAGGGCAGGTGTTTCCATCCCAGGAACACCATGAAGTCGGGCAGGCTCGCGTTGCCGTAGACGCCGCGAGCGCCGATCTGGCGCATCAGGTACATGCCCATTGCGTAGCCGCCCAAGGCAAAGAAGGCTGCTTGCCCCAGCGTCAGGATCCCCGCAAAGCCCCACACCAGATCGACCGCCAGCGCCAGCATGGCGTAACACAGATACTTCCCGACCAGGCCGACAATGTAGATCTGCACATGTGCGCCCGACGCAGCAGGCGTGGCCAGGTTCAGCCCGGCAAGGACGATGGCACCGCCCATCACCAGCACCAGCGTCACCCAGGCGGTACGATCGAGCTTCATGGTCGATCTTGCCCAATGTCATTGCGAGGAGCGGAGCGGCGAATCGGTCGGGCCGCGACAAGGACGCTCGTCATGAACGGGATTGCTTCGTCGCTGCGCCCCTCGCAATGACATTGGCGACGTCGCTCCTCGCAATGACGCCGGCAGCGCCGCTCCTCGCAATGAGACGTGATCATCATGCCTCGGCTGCCCGTCCCTTCAGCGGGAACATGCCACGCGGGCGGCGCTGAATGAACAGAATAACCAGGACCAGCACGACGATTTTGCCAAGAACGGCGCCGGCGACCGGTTCCAGGAACTTGTTGATCACGCCCAGCGTCAATGCGCCGACCGCAGTGCCCCACAGATTGCCGACGCCGCCAAACACCACCACCAAAAAGCTGTCGATGATGTAGTTCTGTCCCAGGTTCGGCGAAACGTTATCGATCTGGCTCAGCGCTACGCCCGCTATACCGGCCACGCCGGAGCCCAAACCAAAAGTCAACGCATCGATCCACGGCGTACGAATCCCCATAGCCGCAGCCATCAATCTGTTCTGCGTTACCGCCCGCATGCGCAGCCCCAGCGGCGTGTAGCGCAGCGCCGCCATCAGCGCGAACAACACCACCACGGTGAACCCTATAATGTACAATCTGTTCAGAGTAATCGTCAGTCCGGCCAAGTGAAGGTCGCCGCTCATCCACAGCGGCGTATCCACATCCTTGTTCTGCGAATTGAAAATCGAGCGTACCGCCTGCTGCAACACCAGCGACAGCCCCCAGGTCGCCAGCAGCGTTTCCAACGGACGGCCGTACAGCCAGCGGATCAAACTGCGCTCAATGGCAATGCCGATCAGGCCGGTAACCAGGAACGCCAACGGCACCGCGAACAACAGATTGGCCTGGTACCAGGCAGGCGCAATCTGGTGCATCGCCTGTTGCACGACATAGGTCGTATAGGCACCCAGCATCACCATCTCGCCATGCGCCATGTTGATGACGCCCATGACGCCGAAGGTGATCGCCAACCCGGCCGCTGCCAGCAGCAACACGGACCCCAGGCCGATCCCATAATATACGTTCTGCAGTATTCCCCAAAGCTGTAACGAACGGTCGATCGCAGCCACCGCCGCGCGCGTCGCGGCAGCAACGTCCGGCGGCTGATTGCTCAGGCTCGCCAGCAAGGCGCGCGCATCGAGGTCGCCACGGGCGCGCAGTACGGCCACCGCCGCAAGCTGCTGCTGCACCGGCGCATCCTTGCTGAACAACAATGCGGCGGCATGCGCTTGCTCCAGACGAGTCCGCACTGCGGGATCGGTTTCATTGCTCAGCGCCTTCGAGAGAATCGGCAACGCGGCGACATCATGCGACTGGAACAAGGCCTCCGCCGCGTTCTCCCGCGTCGCGGCATCAGGCGAGAACAACTGCAGCTGGCCCAGCACCTTGTCGATCACGGCCTGCGCCCGCAGATCGGGAAACACCTGGGTCAATGCATCCGCCGTCAGGCCCGGTGCCGGCGCGCCAGTGGCGGCGTTGACGAAGCTGCCATTCGCGTTCTGTATGAACAACACATTATCGTCGTTCATGAACAACGTACTGTTCTTCAGCGATTCAAGAATGGGGATGGCGCGCGGATCGCCGGACGCCGCCAGGTCGGCAATGCCCTGGCGCATCGAATCCAGGTTGCCGGACGCGATCGCCGCCAACGCTGCCGATGCATCGTCGGCACGAGCCAGCGCCGGCATCAGCGCCAGCATTACAAACAACAGCAGGGGAAGGATACGTCGCATCGCTGCGCCTCGGTGAAAGCAATCGGGGGCGGCCGGGGAGGAAACGGCCGCCCCCGTCACGGCAAGCAGACGGTCAGGCCTTCTTGCCGCCACCGGTGCACTTGCCGGTTGCCACGTTGAACGCACCGCAACTCATCGGCGGGCGCCAATCTCCAATCAGATCCTTGGTCGCCTCGATATATGGCGACCATTCCTGTGCCACGATCAGCCCCGGCGTGCGCGAGACGATGTTGAACTGGCCGTTCGGCTCGATCTCGCCAATCAGAACCGGCTTGGTCAGGTGGTGGTTCGGCATCAATGCCGCGTAGTCGCCCGACAGGTTGGGCGCAGTAACGCCGATCATCGCGTCGATGACCGAATTGGCGTCGATCGCTTGCGCCTTCTTCACCGCCTTCACCCACATGTTGAAGCCGATATAGTGAGCTTCCATCGGGTCGTTGGTGACGCGCTTCGGATTGCCGATGAACTTGTGCCACTCGGCGATGAATGCGCGGTTCTCAGGGGTACGCACGCTTTCGAAGTAGTTCCACGCCGCCATGTGGCCCACCAGCGGCCTGGTATCCAAGCCTGCCAGTTCTTGCTCGCCGACGCTGAACGCCATCACCGGGATATCTGTCGCCTTAAGGCCCTGATTGCCGAGTTCCTTATAGAACGGCACATTGGCGTCGCCGTTGATCGTAGACACGACCGCGGTCTTCTTGCCGGCGTTGCCGAACTGCTTGATTTTCGCCACCTCGTTCTGCCAGTCGGAGAAGCCGAACGGGGTGTAGTTGATCAGGATGTCGTCGGGCGCGAAGCCCTTCAGGTGCAGATACGCTTCCAGAATCTGGTTGGTGGTGCGCGGATAGACGTAGTCCGTGCCTTCCAGAACCCAGCGCTTCACGCCGAGTTCATTCATCAGGTAATCGACCGCCGGGATTGCCTGCTGGTTTGGCGCGGCGCCGGTGTAGAATACGTTGCGGCTGCACTCCTGGCCTTCGTACTGCACCGGATAGTACAGAATGCCGTTCAGCTCCTCGAGCACGGGCAGCACCGACTTGCGCGAGACGGACGTCCAGCAGCCGAAAATCGCGGCGACTTTGTCCACGGACAGAAGCTGGCGTGTCTTCTCTGCAAACAACGGCCAGTTGGAGGCGGGATCGACGACAACCGGCTCGATCTTGCGCCCCATGACGCCGCCCATGGCGTTCTGATGCTCGATCAGCATCATCATGACCTCCTTCAGGGGGGTCTCGCTGATCGCCATCGTGCCGGAGAGCGAATGCAGGATGCCCACCTTGATGGGCGCGTTGCCGGTAATGGCGGGGGCCTGGGCGCGCGCGGGGGTACTGGCGGCCTTCACTGCGCCCAGCGCCGCAACCGTCGCAGCAGCGACGCCGAGCTTGCCAAGCTTTCGGCGCGACACGTTGTTATCGGTGGATGTCATAGCCTGCGTCCTGTTTCCCGTTCCCATTGGTTGCGCGACAGCCGGGCGTTTCCCCGTTTCGGACGACATGTGAGAGGTCCCCTCTCTGTTCCGATCGGTCACGTGCTGTCAGGGCTTTTCCCCCGGCATAGCGACCGAAGTGCAATGGACGTGCCAAGTCATTTCGGGAAGGGGCGCGCGCATCGCGGCGCGGGACGAAGGCTATATTGCCACTGGTGAAGGCATTCTCTGACGATCTCGCCCAAAAACAAGTCAGATTGTTGGCTGGTCCGGGCGTGGCTGCCTCGGCCAACCGCAGCGGGAAAGGCAGCGGCAGATTGTCAATTCTACATCGTCATGGCCGACCCTGAGCCGGCCATCTACGCACTGCCGATCGGTCGCCTTTGGCGTGCGAACGTGCCCTATTCGCTCGGGCAGATGGCCGGCTCAAAGCCGGCCATGACGGGAGCAGTGCAACGCCCGGTTCAAGTTGGCCCCTATGGGGGCTCGACCCGACCATCTGTACACAAGCCGGGTTGCGCGAACCAAACCCGATCAGTCAAGCACGAGCGCCGGGGTCAAGCCCGGCTCCGGCTTACTTCGAACGATCGTCGAGAGGATCAGATCGAACTGACGCGTGCAGGCCGCCCGCCACGCAAGACGGCCGCGGCGCTGACACCGAACAACAGCTTGGAGGCAAGCGTGACCGCCATTGGCAGCAGCGTCACGAAGCCAGGATCGACGTGAGGGAGCAAAACCAGGAAATTGAAGGACCACACCGCGCCAAGCACGAGCACTACCAGCAAGCTCATGGACCACGGGCCCACCACGCGCAGGAGCGGCGCGCGAAATGCCGTCGCGACGGCAATGCCAAGTCCGACCGCCAGAGCCATATGAAGCGCAATACCGACGACCGGGGCACACGGCAGCGATGCCAGGCCGGGTACCAGGGCAGCGGTCACCCCTCGGGCGATCGCAACGACGGATGTTCCGGTGACAGCGCCATAAGCGGCCACCCAGAGAACTTCAGCGGCTCCGCCAGCCAAGCCTGCCGCCACGCCGCGCCGCATGATGCTGTCCGTCATGTCTACTCCCCCTCAACGACTACCGTCTGACACGAGCGAACCGTTATGCCAGCAGAAAATTGAGGAATTGTAAAGATCCGCTTCCGGCCCCAATTACCGACTCAAGCGGTGCGGCAGCGCGCTGCGAATGCAAAGCCGGGTCAGGACGAAGCCTTTGGCGTCGCGACGGGTGTTGGCGGGGTCGGTTTCCGCGGGGTAGGCGGCGCCCAGGGCGCGGCTTCGCGGATCATGCGCTTGGCCTGCACGATCCAGGCATCGGCTTCATGTTCGCTGCGGAATCCCGGCACGGTCTGTTTGCGACCGCCCGGCTTTTCCATCTCAACGTCGAACCCATTCTTGCCGCGAGGCACCACGCGATAGGAAATCTCGGTCATTTCTCGACTATGGCATGAATCGTGCTTGGGGACAGTATAAATCTGCGCAACTTCGCGCAGTCGGGAGGGCCGTCAGCCCTCCCCGACCCGGCTAAACCAGCTCGATAGTGCCGACTTCCGGACCCTTTGCGCCCTGGACGACACCCATCCGCACCGATTGGCGCTCCTGCAACGGGCCGAGCCCGGCACGTTCCAGCGCCGTGGCATGGACGAAGACGTCCCGGCCGCCTTCCTGCGGTGTGATGAAGCCGAAGCCCTTGGCCGGATCGTACCACTTTACCGTCCCCAGCATCTCCACTGCCGTGCTGAGATCGGGTTGGCGGCGCGGGCCGCCCGGCGGACGCCCCCCGCCACCGCCACCACCACCACCACCTTGGCCATAGTGCGGCCGGCGGGGTTGCTCCGGCTCGGCGGTACTCTCGTCCACCGAGAGCACTTGCTCGACCTGCCGCCCCTTCTGCCCGGCGACCACGCGAACGCGCAGGGTCGTGCCGGGTTGGACGCTCTGCCGCCCGGCGGCCTGCAATGTATTTGCGTGCAGGAACACGTCACCCGACCCATCGGCTAGCGCGGCAAAGCCGAAGCCCTTGTCCGGGTTGAACCATTTTACCGTGGCGGTCAGCTCGGGCCCGGACGATGCGGGCGCGAAGGACGGCAGCGGGACCGGCGAGGGCGCATTGCCGTAGAAATTGTCGTCGTCGAAGCCGCGCCGGCGTGACTGCCATTGCCGGCGATTGTCTTTTGGGGAACGCAAAGTACCGCTGTCCTTTTGGGTTGCTGTGGGTCGGAACCGGTACCCACTTTAGGCAACCTGAAGCCAAATTAATAGCACCCGATGCGGGTGCCCCTGTCACAGCCCCGTTGCCGCCTCGCCGATCTATGACATCGCAGATTACGACTGGGATTTTCCCAAATGGCTCACTGTCCGCCCAGGGCAGGGGCCGGCCGCGACAACGGTGTCCGGGCGGACGTATGGGCGACCGATACGCTTGCCGCCGTCGAGGCGGCGGCGCTGATTGCGAGGCCGAACCCGGAGGGCTATCTGTTTCGCCCCTCTCCGGCTGAAGCAATGTCGAGCCCCATCCCCTTCGAAGCTACCCCGCCAGCGACCACGGACTCCGAGGATGCACCCGCCATCGATGGCTGGCGCAGCGGGCCGGCGAACGGGCTTGCCGCCTTGCGGGCAGAACTGGACACAATCGACGATGCGATGCACGACCTGCTCATGCGCCGCGCCCGGGTCGTCGAGGCGGTGGCACAAGCCGGCAAGCGCAGCGCGCTGCGCCCAGGCCGTGAGGCTTCCATCATCCGCCGCTTGCTCGCACGCCATCAAGGCTCGCTGCCGCCGCAGGCGCTGTACCGGATGTGGCGAGAGCTGCTGGCTGCGACCACGTCCATGCAAGGCGGCTTTGCCCTGGCCGTTTACGATCCCGATCCCGGCGCGGACTACACGCAGCTCGCGCGCGAGCAATATGGGGCGCTGACGCCGCTGCGCGCGCATCACAGCGCATCGCAGGCGATCGCCGATCTCGCATCCGGCGCCGCATCGATTGCCATCCTGCCCCTGCCCTCGGAGACCGAGGGATGGTGGACCACGCTGCTGCATCCGGACATTCACGTCGTCGCACGGCTGCCGTTCTGGACGCCGCGGCCTGAAGGCAGCCCGGCTGTCCAGGCTTTTGTGGTTGCGCCGTTTCCGCCAGATGCCAGCGGGCAAGATCGCTCGTTGTTGGGATTGGAACTGGATGAGGATGTCAGCCGCGCGCGCCTGAACAGTGCCCTTGCCGCCGCTGGATTTTCGCCTGGCATGGTGTTGCTGCGCCGCGATCGTGGCGCACGCGTGGTGCATGGACTGGTGGAAGTGAACGGGCACGTGGGCGCCGATGATGCGCGGCTGCAAGCGGTGGCGGCGATGCGTCCGCCGCTGGTGCTCGGCGGCTATGCCGTGCCGGTCGGTGGGGTCGCATGACCACGCCGCGCCCGCGGCCGGAGGTACTGACGATCTCACCCTATATCGGTGGGGAATCGGAACTGCCCGGCATCAACCGCACGATCAAGCTGTCTTCGAATGAAGGTGCATTCGGCGTGCCGCCAGGCGCACAGGCGGCGATCCGCCGCGTGGCAGAGGACGTGTTCCGCTATCCCGATGGCGGCGCCGATGCGTTGCGGGAAGCGATCGGCCGGCGCTGGAGCCTTGATCCGGCACGCATTGTCTGCGGCGCCGGTTCCGATGACCTGATCTACCAGCTGTGCCTGGCCTATGGTGGACCGGGCCGGGACATCGTGATGTCGGCGCACGGTTTCTCGATTTATTTCATCGCGGGAACTTATGCCGGCAGTCGGGTGATCAAGGTGCCAGAGCGCAATCTGACCGCGGACGTTGATGCGATGCTGGCCGCGGTATCGCCGGCGACGCGGCTGATGTTCCTCGCGAACCCCAACAACCCCACCGGCTCGATGCTGCCGTACGGCGAGGTGGCTCGTTTGCACGCCAACCTGCCGCCGGAGGTGCTGCTGGTACTTGATGCCGCTTACGCGGAATATGTAACGCGGCCGGACTACGATCCTGGAGTCAAATTGGTCGACGCCACCGGCAACACGGTGATGACGCGGACGTTTTCGAAAGTGTTCGGCCTGGGCGGCATGCGCATTGGCTGGTGCTACGGCACTCCCGATGCGATCGATGTGCTGAACCGGACACGCGGCCCGTTCAATGTGTCCGTAGCAGCGCAGGCGGCAGCGATTGCGGCATTGGCCGAACCGGGCTGGGTGGAGAAGGGCCGCGACCACAATGCCGAATGGCGGCCAAAGCTGGCCGCCGGACTGGCCGCGGCGGGCCTCAAGGTCTGGCCGAGTGAGGGAAATTTCGTACTCGCGGATTTCGGTACGCCGGAGGAAGCCGAAGAGGCTGACGCGTTCCTGCGCAAGCGCGGCATCATCGTGCGTGGCGTTCGCGGCTACGGCCTGCCGCACTGCCTGCGGATTACGGTGGGATTGGGCGAGGAAGTACAGGCGGTTGTCGAGGGACTGACCGCGTTCATACAGCAATATCCCGCGGTCGCGGCCGCGGGAGAGGTCAGGTGAGGCCGCTGCGCGCCCCCACTATGCGAGAGAAAAGCAGTTCTCCATGACTGAACCCCTGTTCCGCTGCCTCACTCTCCTCGGCATAGGCCTGATCGGCAGTTCCGTCGCTCGCATCGCGCGCGAGCGCGGCGACATCGCCGCCGAGATTGTGGTGAACGCCCGCACGCAGAAGACTCTGGACCGCGTGGTGCAGCTTGGTTTCGCCGACCGGATCGAAATCGATCCCACCCGCGCGGTGGCAGGCGCCGATTGTGTGATGCTGGCCGCCCCGGTTGGTGCCTTCGCCGACCTCGCCACGCGCATCGCCCCACATCTCGCGCCCGGCGCAATCCTGACGGATGTGGGATCCACCAAGCAGTCGGTGATTCGCGACGTTGGGCCTTTGGTACCAGGGGGCGTACATTTTGTGCCCGCCCATCCTGTCGCCGGCACCGAATATTCCGGCCCCGATGCCGGCTTCACCACTCTGTTCCAGGGCCGCTGGACGCTGCTGACTCCGCCCCCCGGCACCGATCCCGATGCGGTGGAGAGGGTCGCCGAGTTGTGGCGCCGCTGCGGCTCCATGATCGAGACGATGGAGCCCGCGCATCATGACCGCGTGCTGGCGATCGTATCGCATCTGCCGCACCTGATCGCCTTCACCATCTGCGGCACCGCTGACGATCTGGAGGCGCAGAGCAAGCAGGAGGTGCTGAACTTCGCCGCCTCCGGCTTCCGCGACTTTACGCGCATCGCGGCCAGCGACCCGGTAATGTGGCGCGATATCTTCCTGAACAATCGCGAGGCGCTGCTGGAGATGCTGGCGCGCTTTACCGAGGACGCGCAGGCGATGGCACGCGCAGTGCGCTGGGGCGATGCGGCGTATATCGAGGACAAGGTTGAGCGCGGGCGAAAGATCAGGCGGAGTTTGATCGAGCTGAAGCAGGCGTAGCCGATAACGCCTTGGGCGGTCTCCCGACGGCGTCTTACGTCCAATGAATGCGCCATTGTCTCGCATTGCGCTGCAATGTCGCGTGGCCTGGCTGCTCCACACGGGGCCAAATAGATGCATGGGTGTTGCTGGGGATTCTTGCGCGCGCCGCCGTCCGTCGCTCTGTCCCGTTTCATGGCCGTTGTGTCGTCATTCCATAACCCGTGCGGCGGAGGCCGCACCGAATTGGTGCATGGAAGGAACAGAGGTTGTGAGGTTTACACCAGGGCTCGCTTTCTTCGCTGTGCGCTGTCATGGCCGGCCGGCACCACAGGCCGATCGCGCCGTGGCAACTCGACCGCCGGCCCACGCAACAGGACGAGACCGTACATCTCGACACGACACCAACAAGATGGTCGCCTTGCGGCTCGCCGCCTGAGCCGAGATTGGCCTACAAGACCGGGACTCTCAAGCAGACTGGTGAAAATTCAAATCTTCAACTCCCCGGCCGCTAACGCCAAGGTCCGCCGCGCGCCCACGTCGTACAGCGACCCCAGCCAGCGCCGCAGCGGAACGACGAGCCGCTGATCCTGTCCCAGCGATCCGAACAGGGACGTGATCGACAGCACTGGTGCGGGGTCTGGCCCGCCTTGCTCGGCCTTGTCCCGCAGCAGTGCCGCCAACGGATGCCGCACGTCGATCGGTTGCCATTGCTCATCCACGCCACGCACGCGCCGAATCCAGCCGGCCAGCGACAGTGCCAGCAGGTCGACGGAACCATTCATCTCCAAGCGCGCCATGATCGGCACCACCAATACGTTCAGCGGCGCATCCGTGTTCACACGTTCCACCGTGTCGCGGATCGCCGGATTGGCGAAGCGCGCGATCAATGTCCGCTTGTAGTCGGCGAGGTCGATGCCTGGCACCGGAGGCAGGGTCGGACCGGTTTCACGGTCCATCAACGCTGCCATCAGCCGGCGCAACAGGTAGTCCTGCATCGTCTCATGAATGTAGGTATAGCCCGCCAGACGCCCCAGCGCCGCGACCGCCAGATGGCTGCCGTTCAACAGCCGCAGCTTCATCATCTCATACGGCGTCACGTCGGGTACGAACTGTGCGCCGACATTTTCCCAGGCGGGACGGCCGGCGACGAAGCGATCCTCGATCACCCATTGGGTAAAATCCTCGCACACCACTGGCCAACGATCCGCAATTCCGTACTTCTGCTCCAAGTACACAATGTCCTCCACCGCAGTCACCGGCGTGATGCGATCCACCATGGTGTTGGGAAATGACCCGTTCGCCTCGATCCATGTTGCCAGCGACGGATCGCGCAGCTTCGCCAGGGCCAGTGCTGCTGCGCGCAGCACATTGCCGTTGTGCTGGATGTTGTCGCAGGTCAACGCGGTGAAGGGCGGAAGTTGCGCGTCCATCCGCCGGCGATAGGACTCGACGATGATGCCGATCGCGCTGCGCGGAGCCTCGGGGGTGGCAAGATCGGCGCGGATTAACGGATGGTCGGGATCGAATTGCCGTGTCGCCGGGTTCAGGCAATAGCCGTTCTCGGTGACGGTGAGGCTGACGATGCGCACCCGGGGATTCGCAATCGCATTCAGCAACGCCGCGCTGGAATCCCCGGCATAAATGATCTCGGCGATGGAACCGATCACCGCCACGGTCTCGCGGTCGCCACCGCGTTCGATCAGCGAATAGAGACCATCCTGTGGCCCGAGGCTCTCCGCCATTCGCTTGTCGGCAGGCAGCAGGCCGGCGCCGGCAATGGCCCATCCCAGTGCGGCCGGATCTTGTTGCATCAATTCGTGTGTGTAACGGGCCATGTGCGCGCGGTGGAAACCGCCCAGGCCGAGATGCACGATGCCGACGTGGCGTCGCGCAAGGTCGTAGCGCGGCACCGCGATTGTGGGCGACAGGTTGCCAATGGTGTCGACGCTCAGGGGAATGGCCATGACGCTCTCAGTGGGATGTCATTGGGGCGTGTCATGGCGTAAAGCCATGTGGCTGCACAATCGCGTATCGCGCGTTCTTATGTGGAGATTGCTTCGTCGCTGCGCTCCTCGCAATGACATGGAAAACGCAATGACATGGAAGAACGCGATGGTCTGGCACGGGGTACGACACTCCTGATGGTCTTCACTTCACCGCCCCGAACGTCAGCCCTCGTACCAACTGGCGCTGGCTGAACCAGCCGAACAGCAGGATCGGCACCGTCGCCAGCGTTGCTGCGGCAGAGAGCTTGGCCCAGAACAAGCCCTCGGGTGCCGAGAACGACGCGATGAACGCGGTCAGCGGTGCGGCGTCGTGGGCAGACAGGTTCAGGCTCCAGAACGCCTCGTTCCAGCACAGGATGATCGATAGCAGTGCGGTGGATGCGATGCCCGGCAGCCCGAGCGGGAGCAGTACGTGCACGATCGAATCCCATACGCCGGCGCCATCGATGCGACTTTGCTCGATGATCGCCTTTGGCGTTTCGCGGAAGAAGGTGAACAGCATCCAGACGCCGATCGGCAGGTTGCTGAGCATGTAGATGAGGATCAGCGCGATGCGCGAATCCAGCAGGCCGGCGTCCTTTGCAATCAGATAGATCGGCACCAGTACGCCGACCGCCGGTAGCATCTTGGTGGACAGCATCCACAGCAACGTGCCGCGCGTGCGTTTGGTTGGATAGAACGCCATGGCAAACGACGCCGGCACCGCTACCACCAGCATAACCACCGTCGCTGCCAGCGAAATTGCCACACTGTTCCAGGCGAATAACGGATAGTCGGCGCGGATGAAGATGTCGTGGTAGTTTTCTAATGTTGGACGAAACAAGAGCAGGGGTGGCGTTTGAATCGCCTGGGTCTCGGTTTTGAAACTGGCGAGCACCATCCAGAAGATCGGGAAGAACATCAGCAACGACGCCAGCCAGGCCACGGCTGCCGCCACCGGATGGAACTGCTTGTCGCGCGGATTCATACGTCCAGCCGCTTTGCCACGGTGTTGATGAGGAAGATGGCGACGATGTTGGCCAGCACGATGGCGATCACCCCTGCCGCCGATGCAGATCCTACGTTAAATGCCAAAAGGGCGCGCTGGTAGATCAGGAATGCGAGGTTGGTGGTGGCGACGCCTGGGCCGCCCGCGGTGGTCACGTAGATCTCGGCGAAGATGCCGAGCAAGAAGATGGTCTCGATCATCACCACCACGCTGATCGAGCGTCCGAGATGCGGCACCTGGATGTAGCGGAACATCGCGACCGGCCCGGCACCGTCCAGGCGGGCGGCTTCGATGATCTCCTCATCCAGCGATTGCAGTGACGTCATCAGGATCAGGAAGGCAAAGGGCAGCCATTCCCAGGCGACGATCACGATGATGGAGATCAGTGGCGCCGAGGCGAACCAGTCGAAGGTCGGCAGCCCGACGCCTCGGAGGATCCAGGCGAACAAGCCGTTCACCGGGTTCATCAGCAGGTTCTTCCAGATCAGCGCGCTGACCGTCGGCATGACGAAGAAGGGCGAGATCATCAGCACGCGCGCAATGCCGCGGCCGGGGAAGCCGGTTTCGAACACCGCCGCCAGTACCGCGCCAAGGCCCACTGTAATCGCGAGCACCGCGGCAACAAGAACCACAGTGACAACCAGCGAAGAAAGCAGCGCCGGGTCCTGAAACAAGAAGCGGTAGTTGTTCCAGCCGGCGAAGCCGTGGATCATCGGGTTCAGCAGGTTGTAGCGGCGGAACGAGAACCACAGCGTCATCACCAGCGGCACCAGCGACCAGATCAGCAACAAGACCACCGCGGGCCCGACCAGTGGTAAGGTGGCGACCGCGCCGCCGCGGCCGCGCAACGCTGTCCGCATGCGGCCCGACCGCATCGGTGGCGGCGCTGCTGCAATGGCTTCGTTCGTCGCTCTCATGCCGCCCTCCACGATCAGGGCGTGGGCGGGCTACTGGGTGTAGCCCGCTTGGTCCATTGCCGACTTCACCTGTGCCTGCGCTTGCTTCAGCGCCTGATCCACCGTCGTCTGGCCGGTCAGTGCCGCTGCCATCAACTGGCCCACTGTCGTGCCGATGGCCTGGAATTCCGGAATCGCCACGTATTGGATTCCGGTATATGGCACGGGCTGAGCGGTCGGATGGTCCAGGTCCGCGGTCTGGATCGCATGTTCTACCTGTTTCGCGAAGGGCGCCGCCGCGATGTATTGCGGGTTGTCATAGGTGGACTTGCGCGTCCCGGGCGGCACCAGCACCCAGCCGTTCGTCTGCGCCACCAGCTTGATATACGCCTGCGAGGTTGCCCATCGCAGGAATGATTTTGCAATTGCCGCCTCGTGCGAGCTCTTCGGTATCGCGAGCGCCCAGGCCCAGAACCAATGGTTGCCGTTCGGCACTTTCGCGATCGGCGCCGGTGCGAAACCGACCTTGCCGACGACCTGGCTCTTCTTCGGATCGGAAACGAAGCCGGCGGCGACCGTGGCATCGACCCACATCGCGCAATGGCCGGTGGAGAACAACGCCAGGTTCTCGTTGAAGCCGTTGGAGCTGGCGCCGGGCGGGCCGTAATTGCGCAGCAAATTCACATAGAAGGTCACCGCATCTTGCCACGGCTTGGTATCAAGCTGCGGCTGCCATTTCTCGTTGAACCAACGGCCGCCGAACGTGTTCACCATGGTGTCGATCAGCGCCATGTTCTCGCCCCAGCCCGGCTTGCCGCGCAGGCACACGCCGTATTGCTGGTGGGCTCGGTCGGTCAGCTTCTTGGCGAAGCCTTCGACCTCGGCCCATGTCGGCTGTGCCGGCATCGTCAGGCCGGCCTTCGAGAACAGATCCTTGCGATACATCAGGAAGGAGCTCTCCGCGTAGAACGGCACCGCCCACAGATGCCCGTCCGAGGAAAGCGCGTCGCGCACCGACTTGAAGATGTCGTTGTAGTCGTAGCTCTTGGGGAAATCGTCCAGCGGCAGCAGCCATTTCTGCTTGCCCCAGATCGGCGCTTCATAAGAACCGATCGTCATCACGTCGAACTGGCCGCCGCCGGTGGCGATGTCGGTGGTGACGCGCTGGCGCAGAACGTTCTCCTCCAACACCACCCAGTTGATCTTGTTTCCCGTCTGCTGCTCCCAGTGCGAGGCGAGCTGCTGCATCACGATCATGTCGTTGTTGTTGACGGTGGCGATGGTAATGGTCGCGGCGTGCGCCATCGCGTTTGAGCAAATGACAACCGCGGCGGCGATCGTCCAGCGAAGCCACGTGGGCATGGGTTCCTCCCGGTTGCGAGACGCCTTCTCAGCTTGGCTGGAAGAGGATCAGCGAATCGGGCAAGCGTCAAGCCGGGCGGCGACGTTCAGGCATGTGGACAACGACGCTCACGCCCGGACGCTGTGGGCCCTGCGTCTGGCGCCCTTCGGCGACCTCTCCTATGTCCCCACCCGGCCGTAACCAGGGGAAACGACCATGGACGATGCTTTCCGCCAGGCGGCGCTCGACTACCATCGCTTCCCACGACCTGGAAAGCTCGCCATTGAGCCGACCAAGCGGATGGCCAGTCAACGCGACCTCGCGCTGGCGTATTCTCCCGGCGTCGCTGCCGCCTGCGAGGCGATCAAGGCCGACCCTGCCACTGCGCACGACTACACCGCCCGGGGCAATCTGGTTGCCGTGATTTCCAACGGCACAGCGGTGCTCGGCCTCGGCAATATCGGTGCCCTTGCCGGCAAGCCGGTGATGGAAGGCAAGGCGGTTCTTTTCAAGAAATTCGCCGGCATCGACGTGTTCGATATCGAGGTGGACGCGCAGGACCCCGACCGCTTCTGCGATGTGGTCGCGGCGCTGGAACCCACCTTCGGCGCCGTCAACCTGGAGGACATCAAGGCTCCCGAGTGCTTCGCCATCGAGACGAATTTGCGCGCCCGCATGCGCATCCCGGTCTTCCATGACGACCAGCACGGCACTGCCATCACGGTCGCTGCCGCCGTGCGCAACGGCTTGCTGCTGCAAGGCAAGTCGCTGCCGGACGTGAAGCTGGTCACGTCGGGCGCGGGTGCCGCAGCGCTGGCCTGCGTCGATCTGCTAGTGGCGATGGGGCTGAAGCCGGAAAACGTCACGCTGACCGACATCAACGGCGTGGTGCGCACAAATCGCCCCGGAATGCTCCCCAACATGGCGCGCTATGCCCGCAATACAAACGCCGCCGCGCTGGCCGACGTGCTGGATGGCGCCGATATCTTCCTCGGCCTGTCCGCGCCGCGTGTGCTGCACCCTGAATGGCTGCCGAAATTCAACGACCAGCCGCTGATCCTGGCGCTGGCGAATCCGGAGCCGGAGATCGCACCCGACATTGCCCACACCGCTCGTCCGGACGCCATTGTCGCTACCGGCCGCAGCGACTATCCGAACCAGGTCAATAACGTTCTGTGCTTCCCGTTCATCTTCCGCGGCGCACTGGATGTGTCGGCCACCACCATTAACGAGGCGATGAAGATTGCGGCGGTGGAAGCGCTTGCCGGCCTGGCGCGGATGGAGGCGAGCGAAGTCGTTGCTGCGGCCTATGGCGGCGCCGCGCCGGTGTTCGGCCCCGACTACATCATTCCCAAGCCATTCGATCCGCGGCTGATTCTGGAGATTGCCCCGGCGGTCGCCTGCGCTGCCATGGAGACCGGCGTCGCATTGCGTCCGATCGCGGATCTCGATGCCTATCGCCACACGCTCGAACGCTTCGTGTTCCGTTCCGGCCAACTCATGCGGCCGGTGTTCGAAGCGGCCAGGCAAGGGCCGGCGCGCCGCATTGTGTTTGCGGAAGGCGAGGACGACCGCATCCTGCGCGCCGCCCAGATGCTGGTGGACGACCACATAGCCGCCCCCATCTTGCTCGGACGTCGCGACGTGATCGCACGCAAGGTGCGGGAGATGGGCCTTCGCATCGACCTGACGGACGGCGTGCACGTGCTGGATCCGACGCAGGACCACGACGTGTTCGGGCCGCTGATCCCGGAATACCAGCGGCTCGCCGGCCGCCGCGGTGCGCCGCCGGAGGTGGCGGCACGGCGGGTCGCGAACCGGCCGTCGGTGGCCGCTGCCATGATGCTGCATGAGGGCCTTGCCGATGCGGCAATCTGTGGCGGAACGGGGAACTGGTGGCGGCAGATTCAGTACGTGCTGCCGATCGTCGCGCGGCGGCCTGGGGTGAGCAGGGTGTACGCTCTGTCGGCGCTGATCCTGTCGACCGGTGCCTTGTTCATGGGGGACACGCACATGGTGGTGGACCCGACGCCGGAGCAAATCACCGAACTTACTGTGCTGGCGGCGGAGGCGGTGCGCCGGTTCGGTGTCGCTCCGAAAGCGGCATTGCTGTCGCATTCCAGCTTTGGCGCCAGCGACAGTGGGTCCGCACGCAAGATGCGCCATGCATTGGCGATGATCCGTGCGCGCGATCCGGCACTGGAAATCGACGGCGAAATGCATGCCGACGCCGCGCTGGTGGAGACGATCCGGAACCAGGCGGTGCCGGATTCACCTCTGCATGGCGCGGCGAATCTTCTGGTCATGCCTGGGCTGGATGCAGCGAACATCTCATTCACGTTGTTGAAGGCTGCGGCGGATGGGCTGGCGGTGGGGCCGATCCTGCTTGGTCTGTCGCAGCCGATTCATGTGCTGGTGCCGAGCGTTACGGCACGGGGAATTTTCAATTTGAGCGCGCTGGCGGTGGCGCAGAAGTAATCTCTCCCGCGCGCGAATAGCGCGCGGGAGAGATTGATGTTATTGGAGAGGTTAAGGTTATTGAATGATGATTTCTACGCGCCGGTTCTGCGGCTCGCGCACGCCGGGGCCGGTTGGGACCAGCAGGTGGGTTTCGCCGTAGCCGCGGATGGCGATCACGTTTTGCGGGACACCATCATGAATAAGCTCGCCTTCCACCGCGCGGGCACGCCGGATCGACAAGCCCATGTTGTATTGCGGCGTGCCTGACGTATCCGTGTAGCCGTTCACCATGATGCGCGTGTACTGCACGCGCCGCGAATTGTCTGCTGCCTCCTGGATGATCTGGCGCGCACGGTCGGTCAGCGTCGCCTTGTCCCAATCGAAGAACACCAGGTACGAACGCGACGGAGCAGGGGTCGGCACGGCTTGTGCAGCCGGCGTCATGACGGGTGCGGGCGGTGCAGGCGTATTGAACTCATAACGCAGCCCGATCAGGAAAAGATGGTCGAACTGGTTGTGCAGCTTCAGGTCGGTGAACACCGCAGGACCGCCGCCGACCGGGGTTTCCAGCGCACCGTATGTGGGTCCGCCCAGCGTTTCCATGAAGCGGTATTCGGCGGTGAATGACAGGCCACGCACGCTGGGAATGGGCACTGACACGCCAGCAATCGCCTGCCACGCGAACGCGCCGGCGGTCGCATCCGTGCTCAATCTGAACGGCCCGCCGATCTGTGTCACCGACACACCGTCAAAATGGCTCCACTGGTAGCCGGCACCGGCGCCGAGATACGGGTAGATCCAGGGCGAACCGATATCTAAGTCATACAGCGCGTTCACCATCACGCCGTACGTGTGCTCTGTGCCGGACGTCGTCGTTGGGAATTTCTGATAAATGTTCTGCACGCCGTTGCGCGCGAAGTCGCCCTCGATTTCGAAGCGGAACCCGTCGCCCAGGCCATAGCCTATGGCACCGAGCCCGGTGAACCCGAGATTGTCCTCGGTCTTCAGACGCGTGGCACCGTCCACCGGCGAACTCGGGGTGAAATACGTGTTCTGTGGCAGGTCGGCGCCCAGACCGCCCGAGATGTACAAGCCGCTGACCGGCTGGGCTGTGGCCGCCAGTGGCAACGCAAGAAGCGCCAAAGCCAGAATTGCGCCCCAGTATCTCATCGTTTCTTCTCCTGTCCGCTTGCTGCGCGCAGGTCCGGCGGTGCCGGACTGCCGCAGTTGCGCTCGTTCACCGGCACACACCAGAGGCGGAGCCGCGCCGCATAATGTGGATAAGCCGTCGGCGGGCAAATCACCTGGACTTGTTTCACGCTTCATTGTGCGTCAGACACCGGGTCATTGGAAATGACAGAGGTCGCACGAGTCACGTTGTTAGTGCAACAAGTACGGGGCCGCGCCCAGCTCGGCTTTTTCCCAGGTGTCAAAGGCATACCGTGCAAACCTTGTTGGCATGGTCTGATTCGTCCCTGCGCTGCAACGCATGACGGTCGCCGCCACGCGTGGCGCCGTTAGAAGCCCTTCAATAGCCGCCCGTAATAATCCAACTCCTGTTGCGGGCGATCGCGTTGCGCGTCTCGCTGGCGCAGCTCTTCCTCGATCTCCCGCGTCCGGGAATATTCGCGTTTCTCGGGAATGGTCACGTCGTTTCCCTCGTCGGCGCCAGAGCCGCCCTCGCCATATTGCCGGCCCAGGGGATCGCGCCGGCCTCGCCCATGACCCTCCGAGCCCGGCATGGTGTCATTGCCGTTGCCCTCGCCGTTGCCCTCTTGCAGCATGAACTGGCCCGACTCGCTGCCGCCTTCGGCCTCGCCCTCCTCGCCCTGCTGGCCGGTGCCAAACTGCTGCGCCATGGTCTGGCCCATCTGCTGGCCGCCCTTCTGCAAGTCCTCGATGGCGTTTTGCTGATCCGTGCTGGCCGCCCGGTCGTCGCCCTTGCCGAGCTGGCGGCCGGCCTGCTGCATGGCCTGGTCGGCATCGCCCAGGCCTTGCGGCAGCTTGCCGGTCAGGTCGCTGAAGTCCTGCATCAGCTCACCCAGGGCGCGACGCAACGCCTGCTGGACTCGTTGGTCCGCCTCGCGCTGGAGGTTCGGGTCGGCCGGCTGGGTTGCCGCCTCGTCGCCGTACTGCGGCCGCGTCTGGTCGTCGGCGCGGTTCTGGGCGTGATCCAGCAGCCCGCCCTGGCGGCGGATCAGGTCCTGCAAGGCGCCCATCTGCTGCCGTCCGCGCGAGCGCTGCTGCGCGCGCTGCTGCATCGACTTGCTGTTGGCCATCCGGGCGTTGCGGAGTTCGTCCAGCATGCGCTCCAGCTCGGCCATCCGCTGCTGGGCCTGGTTCATGTCGCCCTGCCGTGCGGCTTGTTCGGCTTGCCGCGCCATGCGCTGGAAATCCTGGTTGGTCAGGTGCTGAGCGTCGGGGTCGAACGGGAGTTCCTCGTGGTCGCGGCGCGCCTCTTGCAGGAGCGCCTGCATGTGGCGCTCGATCGCCTGTTGCAGTTCTTGCAGGCGCTTCTCCAGGGCCTGCCGGTTAGCCTCGGTGGGGTGCTTCATCGCCCGGTTCAGCGCGTCTCGTGCGGCCTGCCGTGCTTGCTCCAGTTCGCGGGCGGTTTGCTCGGTCTGGCCGTCCTCCAGGTGCAGCGCCAGCTCCCACATTTGCCGCTGGGCTTCGGGGATCGCCTTGGCGGACTTGTCGTATTCGAGCAAGTAATAGAGGGCGCCAAGATTGACGTAGGCACCAATGTCGCCGTGCAGCAGTTCGGGGTGCATGATCAGGCCATCCAAGGCATCCACGGCGCGGTCGCGGTCCTCGGGATGCAGGCTGAGATGCTTGCGGATGGCGATCAGGATCCGGGCGATCGGATTGGTGAACAAGCGCTCGGGCAGGATGAAGGTGGCGTCGGCACTGCGTCCGGTTTGGCCGGGTGCGTCACGGGCCACCAGGTGGCCGGTCACCGGCAGGCCGGCCCAGGGGCTCGCCGTCAAATCCTGCTGGTAGATCCCGTGCGCCGATTTCGGAGCGCCATCCGGCAGCGGGATGGGAACCACCAGTGCAGGTGCGGATGGCCGGTCCTTCAATCGTAGGTCAGCCTGCAAGGAGACCACGCCGTAGTCGTCACCGGTCTGCCACGGCAGGCGCGTTTCCTGCCCTGTGCGTGTTGGGCCGGGCGGGGCGGCCCAGGCGGCGGTTGGCGGCTGGTCCACGATCACCGTCAGGTCCCAGTTCGCCAGCTCTCCGCCGTTGCGGCGGACCTCGAGCCGGCCACCCTGGTCAAGGTCGCGGTCGGCCTGGAAGCTGTCGCTCGCGAGCCTGCGGAACGGCGTGCCGTGGCCCTGCAGCGACAGGCTGGGCGTGCCGGAGCCGCCGGTGACGCTGACCGTCAGATGCGAACCGGTCGGCACCGCAACCGACCCGCCGTCCTGCCTGAGGAAGACAGGCGCGACCTGTGTATAGGCGGGCGGCGTGATCCAGGCCTGCAGCTCGGTGGAGGGAGGTACCTCCAGGCGTGGCAGCGTCGGTTCCAGGGCGAGCGCGATGCGGGCCGGAGCGTCGGCGCCGGCGATGCCGAACGTCGCGATCAGCCCTACCACCAATCCGCCGCGCAATGCGTAACGGTCGCGGCGGGCCAAGCCGGGTCGCGGCGTGCCGACACGCAGTCGGCGCACCTGGCGGATGGTCCGCACGACGTGGGCCTGCCATAGCGCGAGGCCGATCGGGTCCTGCTGTGCCGGATGGTCGGTGAGCACTTGCAACGGGCGGTGGGCGAGGCCGGAATCGCGTTCGAGCCGACGGTCGGCGGCGGCGTCATCCGGCGTGCGGATTGGCCAGAGGCCGCGCAAGGCCAAGGCGAAGATGGCGGCCAGCGTCCCCCCGAGCACGGTCAAATGCCAGGCGGGCGGTAGCATCTGCGGAAGCTGAAGCAGGGCGGCGCACAGGAACAAGCCGGCGACGCCGAGGGGCGGCCACAAAGCGGGCCAGATGCTTTCAAACAACAGGACAAGGCGCGCGAGGATGCGCTGACCCGCCAGGCGGCGAAGCAGGGGGTTCAGGTCCTCGGGGCGGTCGGTCATGTGAGGAAATCCGGAATGCGTTCGGCCTGCCACATCGCTTCCACCGGCTGGCGCTCGCGAATCACCGCCCAACGATCGCCATCGACCAGTGCCGCGGCGGCCAGCGGGCGGGCGTTGTAGGTGGAACTCATGACGGAACCATATGCGCCTGAATCCAGAATTGCGACTCGCGCATTTTGACGAAGGTGCGGGAGCAAGCGGCTGCGCGCGAAGGTGTCGCCGGATTCGCAGACCGGGCCGACAACGTCTGCGGGGCTGACCGGGGCGACGGCGTCTGACGCGGCGAGAGGGACGATGCCGTGCCAGGCGTCGTACATTGCGGGGCGCACCAGGTCGTTCATCGCCGCGTCCAGCACGACGAACCGGGTGGGGCCGGACCGTTTGTGGAGTACGACCGACGAAAGCAATACGCCGGCCGGGCCGACCAGCCAGCGGCCGGGTTCCAGCTTCAGGCGGACATCGAGGTTGTGGAACGCGCCGCGCAACGCGCCGGCGAGGCCGGTGGGGCCGGGCGCGGGTTCGTCGCGGTAGGGAATGCCGAGGCCGCCGCCGCAATCCACTGAGGTTACCTCGTGGCCCGCGGCGCGCAGGTCGGGGACCAAAGCGGCGATGCGGGCATACGCGGCACGGTACGGGGCGAGCGACAGGATCTGGCTGCCGATATGCAGCGCAAGGCCGACCGGCTGGATGCCGGGCAGGCTGGCGGCGCGAGCGTAAAGTTGGGCGGCGTCCGGCCAGGGGATGCCGAATTTGTCGCGCGCCCGCCCGGTGGAGATCTTGGCGTGCGTCGCGGCATCCACGTCCGGGTTGACGCGCAGGGCGATGCGGGCGGTGTTGCCCTCGCCGGCGGCGAGGGCGGAGAGCATGTCCAGCTCCTCCGCGCTTTCGACGTTGATCTGGCCGATGTCGTGGGCGAGCGCGAGGCGGAGATCGGAGACCGACTTGCCGACGCCGGAGAAGACGATGTCGGTTGGCGGGATGCCTGCTGCCAGGGCACGGCGGATTTCCCCGGCGCTGACCACATCAACGCCGGCACCTTCGCGGGCGAACATGCGGAGGATGGCGAGGTGGTCGTTGGCCTTCATTGCGTAGTGCAGGCCGGCGTCGAGGCCGGCGGCGGCGAGCGCGGCGGCCAGAGCGCGGTAGCGCGCGCGCATGGTGCCGGCGCCGTAGACCCAGGTGGGGGTGCCGAGCATGTCGGCGATGGCGTTGAGAGGGACGGATTCGAGGGTGAGGCCGTCCATGGCATGCATGGTCAGGTGCGGACGGGCGGCGAGAAGTTCCGCGATCGATGGCTCTTCCGTCGTCGGCTGGGGGGATGGGAGGGACATTGCCATAGGGTAAGGGCGGTGGTGAGCTCGGCCAAGTGCGGCAATTGTCTCATCAGCGTCTCATTTCATTTTTTGTGATACTTCGTCGCATGGTACGAGAATTCAGTCGGCCGGCATCCTGAAATGAGCTTGTGCCGGGCACACTCAGGACTGGGCACACTCAGGACTGGGCACGCTCAGGACGGGCGTCGGTAGAGATGGGATCGCCAAGCGCGACCTGTGGGCGGCACGACGGATCACAAATCGGCAGACAGCGAGAAGAACACGGCTCGTCCAGGGTTCGTGGCATACAACGCCGCGCCGGCGGCTGTCGTACCGATGGTGCCGATCAGGCTGTGGTCATTGAAGACGTTGAACAGGTTCAGACGGAAATTTAGCGCCCGATCGTTGAATTGTGGCAGGACCAGCCGGTAGGACAGCTCGGCATCCGCGTCGTTGTAGCCGCCAATCGGGTCGAGGGCGTGGGAGAACGGGCCTGACCCGTCCACCGTGTATTGCGGCCCGACATATTTCCACAGGAACGAAAAGTACCACCCCGCGCGTTGCACGATCGGCCCTGCCGCCATCGTGCTGCGCGGGCTGAGTGCGACAGGGAATCCGGAGCCGTCGTAGGTGGCATCGTTCACCGTCGCGTTCGCATAGAATGCGACGCCAGGTACGAGCATGACGGTTGCCTCGGTTTCGATACCCTTGAACACCGCGCCGCCATTGTTCGTGTAGATCGTGCCGAAATTGTTCTTTTCCGACGCGATGTAATTCTGGAATTGTATGTAATACATGTCGGCGCCGGCGGAGAACCGGTTGTTCCTGAACGTGGTGCCAACCTGATAGTTGACGGTGGTCTGGGGCTGCAGGGATGTGGGGGCATTCGCGGCCGGCACCAGCAGGGCGTTCAAGGGCGGCGCCAGGAAGCCCTTTGCCACCTGGGCATAGGCGACCCAGTCCTGCATGATCGCATAGTGAGCGTCGATCGACGGCAGCAGCGCACCCCAACCCTGGCTTGCCGGTGCGGTGGACGGCGCCGAACCGATGATCGTCGCGTCCAGCCCCCGATGCACGTAGGTGTATTTGAGACCCGGCGTGACAGTCAGTGCGGGCAACGGCTTCGCGGCAAACTCCAGATATGGCTGCACCGTGGTCAGTGACGTATTGTACAGCGTCTTGAACGGTGTCCCGGTGGCCGTGCTCGTATAGATGACGTCATTCTGTGACAGGTCGATGTTGATCTTTTGGCTGGAACCGACGTCGTAATCCAGCCACACGCCGGTCCGGAGCTGGCCGTAGCGTGTGTCCTTGGCGACTCGCAGCGAGTCGCCATAGGCCCGGAAGTCGCTGCGGTTCGCCAGACCGGGAACGTCGTTCGTCAGCGTGGTCCTGACACCGTTCAGGTAGTAGACGCCGCTCAGATTCGGCGTTGTGCCATTCGGGTCCAGCCCCTGAATGCCGTGATGATAATACGATACGGTGTAGAGCTTGTTGTCGATGGTCCAGCCATCGCCTAGAGCCGACTTGATGCCGATATAGTCGAAATCGGTGTAGTAATTGTCGACGTTATAGTTGCTGTACGCCTGCGACAGCGAGTTGCCGTTCAGCGCGTAGTTCGCCCCCAGCGTCTGAATCTGGCCGAGCGTCGCACCATATGGCGTGTGAGTCCGGGCATAGTCGTACATGCCGACCACGGTAATCACCGTGTTGTCGCCGAGCGGAGCCTCGATCCTGCCGTAGAAATTGTCGCGCAGCGTCGAGGTGCCGGTGAGGTAGCCATTTGCATCGATATGCTCCCCATCCAGCATGCCACGCGCACCGCCCAAGGCGGGGATTGCGCCGCTGTCCAAGCGCAGGCCCTCAAGCCCAAGGCCCCAGCTTCCGAATGTCCCGTAAGGATTGATCCCGAACGTATTGCTCGGCGAGACCAGCGTGGTCGCGACCGTGCCGCCGAACGTCGCATAGCCGATCTGCGACGCTGTTCCCGGGCCGCGATCGACTGACACCGATTGAATGTCATGCGACAGGAAATACGCACCGGTCTGCGGCGCGAAGCTGGAGATGGTACCGGGTAAGACCAACCCGTCGAAGGTGGAGTTGAACTGCGTATAGCGGAACCCGCGGATCGTCTCCATGAAGTTCTGCTGCAAGCCGGCGCCGGTCGGTTCGACATTCTGCACGCTGGGCGAGAACTTGATGATGTTGTCATAGTTCTGCGACGGCACCGTATTGTTCTGGATGTAGGTGGGGCCGATGACCGACGTCGGCTGCGTCGCGGTGAGCGGCGGCTGGCTGGGCGCCACCGCCGGGGCGCTGCCGGGCGCCGGCGCAGCGGTGCCTTCTGGGCCGCCGGTCGCCGTTACGGTGCCGATGTCACTGCGGTTGTCCTCAGGGGAGGCCGCACCCAATACGAGGCCTAAGAGTACCGCAGTCAATGCGCGTGCAACCCGGGTTCGCGCGCCGACCCGGCCGTGGCAGTGTTTCATGAGCCCCCGTCTTTTAAGTTTATGAAGAACCGCCTGACGGTATCGTGAGTCGAGCAACGCACCGTCAGCCATCGCAGGCTTCATCGACCCAGATGAGCAATCGCAGGATCTGGCTTGCGGTTTCCGGCGGGGCGCTGGGATAGTGAGCAATACGCACTGCCCCGGCCGCCGCCGCGTCCAATATTGGCGTGCCGCTGGAACGCTCGATCTGCACCGCGCCCACCAGCGCACCATCGCGATAGTCGAAGCCGACGCCGACCTTGCCCGACAAATGCATCATCCGTGCGGCAGCCGGGCAGCGCACGGCTTCCTGGACGGCTTCGCGAATGCGGCTGCGCAGCGCGTCCTCGGCCTGACGGCCTGCTTGCCCGCCAGAGAATGCCTGCGCCGGCACCGCAGCAGGCACCGCCGCCGCTACGGCGACGACCGGCGGCGCGTCCTGTGCCGCAACGGGGCGAGTCAAAGATGCGAGCCGGGACATGGCGTGATGCGGCTGCTGCCGTGCGACTTTTGGCGCATCGGGGGGCGGCATCGGTGGCAGAGGAAGGGGCACTTCTTCGGTCGCCGAAGTTGCCCGTGAGGGGGCTGATTCGACCACGGGTTGAGGGTCGGTGGGCTGCAGCGGCTGCGGTGATGGTTCCGGATCCCGCGTAGGTGCGGGCGTTGGATTGACGAGCGCGGCAGCCACTGGCTGCACCGGCTGCGGTATCGCCGCTGGCTGAGGTGGCGGCGGTTGCGGCGACCGGGGGGGCGGTTGCGGCGTCTCGCGCATCGGCTCCGCCGCCGGCTGCGCGGGAGTTTGAACCGGCGCCGGCGGTTGAGGCTGCGGCGCCAACATGATCATTGCGATCGACACAGGTTCGGCTGGCGCCTTCATCGCGTGCGGGGCGCCGAACAAAGCCACCAGCACGGCGCTTTGCGCCGCCATTGCGCTCAGCACCGCGGCGCGCGGCCCAACCATGCGTGCCGGAGCGACCGATAATACGGCCATCGGCACCCTTGTGCCGACAGGGGGCAATTCTAATTGCGCGGAGCGGAATACCTGCTGTTGAGGGACGAGGTTGTTCGGCATCCGGGTGCCTACCTGCATCGCTTATCTGTCAGCGGCAGGCCAGTCCTGTCATGCGCGCCATTTCGTCGAACCATGCACATTGTCCGCCACGCTACCTGAGAGTCGGCTTGGGGCGAAGAGCTCTGCGGCAAAGTTTACCTAACTGTCACAGTGGAAGCGGGCCATTCAATGAAGCGGTTTCAGGAAATCTGACCAAGGGTTCTAACGCGGTGACGCGATGAACCATGGGCATTACCGCTTGTCGCTTCCGGTGCACGCTGGCTGCCCGGCATCGACATCGACAGAGCACGTGTGTGACCGGAGCAGATTGCCCCGGCCACTGGACCCATTGCGCCTGCAGACCCTGGAGACGATGCTTAATGCTGGTTCGATGCTCTCATCACGATACCACTGCGTTGCTCGGGGTATGGGCGGTCGCCCATCATGCCTTCCCAGATGACATGGTTGAACAAATCCGCCGGGGCGCGATCCTCGCTGGTGAAGTCGAAGCCTCGGGTTTGCTCCCGCCACCACGCTGTGTCGTGCAGCCGATGATACTCGCCGCCGGCGAAGCGGACGCGATGGCCAGGCTCCAGGCTGGTAAACTGCAACTGCGTGGATTGCAGCACCGACGAAACCAAGTGGGAGTAAGTCCAGGCCGGTCCCTGGCTGGTGTTGAAGACGGCATCCATCGACGCCTGATAGGCGGTGTTGAGGTTGATGTGCTGCAGGCCCAGGATGTCCTCGATGGTGCGGACCATGTTCACCGTCGAATAACGGGTGCTGATGACGGCGTGCTGTTTCACGTAAGGGCCGACCACGTAGGCGGTGGTCCGGTGCGCGTCCATGTGGTCCGGACCATCCTGCGCGTCGTCCTCGATGATGAAGGCCAGCGTGTTACCGGCATACGGGCTATGCGCCAGCATATCGAGCGTCGCGCCGACGGCATAGTCATTGTCGGCCTGCTGCGCCTCGGGGTAATTCACGCCGGCATCGGTGGTCGCGCCGAAGTTGCCCATGTGATCATGCATGTAGCGCAGGAAGATCAGGTTCGGCAGGTTGTTGTTAGCGACGAACTGATTGAACTCGCGCTGGAATTCCTCGAACCGCCAGGCGTCGGGATAGGCGTTGTCGAAGCCGTGGAAACACGCATCGGTATAGGGGATCAACGCGCGTGCCGACGTCCACTCCTGTTGTGCGCCAGCCGGATAGGCGCTCGCGGCGGTCAACGGGATCGCCGATTGGCAACCGGCTGCCTCAGGGTTCTCGAGCGGCGCCACATAGCCCACGGCGCCCGGGCTCAGCCCGTAATGGTTGTTGTCGGAGAAGAAACCATAGTTGCGGATGGTAAGGCCCGCGTTCAGTGCCGCATCCCACAGATCGCCGGTCTGGTAGGGCGAGTTCTCCGGCATGCCGGTGAAAGCATAAGCCCCGTCTGCGTCGCCCGGATTTGCCGGGCCTGGCCGGAGGTTCAGGGCGCCGCCCGGCAAGGCATTGCCGCTGTTGGTGTAGGTTGTTGTGTCGGAAAAGGTGATGCCGCCGCCTTCCAGCGTGCGCAGGGCGACAGTGGCGGGCGCGTTGTATGACCCATCGCTATTGAAGACGCTGTAGCCGACGCTGACGTTGGCGTTCTGTCCCTCGGCGTCGTACGGGGCGTTCGAGCGCGTCACCACCGGATGCGAGTAGGACCCGTAGCCGAAAGTGTAATCCATCGGAATGTTCTTTTCGTTCCAATCGCTCTCGCGCGCCTCGGTGCTCCAGGGCCAACCGTTGCCGCTGACCTCGCCGGAGCAGAAGATATTGTCGAGCGTTACGAAGTTGGTGGCGATCCGATGGAAGTTCGGGGTGATGACCTTGCCGAACACGGTCAGCGCGGGGTCGGCATTGGCGCCGTTCGTCAGGTCACCGAGCATCTGGTCGAAGGTCCGGTTCTCCTTGACGATATAGATCACGTGCTGGATGTGCTGGTGCAGGAACTGCATTGTCGCGGACGGCATTGTCGATACGGTGTTCCAGCCGTTGTTGCGCTCGACCTGGGCAGTCAGCGCGGAAAGGTTGGCGCTGACCGAGGCGACCGGAGCAGTCAGGAAGCCCGATTGTTCCAGCTCGAAGACATACTGGTCGCCGCCATACTCCAACGCGGACCTATTGATTACGTTAGGGTATTGGGTGTAATGCTCGCTGTTGACCGAGGTGGTTTGATGCAGCGGGTTGGACCCGGGGTCATTTTTGCTGTTGAAGATGTACAACGCACTGCCATCGGCGCTCGCGGTGACGGTGGTCGGATACCAGCCGGTGGGGATCAGGCCGGCAACCTGATACGCGCCGGAACCGGTAAGCGGCACGACAGCTACATCGTTGGCACCGCCATTGGTGACGTAGAGGCTATTGCCGTCGGGTGACAGTGCGACATTGTTGGTGGCCGCGCCGGTGAAGCGCGGGCCGGTGGTCAGGAACGTACCCGGCGGGGCGATGGCGTCGATCGTGTGCGTCACAGTGTTATAGGTCGGCGAACTCGGGTTGGTGTCGATCACCGCCACCTGGTCGCTGTTGTCCTCGGCGACGAAGAGTTCGCCCGTGCTGGCCTTGAGCACGACATTGTTCGGGCTGCCGGCGAGCGGAATGCGCTTGATCAGCGCGACGGACCCGCTGAGCGCGTTGGAAATATCCATCACCACCACTTCGCGGTCGCGGATCGAGGTGATGTAGGCCCGCTTGCCGTCCGGTGTGATCGCGACGCCGTAGGGTTCCTCGCCGCCGGCCACGCCGTTGCCGGTCGCCGGCGTCGTGTTGTAGGGGCGCAGATCGTAACGGTCGACGACGATGGTGTTGGTGGCGGTGTTGATCACCGACATCGAGTCGTTCAGGCAGTTGAGTGCGACCAGGATCTGGCCCGTCGGGTCGAGCGCGAGGCCGCTGGTCTGCGGGCCGAGGTACAGGGCGTTGCCGATGCCGTTGGCGTCGGCGTCGGCCGGGGCGGGAACGCCGACCGCCGGGATCAGCACGATCTTGGTCGGGCCGCTGAACGTCTTGGTCGCCAGATTGAAGTTATAGACCAGCACATCGGCGTCGGTGCCGCCGGAGACATAGAGCTTCGTGCCGTCCGGCGACCACACCAGGCCCTGGAACGTGTCCTGCGGGGTGAGCGCCGCGGCCGGGCTGGATCCCGACTGCCCCAGCGGATTCATGTTGCGCACCGGTGCAGTCGGCTTCGTCGTGTCGAAGACGTAAATATATTCCGGCCCGTTGACGCCATTGTAAGCGGCAGGCAGCGACGCGCCGGTGGTCGTGTCATAGGTGTTGTAGCCGCTGGTCATGACGACCAGGGTCTTGCCATCAGCCGGATTCAACGCGGATTGGATGGCACCGTCGGGACCGACCGTCGGATTGGTCAGCGACGGGATGGTGACGGTCATATTCGTAAAGGTCGCACCCGCGATCACGTTGGTGGAGATGGTCTGACCGGTGGGCACCGGCGCCTGACCGCTGTTGTCGGGAATGAGATCGTCGGCAAGGGCGACGGCGGAGAAGCTGGCGAGAAGCGTGGCGGACAGCAGGATCGCTTTCAGTGTGGCGCACGGGCCTGAGTTTTTCACGGTACTGCTCCTTCCAAGCGCGGCGGATGTTTTCGACCGCCTTGTTGATGGTGCCGACGGAGAAGGGCTTTCAAACGAGTGTCGGGCCGGCTGGCCGTTGACGTTGCCGGTGCGTCAGCCCCCGCGGCGGCGCATGAACCCGACGCCGGCGAGTGCTGGCAGCACGATCAGCAGGCTCGCGGGTTCCGGCACGACGGCCGAATAGCTGGTGAGCAAGCCGTCGACCTGCGTTATGCTGCTATCCGGGTTTGTGATGAACGCGGCGAAGTAACTGGGCGAACCGCTCGACAGATCCTGGCTGAATGTGCCGGGATCGGCGATGAAGGCGGCGATGTTGACGGTCGACGGGCCAGGAATCGTCTCATAATAGAAGTTGATCTGCAGCGAATTGCTCGGCGCGGCGTTCAGTACCTGATTTTGCACGCCGAGATAGGCATAGGCAGTTGACGCGAGGGGCGGGCTGTAAATGCTGGTGTAGCCCGGCTGCGCTTGATAGCCGCCGATCTGGAACGACGCGAAGGTGTCAGTGACGGTGTCGAAAGCGAAGGAGCCCGAGATAGGGTCGCCCGGGGTGAAACTGGTATTCACGGGACCTGAATCGGTATAGGTACCGTCGTCGACGATGCCACCGAAGCTCACGTTGATCATGATATCGGCGCGTGCCGCAGTCGCAACCACGCAAGCCGCGGAGAACGCCGCGGCGGCCAACCCAATTCGCATAGACACCATTCCCTCTTGGTTACGCCGAGTTAAGTCCCTATCCAGATTTGGTGCCTGCGATGTACGGTGAAAGTTACGTTACTTTTTGACTTTGAGGTTTCAATGACAGTCTCGTGACGCATCCCGGGAAGGCCTCGATTCGGGGGGCTTTCCCGTCGGGAACGGACTCGCGTCCGTCTCAAAAAACGGCAAGAGCGCGCTGCCATTTGAGCCTGCTATGATCGTTAATGAAGCAGCACGCCGATGTGACGTTGCCTTCATATTTCGTTGAATTGACACGCAGACGACATAGACACCGCGAGCGCGTTGGGTGACGCTGAGACAGCACGACAAGGCGCGGCGGCGCGGGCGTTTCTGCATGCCGCTGCCAGCCTGATTAAAGAAGGTTAGCCATGAAGCTCTCTCTGCCTCTCGTCCTCGCGGCAGCAACGATCGCGCTGTGCGGGCAAGCTCGCGCAAACTATATGGTGGACTTCAGCGGAGTCGTTTACGACACGGTGGGGACGACACCGAGCGCTACGGGAGACACGATTTCCGGCGAATTCGATTTGAACGGTTCCAGCAGCATGTTCGTCAACTTCGCGATTGACGGACAATCCATCCCTTCCGGGTTTAATTCGACTGCAGCGATCACGCCCGATCTGACCGACGCGATCTATGAGGCCCAGATATCGCCGGTCGCAACGGGTGGCGGGAGCAACTATACTTTTGCGCTTGACCTGTCTTCGCTGACGACGTGGCCTTCCACCGATACGGCCGAGACTCTCCTGACCGACACCAACCAGCTCGCCAACAATCTGGACACCAGCACCAATCCACTGTCGCTATTCCCGAGCACGTTCGATTACTACATCGCGGATTCCAACGGCGACGTTATTTCTGCCGAGTATGCCAACCTGACCAGCCTCACCGTGTCCGCCCCGGAGCCGGCCAGCCTGGCATTGCTCGCCACCGCGTTGCTGGGCGTTGGCGCCGCACGCCGCCGTCGGGGCTGATTCACCGGCGTTCTGTCATTGCGAGCGAAGCGAAGTAATCCGCGGCGAGCGGACGTGCGATCGCCCGGCCGAGATTGCTTCGCTTCGCTCGCAATGACACGTGGCGATTGCTTCGCTTTGCCCGCAACAGCATGTGGAACGGTCGGGACCGCGAGCCCGGCCCATGACGCTATTGGCGCGCTTCCTGCGTTGGGTCAGTCGTTGCCTCGCCGAGTCAGTAGTCGCCCCTGAGCAATTTATTGGCGTGGTCGATAGCCTCGTTGCACTCGTCGGCATCGCCCTCGGCTTGTTCCTGCTGGGCACGATCCAGATCCGCCTGGATCAACTGCTTGATGCGGGTTTCGCCGTGGAAATCAGGGAGCTTCCTGGCGACCTCGGCCTGACCCTTGACGCAGGTGTCGAGGTCGGCGGTGGTGGCCATTGCCGGCACGGCGAACGGCACCAACAGCAGAAGGAAGAGCAGGCGGTGCATGGGTTCAAGCCTCCTTTCCGTGGATATGAAGAGGGCGGACGCGACTGTCGCGCCCGCCCTGAACTCTGACTTCAGCGCAGGCTAGCGATCGGCGCCGGCCTGGGTCATGCGGCGCGGGCGCAGATCCAGGCCGGAACGCTCGCGCGGATACGGCAGGCCTGGCTTCAGGCCTTCCCATTGGATTTCGTCGTAAAGATCGGCCGGCACGCGGTCTGCGGCGCTCCAGTCGAAGCCGCGCGTTTCCTTGGCCCACCAGGCAGCCGTCTGTGTTGGCTTTGCCGGCAGCGAATCGGCATAGCGAATCGACGGGACCGTCATGGCAAGCGACGTGCTGGCGAGATACGGCGAGGCGACCGCATTATACGTCCAGGCCGGGCTTTGTGTGATGTTGAACACATCGGTCATTGGCCGCTGGTACGCATCGTTCAGGCTCAGGTGGTCCAGACCCAGGATGTCTTCCATGGTGCGTAACATGTTGATCGTGGTATAGCGCGTGCTGACCACAGCGTTCTGCTTGACGTAAGGACCGATGATATACGCCGTGCTGCGACGCGCATCCATGTGGTCCGGTCCGTCCTGGGCGTCGTCTTCCAGAACGAAGATCAGCGTGTTGCTGGCATAGGGGCTGTGCGCGACCGCTGCCACCACCAGGCCGACCGCGTAGTCGTTGTCCGCCTGTTGCAACTCCGGCGTGCTCAGCCCGGCCACTGCGGGATCGGAACCGCCGAAATTCCCGGTGTGGTCGTGCATCAACCGCAGCAGCGTCAAGGCCGGCAGATTCCCACTCGTCACGTACTGGCTGAATTCACGCTGCCACTCTTGCTCCCGCCAGACATCGGGGAATGCGTTGTCGAAGCCGCGGAAATACGGATCGGTGTAGGGAGCGAGCGTGGGGTTGGATGAAATCGCCACGACCAGACCCAGACTGTATGGGTTCTGCAGGTAGCCGTATTGCGGGTAGTCGATGGGGTACAGCCCGCCATCCGAGGCAGGCAGGTTGTATTTCGACAAATCGATGAAAAACCCGTAGTCGCGGATGCTGATGCCGGCGCGGAGGGCCGCGTCCCACAGATATCCCGTCTGCACCGCGCCGTTGGGACCGTCGGTGGCAAAGTCGTTGTTGGTGCCGGGCAGCAGGTTGGCCGCCCCACCCTTCAACGTCCCGGCAACCGCGCCATACAGATCGTTCAGCGCCGCGTTGCGTCCGGCCAGGGTTGCAATCCCGACATTGACGTCGCGGTTCAAGCCTTCGGAGTCGTTCGAAGCACCGCGGTTGGCATAGTTCGGCGGGATGGTCTTGGTGCCCAGGTCGCTTTCGCGTGCCTCGGTGCTCCAGGCCCAGCCGGTGCCGCTCACTTCGCCGCTGCAAAAGAAATTGTCGAGCGTGACGAACTCCTGCGACATCAGGTGAAAATTCGGCGTCACGCGTTTGCCATACATAACGAGCGACGGATCGGCGTTGGCGCCATTGGTCAGATCGCCGAGGATCTGATCGAACGTGCGATTCTCCTTGATAATGTAGATCACGTGCTTGATGTGCTGGTGCAGGAAGCTCATCACCGTGGCGTCGTTCGGATTGGCCGGAACGCTGTAGCCATTGTTGGCCGCCACTTGGGCCGTCAGGCCAGGCAGGCTGGCGGCGTTCGGCACCGGCACCGCCAGCAGCCCGCCGCCTTCGAGCTGCAGCACATACTGATTGGCCGACCCGGTCTCTTCCGACGGGTCGGGGCCCGGATCGGACTTGCCGTTGGCGACATACATCATGGTACCGTCATGGCTCAGGCTGATCGCGTTCGGATACCAGGCAGTCGGCACCAGACCGGAGACCGTGTGCGGCGGCGCTCCACTCAGCGGGATGATGGCGACGGAATTCGCGCCGCCATTGGTGACATACAGCGTGTTGCCGTCCGGCGACAGCGCGAGATTGTTCGCCGCCGCGCCGGTGTATTTGGTGCCGCTCGGCACCGTGCCCGGCGGGGCGATGGTGGATATCTCCTCGATCACGGTATTGCTTGTGGTGTCGATCACCGCGACGGTGTCGCTGTTGTCTTGCGTCACGTAAAGCCGCGACTGGTCGGCGCTGAGCGATACACTGTTCGGGTTGCCGGGAAGCGGAATTCGGGCGATCAGGCTGGGCGTGCCGGCGATGTTCACGACATCGACCTCGCGGTCGCGGATTGAGGACACGTAGGCCGTGCTGGTGCCTTTTACCGCCACCTCGAACGGCGCCTCGCCGCCAGCCACACCGGGCGTGCCGGACGTATTGTACGGCCGCAGGTCGTATTCATATTCCACGGTGTTGGTGGCGGTATTGATGACCGAGATCGAGTCGTTGAAGATATTGGCAGCCACCAGCACGGAACCGTCGGAGGACAGGCCGAGGCCGGCCGTCGTCGCAGTTTCCTCGAAACCGATGCCGTTCAGGATCAGTCCGAAGAACGGACTGCTGGTGGGTACGAAGAAATTGTGATCCAGTGGAATGCTGGCACTGGCGGTCCAGCCGCCAGCGGTCGATCCGGAAAACACCCAGACCTTATCGCCGGCCTCACCCGGCACGTTGGCGCCGCCCGGATAACCGGCGCCACCCGAGACATAGAACTTGCTGCCGTCCGGTGCCCAAACCAGGCCAACAAACGTGTCGGGGATTTGGATAACCTGCTTCTGCACCGGTTTGCGCTCGTTGGCGCCGGAGATGTCGTAGACGAACAGAAATTGGTTGGTGTCGTCGTATGCCGTCCCTGCTGAGTTATAGATCAGGTTGTAGCCGCTGGTCAGCACCAGCAGCGTATTCCCGTCGGGGCTGATCGCTGTCTTGATGCCGCCATTGGCGACGAAATTCGGATGCGCGGCAAGGCCCGGGTTCAGCGGCATGAACACCGCACCCGTCGCCGCTGTGGGGGTGATGAACTGGCCCGATGGCAGCGGCAACTGTCCGGTGTTGTCAAGCGTGCCGTCGTCGATATCGGCTCTGGCGACGCCCCACTGCAGACCGGCCAGCACGGCGGCGGCCAATAGCGGGTTACAAAAGCGACTCAGCGTGCGATGCATTGTTTTGCCTCACCGGCCACCGATCGCGATTGCTCGAGTCAGTCCCGGCATCCGATCACGGGCCGCTCCCCTGATGGCGTTGAAAGTTCGCCAGCATCGCATCGTCAGTGGACGGAAGCGGGACAAACGGCTTAAGTTCCAATGACGTTTTCATGTCGCGGGACGGCCGCCAACGGTAATCGAAATGCGTCACTCCGGCTCTGCCTCGCCGCTGTCCCACACCAGAACCCGCCAGGCACGGCCGTCGGGCGAGTAGCCGAAGCGGATGACCGCGCGGCGGACCACGCGTGGCGCGTCCGGTTGGCTGGCGATCGCGGTGATGGCGATCACGCGCGCCGTGCCACGGTTGGACGCGAAGGGAGGCACCCCGGCGTCGCGCAATGCGGTCAGCACCACGGCGTCGGCAAAGGTCGGATCGGGGTCGCTTGTGGACCACAGCGTCAAATGCGGCTTCATCAGCGCGAGCAATCGCGGCGTCATGCCCAGCACGAAGCCGATCTCGTCGAGGTTCTCGAACGGGCGCCCGGGAGGCCCATAAGTGAGACCGGCGGCACGATATTGAGCAGCCTTGGCGCCGTGCGGGCTTGGCACCAATCCCGGCGTGCGCCAGTCCACAATCGCCGCGGCCAGGTTTTGCGCGCGGTCCGACGGGACGCCGAGTTGGAGCAATAATGCCTCCAGCATGCGGGCCGAGGCGAGATTGGGATTCATCCGGCCCGAAAGATCTTCCAATCCGACGCTCACGTGCACTGCCCCGACCTGCCATGGGCCAGACGGCAGGGCACTGCCACGCAGCACGTCGAGGATCACGCTGGACAGGACCGCATCGGCGGCTGCACGATCTACGGCCTCGGCCCGTAACGTGATGCTGAGCCGTGCCTCCTGGCGCGCGCCGGCTACCAGCGCCGTGATCAACAGGGCCAGGATGCCGAGCATCCACAGCACGATGATCAGTGCGAAACCACGCTCGCCACGGCGCGATGCGAACCTTTTCATTGCCGCGGCCCGCCGTTCGTCACGGCAACGGGCGAAACGGCCCGGGACCATTCCAGGGGCGTGCGGCCCTCTGCCATCGTAGACCCGCGACGATGGCCGACGTGCCGATCATTCTTCCGCTTGCTCGCGTTGCGGTCTGGCGATGATCTCCGGCCACGGCTCGGCTGCGTTGGCGGGCACCACGACAAAGCGAACCAGGCCGGGCAAGACCGGATGATCCCAGCGCGAGATCCATGTCCTGGGCGTCTCGGTCGCGGCGTAGCTGATCTTGAGGCTTGCCACGTTCCGGAGCAACACCTCCCGATGCGGTGGCGGAGGTCCATTGAAGGGTATGCCGCGGGTATGGGGGGTCCACCAAAGTACAAGGCGGCCGTTGTCGACTTCCAAACGGACGTCGGCTGTCAGCGTGCCGCCCGTGGCGGGATTGGGAAGCTCGGTGGTGAACGCAAAGGCCTCGCCGGTGCCGCTAACCATGGCAGGGTCGGGATAAATACCGGGCTCCATATGCTCGATCATGTTGCGCAATACCCGATCGACCGGTTCCATGCCGGATTGGCTTTGGACGGCGCGGAAGTAACTTTCGGTGCCGCGCAGCCCGACGCGCAGGCCCTGGTCAAGCAAGACCAGGATCATGCCGGCAACGGCCACCACGACGAGTACCTCAAGCAAGCTGAAGCCGGTGTTTCCGGGTCTCATGGCCGGTAGCCCGACACCGGACCGAGCCGGGCGCTGTCGAGTTCGAAGTATTGTTCCGCGCCGCCGTCAGACCAGAAGACGGTGACGGACACCCGGTAGAGGCCGGTGCCAAGCGCCCAGCTTCCACCGCGCCACGGGTTTGGCGCGGCGGCGGCGGCGACAAACGCGACTCTGGTACGCCAGCGCCAACCATCCGGCGTGCTGCCATACCGCTCACCCAGCAACGAGGCCGGGTCGACAATCTTGTCAAGCTGCGATTCGGCCATGGCTACCGCACGGTTCCACAGCGCCGCCTCGTGCGCGGTTCGCACCGAACTGGCAATGCCACGGAGCAATACGCCCAGCGCGATCGCGGTGATCGTGAATGCGACCAGGACCTCGATCAAGGTGAAGCCGCGATTGTCGCGTGGGCTGTGGCGCTGGTGTTGCATGTCGGCTGGCGCTTGCTGGCCGCCCTCCGGTGCTGCGGTCTTTAGCCGGTCGTCGATGCGGATCGTGGCATTGCCGGCCAGTCGGATCGAGTGAACTTTTGCGCTACGGGCACCGCCCGCTGGCGTCCCCGGTGTGCTGACGCGGGTCGGTGCCGCATGGTGCTTGGGACCCGTTCGGAAATAAGCGAATCAGGACGTGGTGCGAGGTTGCGTCAGCGTCGTCGCCGGCGCAGGCACAGGCACAGGCGGGGCGTCCACGGCATATCTTGTTGCCGGCAGCCGTTGGCCCTGTGGACAAACGCTTTGTCCAAACCGGCAGGGTCGGTGCGGCTCGTTGCTGGCAAATTTATCGCTGAGGAAAGCGAGACGCAGAGCGCGCAGAGAAGCGCCAAGCAGTGTTCTGGCGGCTTTCACCCTACGCGACTGATATCAGCCCTCGGAATGGCCGAGTCGTCGGACCGTTCGTGAGAGAGCACAGAGCAGGTTTACCACAAAGACACGAAGGCTGTACTAAGCGGGACCGGACGCTCTCCGCAGCGCGGCAGCAAGTCGCGTTGGTATGGTTCAACTTCGTGTCTTTGTGATGGTTCTTTAACCACCGAACCGAACCGCACAAGCGTCGTGACAATCGCGATCAGCGGTGCCACGCAAGAGATATGCACCCGTTCGTTGTGATGCGGCGGCCTGTCCACCGGTCAATAAACATGCCGCCTTGCATGAGACCGCCGCACCCGCATTGTCTCGCGCAATGCTGATGCTGCCGCGGGCGCAGATCAACAATACGTTCTCCATTTGCTCTGCGGCTCACCTTCCTCAGTGATAGATTTGCCAGCCGCCAGCGCATCAGACCTATCGAGCTGTTGCGTTACAAGAAGGATGTCGATCCGTGGTTGGGAGCTTTTATGCGGCCGCCATGACGCGGCTGGCAGAGGCGTTGCGCAACCGGGTGCATTTGTTGCCTGACAGTCCCCAATCACCAGGCCGGTCACGCCTTGATACAATATTCAACTTCCTGATGAGGCGTTGTACTCGCGCGTCTCGCCGAAACCCAGCACATCGAATTCTTCTACCGCGATGCCGGCCTGCGCCTGGGCCTGGCGCAGCGTGCGGACCGGAGCGTCGATGCCTTCGTCGGTGAGTTGGAATGTGCCGAAATGCATGCCCAGGCTGCGCCGCGGGCGCAGGTCGCGATGCGCGCGCACCGCTTCCTCCGGGTTCATGTGCTGCTGGCGCATGAACCATCGCGGCTCATAGGCGCCGATCGGGAGGAGGGCGAGATCGATGCGGCGGAAGCGCCGGCCGATCTCGGCGAAATGCGGGCAGTAGCCGGAATCGCCGGCGAAATAGACCGTTGCGCCACCGGCTTCGACGACGAAACCGCCCCACAGGCTGCGATTCCGGTCATGCAGCGTGCGGGCGGAGAAATGCTGCGCTGGCACATAGGTGATGCTGGCACCGGCGAGGTCGGTGCCCTGCCACCAATCCAGCTCGATGGCGTGGCGAATGCCCGCCTTGGCGAGATGGCGCGCGTTGCGAAGTCCGGTTGCGGTGGGGGGTGCCCAATGACGCTGCACGCGGCGCAGGGTGGGCAGGTCCATGTGGTCGTAGTGATTGTGCGAGACCAGCAGCAGGTCCACCGCGGGCAGCATGTCCAGGCTTTGTCCGGGGCGACGGGCGCGGCGCGGGCCGGCGAAGGAGACCGGGCTGCAACGCTGCGACCAGATTGGATCGAACAATACCGAGAGGCCGCCAAGCTGCACCAGGAAGGTGGAATGGCCGATGAAGGTGGCCGCGATGCGATCGGCGGCGGCTCGGTGAGGTGGCGGGAAAGGCGGGTCCTCAACGCGCTGCGGCCAGGGCTGCTTGCGGCGGGTGCGACGCCAGCGGCGCAGGTCTTCTCGGGTCTTCCCATGGGGGGCGTGCGGGTTGAAGAATCGCTCGCCATCGAAATGATCGCCGTGCGCCGCGAGCGGCGCGTGAAGTGCTCCGTCCATTGGTGTCCGTTCCGTCGGGGCCGTTGCGTCCGGTTGGATCGCGTGCGGCCGGGCTAGTTGAGCGGGGCGCGCAGGATCAGCGCGTCGCCGCCATCGGCATAATAGCGCGGGCGGCGCCCGGCTTCGATGAATCCTGCCTGCCTGTATAACGCCTGCGCTGCCGCGTTGCCCACGGCGACCTCCAGGAACATTGCGCCGGCGTCTTGCAGTTTCGCCGTGGCCATGGCGGCGGAGAGCAAGGCGCGGGCGATGCCGTGGCGGCGCGCTTCGGGGGCGACCGCGAGGGTGAGCACCTCGGCCTCGTCCATGGTGACGCGGGCCAGGAGCAAGCCGCCGCTCGGGTGGATCAGGCCGAAGACGCCGGGCATGACGAGTTGGAGGGCGAAGGCATCCTCGGCCCAGGCTTCGCGCAGTGGGAACGACGCGGCGTGGATCGCTGCCATCGCCGGGACATGCGCGGGGGTGGCGCGCTGGATCGGGTGTTTCATGCCGCGACGGGGGGCGGGCGCAGGCCGCCAGCGGGCAGCCGGGCCTCCGGCGGGTCGACGTAGAGCGGCTGGGCGGGAAGCGGCGGGAGGCCGCCGGCGAGGCGGCGGATGCCTGATACGGCGATGTGGCGGGGAGTGGGCAGGCGGGCGTCGGTCAGCATCACGTCGGCGCCTTGGGCCGCCAGGCGCGCGGCTACGGCGATCGCGGCGTCGCCGGCGATGGCGACCGGGTGAGCGGGGATCGGCAGGGAGTCGAGGTCGCAGGCGGTGACCGCGCGGTCGCGTTCCAGGAAGACACGGCCGCGGCGGCTGTCGATGGCGGTCCACAGACGGCGGATGCCGAGATGGGGGAGCGAGTCGGCCAGGGCCTCGCCGACCGTGACGCCGACCATGGGGACGTTGGCGCCCAGGGCGATGCCGTGCGCGAGGGCCAGGCCGGCACGGATGCCGGTGAAGCTGCCGGGGCCGACCGTGACGGCGATGAGGTTAAGCATGGGTGCCTCGGTGCCGGTCTCGTGCAGGACCTCGTCGGCCAGGACCGGGAGCAAGACCGCGTGGCCTTGCTGGGCTGGGCGCACGCGAGCGGCGCGGAGGAAGCCGTCGGCGACAATGGCGGCGGAGCACTGCGCCAGGGCGGAATCGAGGGCGAGGACAAGCATGTGTCGCTGATGTAGCCGGGGCCGGGGGGAAGGACGAATCGCAGCTGGTCTGACGAAGACCACGCGGTTCGCGAAGCTCGCGCCGGTGCGCTTTGGTCACCCCCCGACAACACCTGAATCCCGCACTGCAGCCTGGCGGCTGTCTGCGCGTGCCGTTTTCGACCACAGCACCCGGATTGCAGTCTCAGCTTACCCGTGTTGCTGGCAATCTGGTTCAACGCTGCCGCTCGGTGGTGGCGATTCGCGGCCAGCAGCCGGCCGCGTCCACCAAGCCGCAAGGAATTGGCGTGCTGCTGCACAGAAAGTGATCGAGGGCGTATCGAGGCGAAGTTTGATCGCCCTGTCGAAAGGCATTGAACCGACCACGCCCCCCTGTGGCAGCGGTTCGCCGGTTGGCGCATGCGACCTTGCGACGCGCCCGGGAGCCGGCAGAAACGGATTTCGTTACTTGGAGGTTCCGAGATATGACAACTACGCACGATCGGGCCACGCGTCGGCCGAGGGTCGCTTGTCGCACAGAGGCGTGGGCCGAGCCGGGGCCGCCGTAGCCGCATTGCGGCGCGAGGCGGCGCCGATGAGAGCGGGGATCAGGGTGCGGGAAAGGGTGGGTGGATTTGCCTCGACTTCGATCGTGAGCGGGGCGCCAAGCGGGGTTGCGGCGATCACGGTGCGCCAGGTCGCGAAGCGGTGCGACCGAGGCGGATCCGCGATGCTGCCGTGCAGCAGGCGGTCGGCGCCCGCCAGCCCTTCGCCGCGGTGCGTCGCATTGGTATCCGTCCCGGCATATACGCCGAGCGGATCCAGACGGGCGGCCCGCGCGTCAAAACGCGTTGCGCCGGCGAAAATCCGGTTCGCCGAGGGGCAGTCGAGAGTCGGCTCGGCCGCGGCCATGCACACGCACTTCTGATCGCGTAACTATTGGGCTGCCACTATTTCGCCGCGCTGCTACGCCTCAACGGGGGGCTATGCGGACTGCTTCGCTTCCGTGTCTTCTCGTGCTCCTGGTCGCGGGCTGCGCTGCGCCGCGGCAGCAGGCTGCGGCGCCGGTGCCTTGCGCGGAGCAGGGTCTTGCATCGTGGTACACAAGGGAACCGGGCCAGACCCGGATGGCCGATGGCAAGCCGCTCGACCCGGCCGCGTTTACCGCCGCCCATCCGTCGCTACCGTTCGGGACGCGCGTTCGCGTGACGGATCTTTCGTCGGGGCGGTCCGTGGTGGTGCGCATCACTGATCGCGGACCGGTCGGGCGCGCGCGGATCATCGACGTTTCGGCGGCGGCGGCGAAGGCGCTGGGTATGCGCCGGGACGGCGTGGCGGAGGTGCGGGTTGGAGTGCTGGCGGCGTCGACGGCGCCGGATCCTTCATCCACCGCGTGCCCGTTGCCGCGGATAGCACGTTCATAGGAGCGGCCGGTGGGATCGCGGCGGCTATTCCTCCAATTCATCTCCAGGCTGGGACTTCTCATCGGCGCCGATGCTGTCCCAGATCGCCAGGGCGGCCGGCACGGCTGCCGCGCGGGCGCGTTCGCGGAAGAAGCCGGCGATGCGCAGGGCGGCGATCTTCTCGGCCACGGCGACGTTGATGAACTGGTTCAGCGTTGTGCCTTCGGCCTTTGCCAAGCGTTCGACCTCGGCCTTCAGGTGCGCCTGGAGCCGCAGGGCGTAGTTCGATTGCGTCATCCTTGTCTCCATGCGCGCCACGCGGGACCTGGGGGGCGATCCGGACGCCGAAGCTCTCCGCCCCGGCGCAGTCTCGCTCGTTGAACGTCAGCAGGTAGTCAACTCGCCCGTTGACGGCCGCCTCAAGGACCATCTTGTCGTCCGGGTCGCGCAGCGCCGGACGCCAGAGGTAGGCGATTTCCACCGGACGACACAGCGCACACAGGGCGTTCAGCAATGCCTCGATCTACGCGGGTCTCGTCCGAGCGGCGGCGAGATGCTCGGGGCGCATCACGGCGGTCGCAACGGCGAGTTGCACTTACCTGCATATCGCATCAAACTACGTCCATGTCGCACGCCCGCAAACAACCTGCCCGACCGAAACACGCGAAGTCGAGCCAGCGTGGCCCCGCCGGGAAATCACGGGGCAAGGTCGCCATTACGCTGCGCCTTGACGCTGACCGCGCCATCCGTCTCCAGGCCATTGCGAAAGGCGAGAACCGGTCGCTGACCAACTATGTCGAGACCGTATTGCTCCGCGACCTGTCGCGCCACGAAGAGGCTGATCGCGTCATCACCATGTACGTTGCTCCCGGCCTGCCGGACAAGATCCGGCCCGAGGACGTTGTTCGTGCCGCGCAGGAATCGGACGCGGAATACGCCGAGCGTCAGGCGCTGATGATGGAGCTCTGGTCCATTCCACACAACGCCTGAGCGCACCGATGCGCCCCGGCGCATTCGTGCGTGTCCTGTTCCCGATGCGTGAGGTGCCGGTTCGGCCAGGCCTTCTGCACATCGGCTACGTTCTTGGCACCGCCGGGGACTATGCCGTTGTGGCCTATACAACCTCTCAGTCTTGGCCGGCCGATACCCCACTGCCCGCCGGAGCACGCGTGTTCGACGCTGCCGAGGCCGCGCGTCTGAACCAGTCCCGAGCGTTCGTGTTGCGCGTTGACATCCTGGCGAGACTGCCGCTGACGCGTGCCTGGTTCCCGGAAATCGAGCAGCCGGGTGGTGGCATCGTGGCAATCGCGTCCGCAGCGCTGCGAACCGAGATCACGCGGCTGGCGACAAACCTGGCCCGGCGCCGCCGCGAATTGGTTGACCTTCGTGGCCCGGGAGTGTGATTCCTCGACGCGGCCAGCATGGGACGCGGTGGTCAGCGGATCTTCGGTGGCTTGGCCAGCGCATTTTCGATGGCTTGGCGGATGAGGCGCGTGTGGGGGATGCCGCGGGCCGACGCGCGCTGCTTCACGGCGTTGAGCAACGATGCCGGAGCGGTTTATGGGCTCGCGACCTGCTATTCTTCCAGTTCATCTCCTGGCTGGGGCTTCTCGTCGGTGCCGATGCTGTCCAGTATCGCCAGGGCGGCACGCACGTCTGCCTCGCGGCCCCGTTCGCGGAAAAAATCGGCTCTATGGAACTGGGAGAAGTCCAGTTTGGACAGGTCCTGCTCCAGGAACGCTTTGGCGGCGGCGTCAGTGAGGAGGCGGGGAACTTTTCGGTTCATCTGTATTGGCTTCCAAGGGTCTTGATGCTCTCCGCTGCCTGCGGCGGCAGTTCGGTCTCGCGCGTGGCACCGCGTCCGCGCAGTCGGCCGTATTCCCGCATCGGCATTAGCACGAGGCGAGGGCGATCGTGGTAGGTAATGATCACCGGCTCGACCATCGCAGCCTCCTGCATCACGGCGGCGGCATGGCGCTGCATGTCCTGGGAACGGAAGATCTGCATAAGGGGGGGCGCCCTTAGGGGTGAAGTCGCCGCAGTTGACTTTTAATGATGAAAAACGCGGGATATACACGGCGGGTCAGCGGAGGATGGTTACGGGTCTGGTGCTCACCCCAATGGGCCAAATATCGATAGGTCGGGGTAGAAAGAGGCTCATATCGGTAATGCTCCATAAGGTATCAATCGGAGAGAGTTCTCCTGACAAAAAGCTGTACCTGAAGGGCCTCCTCGGCTTTTGCATAGCCAAGGAAGCCAGCTTCGTCGGGGCGATGCGCAGAAAGTACGGTGATGAGCTTGTTGACGCGGTGCTTCGGTTTCAGGCGGAGAGCAGTGGCGCGGGTTCCGGTTGAAAACTCTGACATCCGGCGTCGCCCGCCATTGATAAGCCCGGCGCAGACAGCGCGGTCCGGAAGGCTCTGGCACCATTCATGCGGTACCCCTACACCTCCCCGCTTGCAGAATCCTCCCCTCGCGCCTATCTGGGGCCGCCAAGGTCGCGGAAAGGCCCCCCGCCCATGGCATTCGACACCCCCCACGCCCCCGCCTCGCCCCGCATCGAAGAAGCATTCGCCTTCGACGACGTCCTGCTCGTCCCCGGCTTTTCTCAGGTCCTGCCCTCCAACACCGACACCCGCACCCGGCTCACCCGCGGCATCAGCCTGAACATCCCGCTGATCTCGGCCGCCATGGACACCGTGACCGAGGGCGACATGGCCATCGCCATGGCCCAGCACGGCGGAATGGGCGTGATCCACAAGAACCTCAGCCCGGAGCAACAGGCCGCCCAGGTCCGCCGGGTCAAGAAATTCGAATCGGGCATGGTGGTGAACCCGCTCACCATCCATCCGGACCAGACGCTGGCCGACGTGAAGGCGCTGATGTCCACCCACCGCATCAGCGGCATCCCGGTGGTGGAGCGCGGTACCAATCGCCTGGTCGGCATCGTCACCCACCGCGATGTGCGCTTCGCCACCGATCTGGGGCTGCGGGTCTACGAGCTGATGACCCGCGAGAACCTTGTGACTGTCACGGCCGACGTGACCGCCGACGAGGCCCGCCGCCTGCTCCACCGTCACCGCATCGAGAAGCTGCTGGTGGTGGACGACGCCTATCGCTGCGTCGGCCTGATCACCGTGAAGGACATGGACAAGGCCGAGACGCATCCTCTCGCCAACAAGGACGAACTCGGCCGGTTGCGCGTCGCCGCTGCCACCGGCGTGGGCGCCGATGGGCAGGCCCGCGCGCGCGCACTGATCGCGGCCGAGGTGGACGTGATCGTGGTGGACACCGCCCACGGCCACAGCAAGGGCGTGTTGGACGCGGTGGCTGCGATCAAGAAGGAGAGCAATGCCGTTCAGGTGATCGCCGGTAATGTCGCTACGCCAGAGGGCGCTCTGGCCCTGATCGAGGCGGGGGCCGACGCGGTGAAGGTCGGCATCGGACCGGGCAGCATTTGCACCACGCGCGTCGTTGCCGGCGTGGGTGTGCCGCAGTTCACTGCGGTGCTGGAGTGCGCCGCCGCCTGCCGCGACCACAACGTGCCGGCCATCGCAGATGGCGGGATGCGGAACAGTGGCGATATCGTGAAGGCGCTGGCGGCGGGGGCCGAGGCGGTGATGATCGGCAGCTTGCTCGCCGGCACCGATGAGGCCCCTGGAGAAGTGTTTCTTTACCAGGGCCGTTCTTACAAATCGTATCGCGGCATGGGCAGCATCGGGGCAATGGCTCGCGGCTCGGCCGATCGGTATTTCCAGCAGGACATCAAGGACCAGCTCAAGCTGGTGCCGGAGGGTGTGGAGGGCATGGTCCCGTATAAGGGCCCGGTCGCCCAGGCGGTGCACCAACTGGTCGGCGGCGTGCGTGCCGGCATGGGCTACACGGGCAGCCACAATCTTGGGACGCTGCAGCAGAACGCGCGCTTCCGCCGTGTTACCAATGCAGGGCTACGCGAGAGCCACGTGCACGACGTATCGGTGACGCGGGAGGCGCCGAACTATCGGCAGGATTAGCACCGCACGATACGGGCGGCGCGGTTGCCGGCGGCAAACCGACAGATAGACGCTGGAACCGCTCTTATCGGAACGCAGCGCACGGAAGCGCGGGTAGTCCCACAATCAGTGGCCGGCGGCCTGGCCACCATCGACGTGGATTGTTTCGCCCGTCACGAAGCCGGCGGATTCCAAATACAGGATGGCGCCGACGATATCCGATATCTCACCCATGCGGCCCATCGGATGCATGGCAGCGAGCTGGTCATACGTCTCGGCTGAATGCATCGGCGTTTTGATGACGCCTGGCGCAACGGCGTTCACCCGGATGCCGCGCTTCGCATATTCGATTGCGAGCGACCTGGTCGCCGCGTCAAGTCCTCCCTTGGTCAGCGATGCCAACACGCTGGGCACTGCGGAGTTCGCATGATCCACCAGAGAGGTGGTGATTTGCACGATGTGGCCACCGCCGAGCTTCTCCATCTCCACGATGGCGAGCTGGGTGATATGAAAGAAGCCGCCGAGATTGATAGCCAGCATCGCGTTGTAATCGGCCTCGGTGTACTGGCTGAAGCGTTTGGAAATGAAGATGCCGGCATTGTTGATCAGTGTGTCGATTCGCCCGAACCGCGCCATCGCTTCGGCGACCACATGTTCTGCGGTATTGCGGTCGCCGATGTCACCGCACACGGTCACGACGTCGTCGTCGCGCGATGGCGCAATGGACCGCGAGTTGCCGACAACCCGGTAATTACGTGCGCGATATGCATCGACCAGCGCGGCGCCGATGCCTTGGCCGGCACCAGTGATAACCGCGACTTTTTGTTCCGCAACCATGGCAAACCTTCCGCATGTTTTGGAGGATTGGTAGATTGGCAGCCGTGGGATCGACCGGCCCTGGCTGGGAACTAACTAGAGGTTCCTCCGTGCTGCGCCGAGAACCGCCAGCCGGCAGACAGATTTTCGCTGAACGATTGAATGGCCGGCAGCCGATGGTGCGGTGCGATACGGCGCACGGAAGATTGTCTTCCGGGCTATCAATATCGGGTTTCTACTCGCCAGGGATAGGTTGGCATCGGCCACAGATTGACCAGCGGCCGCAGAGCAATACGCGGCCCGCCAATCGTATCAGTGATCGTTCCGCACAAGGCGTCGCTTGTTCCGACAATCGGAGCGGCGCGAGTCGGCTATTGATGCGCCCTACCCGCAGGGATTGGCTCATGCGGAACCCTAAAATGCGAGGAAGCACCATGAGTTTCTATCTCATCGCTGCCATAGCCGCACTGGGCGGCCTGCTGTTCGGCTACGACACGGGTGTTATTTCCGGTGCACTGATCTTCATCCGCCACGTGATGTCCCTGTCGCCGACCATGCAAGGCGTGGTGGTCGCTATCGCGCTCGCGGGGGCAGCGATCGGCGCCGCGATGGTCGGCTACCTGTCGGACCGGGCCGGCCGCCGCCGCGTGATCCTGGGCGCCGGCCTTGTGTTCATCGCCGGCGCGGTGATTTCGGCCATCGCACAGGGCGTCGCTGTTCTGTTGATCGGCCGCTTCTTCGTCGGTGTGGCCATCGGTGTAGCATCGATGCTGACGCCGCTCTATCTCGCGGAAATCGCGCCCGCGAGCGATCGTGGCGCGATCGTATCGCTGAACCAGCTCTGCATCACCGCCGGGATATTGGTGTCCTATCTCGTCGGCTACGCGCTGGCCAGCGCAACCGGGGGATGGCGCTGGATGCTGGCACTGGGTGCCGTGCCTGGCGTCGTGTTGGCCGTTGGCATGCTGGTGCTGCCGGAAAGCCCGCGTTGGCTCGCCGGACACGGCCGGGTGTTCGACGCGGAAAGCGTGCTCCAGCGGCTGCGCGGCACCGCCGACGTGTCGCAGGAACTGGCCTCGCTGCGCCGGGACATCGCCCGAGAAGGCAGCAAGCTGACCAGCGCGTGGGAACTGGCGGCGCCACGCCTGCGCAAGCCGCTGATCATCGGCGTCGGGCTGGCGATGTTCCAGCAGGTCACCGGAATCAACACCGTCATCTACTTCGCGCCGATCATCTTCCAGTCGGCCGGCCTGTCGTCCGCCGCGACGTCCATCCTGGCGACAGCCGGTGTCGGCGCGGTGAATGTGATCATGACCGTGGTGTCGATCTGGCTGATCGACCGGCTCGGCCGGCGGCAGCTTCTCTACTGGAGCCTTGGCGGCATGGCCGTCACATTGTTCGTGCTGTCAGCGGCTTTTCTTGCCGGCACGTCGGGCGAATTGGCGTGGATCGCGGTGCTGTCGGTGGCCGCCTATGTCGGCTTCTTCGCCATCGGCCTGGGCCCGGTGTTCTGGCTGCTGATCGCGGAGATCTTCCCGCTGGCATTGCGCGGCCGGGCGATGAGCCTCGCCACCGTCGCCAACTGGGCGTTCAATCTGATCGTTTCACTCACGTTCCTCAACCTGGTGGGAGCGGTCGGCAGTACGGGCGCCTTCCTGGTCTATGGGGTGTTGAGCTTGGTTGCGCTGGCGTTCGTGGCCATGACGGTGCCGGAGACGAAGGGACGCAGCCTGGAGCAAATCGAGGCCGCGCTGGACGTCGGAACCTCGCCGCACCAGCCGCAAGCGCAGGCGAGGACGTTGTGAAACACGCTGCTGCTTTGGCGCTGCCCATCTGGGCCGCCGCGATGGGTCCGCGGCAGCCCGGACTCCGGGCAATGCTCCGGGCCTCGATATTTTCTCGGCCGCCTTCGATCCCACGAGCATCGCGTTCACGCCGCCGTCCGGCGAGCACTTGCTCGGCGATTGGGGCGGTCTTCGGCCAGAGCTGGAAAGCCGCGGTATTTACCTGCAATTCAGCGCTGTGGCGGAATTTGCCGGGAATACCAGGGGCGCCCAGCAAGGCGCGACGTCGGCCAACCAGATTGCGGTCTCGGCCGACATCGACTGGCAGGAACTGGCGGGACCAACGGGCTTTTCCACGCATGTGATCTTCGTCAACCGATCCGGCGCCAACGACAGCCATCTGTTCGGCGACAACGTCTCGCCGGTGCAGGAGATTTATGGTGCCGGCGAAATGATTCTGGAAGTGAACTACAACATCCACGTATACTGCGGTTTGGATTTCGGGCCGGAGTTCCAATACGTATTTCGACCGAACGCCCAGGGGAATATCCATAACGCGGCTGTGTTCGGGTTCAAGGCAAGTGGCGAGTTTTGATAGCAACCGCAAGTGAGCTTGACAGAGGGCCGATCGCACGACGTCACGGCCGGGCTGCAACCCATAGGCATCATGAAAGCGCGAGCATGCCTCCGCCCTCGCCTCGTGCAGCTGCTCACGGGGCTTGACCCGGCCATGACCGGAAGGGGAGGCCATCGCCCACGCCTGCCCGGCCCTATTCCAATTCTGCTATCTGGTTTTTTGCGGCGGCCAGATCGGTGGTTCGGAACCCTTCGGTGAACTTCCCGTATGTCCCGATGAGCAGATCGCGTGCCTCGGCCACCCGTCCATCCTGGCGCCACAACCGCGCGAGGCTCATCGCACCACGCAGTTCCCACGACTGCGCGCCCTGACCGCGCGCGCGTTCGATCGACTCCTGAAATAGCAGGCCGGCGACGGAGGATGCCCCGGGCGCGGCTTGTAACAACAGCAGTTCTCCCTTGATGCGCAACAGCTCCGGAATAATCCATCGCTCCGCGGTGCTCTCGGACCGATGGGCCGCTTCATTGATGGCGGCAATCGCTGCCGAGATCTGACCCGCCTGGCCCAGCGCTGCCGCCTGTTCGACAAGAAATATCAGCACGCGATATCCTGCGAAGGCAGCGCCGAATGCGTCGAGCCCCGTGCGAAGCAGCGTCAATCCACCCTGGAGATCGCCGCGCCTGACGAGCAATACGCCCTGATGCGCACGGCCAAAGGCACGCCAGAGAGCCAAGGTATGCCGCCTGGAGAAGTCGCGCAGAAGATCGATGTAATATTGGCAGCGATCCAGGTCGCCGGCCCATAGCGCGATGGGGCACGCAGCGATGGCCGTCGCATGGCACAGCGAATTCGCATGATCCGCCTTCTGCGCATGCTCTACCAGGCTTTCCACTGCTCTTATCGCCTGGTCAGGAAAACCCTGAAGCCACAAAATCCGCGCGTGGAACGCCCGCGCCGCCGATCGTTGGTCAATCTGAAAGCGAACAATGCGCGAGCCGGACTCGTGAATAAGATCGTCGGTGATGACATGCTCTATATGGCGCCGCGCCATCACCTGGTTGCCGAGATAGTGCTGCGAGACGCCGACCATGCGCTCGCCCAGCAACCGATCGGCGGGCGTCGCCGCGACCGCGGAGAACTGCTGAGCCAGTGCAAGAGCCTGCCGATCTTTCAGCAGCCACAACCCCCACAGCGCGCGCAATTGATGGTCGACATCGCCAAGAGTTTCTGCAAGCTGCAGGGTCCTTTCCCATGCAGCCTCGATTTCGGGAACAGCACCTCCGACCCACGCCAGCGAGGCCCCCAGCGCGGCGTGCAGCCGCATTTCAAGGCGCGTATCCCCGTTCGGTGTGGCGGCGAGAGTCGCAAGGGCCCGCATCACGGCGCCTCGGCACTCCTCCAGCAGCGATAGATGCATCCACAGTGGCACGACCTCGACGGTCAGCGATACGGCAATGTCAGGATTACCCGCGTCCGAAAAAGCCCACTCGAGCGCGGCCCGCGCATTGTCGATTTCCCGAGCATAGCGAGCGATGTCCTGATCGGAAGGCGCGGCTGATCCGGCAAGCCAAGAGAAGAGGTCGCGGAAGCACTCGGCATGACGCCGGTTGACCTGGGCGGCTTCTCCGCCTGACAGGAGTTTCTCGGTGACGTAGGCCCGCGTGGTTTCCAGCAGCCTCCAGCGCCCGTTCGACTCCACCGGATCGAAAGTGACCAATGATTTGGCGACAAGATTCGCTATGGTTTCAGCCACGGGCGGGCCGCTGCCGGCGAGATCCTCGACGAGCGCGGTCACGGCTTCCAGGGTAAAGCCTCCGGCAAAAACGCCGCAGCGGCGGAGCAGGTATTTCTCCGCCTCCGGAAGCAGTTCATAGCTCCAATCAAGCGCCGCACGCAGTGTCCGGTGCCGGGCAACGGCGGTACGCCGGCCGCTGGTCAGCGCGGCGAAGCGATCGCGCAGGCTTGCCGCCACCTCCTCGGTTCCCAATACGGCGGCGCGGGCCGCGGCAAATTCGATTGCTAGGGGAATGCCGTCGAGGCGACGGCAGATGCCGGCGACGATGGGCAGGATCTCGCTGCGCGATACATTCTCCGATCCTTGGGCTTCGGCTCTGGCAACGAACAATTCCACGGCGCTGTAGCCCAGGATGTGACCGGGTTCCCAGTTTCCAACTGCCGGCACGTCGAGCGGCGGAACGCGATAGGTACACTCGCCCTCGATTCGCAGAATCTCTCGGCTGGTCGCGAGCATCGTGACGTTCGGGCACAGCCGCACGAGTGCCTCGGCCATGGTCGCCGCCGCATCGATGACATGCTCGCAATTATCCAACACCAACAGCAGGTTCCGGGCGCCGACCGCTCGCGCGACCGATGCCGCGGAAATCTCTTCGCCGGTTGGCTTCAGTTCCAGCGCGCGCGCCACCGCCGAGGGCACCAAAGCGGGGTCCGACAGCGATCCAAATTCCACCAGCTTTCCACCGTCGGCGAACTCGCCCAGCACGGCTCGCGCCGTTTCCAGGGCGAGCGTGGTCTTGCCGATGCCGCTTGGCCCGGTCAGCGTTACCACGCGATAGGCGGACGCCAGGTCGCGCAGTTGCTGCAACGCCCCGGTCCGGCCCACGAGTGGGACACCAGCCGGAAAGTTGCTGTCCGGTGGATTGGCCGGCTCGCGCACCTGGACGATGCGAGCCGGCGGCCTCGCCAAATCGTGATGGCGGACCACCCAGTCCCCGAGCAAGCGATAGCCGCGTCCCGACTCGGTCTTCAGCAGCGCGCGATGGGGGCCGAGGGCTTTGCGGATGGCGGTGGCGTGAACCTGAAGCGTGTTCTCCAGGACTGCCGTGCCGGGCCAGATGCGATCGATCAATTCGTCCTTGGTGACGAGCTGGCCGGAAGATCGCGCCAGAACCTCGACGATTTCGAAGGCCCGTCCGCCGAGAGGCACCGGCGTCCCGCGAATGCGAAGCTCACGCCGTGCGAGGTCGATCTCGCATTCGACAGTCGCGTAGACCGGCTGAACACTGCCCCCACTCATCCCGACGCGCCATGATTCACCTTTCGTCAGGATTCTTCAGAAAACCGGCGGCGGCAAGAAAAGGTCGTGCGACTATGGGAGGGGGTGCGTCTCCAGCATCGCACGGGCGGCGTGCAGATCGGCCGTGTCGAAGCCCTCCGTGAAGCGGCCGTAGGTCGGCTCAAGCAATTGCCGCGCCTCCGGGCCGCGCCCCTGCATCACCCGCACACGGGCGAGGCTCAGGGCAATACGCAGCTCCCAGAACAATGCGCCTTGGCCGGCCGCCATCTCGGCCGCCTGCAAGAAGCAGGTTTCGGCGACCTGGAAAGATCCGTCCGGGGCTGGGGGCAGCGCGATCTCGCCTTTGATGCGCAGCACCTCCGGGACATACCAGAGCCGGCTGCTCTCGTGCGCGCCGGCGTCGGCAATCGCGGCATCCAGGGTCCCGAGCGCCTCTGGGGCATGGCCGGTACCGGCGAGCGCGATGGCCAAAGCAGCCTGGAACTCCTGATGGGAAATGCGCCATCCGCTGCGCCGGCAGGTATCGAAGGCGGCGCGGAGTATCGCCAGGCCGTTGGCGAATTCGCCGCGTTCGACGGCCAGCTTGCCTTGCAGCAGATGTCCCGTCGTCACCCAGAAATGTGCGTTCAAGGCGGTCGCCGTCTCGATCAGCCGTGATATCGCTCGCTCGGCCGTTACAAAGTCCCCGGTCATCGGGGCAATCCGGCATATGCCGTAATAGAGGGCGCGGCAGAGCGACAGCGGATGGTCCGTGCTGCGAAGGTCCTCAAGGCTCGCCTGCGCCTGGGAGACTGCCTGGTCCGTAAAGCCTTGCAGCCACAATGCGCGGGCCAGCATCGCCCGCGCCATCGCGCGGTGTTCCGAGTGGCGCCAGGTCGAGCGCCGCATATCGTGCGGCGTATCGGGGGCATGCAGGACGCGCTCCAGGGATTGCTGGCCGTCGCGCAGGCGGCCGGCGGTCACCAGCGTCACCCCGAGCAAGCGATCGGCCACGACCACCAGGGCGGGATCGCCGATCCGGGTCGCGGCCTGGCGCAGCCGCTCCACTGCGTTTTGCGCCTCGGCGTACTCCCCGCGATAGGTGTAGGCGGTCGCAAGAACAGAGAGCGAACGCGCCTGGGCGCCCGGGTCATTCAGGGCGTCTGCCGTTTCCAACGCCTCGATCAGGACCTGCAGCGACCGTTCCGATGGCCCAAGCGTGGCAATGAGCGAACTCCCAAGCGCGATTCGCAGCCACATGGGCTGCAGCGCACGCGACGATGTGCCGGGTGCAATGTGGCATAGCGCGGCTTCACAGCGGTCGCAGCATTCGACCATCAGCGACAGGTTCATCCAGACCGGCGCGAAAGCGGCCGTGAGATCGATGCCGATGGCGGCATCCCCGTCGGCAGCAAAGCACCAATCGAGCGCGGCACGGACGTTATCGATCTCGCGGCCGTGGCGGGCCAGGTCCTCACTCGACTGCCGCGAGAGGAACCCGGAGGTGAGAGCAAAAACGTCGCGGAAATACGCGGCATGGTGCCGCGCTGCGCGCGTGGTCTCGCCGTGCCGTGCCAGCTTCTCCAATCCATAGGCACGAATGGTTTCCAGCAGCCGCCAGCGCGAGGATTGTTCAGATTCGTCGAGCGTGACCAAGGATTTGGCGACGAGGCTGGCAATGGCGTCTGCCACAGCCGATCGATCGAGGCCGCTTTCGCGCATCACGGCGGCGGCGGCATCCAGGGTGAAGCCGGCAGGGAACACGGCCAACCAGCGCAACACGAATTGTTCCTGGCCTGGAAGCAACTCGTAGCTCCAATCCAGGGTCGCGCGCAGTGTACGGTGCCGCGCGACGGCAGTCCGGCGGCCTCTGGTCAGCAGTGTGAAGCGATCACGCAGCCCATCAGCGACCTGGCGAACCCCAAGCGCGGCCGCCGTGGCCGCGGCGAATTCGATGGCAAGCGGGATGCCGTCCAGGTGCCGGCAGATCGCGGCGATTGCCTGCAGGTCCGGATTTCGGCCGGTAAAGTCGGCGTCAAAGCTTTGGGCCCGGGACACAAACAAGCCGACTGCGGCGTGCCCCAGTAGTTCGTCTGGGTCCTGCTTTCCGGGCGCCGGCACGTCGAGCGGCGGCACGCGGCAGATGTACTCTCCGTTGATCTGGAGCAATTCGCGGCTGGTGGCCAGGATTGTGGTCCGCGGACAGAGGCGCACCAGCAGTTCCGCGAGGGAGGCCGCCGCCTCGATGACATGCTCGCAATTGTCGAGGATCAAAAGGATCTTGCGGTCGCCGATTGCGCGCGCAACCGTTTCGGCGGAAATCCGCTCGCCGCCGAGCTTGAGGCCGGCCGCGCGTGCCACCGCCGAGGGCACGAGGGCCGGATCGGACAGGGATGCGAGTTCGACCAGCCAGGTGCCGTCCGGGAAATCGACGCGGAGGCGGTGGCCGATTTTGACGGCGAGCGCGGTTTTTCCGATGCCGCCCGGCCCGGTCAGCGTCACGACGCGATAGGCGGACATCAGGTCGGTCAATCGGTGCAGAACCGCGGCCCGGCCGACGAGACGTCCGGGAATCGCGGGCAAATTGGTCGCCGAGGATTCTTCGCGAATTACCGGAATTGGCTGGTAGCTGAACGGTGGCGCGACCGGACGGTGATGGCGGATGGTCCAAATGCCAAGCAAGCGATAGCCGCGTTGGGACTCGGTTTTGAGGAGTCCCCGATGCTTGCCAAGCGCCTTGCGGAGCGCGGCGACATGGACCTGAAGCGTGTTATCCAGGACCGTCGCGCCCTGCCAGATGCGGTTGGTCAGCTCGTCCTTGGTGACAAGTTCGCCGGCCGACTCCGCCAGGATTTCGATGATGCCAAAGGCACGACCACCAATCGGCACGGCAGATCCTTCGATTCGCAGCTCCCGCCGGGAGGGGTCGATTTCGCAATCGCCTGACACATAGAGCGGTCGCGCTTCCGCCGCGGCATTTGCCTGGAGCGATCCTGGCGGGAGCTGCGGGCGCAATGAGTGGTGCAGTGGGATCGGCGACGCGTCGGAGCATGGATTGGTCATGGCGATGACACCTCGGCCCCCTGGCTGGCGTTTGTTTACACCAATTCGACTGCTTTTATAGATAAAATGGCGTCGCGGGTCAATGGCGAAATTGCGGAGGGGCGGGCTGGCACTTTTGGGGGTGGGTGCTCTGGCGCCGGGAGCCGTAGATGGCCCGTGCGGGCGGGCTCGATTGGTGCGGGGCACCCGTCGGAGGAATTTACGCGCAATCCACAGATAAATGCGCTATAATCAGTCCCGAGCTTGGCCGGATTGATAGAGCAATTGATGGTGACGACGGGAAACAGCCAGCAGGACGTCCTGAACCAGCTTATGGAACACAAGGCCGGGGCGACTTTGGACGAATTGGTCGCCGCTGTCGGCCTGAGCCGGACCGCGGTCAACCAGCACCTGATGGCACTCGAGCGGGAGGGGCATGTCCGGAAAGGGATTCCGCGCAGGACCGGCCGCCGGCCGCAGAACGTTTATGTCCTGACCGAGCAAGGTACCAACAGCCTGTTCCCCAAGCAGTACTCCTGGTTCTCCAGGCTGATGCTCCAGACCCTGCGCGAGCAAGTGGGGGAGCAAGCAATGTCACAGTATATGTACGATTTGGGGGTGAAGCTGTCCGGCAATCTGATCCCGCGCCTGATCGGCAAGAACCGCAACGAGCGGATCGCCGAGATCGTTGCCATCATGAACGAGACCGGGTTCATTGCCGGGACCATCCCGCCCGAGGATGCCGACAAGCTGCCGCGCGTGGAGTGCAAGAATTGCGTCTATCATGACCTGTCGAAGGATTACCCGGAGGTCTGCCGTTTCGACGTAGGCTTTCTCGCCGGACTGATGGGCGCCGAAGTCGAGCAACAAGCCTGCATGCAGCGTGACGGTGATGCCTGCCGCTTCCGGTTCGTCCCGCCGGCTTAGTTGCCACCACCCATGGACCCCATGCCATGGACGCCACGTCATGGACGCCACGTCATGGACCTCACGTCATGGACCCTATGTCATTGCGGGGAGCGAAGCGGACGAAGCAGTCGCCTCCGGGAAAGCGCACGGTCGATCCGTGCGCCTGCGCGATCAAGATTGCTTCGTCGGTGCGCTCCCCGCAATGACATGGGGAGCGTGACATGAGGCGCGTGACTCACGCTTCTCTAATAGCCGGTGCTTGCTGCAGGGAGCTGACGCGATCATGGCCATCGATTTCACGCTGACCACCGCACAGCAGCGGCTGCAGCGAAACGCGAGGGAATTCGCTGTCGAGATCCTTCAGCCGCTGGTCAAAGCGGCAGACGAGGAGCCCGACACCCAGAAAGCCTTTCAAATGCTCAAGGGCGCCTATATCGAATGCCACAAGCTCGGCTTCGCCATGGGCTTCCTGCCCAAACAGTATGGCGGCGGCGGCGTCAGTAACGTCGATCTGCAGATTGTTGCCGAGGAAATCACCGCCGTCGATCCCGGCTTCGCCACCATTCTTTTGGTGAACGGCCTGGCGCTGATGCCGGTGGCGTGGTTCGGTACGGAGGAGCAAAAGCGGAAATGGCTGGGAGAGGCCACCAGCGACCCGCGCGGCGAGTATATCGCGGGGTGGACCGTGAGCGAACCAGCGGGAACGCCGGGGGGAACCGCCAATTTCGATCACCCCGGCGAGCATCCGGCAGGGATCGGCCTGACCGCCATGCTGGACCGAGGGCGCGGCGAATATGTCCTGGACGGTACCAAGTACTGGCCGTGCAATGCCGGCGGCTGGGATCTGAAGGGCGCGAACGTGAATGTCTGTATCGTGCGCACAGAACCCAAGCAGGGCGGCAAGACGGGACTGAGCGCCATCATTGTGCCTCGGGGAACGCGGGGCGTTCGCTACCAGCAGCCAATCTCCAAGCTCGGCCACCGGCTGTGCCAGAACAATGCGATCGTGTTTGAAAACTGTCGCGTCCCCGAGGAGAACGCATTCGCGATCGGCGACGGCGACCTGGTGATCTCCAAGGCGTTCACGTGGTCCGGTCCGGTGGCCGCGATCGCCGCGGTGGGGGTGGCGCGTTCGGCCTACGAATACGTGCTGCAATGGGCAAAGACCTACACAGCCGGCGGCAGCGCGCCGATCCTGCATCATCAGGCAGTGGGCTACCTGCTTGCCGAGGTCGCGATGAAGATCGAGGCCTGCCGGGCCTTCTCCTGGAAGGCGGCGCACTATCTGGACCAGTACGATTCTGAAGGCCATGCCGTGGGCGCGATGGCCAAAGTGTTCTGCGGTGAAACCTTGTTCAATGCGGTCTTTCGGGCGATGCAGGCTATGGGCGTCAATTCGCTCGACAGGGTACACCCGATGGAAAAGTTCTTGCGCGAGGCCGCGGTGTTTCCCCTCTACGATGCCGGGAATATCGGCATGCAAATGCGTAAGATCTGGGGGGTGATGCTGGATTCCGACTTCGACCCAAGGGCGATCGCTGATTCAAGGCCGATCAGGTTCAAGAAATCCATGGAGGGCGTTGGGACTGTGGGCTGCGAAGCAGATCCCGAAGATGCAAATGGCGCAAGGGCAAAGCCGAAGCGGCGGCCATCGCCGCGTCCGACACCTGACGCGGAGCCGGAGGCATAGATGCCAAGCGCTGTGCGGATCACGACGGCGTGAACGTAAGTGGAACCAGAAACGCCTTCAGGTTTTTTCACCTGCCACCAGAGCCGGGTCTACCCGCAATAACCCGGCGCTGCGGCGTCCCAATGCCAATCTGTTGTCCCTAATATCAACAGACTCGGCAGCAACCATTCTGCGCCGCAGATACTTGTTTGTATGCGCGCTTTCAGATCCGCTCAGTGCCGCTGAATTCTTCACACTGATTCACGTTTAGCACAAGGACTACACCCGGGCCCCTGGACTAGTTGCATGGTCGGGAGGTGGGCCATGACCAACATCGATGCCCCTACGATTCCGGCTGCTGGACCAGTGCGGCTGGCCGCGCCGATGCAGATGCGGCGAGACTTCGCCGGTCCCTGCCAGCATGACCGGCCAATGCAGGTCGCTGCGCGCCGGACCCGTGCGATCGCCCAGCCCGTCCGAGGAACCCGACAGCACGAATAATGAACCAAGAGGGCGCACGCCGGCGCCCTCCGCTGCGGCTTTCCTGACAATCAGCATCCTGGAGGAGGGATCGATGGATCGCATCGACGCCATGAAGGTGTTCGTCACCGCTCTGGACGAAGGCAGTCTTGCTGCCGCGGGCCGCAAGCTTGGACGCTCGCCGGCCGCCGTGAGCCGCGCCATGGCATTTCTTGAAGGACGCGTCGGCGTTCCGCTGCTGCACCGTTCGACCCGCGCAAGCAAATTGAGCGATGTCGGTGTGCGCTATGCCGATATCTGCCGGCGGCTGCTGACCGCGCTCGACGAGGCCGATACGCTGGCGGCGAGCGCCAAGTCGTCGCCGAGCGGCACGCTGGTGGTCACCGCACCGGTATTAACCGGCGAAGACGTGCTACGTCCGATCCTGGACGACTTTCTCGACGCGTTTCCAACGGTGTCGGCCAAGCTTTTCGTGCTGGACCGGCCGGTGAACCTGATTGATGAAGGCGTCGACTCTGCGCTGCGAATTGGCCATCTGCCCGACTCATCGATGGTGGCCGTACGCGTGGGCGAAGTCCGCCAGGTGATCGTCGCGTCGCCATCCTACCTGCGCGAGTCCCCACCGATCGAGATGCCCGGCGACCTGGCGAAGCACCGCATCGTCACCTTCTCTGATGCCGGATTGGAGTCGTGGAAATTCCCACCATCCGAGGGCTCGGCGATCCCGCGCAGCGTGGCACTGGCGCCGCGCTTTGTCGTGAACAGTACGCGGGCGGCGATTGCGTCGGCCATGGAAGGACGCGGCGTGACGCGGTTGTACTCTTATCAGGTGGCGGATCTCGTGCGCGATGGCCGGCTGGAGATCGTGCTGAAATCGCACGAGTACACGCCCTTGCCGGTGCACCTTATCGTGCCGGAGGGACGCATCACTGTTCCCAAGGTGCGGGCGTTCGTTGACTTCGTAGTACCACGACTGCGCTCACAGTTTGCGCGGCTTGCCGTCGATGCTTCGGTCTGACGTCGCGGCCAATGCATGTGCGCGCCGGCGGGCAACGCACATCTGTTCAGTTCGTACTATAACATCGCAAAAGGGATGAGTGCCATGGGTGTCACGCAAATGATCCACGGGTATGGGCAGATCCATTCCTACAATCAATCCACCTTCGACCTGGCGTCGGAACATTCGTCGCTGGCAGTGGTGACCGGATTCCTCGACGCTGCCTTGCGGATGTGGGACGACGATCGAATTCAGGCGAAATCGCAGATCAAGGTCGCGGCTGCGATGCTGCGGAGCTACGCCGACGATGCACCGGCCGGCGAGAAACCTGCGGCCACACCTTCCGATCTGCGCGGCCTGGCACCGTGGCAGACACGCAAGGTAAAGGAATTCATCGACGCTTCGCTCGGCTCTACGATCCGGTTGCAGGATTGCGCGAGCAAGGCCCGCCTGAGTGCCAGCTATTTCTCGCATGCGTTCAAGGCAACGTTCGGCACGACGGTGTGCCATTACATCCGGTGCCGGCGGGTCGAACGGGCTCAGCGGCTCATGTTGACGTCGAACGAGCCGCTGTCGCAGATCGCACTTGCGTGCGGGTTCGCCGATCAGGCGCATTATTGCCGCGTGTTTCGCGATGTGGTGGGCCTAAGTCCGAATGCATGGCGCCGACGGAACATGACCCTGGCGCCGAATGAATGAAGATTCCGGCGGGGTCCCGTTACTGACGCAAGATTGCCCGGCGCTGTCGCGCTGAGCCGGTCGCGGCGCCGCGCTTGGTCTACGTGCGGTTCACCCAAGGTGCCGTTCAAACGACCCGGCCGGCGTATGGCCTGAAATTCGTGCCGCCTTCACAACCAGAAATGCTTGAGAAATTCGATTGGAACGTCTATCATTGCCAAGACGGTGTATATGTCGGCCACGCGATGCAATTCGTTTTGTTCTTTCGAAGACGCGGAACGCTCCGCCTGGCTGCGGTGATCCTGGGCGAGCCCCATCAGCTGTGTGGCGCTCACCATCTGGTCTTTGAGTAAGGCTGGCACGGGAACCTCGGTTGAATAAACGCAACTTATACGGCCATGCTGCGCCGCTCGCTTTGATCTGGATCAAAGCGGCGCGAATCATTTGTGGAAAAATGGTTGCCCGTTGCGCCGCATGGATTTCGGCGTGAATTGCTCGCCGCACCGGGACCGCGACAGCTTTACCGCGATGGATCTGGTCGTTCGTTGTAGGTTCAGTGCCTATTTTACGGCATCCTGCCGGGTCAGGTCGGTGGCCCAGCACAATCCGACAGTGGCCCCTTTCGTGACGGGCAGCATCAGCAAACATAGTATCAGCGTTATCGGCAGAAAGATCGCGCCTTCTATCCAAAACGGCAGCGCGTAGGCATTGTCAGTCACGATAAATGATGGGATGATAATATGTCCGGAGAGGAGGATCGTCACGTAGGGCGGGAAGTCGTCAGATGGGTACATAGTGTTGTCCGTGCCGCAGACTTCACACGGTGACCGGATCCTCAGGTAGCCGGCATACAAACGACCCCTGCCACAGTTGGGGCAGCGGAGCGCCAATCCGCGCCTGATTCCGGTCCATATGGTTTTCTCCTCCGGCATAGGACTCTCCTCTCGGCCCCGGGTAGAATGTTGCTTCACCGGTTCGGACGTCTCGAAGCCGGTTCGCATGGATACGGCGTCAGCAGCGGTCCGGTTGGCGGCGACGGCTTCGTCGAGCGAACAACCGTACTGCTTGGAACATGCGGCTGACCAACCGCCCGCGTATCTGTCGCCGGTACGCTTTGACCTCATTCCTTGATGAAGGCGAGAAGATCCCGGTTGATCACGTCAGCATGGGTGGTGAGCATGCCGTGCGGGAATCCAGGATAGATCTTCAAGGTCGCATGCTTGAGAAGCTTCACCGACAGCAACGCGGCATCCTTGTAGGGCACGATCTGGTCGTCGTCGCCGTGCATGACCAACGTCGGTACGTCGATGCTTAGCAGATCCTCAGTGAAGCTGGTCTCAGAGAACGCCTTGATTCCGTCGTACTGTGCCTTGGCGCCGCCAATCATGCCCTGGCGCCACCAATTCCCGATGACACCCTCGGACGGCGTGGCTCCCGGGCGATTGTAGCCATAGAAGGGGCCAGACGCGACATCCCGATAGAACTGGGCGCGGTTGGCGGCGAGGCTCTTGCGTAGCCCGTCAAAGACCTCGATGGGCAGACCGTTTGGATTGCTCGATGTCTTCACCATAATCGGCGGTACCGCGGACATCAGCACCGCCTTTGCGACCCTGTCTTTGCCGTGGCGTGCGACATAGCGGGCAACTTCGCCGCCGCCGGTGGAGTGGCCGATATGGATGGCATTGCGGAGATCCAGGTGATCTGCCACAGCGGCCGCATCGGCTGCGTAGTGGTCCATATCGTGGCCATCGGATACCTGGCTGGAGCGTCCGTGGCCGCGCCGGTCGAATCCGACAACACGATAGCCGTTCTGTAGAAAGAACAACATTTGGGCGTCCCAGTCGTCGGAGCAGAGCGGCCAGCCGTGATGGAAAACGATCGGTTGGCCACGGCCCCAGTCCTTGTAGAAGATCTGAACGCCATCTTTGGTGGTGATCATGCTCATGATGCTGGTTCCAGGGTGCTTGCAGTCCGACAAACTCAAGCCTATTATTGCGCTCGGGCCAGCACCGTTATTGGAAAACCTTCCGACCGTTTGGCTCAATCTGCGGTACGGTCAGCCAGTGAGTACGTGCGATCGCTTATTGGAGATTGCTTCGCGTCGCTCGCAATGACAGGTGGGGCCGCCGCCATCCGCCAGGATCACGACACTCGGATGGAATCAGTGCGTCGCTTGCCTTACTCGGATCCGATCCGAGCGCCTTTCTCCGCGACGGAGCGTTTCATCACCAGCACAGCGAACACAAGCACGGCCATAACAACGGCGCACACCCAGAACACATCGAAGTACGCGAGCGACGATGCCTGTTGCTCGCGCAGGTTTGCCAGCGCCTGCAAGGCCATTTGCCGCGCGGCGACCGGATCGCCGAACTGCTGCAGGAACCGCTCGGAAGCCTGATCAAGGAACGAATGCGCAGCCGCGTTGAAGGGATCGAGAAATTCGCCAAGACGGAGGCTGTGAAATTGGTCACGCCGCTCCTGAATTGTCTGCGCCATTGAGGTCCCGACGCTGCCGCCCTCGTTGCGCAGGAGGCTCAACACCCCGACCGCCGCCCCCCGCAGCGCGAGCGGGGTATAAAGGTAAGCCGCCATGTTTGCCGGGGCGAAGCACATCGCGATCCCGATGATTAGCACCACCCGCGGCCAGACCACCTGCCCCGGACTAATGTCCAGGTTCATCTGGGACATCCAGTAGCTCCCCGCGGCCATGGTCAGCAGACCCGCGACAATCACCCAGCGCGCATCGGTCCCACGACCGAGCACTTTCCCCACGAACGGCATGGTGATGACGGCGAAGATGCCGGCCGGCGACATGACCAGCCCGGCGCTGAGTGCGTCGTAGCCGAACAGCGACTGGAGCAAGGCGGGCAACGCGGTGCTGGAAGCATACAGGACCACGTAGGCGAAGAAGATGATGATACAGCAGGCGGCGAAATTCCGCTCTCCCAACGGACGAAAATTGACCACCGGAGTCGGATGGCGCAATTCCCAGACGATCAGCCCGGCTAGGCCCACGGTAAACAACAACACCAGTGTTTGCACCCGCCAGAACGGGTCGCCCAGCCAGTCCCATTCCTGGCCCTTGCTGAGCGTCACCTCCCAACAGACGATGACGACGACCAGCAGCGACAGGCCAATGCCGTCGAAGCTGAACGGTTTCTTCAGCAACTCCTTGCGCTGTGCCACGAGGTAACCGGGATCGCGCAGTGTGAGGGCGCACGCACCCAGGGCCAGCATTCCGACGGGGGCGTTGATGTAGAACACCCACCGCCAGGAGTAGCTGTCGGTGATCCAGCCTCCGAGCGTCGGACCGACGATCGGCGCGATCAGCGCTGCCAGGCCGAACAGCGTCATGGCCATGCCTTGCCTCTCGGGGGGGAAGGCATCCAGCAGCACGCCCTGGCTCGACGGCTGCAGCCCGCCTCCGGCAAGGCCCTGGATCACGCGAAACAGGATCAGCTGGCCGAGGCTCGTGGCCATGCCGCATAGTCCTGATGCGAGGGTGAATACGGCGATCGAAAGCAGGAAATAGTTGCGGCGTCCAAGATGCGCGATCAGCCAGCCGGTGATGGGCAGGATGATCGCGTTGGCGGCCAGGTAGCTGGTGATGACCCATTCGCCGTCATCGACCGTGGCCGACAGCCCGCCCGCGATATAACGCAGCGCCACGACCGCGATCGTGGTGTCGAGTACCTCCATGAAGGTCGGCACGACAACGACGGCGGCGACGACCCAGGGGTTTATAGCCGCACGGGGCCGGGAAGTCAGGGGTGTCGACGACAGTGCTGTCCCGCTCATCGCCCGGAGGCCGACGCGCTGGCGGACGGACCAGGGCTCGGGGACGTCGGCACAGAGGTTTGGGGCACATCGGCCTGGAGATACTTCCCGGCATCGGGTCCGGTTGGCGGTTTGTTGATATAGACGACGGGAACGACCGAGGTGCCGATGAACAGAGGTGTTTTATCGGGGTTGTAATCGACGAGATCGATCCGGACAGGCAATCGTTGGACCACCTTGATGAAGTTGCCCGTGGCGTTCTCGGCCGGCAGCAATGCCAGGGTCGATCCGGTCCCCTCGGTGAAGCCGGAGATCCGGCCCTTGAAGATATGCGTACCGCCGTACATGTCGACGTGCAGATCGACTTGCTGGCCGATGCGCAGGTCGCGCAACTGCGTTTCCTTGAAGTTGGCGTCAACCCAGATCTCGCGGAGCGAGCGAACCGCCATCAGGTTCTCGCCCACCTGAACAAAGTTGCCCGGATTGACGTTGCGGCTCGTGACGACGCCGTCGATCTTTGCGGTGATATCGCAGTACTGCAGATTCAGTTCGGCCTGCGCGAGATCGCGCCTGGCGACTTCGAGTTTCGCCTCGGCCTGCTTGACCTCTGGGGCATCGGCCGCGTACCGGGCGAACGTGGCATCGACGTCGCCCAGTTTATAGAACTGTTCGAGCATCGCTTTCGGACCCTGATCGAACGAGTGCACGACGCCGAGCTGGGCGGCACTCTGAATGAGCTCCGCCTGCGCTTGGAGGACGGACGAAAAGGTCTCGTCGAGATCGGGCGGCACCTGGTCAAGACTGCCGCCCCCGTCAGGCTGCGCCGGTAGCCCCAGCGAAACGCGTATCTGGTAGACTTCGGCCAAGGTCTGGACGAGTTCCGCGCCGGCGGTCGTCAACGTCGCTTGCCGCTCGTCGAGCACCTCTTGCGGCGTATCCCCCCGGGGGACGAGTTCCCGCGCCCGATCGAATTGAAGCCGCGCCAACACCAGCGCGGCCTTGCTCTTGTTGATATCGGCGACCCGCGCGTGCAGGAGCGCGACCTGGCTGTCCACACCCTCCACGGCGTGTTGCAGGTTCCAGCGTTGGCTCATCGCCTCCGCTTCGGTCGCGCGCGCCGCCGCGGTGGCTGCTTGCAGGTCTGCTTTCGCCGTATCGACCGCTGCCTGCTTCTCGGAGACCGCAACCTGGTACGGCTCCTTGTCCAACTCGGCGAGGAGATCGCCCTTCCGAACACGGTTGTTGTCGTCCACCAGAACGCGGGAAATCTGTCCCGCCACGCGGGGCGCAACAAACGTCACGTGCCCGTTCACGTAGGCGTCGTCCGTGGAGGCGGTGTTGAGCATGGCCTCGATCCACGGGATGCCGAACACGAGGAGAACCGCCAGAACAGCAACACCGAGCACACCGGCCAGAAGCTTTCGCTTCCGCGTAGCCTTTTGGGGCGCCTGCAGCACCGGGCGGGACTCCGGCGGCGTTTGCGCGGATTTCGGGTCGTGGGAAGTCGACGCATCTCCATTCGCTGTCGCTTGCGCATTGACCGAACCTGGCTCGTTGCTTTGCTCG